>JBKEEB010000086.1:0-26170 GCA_047975735.1 Niabella sp.
AATGAGGAACGATTGATATGCCCGGAGTTTTTACCTAATAATAAGGAAAACGTATTTTCCAATATTTTTATTTGATTGTTGATGGTTACCAACAAGCCTTCGGCATTTAATACCAATGACTCACATTGCCTAACCGCAACTTCGGTGAGTGTACCCGACTCTTTTAACGCCTTAGAAGTTTCCAGTGATTTTTTTCTGGTAACAATTGTAGCCTCTGTAATACTTTGTTGTTCATCTAACACTCATAACTGATAATACAATTGTGCTACATTAGAAACCAACAAGGACTGTGCGGCCTGTACACTGGAGGCTGCACTTAACAGGGTGGCATGAGCAGCTCGTTTGGAACTGCTTATTTTACCCCAAAGATCAGCTTCCCAACTTAAAGCAAAAGGTATGCTATATTGTACTAAATGTCTTCTTTCACCAATAATTTGCCCAAACTGCGTATTGACTGATTGCGTATTATATGCAACCTCCGGAGCCACCGTAACCGTAGGAAAGAACTGAGCTTTTGCCTGATTATAATATGCTTCACTGGTTTTTATTCTTTCCATCGCCATTTGCAGATCGAGGTTTTCATTCAGTGCTTCTGTAATATATTGTTTTAACAGGTTATCAGAAAAAAAATCTTCCCAACGTATTGCTGCCAGATTAGTTGTATCGGCTGTTTGAAATTCGGCACGGAACATATCCGGCTGAACAATACCGTTTTCATCTCTTGTATATTGTTTACTAACGGCGCATGACTGAAAAAGAAAAACAAGCCATAAGAATGCTGCTATTTTAGAAACTGTATGCATTATAAAACGATGTATTATCTTATTGTATTAATTTATGTTTCACTTTTACGGGTTTTATTTTTTCCTGCAACCATTGAAACAGTACAAACAGCACAGGAATAACAACCAGCCCCAATATAGTTCCTATCAGAAGCCCGGTAGCGGCTCCAGTTCCTATACTTCTATTTCCCGCAGCACCAATACCTGTAGCAAATACCAATGGTAACATACCAAAGATGAAGGCAAAAGAGGTCATTAAAATAGGGCGTAGTCTAGCTTTTGCCGCATTAATAGCGGCCAGCATTATTGTTTCGCCATGCTTTCGTCGTTGCACGGCAAACTCCACAATCAGGATAGCATTTTTAGCCAATAGCCCTACCAGCATAATGAGTGCAATTTGGAAATAAATATTATTTTCGAGGCCCGCTATCCACTGGCCTAAATAAGCTCCCATTACACCAAATGGCAAGGAGAAAATTACTGCCAGCGGCAGCATATAACTTTCGTACTGTGCGGCCAGAATAAAATACACAAAGATTACGCATAATAGAAAAATAATGATGGTTTGTGAACCGGACCTTATCTCTTCTCTGGTTAACCCTGTGTAATCTATTGAATAATCTGAAGGCAATGTACTACCCGCAACTTCCTGCACACTTTTAATGGCATCTCCGGTACTATATCCTTCGGCATTAGCACCCGTAATTTTAACGGAAGTAAACAGGTTATACCGGTTAACGGATTGTGGTCCGAATACGCGCTTTAATGTTACAAATTGAGAAACGGGAGCCATATTACCGCTCTTGGTTTTTACATACAGCCCGTGCAAACTTTCGGGGTCTTTTCTCGACTCCGGCAAAGCCTGAACCATAACCCGATATTGTTTACCATATTTAGAAAAATCTGCTGCATAAACACCGCCAATATAGCCCTGCATTACAGCCAGTATGTTGGCAATAGAAGCACCTGCACCTTCTGCCCGGGGTACATCAATTACCATTTCGTATTGAGGGAATTTAGTACTGAAAGAAGTTTGTGCAAATTGTATTTCCGGACGCTTCATTAACGCTCCCATAAAAGACTGCGCCGTTTGATCAATATCATCAATCTCGTTACCGGCTTTGTCTAACATCACAAATTCGAAACCGGCATTACTACCAAAACCAGGAACGCTGGGCGGGCTGAAAAATATTATTCTGGCATCGGCTATTGTACTGGCAATGCCAAACATTTGCCTGGTTATATTTTCTACACTTTGAGCCTCGTCCTTACTTCTTTCTTCAAAAGGTTTTAACCGTATAAATGCCAAGCCATTGTTACTGCCGATACCTGATAAGAAACTTCTCCCCGTCGAAATTGTCATTGCTTTTACACCTTTTACTCCTTTAGATTTTTTTTCTAACTCCTTTAATACGGCATAGGTTCTTTCCATAGAAGCACCGGGCGGTAATTCTATATTTGCAAAAATAATTCCTCTGTCTTCATTGGGAACAAAACCTGTAGGCATCGACTTATTAATATAATAAATAGCGGTAGCCGTAACTGCAAACAAACTCAATACAATCCACTTTTTACGAACTAATACAGTAAAAATACCACCATATTTTTCTGTACCGGCTTTAAATGCCAGATTAAATTTGTAAAAGAATTTTTGAAGCCAGTTCTTTTTACTGTATTCTTTTTCCGGTTTGTGTACCCTCAAAAGCAAGGCACATAACATAGGACTTAAGCTAAGCGCATTAATAGCAGAAATAACTATAGCAACTATTAATGTAATACCAAATTGTTTATAAAATACACCTGTTGGCCCTGTAATAAAAGTTACCGGTATAAAAACGGCCGCCATCACCAATGTAATAGATATGATAGCCCCGGATATTTCGTTCATGGCTTTTACGGTAGCTTTATGACTATCCTTATCTCCCCCTTCTTCTAACTTTGCATGAACAGCCTCAACCACCACAATAGCATCATCTACTACAATACCAATGGCCAATACCAATGCAAACAGGGTTAACAGGTTTAAGGAAAAACCAAATAAACTCAAAAAGAAAAATGCCCCTACAATTGAAACCGGCACTGCAATAGCAGGTATTAATGTTGACCTGAAATCCTGTAAGAAAATATATACTACCAAAAATACCAGCAGGAAGGCTTCAATTAATGTTTCAACCACTTTTGTAATAGAAGCATCTAAAAACTCATTGGTATCTAAATTAATGGTGTACTGTATGCCTTCGGGCAAATCTTTTTCTAAATCTTTTAAAAACTTTTTTATCTCGTTATTAATATCTCTGGCGTTTGATCCCGGTGTTTGAAAAATACCCATACTCATAGCCGGATAACCCATATTTTCACCCACACCGGAATAGGATAAAGCATCTAATTTTACTGCTGCCACATCCTTCAATCGCAATAATTGGCCATTGTTTAAGGAACGTATTACAATATTGCCATACTCATCTTCACTGGTGTATTTACCTTTATATCGGATAATATATTCAAAACTACTTCCGGAGTTGCTACCTATTTGTCCGGCAGCAGCTTCCCGGCTTTGTGCATTAATAGCATTTACCACGTCGGATGGTTCTAATCCGTAATTGGCCAGCTTCTCCGGCTGTAACCATATCCGCATAGAATAGGTTTTTCCTCCAAAGGAATTAGCATCACCCACCCCGTTAATTCTTTTAATGGCCGGAACTACGTTTATATTGATATAGTTTTGAAGAAAAACATCCGAATAATTAGGATTGGTTGAGTAAAAGGACAGAAACATTAATGCACTTGACTGTTGCTTTTGAGTAACTACTCCTGACCGGGTAACCTCCGTAGGTAATAATGGAGTTGCTCTGGCCACACGGTTTTGCACGTTCACAGCAGCAATATCCGGATTAATTCCCTGTTTAAAAAACACCTCAATAGTAGCTGTACCATCATTAGTAGCCGAGGATGTGATGTAATCCATTCCTTCAACACCATTTACCTGTTCTTCTATCGGAATGATGACACTGCGCAATACTGTCATGGCATTAGCTCCAGGATAATTGGTTGATATACGAACAGTGGGGGGCGCAATATCCGGATACTGTGTAATAGGCAGACTAATTACCCCTAAAACACCCAGAATAACAATAAGGATGGATACTACTGAAGAAAGTACCGGCCTTTCAATAAATTTTTTTATCATTAGAATACGGGCTTAATATTATTAGTCACACTATCAATTGCTGTTACCATAGGTTTTACATGGCTTCCGGGTCTTATAATGCTTACTCCTGTTGCCAGTACTGTGTCCCCTTCATTTACACCATCTGCAATAACCCCTAAATTATTTTCTCTAACGGCAATTTTAACCATTACTGATCGGGCAGTATCTTTAACTACTTTATATAAGAACACATTGCCCTGCTGCTCAAACAAGCCGGTTTCGGGAACAACTAATACATTATTGTAATATTTCGGGATAATGATTCTACCGGTATTCCCATTTGTCAATAATCCTTCAGAGTTAGGAAAGGATGCCCGAAATTGAACAGTGCCGGTAGTGGGATCTACCTGGCCGGTAACCGTTTTTATTTCCCCTTTTTGGGGATAGATACTCCCGTTGGCCATTTCAAGTTCTACTAAGGGGAGTTGGTTTAATTTAGCCTGAATACCGGTACCCGGGATATCCTTCAAAAAATCGAGATACTCGGCTTCATTCATTGAAAAATAAGCATAGAGTTCTTTAATATCTGAAACAGTTGTTATAGGCGTAGCGTCTGTGGGACCAACCAAAGCCCCTTTTCTCCAGTTAATTTTACCTACAACCCCGTTCACAGGAGCACGAATTACAGCATAGTCAACATTAGCTTCGGCACTTTTATAATTTGCCTGTGCCTGTAACCAGGCTGCTTTTGCCTGACTTAGTTGTCCTTTAGCTCTTAATAAATTTGCCTTAGCTGTTTCCAACTGAACGGCCGAAATAATTTGTTTTTCAACTAAGGGTATCAATTTCTTTACTTCTATATCAGCAGCTTCTACCCCGGCCTGGGCTGCATCAACACTGGCTTTTGCGGCCGCTATGCCAGACCTTGCAGCACTGGCGTTTTCTGCAAGCGTATTAGTTTCCAACCTAAATAGAGCTTGTCCCTGATGCACATGCTGGCCTTCGTCAACATACATATCCTTAATGTAGCCACTAATTTTTGCCCGCACTGCATTGTTATTTTTTCCCTCAATTGTAGTAGGAAAATACTGATGGCCCACCACATTTCTTCGCTCCACTAATACCGATGGTACCTGCTTGGTTGTATTGGGTGGCTGCTGCTCATTACCACAAGAAATAAGCAATAAAATTCCCGCCAAAAAATAGATTACTTTGTTTACCGGTTGCATATACTATTTACTCTTCTGTTTTTGAAATAGAACCTACTAATAAAGACATGTTTTCAATACTTTTATACAGGTGCTTTGCATATAATTCAACATCTTTCACGGTTCTTTTGTTTTTTATTTTTTTTGTTTTTTGATCAGCCATCAGGGCTTCGGCCAACCATATCTCCTCTTGAAGCATTTTTAACAATTGCCTCAATCTTATTTCTAAATACAAATCATTAAGTCTGAAAAAACGTTTTCGACATTCCGTTTTATAATAAAATTCAATTTTTTTAGCGTCTATCAGGCTATTTAATATTGAAGATAAAGAACTTTTGCTGCACATGAACAGATTTAACAACTCTTCAAAACTCAAACCCTCACGCTCATAATCCAATAATAAACATGCATATACTTTGCTTTCCAACAAGGTCATATTCATATAAGATTGATAAAACCGAACAAGGTCTTTAAAAAGTTCTTTGTTGATTATAGCCCTCATGAAGCCACAAAGGTAAGGTTAGTTCGCTAATTACCGAACTAAATATTTCCCAAATTTGTTAATTTTTAATCACTTAAAATACTTTAGAAACTTTATGCAATATCGTTTTTGAGGGATAGAACAATTATACGCTATCTGCACTTTTGTAACACACAAATATTTCTTATTTTTAACTGACTTCAATCTTATTTATACTATGAAAGAACTAAAAAAAGAAGATATTAAGCAAGAGGTTTTTGATTTGTACGATGATTATGCGCACAACCGTATTGGCCGGCGTGATTTTGTTCGTAAACTCTCCATATATGCAGTTGGTGGA
This sequence comes from Niabella sp., assembly GCA_047975735.1. Taxonomy (GTDB): domain Bacteria; phylum Bacteroidota; class Bacteroidia; order Chitinophagales; family Chitinophagaceae; genus Niabella. The sequence continues at coordinate 5,960 of JBKEEB010000086.1, forward strand.
ATTACCGTAACATCATTATTAAGTTTTTTAATGCCTGATTATAAAAGTAGCGCGAAAATAAAAACCGATGACCCCAGAATTGAGTCGAAATATATAGCATATACATCTCCTAAAGGTGGCGGTACTATTAAAGCACTATTATGCACCCCCACAGGTTTAAAAAGAAAAGCCGGTGGTGTTATTGTTGTGCATGAAAACCGTGGATTGAACCCTTATATTGAAGATGTTACACGCAGCGTTGCTCTTGCCGGATTTATTGCTTTAGCCCCTGATGCTTTAACGCCACTTGGCGGCTATCCGGGTAATGATGATGAAGGCCGTGCTTTACAAGCCAAACGAGATCGTAATGAGATGTTAGAAGATTTTATTGCAGCGAATGAATATCTAAAAAATGATAAGAATAGTAAGGGTAAAACGGGCGTTGTTGGCTTTTGCTTTGGCGGTTGGATTGCCAATATGATGGCCGTTCGTATTCCAAACCTACAAGCATCGGTTCCCTTTTACGGCGGACAACCACCAGCTGAGGATGTACCTAAAATACAAGCTCCGCTGCTAATCCAGTATGCCTCTTTAGACAAAAGGGTAAATGAGGGATGGCCTGCTTATGAAAAAGCACTGCAAGTAAATAAAAAAGATTATAAAATGTTTATGTACGAAGGTGTTAACCACGGCTTTCATAATAACACTACACCCCGTTATAACAAAGAAGCGGCCAATTTGGCCTGGAAAAGAACCATCGATTTTTTTAAGGAGAAAATATCCTGATAACAGCATCTTATAGAAAGGGTATTGCCCGAAAACTCAATCAACTATTATTGCATACGCAGTGCTTCAACAAATTTTGAGTTTTGTTTAGTACCATCTTTATCTACCTGCACTACTCTAATAAAAGTCCTCTTGTTAGCAGTATCTATTATTTCGGATGCACTCTGTTTACTACAAGAGATTACAACAAAACAACTTACAACAGATAACAATAAAATACAGGAAATCGGGTTTCTTTTCCGCAGTGGAGCTAAACCCATGATGCATAAAACGGCTAAAGAAATACCAAGCATTGCTGCAGCAGACTTTAGTGGTGTAGAAAAGGTATAATTTATTACCCCGTCTGCATTTCCGTTATTTGCTTTTGTACTAACCGAACCCAGCTTTACAGTTTCGCCATTAATGTTTAAAACTTCTATATCAAAATGGTCGTTATTTTTTTCACGCTCTATCGACCAGTTGACAATTAAATTTTCGTCCCTTATAAAAGCCTCTACTTTTTCAAAGGTTACAGGAAGTGGTGTATTGGAAAGGATCCTAATATCATCTATTCTAAAATAGTTAGAGTTCACAGTTGAAGTATTAGTAAATCTAATGTTCAAAAGACTTCCAGTACCTGATAGGGAAACCGTTCTAACATACCAACCGGTTGTACCGGTACCAGTAGGTAGTACGGGCATGCTAACAGTGGCATAGGTACCATTATCAAAAGTATATTCAATAGTAAAACTACTCCCATCTTCTGCAACTCTACTTTTATATACTAAAATTTCAAGCTGTAAAGCTGTTGCACCTGTTACAGGAATATTAGTAATTAAAAAATTTGCCGCACCACTATTAGTAAAAAATACGTTATTCTCTCCGGAGCCTGTTGATGGCCCTGAATTTCGAACATCAGCATTACCCGTGTAACCAACCGCCCCATAGTTCTGAAACCCCGTATAGCTACTTACAGCAACTGGAGAAGAAGCCCCTGTACCCATATTTTCGGAAAAGACGGTTATTTGAGCTGAGGTAATAATACAAAATAATGTAGCTACAATAGTTGATAATAAGGTTAAATATTTTTTCACGGTGGAATAAAGATACAAACCTAAACAATACGATTTGCAATTGTATTTATTTTTTTATACAAATACATTAGCGTTGTGCTATAAGTCGAACATTTTCAATTAATTAATATTCTCTTCTTTGAAATATTGTAATTGAGTTTACTGAAACAGTTGATTTATGGGCATTTTTTCAAAAATAGAGATGCTTACAATTTGTAAAATTTCGTAAAGATTTTATAAAGTATAAACCGCTTCTTAGCCATGGCTACTAAAACATAAACCGATACTGCAATCCATACCTGAGTTTTTACTGCATTTTCGCTTTGCCCCCAAAAAGACTTTACCTCAATAAAGTGTCGTTCTGCTTTATTGCTTATTATCCTGTAACAGTAGTATCTTCACTTACCCGATGAAGCAATTATCAGTATCTGCAAATACTACAGAACTCTTAAGAATTAAAGATTTGAAAACCAGTTATGCCCCTTTATTCCAAATCTATAATTAAAAGAAAACAACAAAGCTTTTCTATCACCAAGTACCTGACCTTCGGAACGTACTTGCCAATGCTTATCTATTTGCCACTGTACGCCTATCAGCATATTCCAAGGTCGCTCTACTTTTTTATTCATGCTATATTTGATATAAGTATCGTTAATACCTGTATTTAAAAAACCGAGCCCATTGGTTAACGCATTATAAATTGGCGTATATTTTATTTTATCCAATGTGCCCAAATTATTATACCAAATATCCATATCAGATTGCATATCATCGATTTTTTGAGGAGCATTGGGTGCCAGGTCTATAGTATTAATACTTCCCTTTGTTGAAGCTCCGTAATTTGTGTACATCAACCCTGTCCAAAATAAAATTTTCATATCGGGGTTTCTGTTAACTTGAAAGATAGGACCTGTTCTGGCACTAACCAAACTAATTCTTACGGGTTTATTCAATCGAGGATTATGATTAACCGAGGTGTTGGCATCTAAAGATAAAAATACAGGGCCTACCTTACCATTAACCATGCCACCATATCCCAAATAATAACCTGCCACATCTGTAGCCACCGTTAAAGGAAAAGGTTCTATCATTTTAATAGCGATATTAGCCTTTTGGACTTTGCCGTACATACCATAAATATCAAGAAAAGGCAGCGGCCAAACATCTACCCGTACATTATATGTACTGGTTGTAGCTTCTATCGGCTCAAAGTCCACAATATTATTTAAATTATACATAACAGGTTCGGCTTCGCTATTTTTATTGCCAAATCCAATATTAACGTCATCAATTGCTAATCTTTGTTGGGCAGAAACTGCATTGATCATTACGCCAAACGGCAATAAAAACCGATATCCTTTCTTATGAGCCTGAGCACCCAATATGGGCAAAATATACTGATATGGCTGACTCATATAAAATGAATCCTTCTCTAAAAGGAGGCTTATCCTTTTCTCTTTTTTGCTTACGTCTTTCTTTTCCGGGTTATTGTAAACTGTGGTATCCTGAGAATAACCAATAGTGCATAATGTAAGAAATGCAGCCAGCATACTTATAAGTTTGAGGAGCTTCATGGTTGGGCTTGTTTTTATTATTATAAAGTTATATAAATAAAAACAAGAAACGTAAAGATTAAAAAAAAATTTCACACGGTGTATTTGAAGCCATATAAGCTCTTTAAACACAAACCACTCATTAAATGCTTAAAAGGCTATAACCTCCCGTAATAATAACATTTCTATTGCAACTAATATACCAACCTTACAATCCCTTTTAACCCTGCCGGTAACAAACTCTTTCCCTCAAGTAGGTATGGCGGCGCAGTTGTCCAGGTACTTCGTTTATTTTCCGGAACCTGCTGATCTCCTATTAAACGGTTTAACCACGTATTGGCAACTTTTATTTCAATTGTATTAGTGCCTTTTTTCACAGCTTTAGAAATATCTAACCTATATGGCCGGGTCCAGATTGTTCCACAATCAATACCATTTACAAAAACTGTTGCTATATTAAATACACTATCTGCTTCCAGATAAACCGGTTCCATATTGGATTTCCTACTCATTTCAAAACTACTGTTGTAAACTGCTGTTCCCGAATAATATTTAATAGCTGAATCACTATGCTCATTCCATGAGATTAATTCGCTAAAATCCTGTACAGCTTGTGGTCCGCCAAAAGCGGTATCAAATTGTACCTGCCAATTATTAATTATTAAAGAAGCTGTAATTGGCATAGGCATATTATTATTATTAAATTCTTTTTTAGCAGGCTTCTCAAATACTATAAAAACAGATTCGTTAGCAAACAAAAACAACCGCAATTCTGTTCTGCTACCTTTTATTTTCCAATTTTTAGCAACTGTCATTTCTCCGGTTACCGGATTCCAAATTTCAGGAATATACCCCTTTACGCTAAAGGATAAAGAAACTTCCTGCGTTTTATTTTCCTGATTGGCTACAAAGTAAATATCAGATTTTTCGGTTTTACGATGTGCCCATGCAATTGCAGCTTCAGATTCAAAAATCTCCACATCCCTCGCAACACCAAGGCTTTCAAAACTTTCTTTTGTATAAGGCACAGCCATTATATTATTTTTTGTTGATGGTGCTAATATGGCGTTCCAGATTTTTTGCAAGTTAGCACTATTATCTTTCAGACCAATTGGTGCCACCCTTTTTTTATCAATAATTATTTTAGCACCTGCCTTTTTCAATTCTAAAATTTTTTTTGCAATTGGCACAGACATTAAACTGCTATTGGGCTTCATTAATAACCGACCAGGAAATACCAATATTCGATATGCTGCACCGGAAGGAAATTGCACTTTTCCATTTACAAATTTTGCTTTCAATAATACATTGGGATTAAAGCAATCATACTTATAACCCCGCAGTGCATCAGTCCAGTTTTCGGGGTCGGCCATATTTGCGGAATGCGTAACACCGGCAGGGATAGTTCGTTGCGGCTGGCCTATATTTTCTAACCGAAGTTTTTCCTCAGCCACCCTCTTCTCTCCAAAAACGCCGGGCAATGTATTAACTAATCTGTCTGGCAAAATTGATCGCCTTGGTACTTCTTCCCCAATAAATACAGCAATATCGGCAACCGGTTTTCCCTGTTGTAACATGGCAGAAACTCTTGTAAGGTAATCAATCCACACTTTACTTTGTGCAAACCATGTTTGGTTTCTTTGAAAAAACAGACCTACTGTACCAAGTGTCATTCCGGGTTTTCGATTCATCCAGGGGTTATGCGTAAATACATGCAAAACAAACCGGTTAATACCCAATGCAAAATTTCTATCGCCTACTGCTTTTAAATTACCCGGATGCTCATCCCAGGCCATCCTTAAATTAGTAAACGCCTCTGCCTGTACAATATTTTTACTATAAATATGCGCAGCACTTATAGCATCCATCATATCGTTAGGTTTATCATGTGTAGGACTTTTCAGCCAAAATTCTCCGGTAGGGAAATCAACCGTTTTATAATGCAGCAAGCCGTCGCTTACCATTGTAGGCGACACACTTTCGGCTGTAAACTTCAGCCCTTTTTCATCTGCCAACTTTCTCAACGTTACGTAAAACACATCGTTCACCAACTCTGCAATGGTCTCTCGTACATCATGCAATATTTTTTCAGATGTAACCGCATTATCAATCGGAACACCCGTCATTACCAACAAATAAGGTACCAAATCATAGCCTCGTCTTTTTTTAAACTCATAGGCAAAAGTGCTGCTCCAATTTTGACTACCGGCTTCCCAACTATCTATATAAAATATTTTCAACACTTCTTTAGCCAAACCCGGATCCGTTTTTTCAAAGGCTTTGGCAAACCAATTATCAAATTGTAATTTAATAGCTTGCGGATTAAACTTATCGCACTCCAAACCTTTGGCTGCACCGCCTGTTGCATTGGTATGCCCGGTAGATGTATGCCCAATGCGCACTACAACCCAATTGCCGGGGGGCGGCATCCAGTTTAGGTTTCCGTTATTATCCATCTTATCCGTAAGATTGATAATATCATTAAACCTTACCGCTTTATCATCGGGCACCATTTGGCTGGTAGTATTTGCCGCTACCCGCCACATACTACCATTCTTTGTTTCAATTTGATTGATAACAGGTTCATCGCTTAAGTAAATGCCTTTAATTTTTAAAGAAGGCTTCCATTTGGCTGCGTCCAAATCTTCTGAACCCGGCTCTGTTCCCTCCTTATCATAAATAAACCTGAAATATTTTGCTTTGGTTTCAGGAATTGAAAAAGTGTAATCTTCATCCGTATCCTGCCAGCCATGACGCGGCGGTTGCAGTTGAAGCACATTGGTGAAATTGATACCATCGTTGCTCGACTGCACCAATAAACGCTGCGATTGATAATTATTACCACCCGTGTGGGTTTTTAAAGAGCGAAGCGTAAAAGTCCGGGGATATTTATATTGTATCCATGCCGTAGTATCGCTGCGAAAAGTTGTGGTATCATCTCCCGGGAAACAAAGATAAGCGGCTCTTTCACCCGTACTGGTGGTTACCGAGGGTATCATTACCATTTCATCAAAAGCATTGGAAGCGTTGGCTGGATAGGCATACACAGCCACATCTTTATAAAACCCTTCATTAGCTTTTGGCTGCTCCAATATTATAGCTTCTGCGCTACTGCTCTTTATATAAGTTTTTGTCCACACTAATTTTTGCATAGATAGCTCAGGCGTAATCCAAGGGCCGCCCGCTAAAGCAAATCCATCGCTGACATGAAAAGCTAATTGTAATCCAAGTCTCTTACATTCTTGCATGGCATGATTAACCATTGCCCACCACTGCGGCGTTAGTTGCCTTGCAGGTTTATCATAAGGAATTCTGGCAACCGTATCATAAATGCAAACCAAATAGGCCCCACGAATACCCACTTTTTGCATAGCTTCCAAATCAGCCGTAATGCCTTCTTTAGAAACAGCGGCATGCATCCAATACCACAGCACCCAAGGCTTTGCGGATTCGGGGGGATTTTGAAATGTATCTTCGAGGCTACCCCATTTCGTTTGCGAAAAAGCATTTGTAACAATGCTTAAGCAAACAATCATCACAAAAAAATATTTTATTAATCGGTTCATCATAATTTTATTTTTTGGCCGTAGGCAATTGACTGCATGCAAAGGTGTTGACTCTTGAAAATCATGGTTCGACAGGCTCATCATGACATTATTCAACACCCTTCGGCAAGCTGTTAATAACAAGTAGTTTAATTATTTGATAATGAACACTCTAAAATATAAAACGTCATTTCTCATTTTTAGGGAGATTCCTCTTCCGAAAGCATTCGGAAGAGGAATGACGATTAAAAATTAAAATGTCATTTCAAAGAACCTGCCTACCGCAGGCAGGCTTGATTTCCCTATTATTTGTGCCTCAGGGTAACATTAGGAAAAATTCATCATTGGCTACTCCGTTTTCTCACCCCCCCGGTTATCTCACTCTTTTTCTGAGCACCACTTCCAACTACAACACATGGTGAAATATAAAACCTGTAATGATAATCCCCTGCCTTTATCTGATACTTATCCAAGGGTGCTGCCACCGGGCTCCAACTATCATTACCACCCACACCCATTTGTACCAAATCGATATTAACTGTAATATAACCTGCATCTTTTAAGTCATAAGTATGTTTAGCTTCCTCAATATTTTGTTGGGTATAAGGCCAGGCACTCATACTTAAAAGGCTATCTGCCCTAAAAGCAAAGCAGGCATTTGTTTTTTTATCAATAAAATTCATAAAGGCCACATCTGTTCTGTTACCGTTTTCCTGCGGCACAACGTAGTTTTCCATAAACTGATGAATGTTCATTGTATAGTAACCAATATCTGCTCCATAGTTTTTATCGATATAGTTTTCCATCGGCCCACGGCCAATCCAACTCACTTCGGAATAGGCTTTATTAATACCCATCTGCATACCAATTTTGGGAATATTAGGTAAGTGCTTATCTGCATGTAATGTGTAATCCACTTTAATATTACCATCATCAAATACGGTATAAGAAATTTTTACCTCAACACTATCCGCCAACATTTTGTAAGTACTTACAATTTTATTATTCTTTAATTGCGTATTCACAAATATTGGCTTGTTATCATACCATTGTTTCATAATCCGATGCGGCTTCCAACCCCGTTTGTCATTATCGGTTAATGGCCTTGTAAAATTAGGCAGTAACGGGGCTTTAATATTTTCGACCCCATTGACGATATAGGAACTTAATGCACCGTTGCTTTTACTAAAACTGATTTTAATATCTTTTTCTGTAAACACAAAAGCATTGCCCGCATCTACTACATTACCGGGTTTAAACGCATATTCTTTTGCGGCAACAGGCTTTGACACCACCTGATTGGAAGCGATTATAAAACCTTTGGCTGCCCAAAGTTTCGCTTCTTTTAAACTAAAAGCAATATTTACAAGAAAACCGCTTGCTGGAATGTTATTAAAATAATCGTTCAAATCAACTATTGCTGAATCGCCGGGAGCAATATTCAACAGCATTGTTTTGCTGATACCTTTACCGTTATTGTCATTTGATAACAGCTCTAATTGCTGCTCATAAATATTTGCATTATTTACAAGACTGCGATTTACCATTTTCACTAATCTTTTATCCGCATCTGCCCAAGTACATTCAATAGGCTGAAAAATTCTTTTACAATCATTCATCACGCCTTTTATGGAGCCATCAGCATTCACAATACCTTTGATGGTGAAATTATCAAAATATTTTTCGCTATAGTCGCCACCATAGGCGTAGTACGTGCCATGTTCATCCTTTTTCAACAAACCCTGATCTTTAAACTCCCAGATACAACCGCCAATAACCCTTGGGAGGCTGCGCCATTGATCCCAAAGGTCTTTTAAGTTACCTGCACTATTCCCCATTGCATGTGCATACTCGCAAAAGAAAATTGGACGATGATCGCCATTTTGCTGATTGACCAAAAGAGGAGCCGTGTATAAAGCGGGGTACATCCGGCTGATAACATCTACATAAGCCTGGTCTTTGGGATTTTGAATACGATGCGAATGGTCGTTGGCTTTTAAATATCGGGGATCGCTTGGATTAATATATCCTTCCAAATCAGGGCTTCCCATTGCCGGCTCATAATGCAGAGGACGCGTGATATCAAAATCTTTAATCCAGCCTGCCATAGCAGCATGATTGGGACCGCTACCCGCTTCGTTACCCAAGCTCCACATAATTATAGACGGATGGTTTTTATCGCGCAAAGCCATACGTGTAATGCGTTCCAAATAAGCTGCAGTCCATGACGGATCATGATCTAATTTACCTCCCAATCCATGCGTTTCCAAATTAGCTTCGTCAATAACCATAATACCAAACCGGTCACACAAATCCAATAAATAGGGATCGCTGGGATAATGGCTTAGACGAATACAATTAAAATTATATTGCCTGATGGTTTTTACATCTTGTAAAATATCTTCGCGGGATAACGCTTTCCCTTTTGTGGGGTGATGATCCGGACGATTGACACCATACAAATAAGTTTCTTTGCCGTTAATTAATAATTTGCTGTCGCTTTTTCTAAATTCAATAGAACGGAAACCCAGCTTGCAGGATTTTACTTCAGCAATTTTTCCGGTGCTGTCTTCTAAACTTAATACTAATGTATAAAGATTAGGATCTTCTGTACTCCATTTTTGAGGATTTGAAATTTGTGTTTCTAACAAACCAAATTTAACTCTATCTAAACGGGGATGAATTTCGTTGATAATCGCATCTGCCGTTATTTGTAATGGTTGACTCAAAACTGGTTTCTCATCAGCTCCGTATAATTGCGCTTTAAGTGTATAGCCCGGCATTGCTTTTCCCGAAAGATTTTCTAAGCGGGGGCGAATACTTAAAACAGCATCTTTATAATCCTTATCTAATTTTGTTTGATAAAAAAAATCCGCAATACGAAGCTTTGGCTCTGCCATTAAATACACTTCTCTGTGTATGCCGCTCATACGCCACTGATCCTGATCTTCCAAAAAACTGCCATCGCTCCAACGGATTACCCATACGGAAATAATATTTTCTCCAGCATTTAAATACGGAGTAATATTAAACTCAGAAGGCAAAAAACTATCCTCTGCATAACCCAAAAACTTTCCATTAATCCAAACCTTATACGCAGAACTTACACCACCAAAATGTAAGGTGATATTCATTTTACTCCAATTAGCAGGAATTGTAAACGAGCGTTGATAACAACCTATTCCGTTATAATCTTTCGGTACAAACGGAGGATTTACCGGGCGGAAGGGATACACAGCACTTTTATAAATAGGTTTATCATAACCTTGCATTTCCCAACTTGATGGGACGGAGATTTTTTTCCAACCGGATACTTTTCTTTTGTAAAAATCTTTGGGCTCATCGCCGGGTTTTAACGCAAAAGAAAAATCCCAATTGCCGTTTAAGGACATATAGCGATTGCTTTTTTCACGATTATTTTCTAAAGCATCAGCAACGGTGGCGTAGGAATAAGCCGTGGCGCGGCTTTCATTACGATTGATACCGGTAACACTTGGATCTTCGTAAGGTTCGGTATGATAGATTGATGGCACAACCGGAACCGCAGCAGGTGTTTTATCAACTAACTGTGCTTTAAGGTGAGCTATTAAAAAAAAGGCAATAATAGTAAGTGCGCTTTTATTGCTCAATAGCATTACAGAAAGTTGAAGTGTGCGACCCGCCACGGCGGACAGGCGCAAGAAAGCTGATAGTAGCACCAGAGTCGATAAAAAAAATAAAATATACATAACTAAATAATCGTCAAAAATTCATCTTTAAAACTAAAGCCCCAACCGGGTTGATTGTTTGGCAAGGCAAACCCGTCTTTAAACTGAACAGGATTGTCAATTAAATTATCAATCCAATCGAAAGACTCTACTCCTGCACCGTTTGGAATGGTTGCCAACAAGGGTACATCATAATCCTTGTAATAATGCGGCAACACCGGAATATTAAAAGCACCGGCCAGAGCTGCACTGTTACGCCAAGCTTCCACACCGCCCAAGCGTAAAATATCGGGCTGCCAAATATCCAACGCATTGCGTGTGGCCAACTCGCGAAGTGCAATCGAATTATATTCCCGCTCGCCCATTGCCAGCGAAATGCCAGCCTGATTGCGCAACAAGCGATAGCCTTCAAAATCGGTGTGATTGATGGGTTCTTCAAACCATTGAATACCGATGTCCCGTGCAGCCCTCGCCAACGCTAAAGCATCCGGCACTGACATACCCTGATTGGCATCCATCATAATGTTTACATTGTTGCCCACGGCTTCACGTACATAATGCAACCGCTCTAAATCCTCGCGCCAGTCGGGTTTTCCTACTTTAATTTTAACCGCTTTAAAACCCCGCTTTGCGTAACCAATAACCTCATCCAACAATTCCTGCTTGCTATAACTAATCCAACCACCACTACCATAAGCCGGAATTTTTTTGGCAGAAGCACCTAAAACTTTCCAAATCGGTTGTTGCAAATATTTACACCAAGCGTCCCACATGGCCATATTATATGCGGCTTGCGCCCAACGGTTAATCCCCTCGTTGCCGAAGTACTCATTCGCATGATTCAGGTTTTCAAATATCTTTACGGTGTTATAAACTTCTTCACCAATTAAATAATTGCCCTGATCTTTTAACGCACCAATGATAGCCTGCGGGCTGTATTGAAAACTCAGTAAATAAGCCTCCCCAGAAACACCGCTTTTAGTATATATTCTTACAACAATAAACGATATTTCTGTAAGTGTATGTGTGGCATCGGCAATGGGCTTTGTTAGCGGTGCTTTTGCCGTAAATATTTCAAAGTTTTTAATCTTCATTTTTCAATGTTTTATCATCTTCCTTCACAGGTCGTTTACGCCAATAGTTTGCCAGAATACTACCGCTAATATTCATCCAGGGGCTGAATACCGCAGCAGCCAAACCTACTGTTCCTAACTTACCCATTGTTCCTGCCAAGCCACTTGCCATACCACCGTTTTGCAAGCCTACTTCAAAGGCTACTGTTCTGCTTGAATTAACATCTAACCCCAACAAACGGCTAAACCAGTAGCCAAAAAAATAACCGGCCGTGTTATGAATAACGGATGCAAGGAATAATAAAAAACCAACCTGCATTAAATTATCCCTTCCGGCAGCAGTAGTTACAGTAGTAAAATAAATGATTCCAAACATGGAGAAATAAGGCATCCAACTATCAACCTTTGGTACTTTTTTATACAACAAGTGATACAGCACACCGGCCACTACTGCTCCGCAAAGAAAACCGGAGAGCTCTATACTTTGCAGTGCTTGTAAAGAGAGTCCGGTATTTTTCATATAGTTATACAACCCCAATAATAATCCCAAAGACCAAACGGCACATAAAATTGCGGTTATATATATTTTTCGGGTTTGGGATGAAGAAGCCCTTTTTAAATAATCGTGTAATAATGCTGCGCCGATGGGTACAATTACAATTTTTATAATCTCTATCATCATATCTACAAAGTTCACTTCAATAAGAGTGCCTGCAAAAATCTTCATGAGCAAGGGTGTGAGAAAAGGTGCACAAAGTGTTGCCATTGCCGTTACAATTACTGATAGCACCAGATTAGCCCTTGCCAAATAAACCATTACATTAGAAGCTAACCCGCTGCTACAACTACCAATTAATATAATACCTGCGGCTATTTCCGGTTCAAAATTAAAAATTTTAGTCAGCGCAAAACCGGTTAACGGCATAATAGAAAAATGACATAACAATGCTACCAATACACCTTTCCCGGTAGAAGCTAATCCCGAAAAATCTTTTAAACTCATGTGTGTGCCCATGCCAAACATCACCAATTGTACAATAATCAGTATAAGTGTTTTATCGCGCAAATTTACACTACCCCATTGTGTAAAGGCCGATGGATAAAGCATTCCGGCAACAACTGCAGCTATAATCCAGGCAGTATAACGATAGCCTTTTAAAGATGTTACAGCACCCAAACCTAACGGCAACATAACAGCAGCCAGCATGGCTGCTACTTTCCATACATTTTCATTATCCGCAATAATACCGCCTAATAGTACTATTGCCGCAACTGTAAAGAGTATTAAACACAGCTTGCTTAGTTTTTGCATACGGGTGAATTGTTTTTGCATTAATTAAAAATAGCAGCGAGGTATTCCATGGCAACAGGCGGACTGGCCAATATTGGAACTTTTTTATCTTCCTCTGTTAAACTATCTACCACTCTGCCCATAGAAGCCTGTGCCAGCAAAATCACATCCACCTCATTTGACAATTGTTTTAAAGCTTCGCTTACCTTAGCATCATGTGTTGCCGCATCGCCACTCATTAAAGCATCAAAAGCACCTTCGCAAATTTTTGAGACCAATACAATTTCTTTTCCGGCAGCTAATGCTCTACGCTTTACCAGATCACTGGTAGGTTCTAAAGTAGTAGCAAGCGTTGCAATTACGCCAATTTTAACCCCCATCGCTACTGCTTTATCGGCCATTGGCTGATCCACCCTTAATACGGGAACATCGCATAAGGTAGCTGCTGTTTCAACAGCCGGACCAATTGAGGAACAGGTGTACATAATATAATCTGCACCACCGTCCTGCGCTGATGCTGCATAATTCACTACACGGCGCGATGTATCTGCAGTAAGCTTTCCGGCAGCAATCGTATTTTTAATTAGGCTGTCATCAACTATATTAAAAACTTTTACCCCGGGTATATATTGATTGCAGAGTTGTGCAAATACAGGAACCAAAGTGGCTGATGTGTGTATGAGTGCTAAAGTTTTTTGAGCCATTTTTATTTAGTTATAAGTTATGAACGATGAGTTATGAGTTATGAGATATTGATTATTTTACGCATCACTCAATTTAAAAGTTTCCATTTTTAAGTTTGATGAAATAATCTTCTGAGCCTACCTGCCCGCCTTTAAAATTAACTTCAATACCATTTATCGCAGGATTGGACGAATGAACTTTACACAGTGGGGCACCAACACCGGATAGCGCTATTACTTCCACTGCTTCAATGTCCATTGCTCTGGCTGCATAGCTACTGGTATCGCCGCCGGCAACAACAATCCTTTTAAGTGCAATTTTTTCGCAGACTCCCTTACCAATACTCCCTAATAATCTCCCCACGGCATATGCATCAAGCCCTTTTGCTCCATTATCAATATTTCTTGAATGAATAATAACGCTTTTTCCATTATGTAATGCATCGAATACAGATTGTATGTCGCATTGTAAAGAAAAATATTCGTGTTCTTCATTTTTACTTGCTTCCATTTCCAAAGGCACTTCTACAAAACCATTCGCGATGGCGTATTTTATTTGAGTAGCTGTTACCGGAGAATAACTTCCTGAGAGTACTAACAGCGGCTCGGCTTTACTGGGTTGAGGCCAATCGGTTTTGGGCTGAGTATATCCCTTATTATTCCAATGGAAGCCCAAAGCCATTTCTACCGCAGATGAACCAACAGTAAATAACGTACCCTTATTTTTACGAATATGATCATCTAACCATTCACCAATTTTAACTAACTGTTCCTCATACAATGCATCAACTAATACAACTTCCTCATCAGCAACTACTGCACACCATTCCTCAATTGGTTTTTGAAGTTGCGTTACATCTATCAATCCAAATTTTTTATTTGTCTGTTCCTGTAAATGCAATCGAAGATCGCTTTCATACGCAGGCGTGGTAGGATGTTTGCTCATGGAGGGATGCCTGTCTAAGCGGTAAATAGCACCATTACTTCCGATACCCATCCGTGCAAACAAATTACCAAAAACGCAATACCTGCCTAAAGATGGTGTACCTCCAATCACCGGAATTATATCATTCTCAAAGATTAATTTTCCAATATCGATTACACGGCCAATGCTACCCGTTGTTGGTGAAGAGTCGAATGTAGAACATACTTTATAATGAATATGCCGGGCATTGTAAGCTTTCATTTTTTTGAAGGCATCTCTTAAAACCATATCCAATTCTTCGGTAGCCAAAGCTCTTGTTAAGCCAGCAATACCCACCACATTAATATCCGGATATTTTTTTAAAGTATCTGCATCGGGTGGTTTAATAAATAGCATAGCTTTTCCACCTGCATTTGATATAAACTCCAACGCATCGGTAGAACCTGTGAAATCATCGCCATAATATGCTAATAGCAAATTGTTCATTTTTTTAATTGTGCGCCTATTTCGTATCAGGAGACTTCTCCTTTCAGTCTAAGTAACAATCTTTTCTTTTTATTGAGATCCGAATTTCTCAACGGCCTTTCCAAATTCTACATATTCCATTGCCGCTTGTTCCAGCGAAAGCCCATCCACCGCTGCTTTCCAGGCTTGCTGCAATGCTACCACACCAGCTGCAGGCCCCATTGGATGCGCCATAATACCGCCGCCAGCCATGTATAATAAATCAACTGTATTGGTTCGTTTATATGTTTCAAAAGCCTGACCGCCCCATTGCCCTGATGATACAACAGGCAGTATTTTTTTATGATTAAATAATCCTTTCTTTAATGATTCAATTGATGACACAACGCTATCGTCCGTTTCCCAAAATTTATTTTGAATACCGTTTACATGCAATTGATCTACTCCTGCCAAATGCCAAAGTTTTTGATACGCTTTAAAATCAATACCCAACAAAGGATGGCGCGCAAGCATACCCCAACCGTTACGATGTGCATGTATGACCAGTTGGCGTTGATCACATATTTTTTTAACAGCGGAAAGCCCTACACTGTTAATGCTGACCATTGCACAAGTGCCGCCACTCCTTACAATTTTTTCGTAACGGCGTAACATTTCATCTACTTCATCACTCAGGTTAAAAGCATACATTATTTTTTTTCCGGTTTTATCGGCATGTGCATTAATAACCTCCATAATCACATCTACCCTGTCGTTAAAAGATGAGTTGGCGGATGAGGATAGCAGTTCGTCATCTTTTATAAAATCAATTCCAGCCTCCGCCAATGTTTTTACCATCGCTGCCGTATCTTGCGGAGTTAAGCCCACAGAGGGTTTGATGATGGTGCCGATTAGTGGGCGTGCATTAACATTTGTTAAATTCCTACAACCATCAATACCAAACTCAGGGCCTTTAAAATGCTGTTCAAAAGAATCAGGCAGTTCAATATCAATCAATTTCAAACCTGTAAACTGAGTAATCTCGTACAAGTTGCCTTGCAAGGTAGATACCATTACCGGAAGATTATACCCAAAGTTTTCAATACTCCAGGATACTTTTACCATAGCTCTGCTATACCTGCCAGTTGTACTAACAGCTCCCGGGATAGCAGGTTGCATAACGGTTTCAAGTATTTCTATATTTTCTACTCTTGCTGCAAAACGATGTTTCAATTCTTCGGTTTCACCCGGTACTGCTACAAAAGTTCCGGAAGATTGCTCACCTGCCAATACCGCCGCTGCCTTTTCAGGATTGAAGGGCGTTTCAATATAATATGTTGCAAAAATTCTTTCCACGTTTTTTAGTTATAAGTTATGAACTATAAATTACGAGATGTGAACTATGAGTTGTGATATGAACAGCTAATCATTTCATTCATCACTTATATCCCATCTCTTATCACTCACCTCTCAACCGGCATCCAAACCGTCATATCCTTTTCACCCCTGTTAGCCCAAGCATAATAAGGAATGAGTTTAATGGGAATTTGCTTTGACGAAGTATTTATTTCTTTGTACAATTTATTCTTCCACCCTTCATTGTTCATCAATTTGGCATTACCGATAAGTGCCATTACATTACCGCCGTCAATTTTCATGGGCTGCGGTTTTAATTGAATATTTGAAGGAAGTTGTATATCAAAAATGCTATTACTTTTTAAATCTGCCGATTCAATGCAATACACTATCGGGCCACGTTTTACAGCTACTAAATTACGGGTTTCTTCTACCAATGGATTACTTTCTATTAATGCAGCAGACATATCTAATACCAATTCAATCCTGTCGCCTTTTTTCCAGTTTCTTTTTACGGAAGCATATCTTGCATTATCAGAACCTATATTAATTAACTGACCATTTACTTTTAAAATAGCTTTTTTACACCATGAAGGAATACG
This sequence comes from Niabella sp., assembly GCA_047975735.1. Classification (GTDB taxonomy): domain Bacteria; phylum Bacteroidota; class Bacteroidia; order Chitinophagales; family Chitinophagaceae; genus Niabella. The sequence goes on from JBKEEB010000086.1 coordinate 22,956, forward strand.
AAAATACAATGCTATTTTTTTTGATGGAACCTCTTGAAAAGTTATTGACACAGCTCCATCCCAGGGATAATTACTTACCTGCGTTAAGGTTATTTTACTACCATCTTTCAATGTAGTATTTAATTTATTACCCCCATACATATTAAAGTATAATCCATCGTCAGACAAACTATACATATAATTACTTACTTCGGCAATAGTTCGCACAGTATTAGGCGGACAACAATTTGAAAGTCCGATATATGGAACTCTACCTCCTTCCCAACGTAAATGATAGGGATAATTAACTGTATGCGCCAAAGGATTGGTGTAGAAATAATTTTTACCATTCATACTCACACCACTTAAAACACTATTGTATAAAGCCAGCTCTACAATATCCATATATTTTTCCTGTCCGGTAATTTGAAACATACGCCAATTCCAAAGCACATTGCCAATATTGGCGCAGGTTTCGTTATGCGCACTAAAATTTGGCAACTGATAGTCCCGCCCATAGGCCTGATGAATTTTTTGAACAGTATCGGGTTTATAAGAAGTGCCGTCCACTGAAACACCATCGTATAATGCACCACAGCCGCCCGTAACATACATTTTAGTTAGAATTACATTGTCCCAAAGTGTATTTAAAGTATGTAGTAACGATTCATCCCCATTTTCTGCATATAAATCGGCTACGCCCGCCATTAAATAATTAGCGCGAACGGCATGCCCCACAATTTTTTTCATATCTCTAAAAGGAGCTCTATCACTGTTATCATCGGTTCCTTCTACTGTACCACGAATGTCAACCAACTTCTTTAAAAGATTCAAGTATTTTTTTTCGCCGGTGGCGCGATATAATTCAGCCAGCCCCATATAATGCGAAGGACAGATGGCATTACGTGCCTGCTCGGGCGTAGCGTTATTATAAAAGACAATCAAGAAGTCTGCAGCCTTTTTAGCAATATTCATTAAAGCGTTTTCTCCTGTTGCTCTTTGGTGGATGCAGGCAGCCGTCATCAAATGACCAAAATTATAAGCCTCAAAACTCAGTTTATCATCAAACATTTTGTTATCGCCGTTTTTATGTTGCTCAATAATATTTTTTGTGTAGATATACCCATCAGCACGCTGTGCTTTTGCAATTACGCCAATGGCTTCATTAAGCCAGCCTTTTAACTTCTCATCTTTGGTAACAGCATACATAGCGGCAACGGCCTCCACTGTTTTATAAAAATCTCCATCGTGAAAAGAAGGGCCTCTAAAGCGTCCATCCTGCAAGCCAGCGGCAACTTTAAAATTTTGAAAAGCATAACAAATGGTATCGCTGGTATAAATATTCCATAATTGGGGAACCATTACATCGCGACATACATCAAAACGTTCTTTCCAAAAGCCTTTTGTCCAGCTAACATCGCTGATACCAACTGTATTGAGTTTAGCGTGCTTACTGTTTGTTGTATTTACAAGACCTGATTGTGCAAACAAATTGCCAATACAAAGTGTTGTAACAAAAAATATGATTGTGATTTTGAGTTTCATTTTTGAGTTTTTAAATCATTTTCGAACACTTAAAATATAAATGTCATTTCGAATGTAGCGCAGCGAAGTGAGAAATCTCCAACATCCTTTTTTAAATAGAGATGCCTCCTTCGTCGGCATGACGTTTGACCGCATGGCAATTCTTATTCTGCATTATAAGTTACGTTATAATTTTTGTTCTTATCAATTACTAATTCATAAGTATTATCTCCTTTTTTGATTATATCCCTTTCTTTACATATTGGCATTGTTTTACTTTTTAAAATCAATTTCCCTGTACCAACAGGAGACATAATCTTAATATTAGTTGTACTGCAATACATATCAATATTTCCTGCCGGCGTAGGTACTTTGCCTTCCATCCATTGTAAACCGCCGAGTTCGGGCTTTACTTCATATTCAATATAACCCGGTGCCGTAGGCTTTACACCTAAATAATATTTACCTAAAAGATAGACAGGGCTTGCACCCCAGGCATGGCATAAACTCTTTCCATAAGGTCTGCCGTACATGGCAAGATGTTCAGTTCCGCTTTGCTTAGGGTCGTATTTTTCCCAAAACGATGTTGCACCCAATTTTAACATACCACCCCAATAATCACGCATTTCATTTAACACAAATTCCTGCTCCCCCATTACACATAAGGCTTCCAACTCGTAAAAACGCATGTAAGGCGTTGTAATTTGAAGAATATCATCATTTAATAACACCTTTTCTTTTACACTTTGTTTTTGCACATCGTTAAAATAATTAAAGAAAATACCAAACATATTCGCATAACGGGTAACCATATCCTGAACTTTTCCATCGGTACGTTGGTGTTTCATAACCTGATGCTCATCATCCCAAAAAACCTCAAACAACTTTGATTTTAAATCAGCCGCTAATTGCAAGTATTTATTTTTATCTTCCCTTTCACCAGCAATTTCAGCACCTACTGACATGGCTTCTAAGCTCTTTACTAATAGCATTTGCTCAAAACTTACTTCGCCTGTTTTGGGTAAGCCATCAGCCCAATCAATAAACACCCAATCACCTTCCAGCGGTGCTAAAAAACCTTCTTCATTGCATCTTCCTAAGCAATACTCCATTAAGGATTTCATACGCGGATAAAAGGTTTTTATAAATTTGGTATCGCCTGTGTATAAATAGTAATCGTAAATACCCACAAACCAATACAGTGAATAATCCATTATGGTATTGATGTGTGCCGTTACAGGCTCTTTACCTCTAAGTGCCAATAGTGTACGTTCTACCGATGGCGAATCGAAAAACAGATAATAATTCATCAAATAACTTTGGTAAGCATCGCCGCTCCATATCCAACGATCACGTTTAATACCATCGATAAAAAATTCTCTTGTGGTTAGGTGCATCGTATAAGCCGACACATCCCAAATTTGGTTCAGTAACTCATCTGATGATTTAAAAGCTCCACGATACGCTAATGGTAAATATTCATAAAGCATAGAAATACCATCGTATTGTATCGAAACATCTTTCTGTACCTGTACATAACGGAATGCCTTGGAACCTTCCAGCGTATAAACCTCAGGTTGACTACCATCAAAACTTAAATGGTCTAAGGTTTCGCATTTATCAGTGTTTAACGCTTCTTCACGAGATTCGCCGTAGTATAAAGTTAATTTTCCTTTGCCCTTTAAGCCATGAATTTTAATGTACCCAAAGGT
>JBKEEB010000130.1:0-44895 GCA_047975735.1 Niabella sp.
GCTATATGTTTTCAGGGTGCTATAAAAAATTTGCAGGGTAATATGAATTTTAAATTCAATGATAAGCCCATAGATGCTTCCGGCAAAAGCACTACAGATCCAAATTCTTATACTTATATTGCTAATGCCCTGTTTCAAATGGCAGCAAGATATGGTAAAACAAAAGTAAATGCAGCTAAGTTAAATGTTCCTGCCAATCAAAGAGTAAGCGGCTTAGATTTGGTTGAATATTTAGAAGTATGGAATGAGCCCGATAAAGACTGGGAAGGTCCTAACGCTCAGTTTTCTCCTGAAGAATACGCTGCAATGCTTTCGAAATGTTACGATAAGATAAAGGAAGCTGATCCTAATATGAAGGTGGTTATGGGTGGTTTGGCTACATTAAGTGTAGATTATATTTCCAGAATGAAGGCCTGGTTTGAAGCTCACAGGCCCGACAAAAAATTTGCAGCAGATGTTATTAATATGCACATTTATGCATTTAACAATAAAATAGATTGGAGCAATGCTGTTCAAAAACCGGCAGAAACGCCTGAAGATGGTAAACTAAGAGAAAAAACTGATGAATTGGTAAAATATTGCGAGTCTAATATACCTAATGCCAGAGTTTGGATTTCTGAATTTGGGTGGGATACTAATCCCGAATCCGTATTAGCTCCCAAGAAAATAAATCCGTTGAGTTTAAATGAAGTACAAGCCAGATGGATTGTTCGGGCATTTTTAGCTTTTGCCGCAGCACGGGTGGATTATGCACAGGTTTTTGCGTTAATTGATCCCAGTCAGAACTATATTTCTACGTGGTTTGGCACCAGTGGCTTGATTGACAGAACAAAGAATTTTGAAAAGAAAGAGTCTTGGTATTATGTTGCTACCATGAAAGCAGTGTTGGCCGGCATGGCTTATGCCGGAGAAGTGGCTTCCGGAAACAGCGATATACTTATATATAAATTTCGTTCTTTAAACGGAACCAATGGCGTATATGCAGTATGGTCAAAAACAAGCGAAAACAAAATTGTTCAGGATTACAAGTTGTCCATAAGCAATAATGCCGGTACAGCAGAAAAAATAGAATTAGTACCCGGTAAAACTTTCGGAGAAAAAACGCCTTTAAATATTACAGACCATTCTGTAACCGTTTCGGTAACAGAAAAACCAATATTTATTCAGGTTGATAATATTAAATAATATAAAGAAATGATAATGAGATTTATAAAGTTTGCATTTCTGTTATTCGTTAGTATTATTGTTTTTCCGGCATGCCATCAAACAAGAGCCGACTACACAAATAACAAGCCGATAACTACAGATAGCTCGGTCAATAAAACAGATACGGTAGTTACTCCGCCAAAAGATACTACTACTACCCCAATTACGCCTCCCCCACCACCTGTTACATACGACTCAAAAACAATGGTTTTTGAAGTTGTTTTCGAATCGGTGCCAACATCGGCAACAGCCACTATAGCCACATTAAAATACAATAAACAGGGATGGGCCAGTGTGGAATGGGACGATAATTCAATAAGCTCTTTAACAGGATTTGAGAAACTAAAAAACACTTTTTATACGGATGGTTGCGGTAATAATATTCCTTATACCGGAGCTGTTGCCGTTAACGGTAGGAATCAGTATAATAACGAGGAGGCTGGTTTACTTAGTATGAACGTAACTTATAACCAAATGACCGATCTTATTAATTGTGGATGGGACATAGAAAATCATAGTTACTACCATGAACCAACAGGTAATTATAATTATGGCAATGACAGAAACAGAAATGTAAAAGAATTAGAAGATTTAATATTTGCCAGAATTAATTACAAAATGAATGGCTTGGTTGTACCCACAAATTATGATGGGTTTCCTACGGCGGCAAAAAATTTCGGTTACCTTTTTTCAACCTCTCAGGGTACTTTTGACGGATTACCGCCTGCGGGTAACCCGGTATATAAAGACGTGCAGGATTTTGCCTTAGCACCGGTTGACTTCAGCTCTTTTAATCGTATGTTTTACGATAATTGGAACGAAATGGAAACCGCCGCCAAAAAGGCTATTGACGTGATTATCACAAAAAATAATCATTATTTCCGACTGGCTTCTCATGGTATTGATGCTGCCGCATTTTCACGGATTATTGATTATTTTAAACAAAAAACCAACGATAAAATACTGATGGTACCTACCAGAGAAGTTATGGAGTACCGACAAATGGCTAAAATGCCTGTTATATTGGAACTTAAAGATGGTAAACTCACTATACAGGTTAAAATACATACTTTGGCCGACAGGATTAGATGGAGGGATCTTAGTTTTATGATTAATTCGGATAAAAAAATAAAATCGGTAACAGCCCTCAATGCTATTGACAGTGTTACTTTTAACTCAAACACAGGTTTGATAAATGTATTCAAACAGGTTCATATTTGGCAATAAGCACTCCCCATTTTTATAGAAAAACTATCCTATTTTATAGCCAATGTATATGAAGTTATTATTTAAGTTTATATACATACCTTTGTGCATAACAAAGATGCTAAATCACATATGATTAACAACCTAACCAACACTTATACAACTATATTAAGAAAAATTTCCAGCTTATTGGTGAGGGTAAAATATCCGGCTGTGCCTTTGGCATACAAGTACTTTTACAGAGACACCTATGTGTGCAGGATGGTACAATTAAAATACTTCTTTCGAGACTATATATTTAAGAAAAAATACAAAACCGTAAAATATGAAGGCGAATTTGCTGCTGAAATTCAGTTTGCTTTGCCCCATGCATATTGGCATTTTAAGAATGGTACTTTAAAGCAAACCCTTTCATTTCCGGGAACCAAAGAGTTGTATTTCTTTTCGCCTGACCACAAAGAATGCTTTAATGAAAGAACAAATGAGGGAAATTATAATTATGAGATACCCAGAATTGTGTATAGCCAAAATTATAATATGAAAAAATGGATGGCTGTTCCTTTAAAAGAAAAATACACGAATGATGTATATGTATTTGAAAAACCAATATTAATTATTGCCAATAAATATAATACAGAATGGGACAGACCTCCAATAAGTTTTTTTAGTATAGATGTTTTAAACAGTTTAATAAATCAATTAAAAAACAAATACACGATTATATATAACAGGCCGCAGCCCAAAAATATTGTAAGCGACAATAGTATTATATATGATTTAGAAGAGTTTGAATGGTTAAAACAAACGCATCCGGATGTTATATTATTAGAGGATCTTTATATTGAAAACAAAATACAAGCTGATAATTTCAATCATTTTCAACTATGTGTATATGCTAACTGCAACCACTTTATTTCAATACATGGGGGTACTGCTACTTTAGCCAGTTATTTTGGAGGTAAAAACATTATTCTTTCTAAAGAAGGGCCAGAGCATTTTTTTAAATGTTATGAAAAATTATATCCCCAATTATCCTCAGCAGAAATTTATCATGCCAAAACAGATGATGATCTATTTCTTTTAGTAAAAACACATTTATAATTGTAATTCTTAAAAATGTCCGGCAATAAATACTGGCTCAAAAATGGAATTATTAACCTTTTTCAAAACGGCTTAACCGTTTTGTTTGGCTTCTTAAGTTTTTATGCTCTTGTAAGAGTTTTAAACAAAGAAGAATATGGAACATGGGTATTGTTCTTAAGCGTAGTTAGTATTGTAGAAATGGCTCGCAACGGGCTTACACAAGAAGCCTTAGTAAAATTTTTATCAGTAGCCAACCGTTCTGACGAAAGAAAAATTGTTACAGGCGCATTTATTATTAACATGGTAATGACAATACTTATAAGTGTGGCTGTAATTGTTATTGGACCGGTATTAAGTAGTAGTTGGAAGGCCGTAGAGATTACTGAAATGCTAAACCTGTATATTGTTGTGTTTTTTGTTTCTGGTATTTTAAACCAATTGAATTGTATTGAACAGGCCAACTTAAGATTTACTGGAATATTTTATTCAAATATTAGCAGGCAGCTTGTTTTTTTTGCATACATTTTATATTGCTATTTATTTAAAGTACCTACCAATGTTGTATTGCTTACTTATGTGCAAATAATCAGCATCGTTGTAGCTACTATAATTGCGGTATTGTTTACATACAAAAACGTTCACTTTACAAAAAAAATAGATGTTCCATGGATAAAAAAAATTATTCACTTTGGTAAATATACATTTGGTATTTCTTTAAGTACGGTACTATCCGGCTCCATTGATCAAATGATGTTGGGCTCTATGTTATCAAAAGCCGCCAGCGGTTCATACAATATTGCTGTTAGAATTACTAACCTTACTGATATTCCAACCAATGCAATGGGAGCTATTGTTTACCCCCAAATGTCTAGATTAGATAATGGCCATCAGCAAAATCTATCCTCGTTAAAATACGTTTATGAAAAATCTATTGGAGTTATACTGGCTATCTTATTTCCATTACTAATTTTTATTTTCATTTTTGCCGATTCTATTATACATTTTATTGCCAGTAGTAAGTATGAAGATTCAATACCGCTGTTAAGAGTAACATTAATAACCTGCATTTTTGCCCCTTATGGCAGACAGGCAGGTGTTATTTTGAATAGCATGAACAGAACAAAATTTAATTTTTTTATTGTAATAGCCAATGCAGTATTTCTTATTATTTTTAACTATACCCTAATTAGGCATTTTGGTGTTATTGGTGCCGCGTATGGCACACTGTTAGTTTCAATTATCGGTTTTGTAATATCACAAGCTTATATTTCAAAACATTATAAAACCAATATTTTAAATCCTTGGGTATATGCCTGGAAATTTTATCCAGAGTTTTACAAAAAGTATATTAATAGAAGTTCAAAAGAAAAAGATAACCCTGTTTAAAAAGAACCCTATAAATTTGTATTGTGGTATTTAGTGCCATTCAATTAAATACTACTATAACTAAACATAAAACAGATTGGCAAAAACCTAATCTGAAATAAAATGAAAACACAAGGTCGCTACAAATGAGTTTCACTGATTCTATACCCCGACATAACTCTACAATAACAATTGTACTTTGGGTAAGTATTGTTTTACTATTTGGTTTAGGAATATATACCGGAATTAAAATTATTTATTTTAAAAACAAAGTTGAAAAGGTTAATAAAACCGGACTTGTTATTAGCAAAACACAGGAATTATTAAATGCCTTACAAGAAGTAGAATCTTCATACAATGATTTTGTTTTTAGAAACGATTCCGCAATCCTCCCCAAATTTGAAGTCAATAAATCCATTTTAAATCTTCGATTTGCCGATATTCAAAAAGCGGATTTAGATCAAAGTCAGCAAAATATTTTAGACTCTATTTTCCATTTGTATAAAGAACAGATTAACGATATTTCCACCCATTCGGATAAAGTGTATCAAAGCAGTAAAATACGCTATTTAACAACGGTTTTTTTAAACAACCAAAAGGCCCTCTTAGATAAATTGCATAACGAAGAAAATGAAATTTATAAAAATATAATATGGTTTATATCCTGTACCGCTTTGCTGGCAATGCTCCTACTCATCATCACGACTATTTATGCTACAAGAGTTTATAAAAGACTAGAAAAAATACGGTTTACACTTAAAAAATCGCGCAATAGGTTAGAAAGTATGCTGGAAGAATTACCCGTTGGGGTTATTATTGTAAATAATGTAAAAAACACATACCATCTCAATAAAAGAGGTGCTAGTTTATTAAAAGATATAAACAAAGACGACAGCTTTGAATCATACAATAACAACCTGTTTCAAAACCTTCTCCTTCCCAGTGCATATAATGGGGAAAACAGCAATGGTCAAGAAACAAGTATGCTTGTAAATGATGAAGAAATGTTTTTAAAAGTTAGTTCCATACCATTGTACGATAAAGACAAAATGATTCGTTATTGCGTTGCTGTTTTTGATGATATAACAAAAGTAAAAATGGCCGAAGCTGAACTAATAAAGGCTAAAAAACTAACCGATGAGTCGCTTAAACTTAAGGAAATATTTTTAGCCAATATGAGCCATGAAATACGCACTCCAATGAATGCAATTCTTGGTTTTACAGAGCTGCTTACACAAAAAGATTTAGGAAATACTGAAAACGAATATGTCTCAATTATTCATTCTGCCGGCCATAACTTGTTAAGAATTATTAATGATGTGTTGGATTTTTCAAAGTTAAATGCCAGTATGATGATTTTTGAAGAGCTTAACACAAGTATTAAAGAAACCATTTCAAATATTATTAACCTGCTGCTTCCAAGAGCCAATGAAAAGAACATAAAACTATTTTATACACATGATAACCGTCTTCCCGAAATGATTATTACCGATCCCGTTCGATTAACACAGGTTATAACCAATATAGTTGGTAATGCCATAAAGTTTACCGATGAAGGATTTGTAAAAGTAGCATCACATTTTATTACAGAAACTAATAATACAATAACTGTCCGTTTTGATATTGAAGATACCGGCATTGGAATACCAGAAGATAAATTAAACAATATATTTGAAAGATTTGGGCAAGAAGTTGATAATAAAAAATATGGAGGCTCCGGCTTAGGATTGAGTATTGCAAAACATATTGTTGAAATTTTTAATGGCGATATTCAAGTAATGAGTACAGAAGGAAAAGGCTCCCTATTTACTGTTACAATCCCCTTCTTAAAACAAAAACAACTTATTTCCGCAACAAAAGAATTTGAAACAAAACAACCCATGCTTTGCGATACCTTAAAGCTCTTTTTAGTAGAAGACAATCATTTTAATATTAAGCTTATTAAAGGTATTTTTCTAAACTATGATATTGTTTTAGATATTGCCGAAACTGGTAATGATGCCTTAGAAAAGCTACGCAATGCAAATTATAATTTAATACTATTAGATGTGCAATTACCTGATACAACCGGGTGCCTCTTAGCTCATACACTTCGCAAACAAGGTAATACTACTCCTATAATTGCTATTACGGCACATGCATTAGCCGGAGAAAAGGAAAAATGCATGGCCGCAGGAATTAATGAATACCTAACAAAACCCATTAATACTGCGGTATTGTTTAAAAAAATTGAAGAGCTTACAAAAACAGAACTAAAAAAATGTAATCTGCCTGCCTCCCAACTTGAAAGTGAAAAACAGCCCTCGCTCATAAGCCTCGATTATTTGTCTGAAATATCCAATGAAAACCCTGATTTTGAAGCCGAAATTCTCAATGAATTTATAGTTCAGGCTAAAACTAAAATCAGCGAGATTGATACGGCTATTATCCATCAGGATTTCGCATCGTTAAAAGCAAATTTTCATAATCTCAAATCAATTGCAGCTATTTTCTTTAAAGAAAATATTAAGGAGGAAATCGAAAAATTAGAATACGCTGTTTCTAATCAACAATTTTCAAGCGATGACTACACCCGTTATCAAACCATTAAAACAATCATTAATAAAGGCACAAAAGAGGTTGAAGATATCCTGAAAAAAAACTATTCTCATTCAACATAGATGGCTTATTGTTTTACAAAGTAGGCGTGGGAAACCTCGCCTCCATATAAACAATAAACTTGTTCAGATTTATCTGATAAAAATTCATCGCAGGCTAATTTTACCCCCGGGTTACAGTCAATTCCAGGGTCGTTGGTTGTTGCATCATGATAATCCATCAATATACAAATAGCTCCTGTTTGCAATTTATTATATAATTGTTTTAAACAATATAACATTACTTTTTTATGCTCCAATGGATCACCGCCAAAACCACAGTCTATATGTGCAAAGGAAACCACATCCGGTAATTCCGTAGGTAGTGTTGCGTCAAATAATCCCTGATGAATTTCAGGTAGCCTAAGATTATTTGATTTAAAATTATTTAAAAGCTCTTCTTTTACATTACCGGGAGAAGAAAATTTCACCTCAAAACTATCGTATAAATGCAGTACCTTTTTTGAGTGATGAACATCCAGTATTTTTTGAAACAACATAGCGCATTGCCCATTATAGCAACCCAACTCAACTATATCTCCCTCAATGTTTTGCATTAAAACAGATGAAAGCAAATGATAAAAATTAATTCTTTGCTCCAGTGTATTCATATCGCTAAACGGATCAACTTTTCTTTTAAATTCATAATTGTAGCCAAGCTTCTTGATTATCTTATTAATTTTGTCAGAAATTCGATTCCCTTTGGTGCGATTTTGAGCATCCATGACAAAAAGATTATTAATGGGTGTTTTCATAAAATTATATATTAAATATGTTTACAATTATAATAAAAAGATATTAAAAGTAATTTGTTGCAATTTATTGCTATTTTTGTAGTAGAATTTAACCAAACGGACTTAACACCTAACCTTTACACCATCTATGAATGCTTTTGAAAACAATATATATAATTGCATTAGAAGTGTTGCTATAAAAGAACCTAACAATATTGCTATTTGTTATAAGCATTTGCAATATACTTATTCTGAAACTGTAGTATCCATTAACAAAGTTGTTCAATACTTAAGTAATGCTGGTTTTAAAAAGGGAAATAAGGCAATTATACTTTTAGACCGTTGTCCGGAAACCATCTTTTCTATTTTTGCTATTTTACAATTGGGAGGCATATACGTTCCTATTGATCCTACCTATCCCAGAGAGCGTATTGATTTTATTGCAAACGACACCGCAGCCTCATTTATTATTCAGTCTTCTTCCACTCCGGAAGTATCTAATATTTCTGCAAAAAAGATTATTATTGAAGAGGCACTAATTGCAGCGGCTGTAACAGATAGCATCCCGGATACGGAAATCCTCCCAGATGATCCGGCCTATATCATTTATACCTCCGGGTCAACCGGCAAACCCAAGGGTGCCACGGTTTCGCATAAGAATATCCTTCATTTTTTAAACGGTATGCAGGATGTTTTTCATATTACAGAAAAGGACAACTTTCTTTCAGTTTCCAGTACTTCTTTCGATGCCTCTTGTTTTGATTATTATCTTTCTCTTACCAACGGAGCTACCTTAGTGTTAGCAGATACTGAGGCTGTAAAATCAGGCACAGCATTACTGCAACTCTTTCAACAACAAAAGATTACAATATCTTTGGCTACGCCGGTTACTTTTAAATTAATGTTAGAATCAGGTTGGGAAGAACCTTTAAACACTAAGATTTTATCGGCCGGAGAACCACTACCCTACACTTTAGCTGCCGAATTATTACCCAAATGCAGTGCTTTGTACAATGTATATGGCCCCACAGAAACGACCGTTATTTGTATTCTTACACAAATAACAACTGCAGAAGATATTACAATTGGTAAACCTATTATAGGAACACCTATTTATTTTTTAAACGAAAAACAAGAACCTGTAGCAGAAGGAGAACCCGGTGAAATATATATTGGTGGTGATGGCGTATCTCTTGGGTATATTAACAGACCGGAACTTACCAAAGAAAAATTTTTAAAAGACCCTTTTAGTCAATCAGCAGATGCCAGAATGTATAAAAGCGGCGATATAGGGTTGCAAAGAGTTGATGGCCATATTGTTTATATGGGCAGAACCGATAATCAGGTTAAAATAAGAGGATTTAGAATTGAATTAGGAGAAATAGAATACCAGTTATCAAAATTAGATGGTATTAAAGAAGCGGTTGTACTGATAAAAGAAAATAAGTTACAGGACAAAATAATTGTGGCTTATATAAAACCAACTGTAACCGCAATAGAACAGGCCAGGGCTATTGCCGAATGGAAAAAATCTTTATCGGCCACATTACCTGTTTTTATGATACCGGACAGGTTTGTATTTTTAGAGCAGTTTCCCATTTCTCCCAATGGAAAAATTGACAGGAATGCTTTTCCTGAACCATCTACCCAACGACCCCAATTGCAGGTTTTATATAAGAAACCCAAAACAAATATTGAAAACAATATTGCTACAATATGGAGCCTCGTATTAGAAATTGATGAAATTGGTGTTGACGATAATTTTTTTGAATTAGGTGGTAACTCACTATTGGCACAGCAATTTGTTACATTAGCCGGTAAAAAAAATGGCTATCAAATTCCGGTAACTAAATTATACCAATATCCTACCATTGCAGCGTTACAGCAATTTTTACACCATCACAAAGAAAAAAAACCAAGAAAAAGCACATCCCCTATGATGCCAAACGCTAACGGAGATGTTGCCATTATTGGTATGGAGTGTAAATTCCCCGGTGCAGAAACCATAGAACAGTTTTGGGAAAACCTGCTAACCGGGAAAGAAACGGTTACTTTCTTTACTGATGAGGATTTAGACAGCAGCCTTTCCCATGCCGAAAAAGAAAACCCAGACTACGTTAAAGCACGCGGTATCTTAAACAATACAGACTTATTTGATGCCGATTTTTTTGGAATTCACCCCAAACTGGCAGAGTTAATGGATCCCCAGCAAAGGTTCTTTTTAGAACTGAGTAGAAATGTGTTAGAAAAAACGGGATACATTAATAAAGTTAATGAATACACCATTGGCGTTTTTGCAGGTTGCAATACCAATACCTATTTTAATAACAACGTAATTTGGCATAAGGATAAGCTTGATATACAAGGTCTTTTTCCTGTAACATCAGTAACAGATAAGGATTATATTGCTACACGGGTAGCCTATCAGTTAAACCTTAACGGGCCGGCTGTAAACGTCAATTCAGCTTGTTCTACCTCTTTGTTAGCCGTAGCACAGGCTGTAGATAATATAAGAACCGGCAAATGCAATATGGCTATTGCCGGCGGAGCTGCCATACACGTGCCCATACATACCGGACATTTATATGAAGAAGGCACGATGCTAAGTGCAGATGGCCATACCAGAACATTTGATGCAGAAGCAAAGGGTACTATTTTTAGTGATGGTGTAGGTGCCGTATTATTAAAATCTTTACAAGAAGCACAAAAAGACGGAGATACTATTTATGCAATCATAAAAGGTGTAGGTGTTAATAATGATGGGGGTGATAAAGGCAGTTTTAGTGCACCCAGTACCGAAGGCCAATATGGTGCCATTCATATGGCTATAAAAGATGCACATGTAAACCCGGCTAACATTTCCTATGTTGAAGCACACGGAACAGCTACCCCTTTAGGTGATCCGATTGAAATAGAAGGATTAAAAATGGCCTTTGGAAATCAGGATCAAAAACAATATTGCGCATTAGGTTCAGTAAAAACCAATATGGGGCATTTAACACATGCTGCCGGTGTAGCCGGGCTTATTAAAACAGCACTTTCACTTTACTATAAAAAACTTCCACCCTCTCTGCATTTTAATAATGCTAATCCCGAGTTAGGGATAGAAGATTCGCCATTTTATATTAACAGCCAACTCCAGAACTGGGAGTCAAAGGATAAAAGAATTGCAGGGGTCAGCTCTTTTGGGGTTGGTGGCACCAACGTACATGTAATAATTGAAGAAAATTCTATCCGTAAAAATGAGGATGAAACACCTGCGGCTGATAACGAAGCTCCTTATATTATTCCTTGGTCGGCAAAAAATAAGGAAAGTACAGCACTTTTTGCCCAAAGCCTTTTGGATTTTGTAACAAACAATAAAAATATTCCCATTGAACAAATTAGTTACACCTTACAAACTACCAGACAGGAACTACAGGTACGGAATGCTGTTGTTGCAAACAATCACGAAGATTTGATTGAAAAATTAACAGCAGAAATACCAAAAACCACACCTATCTCGGTTGCAGAAGCTGACCCACACTTAGTATTTATGTTTCCGGGGCAGGGCAGCCAATATATAAATATGGGCAAACAATTATATAACAGCAACCTGGTTTATAAAGCGGCTGTTGATGAATGTGCTGCCATTTTATTGGAAGAAATAGGAGAAGATATTCGTGAAATTATTTTTACTGAAGAAAATGAGTTATCAACAGAAAAATTAAAAAATACCTATTACACACAGCCTGCCATTTTTATTACATCTTATGCACTGGGCAAATTACTTTTAAGTTATGGCATACAACCCACAGCACTTGTTGGCCATAGTATTGGCGAATTTGTAGCAGCTTATTTTGCCGGAATTTTTTCTTTAAAAGATGTTATAAAAATTGTAGCAAACAGGGCGCGTTTAATTAGCAATTTGCCGGGTGGCGTTATGTTATCGGTTCGTTCATCCGTCAATACTGTAGAACCCTGCCTTATGGGCGATGTATCTGTTGCTGCTATTAATGCGCCGCAATTATGTGTCCTTTCCGGTAGTGAAGATAGCATCGATACAATTTCAGATAACTTAAGCGTACAAAACATCGTAAATAAAAAACTTAAAACCAGTCATGCGTTTCATTCGTCGCATATGGATTCTATTGTTCAACCCTTACAACAAATAATAGAAACCTTTAAACTGAATATACCACGCATTCCTTTACTATCTACAGTTACGGGAAATTGGTTAAAAGACGAGGAAGCCGCAGATCCTTCGTACTGGGCTTTACATTCACGAAAGACCGTTCGGTTTTCAACAGCCATTCAGGAATTAGAAAATGAGTTTCATCCCATTTTTCTGGAAATTGGCCCCGGCACAGTTACATCTGTACTGGCCAAACAACACGGGGGGGCTGTTAGCCAACGTAGTTTTGCCACCATGCACGCAGATCATGATGAATGTCTTTCTTTAAAAACATCCATAGCAGAACTGTGGAAACGGGGTATAAAAATAAACTGGGCACTAATTTTTCCAACCATTAGTCAAAAAATTTTACACCATTTACCTACGTATGCTTATAACAAGAAACGTTTTTGGTTGCTTCCTCCCAATCAGCCCGCATCAATATTCCCTATAGAACAAAATATTTTAAATAATACTTACACCTTTGAAACGCATGCCAACACAAAAGAACCTGATGTTATGAACAGAAAAGAAACACTCATAAAAAAAATAATAGATATTGTAGAAGCCACATCCGGTATAGATTTGGCAGATGCTGCTCCTGACCTTACTTTCACAGAACTTGGGTTAGATTCTTTACTAATTACTCAAATTGCCAGTGGATTTAAAAAAGAATTTAATACACCCGTAACCTTCCGCCAGTTAAACGAAGAGTATGACACATTAAATAAGCTGGCAGCTCATCTTGATGAACAACTTCCAAAAGAAGTGTTTAGCCAAAATACAAATACGGCTCCTGTTGCCCAAAATATACCCATTGGTATTCCTGTAAACAATGTACAAAATGGTCAGACTCAAAACCCGGCATTATCATTAATAGCACAACAGTTAAATTTATTAACACAACAAGTGGCCTTATTACAAGGAGTACCATCATCACAATTAATAAGTACGCCTACAGCCATACACACTAACAATAATACGCCTCCGGCAGATAGCGATATTACCGAACAGGAAAAAATAGAAATTAAAAAACCTTTTGGGGCTACGGCAAGAATTGAAAAAACTATCAGCGATATTTCTCAGGAACAACGCAATTATCTTAACAACCTGATAGAGCACTATAATAACAAAACCCGCAAAAGTAAAGAATACACACAGCAACACAGAAGCTATATGGCTGACCCCAGAGTAGTTTCGGGCTTTAAACCCTTAACAAAAGAAATGGTGTATTCTATTGTAATAAACAAATCAAAAGGCTGTTATTTATGGGATATTGACGATAACAAATACATTGATGCTTTAAATGGATTTGGAAGCAATTTTTTAGGCTATCAGGCAGATGTGTTAAAGGAAGCTATTTTAGAACAGGTAGAAAAAGGTTACGAAATTGGCCCGCAACACGAACTTGCTGGCGAAGTATGTAAGATGATTTGTGAAATGACAGGAACCGAAAGAAGTGCTTTATGTAATACCGGTTCTGAGGCCGTATTAGGTGCAATGAGAATAGCACGTACTGTAACAGGTAAAAACACAATTGTAGCTTTTACAGGTTCCTATCACGGTATTAATGATGAAGTATTGGTACGGGGAACCAAAAAACTAAAAACCTTTGCAGCGGCACCGGGTATATTACAAAGCAATGTACAAAATATGCTGATATTAGATTATGGTGAGCCCGAATCTCTAAAAATCATTAAAGAAAAAATAGATGATATTGCTGCCGTATTAGTAGATCCTGTTCAAAGCAGGCGACCCGAATTTGTGCCTATTGAATTTTTACAGCAATTACGAGAAATTACCATCAATAACAATACCGCATTAATTTTTGATGAAGTGATTACCGGATTCAGAAGCCATCCCGGTGGTGTACAGGCTTTATTTAATATAAAAGCAGACCTTGCCACTTACGGAAAAGTAGTTGGCGGTGGTTTATCAATTGGCGTAATTGCCGGTAGCACAAAATATATGGATGCATTAGATGGCGGTTATTGGCAGTACGGCGATGGCTCCATACCCGAAGTAGGCGTAACTTATTTTGCCGGAACTTTTGTACGGCATCCATTAGCCTTGGCCACTGCAAAAGCAACCCTGTCCTACTTAAAAAAAGAAGGAAATGCTTTACAGGAAAAACTTAATGATAGTACAGCAGCCTTAGCTCAAAAATTAAATAATATTTGTACAGAATATCAGATACCACTTTACATTGCGCATTTTTCCTCACTATGGAAAATAAAAATAAAAGAAGAATACCCTTATCAGGAATTGTTATTTTCTTTAATGAGACTTAAGAACATTCATATTTGGGATGGGTTCCCCTGCTTCATCACAGCTTCCCATACTCAGGAAGATATTGATAAAATTGCCGATGCATTTAAAGAAAGTATTGAAGAACTATCAAGCATTGGGTTTATACCACAAAAGCATACAAGTACTAATGCGGATACCTTAAAAATATATACAAATCAGGAGCCTCCAGTACCGGGTGCCAGATTAGGTAAAGACGAAGAAGGAAATCCGGCATGGTTTGTTAGTGATACACAAACAGGAAATTATATAAAAATAAACATGAATAACCTCTAAATTAACTGATGACAATTAAAGTAAAAGAAGCATCTACAGTATCCTATAACCCCTTTTTAGGTAACCCTATTGAAAAAGTAGTACCACTTACCGAGGCTCAACAGGAAATTTGGGTATCCTGCATTATTGGTAGCGATGAAGCCAATATTGCTTACAACGAATCCATTTCATTAGGGTTCACAGGCAGGTTGAACATTGATGCAATGAAGCGTGCCATACATAACATAATACTAAGGCATGAATCATTAAGAGCTTCTTTTAGTACCGATGGGACCAAAATGATTATTTACGAATATATTAATGATTATTTCAGTTATCAGGATATAAGCCACGAACCCAAGGAAGACCAAATAAGAACAATTCAAAGTTACACGGATAATGCTGCTACAACCCCATTTAATTTGGCCGACGGCCCTTTGATATACTTTTCTTTGTTTAAGAAAAATGAAAATGAATCCATCCTGCACATAAATGCACACCATATTGTTTGCGACGGATGGTCTTTTGGGGTTTTGTTGGAAGATTTATGTGCTTTGTATAATAATATAACAGCCGGTAAATTGTTTCCGGCAATACCGGATCAATTTAGCAACTATGCCATAGACGATTACAGCTACGCACAAACAGAAGAATATGAGCAAACGGAAACCTATTGGCTACGGCAATATAAAAATAATGTTCCCCACTTTGAACTGCCGGTTGACTTTGAACGATCGTCATTAAGAACTTTTGCCTGCCATAGAAATGATTTTGTTATTGATAGATCCTTATCAGACGAAATAAAAAAAATAGCGGCATCGCATAATATTAGTTTTGTAACTACACTAATGGCTGTATTTGAAATACTATTGTATAAAGTAACCGATAAAAACGATATCGTTCTTGGTATCCCCACATCGGGTCAGGCAGCTTCAGGTATGTTTAATCTTATAGGCCATTGTGTAAACTTATTACCGGTAAGAACAGTAATACAAAACAACTATTCGCTAATTGAATATCTAAAAAAACGTAAAAAAGAACTTTTAGATGATTATGACCACCAGCGATATACCTTTGGCAGCCTTTTAAAGAAGATTGAATTACACCGGGATAGCTCCCGTATCCCATTGGTACCCGTTAGTTTTAATATTGATATTGGCATGGATATGCACGTATCTTTTAATGAGTTAAAATATAAAATTATTTACAATGCAAGAAAGTCGGAAACCTTTGAATTATTTTTAAACATTACTGAAACAAATAATAATTACGTTTTTCAATGGACCTATAACACCAATTTGTTTAGAAAGGAAACCATTAAGGAATGGATGGATGCTTATAAGTTTTTGTTAGAACAAATCATTCTGGATGAACAAATAAAAATAAACGATCTGAAAACTTTTAATGAAAAAAGTTTTGAAGATAGTTTCGTAAAAAAGATTGATACTTACCGGCAACTTCCCGAAGCCACCACTATTGAAATATTTGAGTCTAATGTTTCTCAATACGCTACCAATACAGCTATTGAATTTAATAGCGAAAAAATTAACTACGCACAACTTAACGAACTGGCAAACAAATTAGCCCGTTATTTAATATCAAAAGGGTTACAGCCGGGGGGTATTGCTGCTATTACATTAGAAAGGAGCATTTGGCTTCCGGTAACTATTCTTGCCGTTATGAAGTGTGGAGCCACATACCTCCCACTCGATCCTGAATTTCCTCAAAATCGTATTTCGTTTATGCTGCATGATTGTGCAGCATACTGTAATGTTATCAATAAAAAATATTCAGGAAAATACAGTTCCGATACTAAAGAAATCATCGTTGAAGATATTCTTGAAGAGCTTCATTCCATCCCAAACACCAATATTGCTGAAACTGTCAGCCAACAAAGTCTGGCATACATTATTTACACATCAGGCTCTACGGGTAAACCCAAAGGGGTAAAAATTACGCACCGAAATTTATTAAACTTTTTATTATCCATGAAAAGGCTGTTTCAAACAAACAGTCTAACAAGGCTATTAGCTATCACCACCATATCTTTTGACATTGCCGGTCTTGAAATGTTTTTGCCGCTAATCAGCGGTGGTACCATTGTATTAGCAGACGAACAAACAACAAGAAATGGTGAAATGCTTGTAAGAAAAATATTTGATAGAGAGATTAATATTATACAGGCAACACCATCAACCTATAAAATGATGTTGAATGTTAATACCAATAAAAAAATACCAGTAACGGCTTTGTGCGGAGGCGAAGCATTACCCAAAGCACTTGCCAATAGCTTGCTGGCGAGGGTTGAACATTTATATAACATGTATGGGCCTACCGAAACTACTATTTGGTCAACAGTAGCTAAAATAACTAAAACCGATTTGCAAATTACAATAGGAAGTCCTATTGACAATACCCAAATTTATATTTTAAATGACAAAGGGCAATTGCTGCCGGATGGTACCGTAGGTGAAATTTGCATTGGCGGTGAAGGAGTAGCAGCAGGTTATTATAATCGCGATGATTTAACCAGAGAAAAATTCATTCCCAACAATATTCAGTTATTTGACGGTGCCTTTATTTATAAAACCGGAGATTTAGGCCACTATCTGCCAGATGGGAAAATACTATGTCTTGGCAGAAACGACCAACAGACAAAAATACGTGGATACAGGATTGAACTGGGCGATATTGAACATCATCTAATAAAACTTAACGGTATAAAGGATGCTGTATGTATTGTAAAGGAAAATCATAATAATGAACATTTGCTGGTAGCTTATATTGTTTTAAAAGAAACCGGAACAGAGCTTTCAAAAAAACAATTAATAGAATGGCGCACAACATTAAAATCCATGCTGCCACAATATATGATTCCGGAAGAATTTATAGCTTTAAATGAATTTCCTCTAACTCCTAACAAAAAAGTAGATCGAGTTAAATTATCGCAAGTTAGTGCAGACTTTATAGCAAATAATAATTTAGTAAAACAAGGTACCAATGCAACTATCAATATCATAAAGGATATATGGGGGCAAGAGCTTAATATACCGGATATTGATGAAAATGATGATTTTTTTGAATTAGGAGGGCATTCAATGACCGCTATAAAAGTAATGTCGCGCCTTGAAAAAGAAACCGGCCATAAACTGCCGATATCCGTTCTTTTTGAAAATTCTACTGCAAAGAACTTGGCAGAACTTATAAAAAATAACAAACAAACTAATAATAATAAAGTATTAGTTCCCATCAAACAGGATGGTAATAAAACACCGGTATTCTTTGTGCATGCAGGAGGGTTAAATGCTTTAATCTACAAATCACTGGGTCAGTTTTTTGATGATAACCGACCAATATATGGAATACAGGGATTAGGGCTTGATGGTAATCTTACCGACCTTCAAAACATGGAAGTTATGGCCGCAAGATACCTGAAAGAAGTACTGGAATATTACAATAACGGCCCACTTATATTAATCGGATATTCGTTTGGAGGAATTATTGCTTATGAAATGGCCCGGCAAGCCATGCAATTAGGAAAAGAAATAAAAATGTTGGGTGTTTTAGATAGCTACGCAAAGCCTTCCAGCGAAAACAATATTTTATCAAAGTATTATACAAAGTCTATCAGACAATTTAAAAAACTTGCTTTTTTTGGCAATCGATTTATTAAAAATCCGTCAGAAACTGTGAAATATCAAAAACTGGTTTTGCTAAGAAAATTTAATAAAAATTTTGTAGAGGCCGAAGATGATCAAATCTATGATTATGATAACGATGTTGTAATGGCATACGAAAATATTTATAACAATTATGTAATGAGACCGATGGATATAACCATCCATCTTTTTAAAGTACAAAAACGGGTGTATTATTTGGATGACCCTAAGTTTTTAGGATGGAAAGAATTTGCAAAACAAGGCGTAAAAGTATTTTCCATACCGGGCGATCATAAAACATTTTTAAATCCACCGAACAATAAAATTTTGGCAGAAATATTACAAAATGTTATTGATTCTAATAAATAATTCTATATCTTTGTTGAGAATAGTATTTCCTATAAAACACCACAGAGATTACTATTTATAAAGCAATTGAGTAACCAAAAATAATAAAAAACTGAAGCGTTTTTTGAGTATATTGACACGTTTATAACTAATTGAAAACCAATAACTTAAAATTCTTACAGTATCTCTGGTAAAAAATCTTTCATCGAAGAAAACAGGGCATTCATCGAAAAAAAAGGGGAACTCATCGCAAAAAAAATGTGCAGCACTATTTCTTATTCTATTTTTGCCTTAATAATTGTATTCTTTTAACCTAAAAAAAAAGTATAACAAATCCCTTTGGGGAAAATAGATTTGGTTCCATATCCTACGGTATCATTTCTATAAAAATTTAAACGGACTATAACTATTTAACAAGCTAATTGCTGTGTTTATTTAAAAGTGAATTGACTAATCGAAAACAAAACCGTAAATTATGAAAAAACATGTTTTAATCATTGATGATGAACCTATTATCCTAAAACTTTTACATTTTGTACTTTCCAAATCCTATAATGTTACAGCTAAAAACAACGGATACGATGCTGTAAATTGGTTAGAAGAAGGCAATTTGCCCGATTTGATAATTTTGGATTTAATGATGCCCTATTTTAACGGCACAGATTTCTTTAAATCATTAAAAATAAGTGGGTTATATGCAAATATCCCTGTTATTGTATTAACAGGTAATGCTGATACGGAAACCATTCAGGCACAACTTAAATTCCCTGTAGAATTAATTATGAAAAAACCTTTTAACCCGGAAAAACTTAAAAATGCAATCGAATCAATCTTTGAATCCAACAAGCACAGAATGGAATTTGAGATCGCAGTATAAAGGGTTAATGCCTATTGATCTGGCATACATTGGTATCAATTTCGTTTCAGATTTAGCCAGCGAGTTATATAATGTACATAAATATAATATTGATGTTTTTAACACGCCGGATGACTTTATGGCCTTTTTACAAAAATCCTCTTTACACGAGATTCCTGGTGTAATTCTATTAGAAATAACTGACAAAACAGATAAAGCCGATAAACTAGTATCTCAATTAAAAAAAGACTCGGTAACCTCCGGTATTATCATCATTCTGCTCTGTAGTAAAAAAACAAATACGATTACATCTCCTTTTACTTTTCCTGAAAAGATAAATGATATATATTACCAACCCCTACATGCCGATGTTATAGCTGAGCGAATTAGATTT
Organism: Niabella sp.; assembly: GCA_047975735.1. Classification (GTDB taxonomy): domain Bacteria; phylum Bacteroidota; class Bacteroidia; order Chitinophagales; family Chitinophagaceae; genus Niabella. The sequence goes on from JBKEEB010000130.1 coordinate 20,203, forward strand.
TTAATTAAACTAAAACTACTTAAATCCAACGAGGTAGAAATTGCCGATGAGAGCAATTTAGAATACAAACCTCCTTTATTAAGGCGAATTTTTAGTTTTACCGTAGCTCTTTTGCTCATTATTTTAGCCTCACCCATCCTATTAATCACGGCCATACTCATTCGAATAGAAAGCAAGGGGCCTATAATTTATAAAAGTAAACGAGCCGGTACCGGCTATAAGATATTTGATTTTTACAAATTCAGATCTATGGTTGTTGATGCCGATAAGAAACTGGAAGCATTAAGTAAAACCAATAATCAATATAGTAACAACGGTAAGAACTCCGATCAACCCTTTGTTAAAATACTCAACGATCCGCGTGTAACAAAAATGGGACGCATTATCCGAAAAACAAGTATTGATGAATTACCGCAGCTTTTTAATGTTTTAAAAGGAGATATGATGTTGGTGGGGAACAGACCATTACCATTGTATGAAGCAGAAATGTTAACTTCTGATGCTTTTGCAATGCGCTTCCTGGGGCCGGCAGGTATAACCGGTTTGTGGCAAATAAGTAAACGCGGTAAGGCCGAAATGTCTGACCAGGAACGTAAGGAATTGGATAATTATTATGCCAAATACAGCTCTTTTTGGATGGATATTAAAATTATATTAAAAACAATTCCGGCCGTATTTCAAAAAGAAAACGTATAAACTCAAATTACAAAAACATGAAAAAATATTTTGCACTCTTGTTCTTTTGCTTAATAACACTGGTGGTAAATGCCCAAGAGTCAATTATTAATCAAATAGATAACCAGTTACTTCAAAAGTATATTGAATTGGCAAAACAAAACTTTCCCAGAAAAAAACTTTTTGAAGCAAGGGAAATGAGGGCAAAGTCAACACTTAATACGGCAAAATTATCTACTTTAGATATTTTTAACGGAGCCTATTATTACAGGCCGGAAACAGGCACTGTAGGGCTTGTAGGAGGAACCGGTACAACTGCCTCACAGCAAGTAGTTTTACAGGGGTTTTCTGCCGGCGTTTCAATAAATCTTGGTTCTATACTTTCTAAACCATCCATCATAAAAGCTGCCAAAGCCGATTATAACGCAGCTAAAGCTGAAAGTGAAGAATATAATTTAACCTTAGTTTCTGAAGTTAAAACCCGGTATTACAATTACCTCAATTCCAGAAAACAACTTGAAATAAGAACACTTGCGGCACAAAATTTGAAAATAACTTTAAATGACGCTAAACTGAAATACGAACGCAATGAAATAACAATGGAAGATTACATGCTGGCAAGAAATGCTGCTACCGAAGCTGATGCATTAACCGTAAGTGCTGAAACAGAATTTTTAAAAACAAGGGATGCGCTGGAAGATATTATAGGAACTACATTAGATAAAGTGAAATAACAGAATAATTTTAACAATTACCTAAAAATGTAATAAAAACTTAATGAGCCTGAATTTTAATTTAAAAGAGTTTTTAAAATACATAAGCCGTTTTAAATGGCTTATCCTAATTATACCTGTTATAGCTGTAATTACCACCTATTTTTTAGTAAGAGAATTGCCAAAAACCTATAAATCCAATGCCCTTATTGCAACAGGTATCACACAGCAATTTCAACAAACTGTAATGGAGCGTAATCAGTCGTTAGACTACTTCAAAATTAGCCAGCAGTTTGGTAATTTACTGGAAATGATAAAATCCAGAAAAGTTATTACGGGATTATCATACCGCCTCATTCTACACGACCTTAAAAATCCGGGACAGTCTTTTAAAAAGCATGCAGATATTGTAGAACAATTATCGGAACAGGACAAACAAACAGCCATTGCTGAATATGAAAACAGGTTAGCCAACAATGCTTTAATTTCTGTTGCGGATAATAACGGCAAAATAAAACTTTATGATATTTTAGCGGCATCCGGTTACGATGAAGAAAGTTTATACACAAATTTAACCATTGCTCGAAACGGGGAAAGCGATTTTATTAAGGTATCTTTTGTATCGCCCAATCCCCAACTATCGGCTTTTGCCGTAAATTATCTTTCCCGGGATTTTATACATTATTACGGCAGCCTTATCTTGTCTGGTCAAAAGCAATCATTGGCTACATTAGATACGCTTTTAAAAGAAAAGCAACAGGAAATGCAAAAAACCAGCAGTGCATTGGCGGCTTCTTCAGCTAATGCAGTTTCATCATCTGCTGGAGCTATGGCGGCTCAAAAACAATCAGATATTACCTATCAAAGAATTACTGAAGTCGAATCACAAAAATCGCAAATTATTAGAAATATCAGTTCTATTGAAGGTGCGATTGCAGATGTTAACAACAAACTATCGGGCAGTGGCGGATATATAAAAGATAATTCGGGAAAAGAAAACAGTGAAATAATCAATATTGATAATCAGCTGCAAGCTGCCAATCAGCGGTATATCAATAACAATTTTCGCCCCGAGGATAAAGCCTCCATCGATTCATTACAAAGAATACGTAGCAGAATTGTAGCAAATGCTTCTCAAAAATCGCAGTCAAATCCTGCTGCTATTAGGCAAAACCTGATTGATCAAAAAATAAAATTGGAAAATGATTTAGCAGCTGCCAAAAGTATGTTAGCTACGGTAGAACAGCAATTAAATACAATGGGACCCAAACCAGGAATTGTGGGCACAGCACCAATAAGCACATCTTCCGACGGACAACAAAATCTTTTAAGAGATGCAGACATGGCGGCAAAAGACTATGCCGATGTACAGGCAGAATATGATAAAGCCAATATGATTGCAAAAGTTGGCATCAGGCTGGCTTTGGCAGAGCCCGGCTTACCCGGCCCTCCTGAACCATCCAAAAATATGCTGTATATAGGTTTTTCGGGAATAACCAGCCTCATGCTCTGCCTGATGACTTTTCTTGTAGTTTTTATGCTTAATAAAACTATTAATACTCCCGAACAATTGTCTGCTGCTACAAAACAACCAGTAATTGGCAATATCGCTTACATAAATGAGGATGATAAAGATCTTAGAACAATCTGGAACGACAAATCGGCTAACCCCAATTATACATCATATAAAGACTCCCTTCGCGGCCTGAGATTAGAATTGCTTAAAGAATTGAATGGGGAAATTAAGGTGCTGGGCGTTACCAGTATTGAAAACGGAGATGGCCGAACATTTATTGCCGGAAGTATTGGGTATGCATTGGCTATGATGGGGAAAAATGTGCTGCTGATTTGCGACAAGGATGATAACCTGATGAAAATTGTAACTAATCAAAAACAAAAAGATAATAAGGACAGGGTATTTGAATCTTTTTTAGTAAAAAAACAAATTTTAATAGAAGACAGAATCACCATTCTTAATAAAAATAAAACAAATAATTCGCTGCTGGAAATAAAAGACAGTAATAGTTTAATTACAGGATTTAAAATACTAAAAGACACTTTTGATATTGTAATAATAGATATAGATAGTTCCGAAAGCATTCACAAAGTAAAAGAATGGCTTATGTTTTGCGACAAAAGTATTGCCATATTTGAAGCCGGAAATAAGCTGGAAGAAAAAGATTTGGACTTTGTGAAATACCTTAATACACAACCTGATTTTATGGGATGGGTAATAAATAAAATAAGAGCTTAGACCGCTTCAATGAATTTGCAACAAAATATAAAATTATCCAAAGGGGAATATGTGTTTATTAGTATTGGTTTGTTGTTGGCACTGGCAACCGGTGCAATGGCTGTATATTCCAATTCGTTATTTACACCGGCCATACCTGTTTTAGTTTTATCTGCAATAGTTTTTTTAATTCTACTTTTCAAAGAACCTTTTATAGGGCTTTTTACCCTAATAGTCTATTGCTTTTTTATGGCCATTCCGGATAGAGAAATTGGAGGCCTCCCCTATGGTATGGGAATAGAACTATTGTTGGTTTTAACCTGGCTAAGTATTTGGTACAACGCAAAAAATTATGATTTTACAGTATTCAAAACCGATTTGGTTTGGTTAATGCTTATTTGGTTTGGTATTAGCGTAATGGAAATTTTAAATCTTTCGGGAGCCAGCCCACGCGGTTGGTTGCAGGAAATCAGAAGCACAGCACTAACACCCTTATTAATTACCCCGTTAGGAATGCTACTCATAAATACCAAAAAAAGACTAAATATTTTCTTGTATGCCATTTTGCTTTTTTCATTTATGGCTACGCTAAATGGCCTAAAGCAGGTTTATATTGGCTTATCTCCGGGAGAACAGGCCTTTTTGGATCAGGGGGGAAATGTTACACATATTGTAAATGGGCAGTTACGTATATTTTCATTTTTGAGTGATGCAAGCCAATTTGGTCCTTCGCAGGCACAAATGTCGGTAATTGCCATTGTGTTAGCTGTAGGACTAAAAGGATGGTTTAAAAAAATAATATTATTGGTATTAGCTGTGCTATTTTTTTACGGTATGTTAATTTCAGGAACCAGAGGCTCTTTTTTTGCATTAGCAATTGGTATTATGGTAGCAATAATTATGAGCAAAAACACTAGGGTATTAATCTTTGGTGGTGGCTTTTCTGTTTTGATATTTCTAATTTTAAAATATACCTATATAGGAAATACCAATTATAACATATACAGATTAAGAAGTGCAATTGACCCCCAGGATGCATCATTAAATATGCGCCTAATTAACCAATTAAAATTAAGAGAATATTTAGCCACTAAACCTTTTGGTGGCGGCTTAGGTGTTATAGGGCATTGGGGAAGGGAATATAACCCCGGCAATTACTTATCCACCATTGCTCCGGATAGTTACTGGGTTAAGGTTTGGGCCATGTATGGCATTGTAGGCTTTACCATATTTTTTTGCTTTTGGGCATATATACTAGGCAAATGCGGTGCTATGATATGGAATATTAAAGATAAAAATCTGAAAACTAAATTAACAGCACTTTTTGCTGGCGCAGCAGGAATTTTTGTGTGTAGTTATGGAAACGAAGTAATGAATGCTATGCCGTCACTTCTGTTAATTCAATTATCAGTAGGTATTGTATATGTTTTTTGTAAAAAATATAAAGAGGATCATATTAGTAAATAAATTTTAAACACATGCCATTCATTTATTTTATAATTCCCGGCATACTATGCCTTGTTTGGGGTGTAAGACAGGGGCTGAAATACATGGCACCAAAAAGCAACCAGTAATTGTGCTTTTATAACTGATTGTTTTTTAAAGCATCTTATGTAAATGTCATTAAAAGATACCATAAAGAAATCTCCGTTTTTAAAAAGAACAGCCTTGTGGCTTATGGCCGGCAAATACGACCCCCGGCCAAGATGGTATATACATTTCTTTATTAATCCTTTTAAACATTCCATTAGCAGAAAAGCTATTATTCGCTCCAATGCAAGAACAGATACATTCCCCTATAATAATTTTTCATTAGGAGCAAGATCTATTATTGAAGATTTTTCAATAATAAATAATGCCGTAGGCGATGTAATTATAGGTACACATACACTTATAGGAATAGGGAATGTTATTATAGGACCTGTAACTATTGGCAATAATGTAATGTTAGCACAGCATGTAGTTGTTTCAGGCTTAAATCATGGATATGAGGATATTAAAACTCCTCCAAAAATGCAACCTGTAAGTTGTAAACAAATTTATATACACGATGATGCTTGGATTGGAGCTAATGCTGTTATCACAGCCGGGGTAACAATTGGCAAACATGCTGTAGTAGCTGCTGGAAGTATTGTAACAAAGGATGTACAGCCTTATAGCATTGTAGCCGGCAACCCGGCAAAAACCATTAAACAATACAACTTTAACACTAATACTTGGGACAGAATTTAACGCTTACTATATTCTAATTTGTTTATTATTGAAATGAAAACATGGTGGATCATATTACAAATTGTTATTAGCTTACCGCTATGGTATCCTGGTCTGCTACTCTTTATCGCTTCATTAAGAAAATCGTTTTTATCCAAAAAAGCAGCCGCTATAAATACCGAAGAAACTGATTTTGCAATAATCGTAACCGCATACGAGCAATTTGATCTGGTTGATGACGTTGTTTTTTCTATATTGAATAATGTTTATAGTAATTATATCATTTACATAGTAGCAGATAAATGTAATATTGATAATATCCGGTACGATTCGGAAAAAGTAGTACTACTACGCCCGCCAAATGTACTGGGTAGTAATATACGATCGCATTTTTATGCAATTGAAAACTTTAAAAGAGCACATAAAGCCATTACAATTATTGATAGTGATAATATGGTGCATAAAAGCTATCTGCATCACATTAATGAAATGTTTAAAGCCGGGCATAATGCCATTCAGGGAGTTAGAGCAGCCCGTAATTTAAATACCTTTTATGCCAGATTAGATGAAGCCGGCGATATGTATTATAGATTTATAGATAGAAAGCTATTATTTGAAGCAGGTTCTTCTTCATCGTTAGCTGGCTCGGGTATGGCATTTAATACCAATTTGTATATAGCTTGTATGAAAGGGCATGATAAAACCGGTGCAGGTTTTGACAAATTATTGCAATATGAGTTGGTAAAAAGAAATGAAAAAATTGCTTTTTGTGAAAATGCTATTGTGTATGACGGAAAAACAGCCCAATCAGACCAATTGGTAAAACAACGAGCCAGATGGATTAACACCTGGTTCAGGTTTTGGATATTAGCAATAAAATTATTCTTTCAATCGCTTATTAAAATTAGTTGGAACAGGTTTGCCTTTTCGTTAATGCTGCTTAGGCCCCCTATTTTTATAGTTGCTTTTATAAGTGCAATATTTATTACACTAAGTGCAATTATGCAGCCTGTTGGCTTATATGTATGGGGAGGCGCTATACTCATATTTGTAATAACATTTTTTTGTGCGCTCTTTTATTTTAAAGCTCCTAAAAGCATTTACAGAGCTTTAGTAAAAATTCCTTATTTTATATATTGTCAAATTATGGCATTGCTTAAAGTACGCGTAGCCAATAAACTTTCGGTTGCAACAAAACATGATGCTACGGCATATACTAAAGAAATAAAAAAATGAAAATAGGAGTCGAAGTTCAAAGATTATTCCGAAAGAAAAAACACGGAATGGAAGTTGTAGCACTGGAATTGTTGCGGCAATTGCAGGTAATAGACAGGTATAATCAGTACAAGGTTTTTGTAAAAAATGACGAAGATGATGCTTGCATTTCCAATACCGAAAATATGGATTTTATTAAAGTTCCGGGGCGTACTTATTTTGATTGGGAGCAATTTTCGTTACCCAAAGCCGTTAAAAAGCATAATATTGATTTTTTACATTCAACTTGTAACACCTCTGCTCTTAACTGTAAAGTACCGCTATTACTTACCCTGCATGATATTATATATCTGGAAGAATTAAATTTCAAGGGGTCGGCCTATCAAAATTTTGGAAATATATATCGTAAATTCATTGTTCCAAGAATTGTAGCAAAAAGCAAATACATTATTACAGTATCAAATTTTGAAAAAGAAACCATCAAAGAAAAACTTCATGTTCCGGATGAAAAAATAAAAGTTGTTTATAATGCTGTTAGTCCAAAATTCAAAACAGGAATTATTAAATCCGAGATAGATAATTTTAGGAAGCATTATCAATTACCGGAAAAATTTATTCTGTTTTTGGGTAATACAGCACCTAAAAAAAATACAAAAAATGTTATTAGTGCCTATACGCTTTATTGTAAAAATGTTACCGCACCAATACCGCTTGTTATTTTAGACTATGACAAAAGTTTGGTAGAGGCAACTTTAAAAAACACTAAACAAGAGGAGTTTTTAAAAAATTTTGTCTTTCCTGGCTTTATACCTTCGGATAAAATGCCATTAATGTACAATGCTGCATATGTATTTTTATACCCTTCATTACGGGAGAGTTTTGGATTGCCAATTTTAGAGTCTATGGCTTGCGGCACACCGGTAATTACATCATCCACATCTTCAATGCCGGAAATTGGTGGCAACGCTGCCATATACGCCAATCCTTACAGCGTTGAAGATATACTGTGTAAACTTATTGGTATATTACATGACAACGAAACTCATAGCCAAGTTACTGCAAAAGGAATAGAAAGGGCGGCAACATTTAATTGGGAAAATGCAGCCAAAGAGCTTTTAGCTATTTATCAATCTATGTAAACCAATTTATATGAGACCGGCGTTTATTCCATCCTATATAGCAAAACACCTGAAACCAGCAGATTGGTATATAAATAACATCCCTGAATTAAGAATACGAATGCAATCTTTTCAATCAGAAACGCCAAGTGTATCAGTAATTATACCCGCTTATAATGAGGAAGAAAATATTTTAAGAACATTATCATCCATTGCGGCTAATTCTACAAAATATAAAACAGAAATAATTGTTGTTGACAATAATTCAATTGACAATACTAAAAAACTGGTTCAACAATCCGGGGCTACATATATTTTTGAGGGGAAAAAAGGAGTAAAAAATGCTAGAAACACAGGACTACAATCAGCAAAGGGAAAATACATTATTAATGCTGATGCCGATACAATCTATAGCCCTTTCTGGATTGACGAACTAATAACCCCATTATATAATAATAGTGAAATAGCTGTTTCCTACGGGCGATTTGCTTTTTTACCAGAGAAAAATACTAATCGTCTGGCGTTCTATTTATATGAATTGCTTGGAGATATTTATAAAGGCATTAATGCTGTTAGAAAAGATAAAGCCATGTATATTTATGGATGTTCCTCTGCCTATAGAAGAGAACAAGGATTGGCGGTAAACGGATATGAACACCCACTAGGAGCAAATGAAGACGGATATTTGGGATTAAAACTCAGAAATAAATTTGGTAAATTAAACAAGGTAACAACAGCAAAATCATTTGCATGGACATCTGGAAGAAAATTTGTTGCAGATGGTACCCTGACAAACAGAATATTCAAAAAAATAAAATCTTCGGAAAAATAAAGATGCTGCAAAAAAAAGTCATATTCATATTAAGTCTTATGAAGTTTGATGGACTGGCATCAACCAATTTTACCATTGCTAAATACCTTGCAAAAAACAATGAAGTATATTATATAGAAAATCCCCAAACATTAAAAACCTATTTTAAACTAAAGAAAAACAGTAAAGAATATATAGCGAGAAAGAGCGGATTAGGCTTTTTTTCCAACCCACTCCTGCCTCAAAAAATAGACGGTGTAAACATTGTTATAAGCAAACCGGTATTGCCGGCATCTGTTTTACCGGAAGGTTTTCTCTATCAAAAATTACTGCATATTAACGAGCATATTATAGCCAACACGATAAAAAAAGTTATTAAAAGCCAAAATATTAAGGAGTATATTTTTATAAATGCTTATAATTTTTATTACCCCTGTGTTGCAAATAAGCTCAACCCATCTTTAAAAATATACTACTGCGTAGATCCTATTGTTGGAGCTTACGACAAAAGACACGGTATTGCCGGGGAAAAAAAGCTGGTTGAAGAATCGGACATAGTAATATGTACCAGCAAGGCTTTATACCTTGAAAAAAAACAACAAAATAAAAATACTTATTTCGTACCCAATGCTGCAGATATTATTAAGAAGCATCCTGCCTCCACATTAAAGCATCCAACTTTAGCAAACTTAAACGGCACTATCATCGGATATATTGGTGCAATTGAAAGACGAATTGATTACAAATTACTCAAAACAGTAGCAGCAGAAAATCCCGAATTTCAATTTGTATTTGTAGGACCTACATACTTGGAACATATACCTCATTGGTTTTTTGAACAACAAAACATACATCATATCCCTCCGGTACCCTATAGTGAAGTAGGCACTATAATTTATTCTTTTGATATTTGCCTGATTCCATTTAAAAAAGACGAAATTAGCAATACCATATTCCCATTAAAATTATTTGAATATCTCGGGCTTGGTAAGCCGGTAGTGGTTACCGATTTTAATGAAGACCTGAAAGAGTTTACAGACAATACTGTACATTTTGTAAACGACACAACGTCATTTAATCAGGCTTTACACAATATACTACAATCAGACAATGAAGTTCTTCAAAATAAGCGTATAGCTATAGCCAAAAAAAATACATGGGAAGAAAGAGTAAAGGAAATAACCAGAATAATCAATCTGTATTTACCACAAAAGTAATTTTAGATATATTTTAAAATCAAATAATCAAGGAGTTTTACTACTCGTAACTCCTTGATTATAAGTGTCCCCGCAGAGACTCGAACTCTGGGCCCGCTGATTAAGAGTCAGCTGCTCTACCAACTGAGCTACGGAGACATTTTCTATTTTTTTTCATCACCCTCAACAGGGGGCATAAAATTTATTGCCATCTTAGTTTTGCCGCAGTTCAACATTCCATCACCATATTTAGGATCTTTCTTTCCAAGGTAAGGGTTTACAACATCTTCTTTATTGCTTAACCAGTTGCCCGACATGCCTTCTCCAAAAGCCATAGGACATTCTTGCCAATAAACAATGCGTTGGTCATACTTAATTGTAAGCAACAAAGTTCGTAGATTATCAGATAAATCCTGCAATCCCTGCCGTTTTTTTAACCACTCCGTTTCTGTTTGAATATTGGTTACAGCGCTTACCGCATTATTTAGGGGAAACAATACAGTTTCGTAAATAACGCTGTCCTTCTTCAACTCATCTATATTAAACTCTTTTAAAGTTTGACGCAGCTTTTCGGCTTCCTTGTTCACAACAGTACTGTCCCAATTAACAAAACCTTCATTCATGTTAAAATAGGCATCCAATATATTTTCAACAGCGTGATTGAATTCTTTTGAATGCTGGCTTACAACTATAGGCTGTGGTTTATCCCCTTTAGGTTTTTCTTTTTTAAAGTAGAACTTATAAACTAAAAAACCTCCTGCTAAAATCAATAAAAACAGTAAAAATTTCTTCATCTTTATTTATAATCATTTAAACTTGCAGCTAATAATTAAATTTGCGCATTAAAGTTGACAAAATTAACAAATATAATTTAATATGCTGGCGGGCTTACAAAATGTTACGTTTGAGTTTGGGGCAAGAACCATTATCAGGGATACTACATGGCATATTCAACCCAATGAAAGAATAGGATTGATTGGTTTTAATGGTACCGGAAAATCAACAATTTTAAAATTATTAACCGGTGGCTACTCCCCTTCTATAGGAACTGTTGAAAAAGGGCGCGAGACAAGCATTGGCTATTTACATCAGGATTTACTAAGTTTTGACACTAACGAATCAATATTACAAGTAGCTTTAGGTGCTTTTGAAAAAGTATTACAATTAGAAAGAGAAATTGAAGAAATAGGCAAAAAGCTGGAGACAGATCAGCATGAAAAATTATTACACGATTATTCTGACAAGCTACACGAATTAGAAACTTTAGACGGCTACAATATTCACCATAAAACCGAAGAAGTTTTACAGGGACTTGGTTTTAACAACAGTGATTTGCAAAGACCTTACAAAGAATTTAGTGGTGGTTGGCGTATGAGGGTTTTACTGGCTAAGATGATATTAACCCAGCCGGATCTTTTATTATTAGACGAGCCTACTAACCACTTGGATCTTCCCTCTATTGAATGGTTGGAAAAATACCTGCAACATTATCAGGGAGCTGTGGTAATTGTTAGCCATGATAAATATTTTTTAAACAGAATGGTAACTAAAATTGTAGAAGTGTATCAAAAAGAACTACATTTTTACAATGGTAATTACGATTTCTACGAATCGGAAAAAGCACTGCGTATAGAAATGCAGCAAAAAGCATACGATAACCAACAGGATTATATTCGGCAAAACGAAAGGTTGGTAGAACGTTTTAGAGCCAAAGCCAGTAAGGCTGCAATGGCTCAAAGCCTGATGAAAAAATTAGACAAATTAGAAAGAATTGAAGAAGTTAATGTAGAACGTCCGGATATTCGTATTAATTTCAGGGTTGATAAAACTCCGGGGAAAATATTAGTTACATTGGATAATGTTTCTAAAGCTTTTGATGATAATATTATTCTTTCTCATGCAAAAGCGGAAATTGAACGGGGAGATAAAATTGCGTTAATTGGTGCAAACGGTAAGGGAAAATCTACCCTATTAAGAATTATTGCCAATGCAGAAAATTTTACAGGCAACAGAAAATGGGGACATAATGTAGAAGAGAGTTTTTATGCACAACATCAGTTAGAAGCTCTAAACATAAATAATACCATAATTGAGGAAATGAAAGAATGCGGCAGCCAGATGACAGAACTGGAATTGCGCAGTTTATTGGGATGTTTCTTGTTTAGTGGTGATGATGCCGATAAGAAAATAAAAATATTAAGCGGAGGCGAAAAAGCCAGAGTGGCATTGGCAAAAACAATCATTAGCAAAGCCAATTTTTTAATGTTAGATGAACCTACTAACCATCTGGATATGCATAGTTGCGAGCTACTGATTGATGCCTTAAACAAATATGAAGGCAGCTTTATTCTTGTAAGCCACGACAGGTATTTTATTTCAAAAACGGCCAATAAAATATGGGAAATTACCGATTACGAAATTAAGGAGTTTAAAGGCAGTTATGATGAATGGGTACAATGGAACGAAAGAATGGGAAAAGACGCTCCGGCTATAGCTAAACATGAAGCACAAACAGCAGACATTGATAAAAAAGCCAACGACATTCCGCCACCCGAGCTTGCCCAAGTAAAAAACATTCCTATTAATAAAGAATTAAAAAAGGAATTACAAAAACAACAAAAATTATTTGCTAAAATTGAAGACGAATTAAATAAATGTAACCAGCAAATTATACAATTGGAAGCCAAACTTGCTGACAGTAGTACATACGCTGACAAAGAAAAATTTGTAACCGCAGAAAAATCCTATACTGCGGCAATTAATAATCGTAAAAAATTAGAAATTGATTATGAAAAAACTTTCTCAAAAATTTTAGAACTGGAAGATGAACAGGCTAAAACATAATCACTTTTGGTTTTTCCCGAAAAAATAAACATCTGTAAAAACGGTTTAATTCTTACTTTTGGAACAGTAAGAACACACTTGCTATAAATAAATTCTTAATATTTACATACTTTAATTTTATAAACATACTAAACTGTATGGGAAGGAAACTTATTATCATAAGCATATTAATATCAGTATTTATATTAAATTGTTTTGCGCAAAAGCAATTAACCATTCAAAACAAGTATTTAGCCAGAACCGTAGAAGTTAAAAATGGAAAACTTGTTACTAAATTTTTAGTAAATAAGTTAAACGGGCAAAAAATAACGCCTAGTTCAAATAATGAGTTTCAATTAAGAATTTCTTCCGGAACAGATAAGCCCGAAACAGATACGATACTAACAACAGCGAATTTTATTGTAAAAAATTTTAAAAAAACTACTAATAAAAACCAGCAACAAATAATTGCAACTCTTTATAACAAAAAAAACAACATCCGGCTGATTGTAAAATATGCGTTAACCGGCAATGATAAATTTATTCGAAAATCAATAGAGTTTACCCCCAGCCGTTCCCTTACTTTGGAACGTATAGACATAGAAGCCATGAACACGGGTGCCGCTATTCAACCATATACTATTAGTAAAATTACATCACAGGCGCATGCACAATGGAAACCCGGATTGGGTCAACCTTTATACGATACCAGTTCTGCCACGTTTTGGGGAACAGAATTTCCTGCTGCAACTAATTATGTAAATAACGGTATTATATACTGTGGCTATTTATGGGGCAATAAACTAGAGGCTGGCCAAACTTACAAAAGCTATCAGACTATTTATGGCGTAGCCGATAAATATAAATACATTGATGATGCTTTTTACTCCTACATTAACACTATTCGCATACGGCCATTACGCTTGCAAATACAGTACAACTCCTGGTTCGATTTGGGCGTGAACGTTAATAAAGACAATTTTGCCAATAGTATTCGCATGGTCAACGATGAACTCGTAGTAAAACGAAAACTACCCTCCCTAAACGCCTATGTAATTGACGATGGTTGGCAGGACAGCCGAAGGCAAGAATCGGATTGGTCTGATACGGTTTGGAAAATTAACAATAAATTTTCCCATAACTTTAAAAGCACTTTATCAACTGTTGATTCCCTGCACTCCCACCTTGGTTTGTGGCTTAGCCCGGGTAGCTTTTTTGGTGCCAGGCAAATGGTTAAAAAAATGGGTAAAGCAGGTCTTGAAAGTCTGGAGCTCTCCATGTCGATGACAGGCCCCAAATACATGAACAAACTGGAACAAAGACTATTAGAACTTACTAAAAACAGGATTGCATATTTTAAATTAGACGGTTTATTTGGCCATTTAAATATTCGCGATTTCGAACTACAAGGAAGAGGTACACCTGCCATGCCACAATTAAACCTGGGCAATTTGGTTGCAAATGATAGCAGCCTCAATAATCCGAAATACGATGAACTTAAAACCTATTATCTCGTAAACGGAACCGAAAGGCTAATAACCATCTTTAACAAAATGGCAGCCATCAATCCAGACATTTTTATTGCAATTACCAATGGAGCCTATTTAAGCCCCTGGTGGTTACAATACGTTGATGTTGTGTGGATGATTAATGCCGGAGATGCATCAGACGGCAGTAACAGAACCGAAGAGCTTGTTTACAGAGATGGCATATATTACGAAATATGGAAAACTGACCATACAAAATTCCCGATGGATGCCCTATTTAATCACGAACCTAAAAAAACCGCTACCGGCGAATCGGAAAAAAACTTTCTGGATTACCTTTTAATGAACCTTTCCCGGGGAACAGGTTTTATTGAATTATACCTAAAAACCAACGAACTTTCTACTGCCGATTGGGATATTTTGGCAAAAGGATTAAAATGGAGTTACCATGTATTTCCCTGTTTTTCTAACACACACATGCATGGCGGACACCCCAGAAAAGGAGAAGTATATGGGTATAGTGCGTGGGATAAGAATAAAGGGTATATTTCCATCCACAATCCCTCAAACGAAAAAACAACTTATCAATTTACCCTAAACAGAGATATTGGAGTACCAACCGGTACTACAATCTATTATACATCATCGCCTACGGCAACAAGTATAAAGGGCTTAAACAATAACTATAAGTATGGGCAAACAGTTACGGTTCACCTGCAACCAAAAGAAATAAAAATCGTTAATTTTGATAAAACTAAAGAAGACCGGCAACAGTTAGTACAGTTTTAAAATAACTATCCGCAATCTGGAATACTACTAATCCTGATTGTTATACGCTGCGGCGTACAGGTTTCGATGGGTTTTCTGAAGGAAAACGGAGAGAACAATTTCACAGGAGGTAATACGAATATCCAATCGGGATAAATCTCATTTTGATGAGTAGGAGATTTCTCTCCGCCGGGGCGGATTGAAATGACGGAAAAATTAAACATATTTCTAAAATACGGATAGTTATTATTTTTAGTTAATACTTAAAAGAGTTGCATGTGATTAATTTTTTTTATTCACAATAAACTAAGGACTTAAAAAAAACGTAATAAATTAAAAAGAAATATGGCGTAATATTTGCTACCTTTATTCCTGTTGATTTAATTTTTTACAAAAAACAAAAAAAACAAATGAAAAAAATTTTAGCAATTTTAGCTATTGCTGCATTTACCTTTTCAATGCCGGCGTGTAAAAGTAAAGTTAGCGATGCTGACATTAAAACTTCTGTTGACGCTGCCATACAGGCAAACAGTTCTTTATCTGGAGTTACATCCGAAATAGCTGATGGTGTGGCTACGCTAACCGGAAACGTTGCAGATGATGCAGCCAAAGCAGCTGCCGAAACAGCCATTAAAGGATTAAAAGGTGTAAAATCTGTTGTAAATAATCTTACGGTAGCACCTGCACCCGTAATTGCTACAGATGATGCGTTAACTACAGCTGTTACTGATGCCTTAAAGGATAACCCAACTGTTACTGCGGCTGTGTCCCCCGAAGGTGTTGTAACACTTACCGGCGAAATTAAAAAAGCCGACCTTCCCACGCTAATGCAAAAAGTTCAGGCAACCAGACCTAAAAGCGTTGAGAACAAATTAACCATAAAATAAAAAGGAGAAATAACATGGCACTTCAAGAAAAATATAAAGCTTTAATCGACGCTGCTAATGCTAGCGGTGTAGCTAATCTCGCTGTAAGAGAGCAGGATGGTGTATTATATATTGACGGCGATGCTCCCAGTGGGGCTGTTAAAGACCAACTTTGGAGTATTTACGGACAAATTGACCCCAATTATACTGGTGGCGATTTGATTTTGAATGTAAACGCCAAAGCCGAAGCCGGTTCTCAGGTTAGGGTTATTACTCAGGAAACAAACCTGAATATTAGAAAAGGACCCGGTACGGATCAGCCAATTGTAGGCAAAGCTGCTAAGGGCGAAATTATAACCAAACTGGGTGACGCTAATGAGCTGTGGGCTTCAGTTCGTACTACTGATGGTGAAGAAGGATATGCTTATTCTCAATATTTGGAACCAGTAAGTTAATATTATATCTTACGGATATATAAAAAGCCTCCATTTTCAGGAGGCTTTTTTAATAATATTGAGTGATGAAAATTTGAAATGAACTCCGGATTTGTTTCGTAATTATTGCCATGATAAAGTACTTTTACCGATGGCGTAAAAATTTTTATTCTTCACTTTTGTCATAGCCGTATATATCATTGTAAAAGTACCATCATCTTCCTCAATGGCGCAGAGTGGCGTGCGGGTATAATGATCGCCCGGCAGTGCCCAGAGGTTATTGGGGAATTGAACTTTTACCCTAATCTCTTTTTCCCAATTTATTCCATCATAAGAAAGGCTATACCCTATTTCCTGATCGCCAAAGGAATCGAATACCATTAAATACCTGCCATCTTTAAGGTGCGATACGATGGCATTTTCCATAAACGCTTCCACCACTTTCAACGGATTAAATCCTTCCGGCATCCTTCTCCAGCCATCATTTAATTTTTGTGAAAACGCCATACCTGTAGGCCACCCTGTTCTGGGTATATGATTATGACCATCGTACATCGCATACCACATATTCCCTACTTTATAAGGATTAAACGATGCAACAGCCTGTTGCCCTTCCCAAGACTGCGATTCGGTATCCGGTTCTAAAACAATACCCATATCTGAATAAGGGCCGGCTATGCCTTTTTGTCCGGAAACAACAGACTTTGCCCGCCAGATTCTTCCCTGATAATCATTACCTGCAATTTCTGCTTTGGAGGAATCGCCTGCCCGATAAGCCGTGTAAAATATGTTCCATGCATTTTCCACATCATTAAAAACAACTGCATTTACCCAAACCTCCGACCGGGGATTTGTGGGGCTTCTACCGGGAATGCTGTTGACAATTGTAGCCTGCCGTTTCCAGTGTACCGCATCTTGGCTCGTCCAGTATGCAATGCGCAAGTCCCGGTGCGGCCTGTTAAACATTTCATTTACAAACATGTGATATACGCCATCAACTTTTACAACCTGCCCTGTTTCAAATCCGGACAAATTATTACTCGCAACTACATCTTCGTGCTCCGGCCCTATTATATATGTTGTTGAAGCAGATAACAGTTTTAATTGCTTTTGTTTTATATTGCTCATAAGCTGTGCCTCAGCTATATTGGTAAATATAAATGCGATTAAGATGAGTGTGATATATTTCAACAAAATTTTCATGTTTATATTACTTAAAAACTATTTAACCAGGCCGTAAGATCTCTAATAAAATCATCATGATATTTAAAGGCGGACTTCATGCCCCAGCCATGCCCGCCGGAAGGATACACATGCATAGTGGTAGGTACTCCATTTCTTTTTAACGCCAAATAATACTGCATACTGTTCACAGTAGATACGGTTTTATCATCATCTGATGTAACAATAAATGCACGTGGCGTTTCAGGGCTTACCTGCTTTTCATTGGAATATAAGTCAATTAATTTTTTCGAAGGATTATCTCCTAATAAACTTCTTCGCGAACCGCGATGTGTAAAAGTTGAATCCATTGTAATCACAGGGTACAATAAAATTTGAAAAGCCGGGCGCAGATCTTTTTTAAAATGCGTTGCCATTGTAGATGCTAAATGTCCGCCAGCCGATGAACCCATTATACCGATATCATCCGGATGGATATGCCATTCTTTGGAATGTTCTTTAGTAATACGGATGGCTTCTTCCGCATCGTAAAAAGGCACTTCCCTGTTACCATTGGGCATACGGTATTTTAAAACAATTAAAGCAATGCCCCTGTCTGTAAAGAACTGTGCAAACCCGTATCCTTCGTGGTTATAAGCCAAATGACTGTACCCACCGCCGGGATAAGCTACCACAGCACGGCCGGTAGCTTTTTCTTTAGCAGGAAGATAAACCCTTATTGATGGTTTGTATATTCTTTCCTTATCATTAGGCAACAAATGATCGGTGCCGTTTGTATTAGGAAGCCCTTTTTGCCAAAGGTCAATATCCTGGTAGGTGATTACTACAGTATCCTGTGCAATGGAGAGAGTAGTATTTAGAAAAAGGGCAAAAAGTAAAAATATTCTTAGTTTCATATTTATTCAATTCAAAAAAGATTTCTCGTTCACACCGAGATGACGAAATGCATGCCTCTATCCTAACTCATCACTTATAACTCGTAATTCAAAAATTATTTTTAACAACTCATTTCGCATTAAAATTCACTACATTTTCGGTAATATATTTTTGTTCTTCAATTATTCTGGCTTTTATATTTTTTAAATTGATATTTTCAACCGGCAATTCCTTCTGACCTAATATTCGGGCTACAAATTTCACATCGCCTGCAGTAATATTTTTTAAATATACTTTCTTTATTGGGGTTAGTCTTCGCTCGTAAGTGGGTACCAAATTACGCCACTGGTATAACACATCCGTTTCTATTCCTAATATGCCCAGATCAATTTTTCCTGATGTAATATTATCAGCATAAATATTTTTAACATAGCCGCCCATTCGCTCATTGGTTTTAATAAATAACAGGTGATATAATTTAGCACCCTCCTGAACCTTACAATTGGTTATAAAAACATTTTCGATACCGCCCGAAAGCTCGCTACCAATAGCCACTAACTGATGCCCGTTTTTTACAAGATTATTACGAATTATAATATTTTTAGAAGGTGTTTTTAATCGCCAGCCTTCGGGGTTTCTGCCGGATTTTATGGCAATGGCATCGTCTCCCTGATCAAAAATACAGTTCTCAATTAACACGTTTTGGCTCATTTCAGGGTCAACGCCATCATAATTATGTCCGTGTGCATACACATTCAATTTTCTGAGTACGATATTTTTTGAAAGGTATAAATGAATAGTCCAAAAGGGGCTGTTAGTGATGGTAATACCTTCCAATAAAATATTTTCGCTGCGGTTGAACTGTATAAATTGTGGGCGCAGGTGGCTGGTATCATCAACCATATTTCGGTCTTTTAACGGTGCATGGTTCCAAGCTAAATTGTACAAACGTTTAATACTTGCCATGTGTGCCGGCGGTCTGGTAAACCATTGTTTCCAAATATCTATTTCAGCCCTTACTGTTCCCTCACCTGTAATGGCAATATTTTTACACTCATACGCATAAATTAGTGGCGAATAATTTAAACATTCCATACCTTCCCAGGAAGAATGCACTGCCGGTAAGTAATCTGTAGGATCTTTTGAAAAAAGTAATACAGCACCTTTATTCAAATGAAGATTCACATTGGATTTAAAATGAATTTTCTCCGTTAACCACTCTCCTTCCGGTATTACCACAATGCCGCCGTTATTTTCGTTGGCGGCCGTAATAGCTTTTGCAATGGCTTGCGAGGTTTTTGTTTTATCGCCCTGTACGGCACCAAAATCTTTGATATTAAATCGAGGGCTGCCTGAAAAATCAGGTATTGTAATATCCGGCATTTTAAAAGGTGCTTTTACCTTTACTGTTTTAATTTTTACATTAACAACATTTTGTTGTGCAAAAGCAAAGGATATGCCGTAACAAAAAATTACAGTAAACATCAATCGTATGGGGTATAAAATTTTCATCTGCTTATTTTATTGTAGGAAAAATAATCCGGGGTTTCGGTGGGTCTTTCATACCATGTCCAAAATAGAACCCGGTATGCGGTGGCTGATTATAGCCCACATTCTGCCACACAATACTTAACCGATATTGCGGATCATGCATCAACGTATAATACTTTAAATCTGTTGGAATGGTTGTAGAAAAGATGCGCAACTCTTTATTATCTCTTGTTCTGTAAATCACTTCTTCCCTCCAATCGCCCAATATATCTGCCGATAAAACCGGATTGGATTTTGAGCCATTATTACTGCGACATTGATACTCCGCCGCATTAAAAATTCTTACAGGATTTGAATTTTCATAATCCCATTTGTCAATGGTGGTACCATTTAATATTTCTCCCAAATTATCGCCATCCCAATAAATGCCCATATTGCAGGCCGGTGTCCTGTCAGCAATTTTATTGCCTTTACAATCAAACAGACCACGAATGCCGGCACCGGCCACCCAGCATTCATAACCGGAATAACGGGGGTCAATATCCAATGCCAATCCTCGTCCGGGGCCTTCACCATCTTCGCCGGCATGTACCGAAGCTTTTTTCCACAAAACCCTGCCATCCTTTGCCTGCCTGAAACTGGCTCCGGCATCATCAAAGCGTTCCTGTATATCAAACACCTCCAAGCCGGGAACAGATGGATCTAAATCACTTACGTGTAAAGCATCGCCATGACCAAAGCCTGTAGAATAAAGCCCCTTGCCATTATCGGCAATACTCATTGCACCATATACAATTTCATCCTTCCCGTCTTCGTCAACATCGGCAATGGTCAAATTATGATTGCCTTGCCCGGCGTATTTTTCATTACCTTTTTTATTAGTATCAAACACCCACCTTTTTTCTAATTTGTTATTTTTAAAATCCCAAGCTGCAATAACTGTTCTGGTATAATAACCTCTGCACATTATTAAACTGGGATGCACGCCATCAAGGTAGGCCACAGCTGCTAAAAACCTATCAACCCTGTTACCATAACCATCACCCCAAACATCTTTCAATTCTTTAAAAGTAGGCGTTAAACTGCCTTCCATTCGTGGTGGAATATAATCAGTGGTATAAATAGCTTCACCCGTAAGCCCGTTGAAAACAGTGAGATATTCAGGACCAGCTAAAATATATCCGGTTTTATTTCTCCAATCTTTTGTGCTATCCCCAATCACATTTCCTTTTCCATCTTTGCTACCATCAGCCGTTTTCATGGCTATTTCAGCTCTGCCATCACAATCTAAATCATACACCATGAACTGTGTATAATGAGCCCCTTCCCTAATATTCTTCCCTAAATTAATTGTCCATAGCAAAGTACCGTCTATTTTATAAGCCTGAATTAATGGCGGATCCGTAAAGCCTGCATGACTGTTGTCATTTCCTTTACCAGCAATATGAACAATAATCTCATAGGCACCATCTCCATCCAGATCGCCTACTGAGCCATCGTTAGCGGCATAGCCTTCGGGTATTTGTAAGGGAATTGAAAGATAAGGATTTGAAAAGTTTTTGATAACAAAAGGGAGGCTGGTTTCTATTTCTTTTTGATGTAAAATTGTTTTCACCACATACGAGCGAGTGGCACTTGTGTCTGGCAACTCGTCAACAAAACTGGTTCTTTGTGTAATTGGTGATGTATTTATCCTTTCGGTTTTTTCGTTAATAGTTCTGTAAATATTAAAAGCGGTTTTGGTATCGTCTGTACCCAACAAACGCCAGCTTATAAAAACCTTTCCGTTTTGCGGAATAGCAATCAGACCTCTGTCCAGACGCTCCATAATACGCTGGGCTTTTATATACGTTGTACTCAAAAACAAAAAAAATAATATGGTAAGGATATTTTTAACTCTCATTTATATAAAACTAATTATACTATTGACGATCATTTTGCATAAAACTTGTGTTATACTCTTAATCGTTCATTATTAATAAAAACACACTCTCTCTTTAACTATAATAATGGATTTTATTGCGTGTTTAATTTTACTGTATATAATTCATACACTTCAATATCAGGTAATGCTGCTATACTTTTCATCCCTTTAAAATCAGGCTTCTCCGCATCCTGCAAATAAACAGGAGCATCTTTTTGCAAAGGGAGTATTTTTAAGATAAGCCCATTGCCGTATATCTCTTTTGCAAAACGTTTCAATCCAAATTCAAAAAGTTTACCATTATAAAAATTATCTGTAAGTAATTTATCGCCCACATATATGCGTGCTACATCTCCGGTATATTTTAGCTTTAGATAAATATCCCGATTCCGATTTGTATTTTTCGGAAGTTCAATTTTCCAAACAGCAGCATCTGCAAAAGCACTATCCTTAGGGCTTTCAGCTACGTTTGCCCTGCCAATTTTTATTTCCCGTAAAGGGCCGGCATTAGCAATTTTGTTTAGCGTAACTTTTAAGGGTGCTGATGGCGGAACAGTAATATTATAAGCTGTAAACAGCCCCACTGCTTTTCCTTTCAACTTTTGCTTTCCATTACTTAATGATTGCAAAGATGGATACACAGACACTGCCAATTTGTTTTCTTCCCCCGTTAATTCCAGTTCGTTGTTATGGTATGTAACGGCATTATTAGTAATAAAAACACGTTCTTTTCCGGCCAACTCGCCTTTCCAAAGTTTAAGCGATGTTTTTTCATCTAACAAAACAATTTGTAAGGTAAGGTTATCCGCATCCCTTAAACTGATGGCTACATTCATACCTGTTTTTACATTGCTAAAGTAAATGCGACCGTTTTTTATTACCGGATCAACATTTGCTTTATTTACTTTTAGTTTTTCTGCATCAAATATAAAATCAGCCGGTACCATACCGTTTTTTGCAAAGAAATAAGTAACTGTTTTTCCCTCTTTGATCTTACATACAGGTTGCGCCGTTGCATATTTTAAAACAGCTGCAGCTAACTTCATATTAAAAGGCATAAAAGAACTACTGTTAGCGGGAACAGTAATTGGCGATGCAGGAAAATTAATCTCTTCAGCAGGTAGATCAACTGTAAAAGAAATATTTTCTTTAGGTGGCATATATTTTAGCCTTTGGTAATTATTGATAAACACATATCCGCTATTTCCATCACTTCTTACATTCCACCGTAACGATGTAGTGTCGTTCGGATCGTTTACATTATCAGGAAACGCAGGATCCATCAAGGCAAGACCTTCACCAAAGTCATGCAAAAACAAATGCATGCGGCGCAACAAATGGTACTGTGGGTTAATTTGTCCAAACTCACCCAACGGTGCCTGAAAATCGTAGGTTTTTACTGGCAGGTCATTATAATTAGTATAACCAGTTGCCTGTTCTTCATTCAGTGTTGTTACAGTTCCTCCCGGATTGGTACCGCCGTGATACATATAATAGCCTGGAAGATTACTCCCTGAGCCTACTTTTGCCATTGCCATTGCATAAATATCCATTGGCGCAATATTAATTCTACGATGATAACTCGGCATCATGCCGCCACCCAATTCACAAGTGAGATATGGATATGAATAATCCTGCAGATTGTCTTTCTCCGATTGTTTGGGAAGCTGCTCAGTAGCAATGACGGTTGAATTTCGAAAAGAGCGAAACAAAAACACTTTGCTGTAATCACCCGGCATTGTTTGTAATGACCTATCCCAAAACCCATCGGCATAATTTCCGTACAAAGGCAATATTTCCCCAAATGTAGCAGGGCTTGACAATTGAGGCCAACCTGTTCTGGTATAAATTGGTACATCAAATCCAATTTCTTTTGCCATATTTTTTAGGGTCATCAAGTGTTCCCATTTACCTCTATATTCATTTTCCAATTGAATTCCGATTACCGCACCTCCGTCTTTCCAAAGCAAGCCCTTTGCTTGATTAAAGATTTGTTGATACCATGGTTTAACTATTGCTAAATATTCAGAATTATCATTTCTAAGTTTAACGCCACTGGTAACTAACCATTCAGGAAAACCGCCATTACGGCATTCGCCATGCGCCCAGGGGCCAATTCTTAATACAAGTGGCATATCCAGTTTCTTGCAGGTTTCAAGAAATTTTCGAAGATCACGCTGTCCTTCCCAATTGTATTTCCCTTCAATCTCTTCGTGGTGAATCCAGAATACATAGGTTGCAATAATTGTAATGCCGCCAGCCTTCATTTTCAGCAATTCCTTTTCCCATTCATTTTCAGGAATTCTGCTAAAATGAATTTCTCCCATTACAGGCACAACCGGCTTTCCATTAAATAATACGCTCTGTGGCGTTACAATGATAGAACTTCCTTTTGGATCGGTGGCCGTTCCCATAATAAATACAACATTTCTTTTCGCCGGTGCAGGTGTTGTAATTTTTACATAATGAGGCTGAGCCAGCATAGATTTTGTTAAACAAAAACAGCAACCAATTAGCAATACTTTAAAAACTTGCATTTAATACTATTTTACTGTTATTACTTTTTCTGCTGTTTTTAATCCGTTTCCCGTTACTTTAACCGTAACCTTACCCGGTGTTTGTCCAGACCGCACAATCGCCATTGCAAAACCATTGTACAGTTTTCTGCTA
>JBKEEB010000121.1:0-18916 GCA_047975735.1 Niabella sp.
CTTTCCTATTCCTTCGGCTTTAATGTCATCTAACCAAGCATCTACAATTGTAATTTTACTCAAATTATTAGATGCTTTTTCAATAACTAGTTCTAAAAGCGACTTATTAAAAACAGGTTTATACTGTATAAATTCAATTAACTCTAATTCTGTTAAAGAATCATCTTCAAAGCTTTTTTTACCACGAACTTTAATTCCATATGGCTTATATGTCTTCTTTTCGCCATCCATTATTTGCTCTTTTGATGCAGAAACAGTAAGGTTGCCATATTTTTTTGTGGCTATGTGTAAGTTTGGGGCTTTTCCACCTTCTTGATATATTTCGCCATACAAATAAAATTCACTTTCATAAAAAACCGGAGCAATCATCTCAAAGTTTGTACTGTAATCAATAATTAGAGATGGGCTTTTTACCAAAGAATTATTGAATTCAATTATATATCCCTCTTTTATAGCTTTTTTTTGAAACTTGTCAATAATGGCCTGCCTTTTGTAATCTAAAAAATCAAGATTGTTCCTGCTTCTTATCTCATTTGTTAATCCATTAAATAGAATTACTGATGTTATTGGTAAAAAAAATTTGTGTTTAGCAGATCCTTCTTCAATATCATAAGAAATATGTGGTCGATGTTGCTTTTCTTGACGATTGGGGTATAGAAATGTTTCAACATCTGATATAATATCTTTAATATCATTTATATCAATATCCTTAGGACGTAAAGTGTTGTCCTTATTTGTTATTCTTAATTCTATATACCCTTGTTCTTCCACGTGTCTAAAATACAAATTTATTGAATATAAAAACTACATCCTTACTGACTTGCAAGAGGTTTGTATATCGCTTACTCGTAATTAAATTTCTTAATTTCAAATTATTATAGAACTTTTCAAGAGCTTAACAACTTTACAAATACATCTTATTGCCATTTCTAAATCTTATACACCCGGCAGGGCTCTTTTTAAGTAAGTTGTATAATCTGTTTGTACAGCCTCGTATATTTCATTCATTAAAGGAGAAGTAAACAAAAAATCAGCCGTAGCGGCATTACAGGCTACGGGCAGGTTATATACTGCTGATAGCCTTAAAAGCGCTTTCACATCAGGGTCGTGCGGTTGCGCTTCCATCGGATCCCAAAAAAAGATCATAATATCCAATTTTCCTTCTGCAATCATCGCTCCAATTTGTTGGTCGCCACCAAGAGGACCACTGAAAAACTTGGTGATATACTGACCCAAAGCATCTTCTAAAATCTTACCCGTTGTACCGGTGGCATATAGCTTGTGCTTGGCAAGTTTTGCTTTGTTTTCTAATGCCCAAGCCAACAGTTCATCCTTTTTGTTATCATGGGCAACCAAGGCTATTTTTTTATTTGGGTCTAAAATACGCAGAGCTTTTTCCATTATCCATTTGGTTTTTGTAAAGATAGCTTTATGCATTTATAAGAAACAGGTTTTTTTGCGAAACAAAAATGTCTGAATCGTTCAAATTTTAAGATATTTTTCAACTAAGAATTAAACAATCTCTACTCGATCTCAATGTTTCAAAGCTATTTTAGAGGTGTTTTTTAAATAAATACAACTAATATGGGAACATTCATGAAAATTTTTTGTTTTGTCCTTATGACATATAATATTATAATTTTATGTCAGAGTGTAACTCTATATAAAACACACGCAATATAAATAATCTGCATAATGATTGATAGGCGTTATTATTTAGTTCTCTTTTATCGGTTGGCAATAGCATTGTTATTGCTTTTTTTAAGCCGATTTATATTTTATTTTTTTAATAGCAATCTATTTACTGGTTTAACTATTGTTGATTGGGATCACATTTTAAAAGGTGGATTTAAATTTGATATAGCAGCGTTGTTTTATTATAACAGCTTATTTGTTTTGCTCATGCTGCTTCCTTTACCCTATAATTGGAGGCTGAGTAATGGTTACCAAAAAGCAGTAAAATGGAGTTTTTATCTTGGTAATGGGTTAGCCACTCTTTTAAACTGCATTGATATCATTTATTATCGCTTTACAATGCGACGAACAACGGGAACAATCCTTAAAGAGTTTCAACATGAGGAAAACAAAGGATCGCTAGGATGGCATTTTTTATGGGATTATTGGTACATTGTGTTAGCTTTTATCTCATTAATCTGGTTAATGGTCTTCTTATACAACCGTCTTAAGACAAAGAAGAAGGTAGTTTCAAATATAGGATGGGGATATTACGTTTTTGCAACTGTATTTTTATTTGGTTTTATACCATTAGAAGTGGGAGGAATTCGTGGGGATTTTAAACATAGTACCCGACCCATTACCATTAGCAATGCCGGAGATTATGTAAGCAGGCCGCAGGATATTTATTTAGTGCTGAACACGCCTTTTACTTTTGTACGCACTTTGGGAAGCAAGGGCATTCGAAGAGTAAATTATTTTAGCAATAAAGAAGTAGAAAATATTTATAGTCCTATACATCAGCCTACAGATTCTAATATTGTTATGGACAAAAAAAATATTGTGATATTGATATTAGAGAGTTTTGGCAAAGAAGCTGTTGGGTTTTACAATCAACAATTAGACGGTGGAACCTATACCGGTTTTACGCCCTTTTTAGATTCGCTTAGCAATCATAGCCTGATATTTTGGGATTCTTATGCCAATGGACGAAAATCAATTGATGCCATACCCTCTGTTATCAGTAGTATTCCAAGCGAAGTGGAGCCTTTTGCTTTAACCCCTTATGTGAGTGATAGTATGCAAACCCTGGCTCATATTTTAAATAAACAAGGTTATGGTACTTCGTTTTTTCATGGCGCGCCCAATGGCTCTATGGGATTTAGGGCCGTTATGAATTTGATGGGGGTAGAGGAGTACTATGGTAAGGATGAGTTTAATAATGATGCGGAATACGATGGTATATGGGGTATTTGGGATGAACCGTTTTTACAATTTTTTGAGAAAAAAATAAGCAGCTTTCAACAACCTTTCATAAGTGTCTTGTTTACCGTTTCTTCGCACCATCCTTTTAAATTGCCCAAACAGTATGCCGGGAAATTTAAAAAAGGCCCTTTGCCTGTTTTGGAGTGTATCAGTTATACAGATATGGGCTTGCAAAAATTTTTTATTAAAGCATCAAAAGAACCCTGGTTTAAAAATACCCTATTTGTTATAACGGCAGATCATTCAACAGTTACTTATCATGATGAGTATGCCAATTTTTGGGGAGAATGTAGTATTCCTATTCTTTTATACAGTCCTGGTGATACTAACTTTAAAGGTGTTCGTAACCAAACTATACAGCAAATTGATATTATGCCAACGGTATTAGGCTATTTGGGCTACAGCCAACCTTATTTTGCTTACGGACAAGATGTGCTCCATCGTAAGGATAGCGGTTTTGTATTTAACTATAATGGAGATTATACCTGGCTTCAGGATGATTATTTATTAGTTTTTGATGGAGAAAAAACAAGAGGGTTATACGATTTTAAAACCGATAGGGTGATGAAGCGCAACTTAATGAATCAGCAAAAAAGCAGGGTGAATGATATGGAGAAAAGATTGAAAGCCTTTATACAACAATATAGAAATCGCCTGATTGATAATAAATTAAACCCCAACTCATAGCCAACTTCATTTCCAAAACTTATAATAGATAGGGCTTGCTGTTTAACTCGCTCCGTATTTTAAACTGCCAAAATTTCTGGAATAAGTAAGCCTTTCTATTATGTTGTTTATAATGCTTTGTATAGTACGTATGAGGAAATAGAGGCTCAGCCTCGTTAAATTAACGAGGTTGAGCGCCAAAATAATGGATGCAATCCAGGATTCACTGGTGGTACTTAATTTGGCTTTGATGCATTCCATATTGTAACCCACTTTTGCCTGACCGATTTTTCCTTCGACCGGATTGCGCTCCCCTGGACTTACCTGATTTTGCAGCGCCTCTTTAGCCGGACGTCCCAGCGGTTTTGCCCTTAGTTCAATACACAGTTGTTTTAACAACTTGCGGTTCTCTCGCGTACAATATATTTGATCGGCCAACACCTGTTTGGGATAATAACCAAAGCGCTGTTTATACAAAGCTACAGACTGCTGTAAGCAACTACCCTCATTAAAATTATCCCAACTCAATTTGTCTATGAATGCAAAACCATCACTAAGCGATATCTGGAGTTTACACCCAAACTCCACTTTTTTGCCATCTTTACCACGCTTGACAGGACGAACATGCGGCTGGTGAATGTTTACAATCCGGTCATCAACACGATGAGTTCGGGTGCTGTGCATCTGGTATTGCTGTGCATACACCGTATGTAGCACCATCAGGTATTTTTGATCTTTAGGTGTGAGTGGAAAACGATCATAGGCTTTCAGTAATGTATCAATATGAGCCAGGTTCCTTTTTAAAAATCTTAATTGTTTCCCATTTGCCCTATATAATTGTCTGGCTGTTTTGTTTTTCTTCTTTGCTGTGTTTAAAAACTCTTTGCGGGCTATGTTGCGGTAGGTTCTTGGCTTAACATCGCCGTGAAGGGTTTTGGTATAAAGGGTATCAATGAGATTCTCGCTCTTTTGTCTTGCAACATTAAGCAGTTTAAGGTCTGTCGGAAAGGTGATGTTTTGAGGTGCTACTGTAGCATCCATCAATAGTTTTCCTTTGTGAGTAACCGTATTTTGTCGAGGCTGTTCTTTAGGTTCATTGTTGTGTTCCGCATTTGTAATAAAGGCTGGCTGGTCCGGATCATCACCGTCATTGTTATTATTATCGCTGTGTGTTGTCACCGTTTGCGGATTATCAAAGTGATGGGCAATGACGATTTCATTAATGCTGTTGATTACCTCAAGGCTTAAGCGTTGGCGAATGTCTACAAACAAACTCGCATCAAAGGGCGCTTCATTGGTAAAGGAACTATAGCCCAGAAAGTATTGCATGAATACATTTTCCTGTATCTGCTGCACGGTCTCCCGATCTGAAAGCTTCAGCATATGTTTTATAATGACTGCTCCTATTACGATCCTTCCGCTAAGGGGCTGGCGGCCTTCTTTGGATTTAAATATCTTATCATACTGAGCCACCATCTTATCCCACGGTAATAATTTGCTTAGCTTAACCCATCGGTTCTCACTGGTTAATGCCTGAGAGAAGGGTGTTTCAAATTCCTGACCTATCGTCAGTTGGTTAGGGCTAACATAGCCGGTTGAACGTGCAGGCTTTTTAACAGCCTTCTTTGTTTTTGCTTGCAGCATCTTTTGTCGTTTTACATCCAAAAGATACTAATCTACTCATAATTTGCAAAGTTTTTGAGTTAAACAGCAAGCCCTATTTAAGTTCTTTATACTTGAACGAATCGTGGATTGCCCGCTTATTTTAAGGCCAAACAGCGTTAATGCCAGTCCAGAATTATAATCCGTATGGATAGATTCGTCTTGCATGCTAAAAAATTTCCAAACAAATTTTGTAAACAATTTAAGGACAACAGTAGTTCGGTTAAGTCTTTTATTATTGCATGAAATTGCTTTTTCTAGAATGTCTTTTTTTTCTAGAATGGAGCCGATGTTTCTTGCCTGTCCATGCCATCGACTATAATAATGATAATATAATATCTTGTTGGGACGAAAGTACTTTCTCCAAATGATAAAGCTACATATAAAGCCAAATCAGCAAGGTGGCTATATTTTTTCTTCAAAATAAAACTACGCTGTATTACTAAATCAAAAAATAGAAAAATTAATAATTTCGGGCTGTGCAAAAGAATCTTCAATTACCAGCCGTAGTTCTTTTATGGTTGTTAGGTTATTCACTGGAAGAATAAATTTATGTCCAATTGCAGTCCCCCTGGCGACTGTAGTCCATTTGCTTTTGATTCTCGCCTGCACGATAAATTTTTTCACCCGGTGGCCTTTGGCGATGTTTTCCTGGATTACTACATATTTAATTGTTTCGGGCTTTTTCAACCGTAATGTCAGGCTTTTATTCTTGCCCGAGCTAGTGGCTAAAGGGTTGCCGAACAGCTTTTTTATTTCATTTCTCCATTCTTTCAACCTTTGTACATCGGGTTCCGGTAGTAGCCCCCGATTATCAGGAGTGAGCCCAATGATTAAAGTGGAATTTCTCCCAACGGATTTCAAATAAATATCCATCAAATTACCTAATGGAAAAATATGTTTTTCGTCCCCGGGCTCCCAAAGCCACTCATGGCGGCCATTGTACCCACGTAATGGAGCATCGGACATTGCTGGCAAAAAGTGCTTACCGTTAATGTCGCCGTGCTTTAATAATGCAAAATTATTAAGGCCAATTTCTTCAGGCGCACTTTCGCCCGCACCGGTAGCCGGAAACGGAAAAGTTGACCAGCACGGGTAGTCTACGCTTCCGGTTTCACTACCGCCCCACCGTGCCTCTGCAAGTTGGTCGTTGTGATAAAATAACGCATCCGGCTGATATTTTTTTACAATGGGTAATACATCCGGCGCACCTTTATCCGGGCTGCTGGCACCCCCATCAAACCAAATTTCAAACAGCGGGCCGTAGCGCGTGCAAATCTCTTTTACCATACCTTCAATCATTTTATTATAATAGTGTTGCCTGTTTTTTTGCATTTGCCCGGCTCCATCCACCTTAAAATCATGAACGCCTAAAAAAGAATTCCATCGAATGCCAATGTACACGCCTGGCTTAATACCGTGTTTGCGGCAAGCATCCACAAAATCCCTTAAAATGTCGCCCTTTCCGTCTTTCCATTTTACAGCCTTTAAACAGTAGGGGTTTACATCGGACTGGTATATTGCAAAACCGGTTTCATGTGTGGCTGTAATCAGAGCAAAACTGGCACCTGCCGCTTTTGCAGCCGTCACCCACTGCTCTACGTTTAATTGTTTTGGATTGAAGATGTTATAATTTTCAATAGGCGTGATTCTGTTTTGGGCTTGATTATAGTGTGAGGAATCGAAAACATTAAGATCATAGTGGAATATAAAACCGAGCTCAGCCTGCTGCCACGCCAGTTGAGCGGAATTAGGCGTTGGTATGGATTGGGCGACGGTATAGCTCTTTAACAAGAGTAAAAGAGAAAAGAAAAAAAGAGTTTTTAATAACCGTTTCATATTTGTAGTTATTAGGTAAAAAAAGACTTTACTTTATTGTTAGGTTTTGTTGCAAAAACGAACTCCGTTTCAAACTTAGTTTTTATTTTGAATTTCAATAAAACCATTTTTTTTGCATTTTAATAGCAGTAGTCCGTTGGGTAAATTTGTAATTTGAACATGCTCTAACCCTAAAATCTTGTACTGGCGAAAAGGCAACTTAACGTGCGTAACCCCTCCTATTTCTGAAAAAATGCGGAGCCTTGTTATTTTATTTTTGACTTTTTGAGCACTTACCAAAAACGCCCCTTCGACCCGTAGATTTTGAAAGCTTATTGAAGTCCATGATTGAGGTACAGCGGGCATTACTTCAATAAAACCAGCATAACTTTGCAACAGCATTTCCTGCAATCCGGAAGCAAATGCAAAATTCCCTTCTAACGTAAAAGGCCTATAGGTAAAATCGGAAAAACCCGACTTCGTTTGATCTCCGTTGAGGTGAAAACTGTTGGGCGAGCAGAAGGCTTTGGCAAAAATTTCCAAAGCTTTGGCGGCTCCTGCACCGTCTTTGGCCCTGGCTTTTAAATTGGCTAACCACGCATAGCTGTATCCACACCAGGCGGAAGGCCCCAATTCATCTAATCTTGCCAATGATTGGGCTATGATGCCTTGGGATTGCTGACCATCTTCCCATTTTATGAGCCCTAGTGGGTAAATAGCCAAAAGATGGGAAAAATGACGATGCGAAACATCATACTTCAGGTTGGGCGCAATTTTTAACGTATTGTCGTTTTCCAAAGAAAAAAAATCAAACTGCCTAAGTATTTTTAACCAGTATTTACTTTCTTGCTCAAAACCCAGTTCCCTGGCCAGTTCCGCCGCTTTTTCAAAAGTAAAACGCATGAGCGCTAAATCAAAATTGGTGTTTTCTTTAAACCAGGCGTTGATGCTGTTATCGTTGACTTCGGGGCTGGCACTCAGCGGCAGTTGTCTTTTGCCACGATGATCTAATTTGGTAATGTTTTCCAAAAAAAGGGCTACCTCTTTAAACCACGGATAGGCTTTTTGAGCGAGAAATTCTTTGTTCATTCCGTAACGCCATTGCCAATAATAGTGATGGGCGATCCATGCAGAAACGGTAGGCCCACAGGTATACTGAATCCATGACCCCATGGGACTACCATCTAAGGACGTAACACCAGGCATAGCTAAGCCTGCCGATTGAAAAAACTTTTTGGTATGGGCGTAATAGGCCGGCTTGTTTTTTTCCTGAAAATCTATATAACCCATACTTTCTTCAAGATGGTTACCCGAGTACGCGGGCCAGTAGCTTAGTTGCGTATTGAGATCGTTGTGATAATCGCCATGCCATGGTGGCACTCTGCCATTGTCAGCCGTCCAAACAGCTTGCAGAGAAATAGGCGCAGCACCTCTGCGAGCAGCTGATCCAAATTTGTATTGTTCTAGGTACCATTGTTTTTCAATAAGTTTGTCAGATAGTTCAATTTTAGATTTAGACCAAAAGTTTCGCCACCAACTTAAGTGCGTAGTAAGATTATCGGCAAAACCCGTGCTTAACTCGCCACTCGTTGCGTCAGTTTCATCCGGTCCTTCTTTAAGAATCGTCCAATAGCCCTCGACGGTGTTATCATCCAACTTCCTTATTTTTACTATCACCCTATATTTTTCTCCGCCCCATATTTTTTGTTCATACTTTATTTCTTCCAGATTTTGCTGCAGCGTCCCCTGTTCATAACCAAGGCGAGCTAAATCATCAACATGTAATGAATCCGAAGATTGTGTTGACTGGTAAGCGGGCGGTAAAAATTTTGCTGCCAGATCATGTTTCAAATGTTCAAATCTAAACCAACCGAAAGGTTCCGTAGCATGAACAAAACTCTGCATGGTTGCACCCGACTTCCATTTAACAATGCAGAATGCACTATCAACCGATAAATGGACAAAGGCTACCTCACCCCAATCTTTAATATCGAATTCAATGGCACCGGCAGGAATTTTTGAAGGTGCGGTTTTGGTTGCCATATATTTAGCGGCATAATCTGACACCGGATGGTAGTTTCCGGCGTCAACGTATTGCTTTATCCAATCGATATTAAAATTTGGGTTTTGATAACCTTCTACCGGCCTGTTATCCCAAAGATCCGAACGATCCAGGGATAACCTTAGTTGGCGATTCTTCTGCCAAACCAAAGCACCTACCGTACCGTTGCCGAGAGGTATGGACTCGTCCCACTTGTTTGCTAAGTCAGCAAAATCCAAACTGTGCGAAACCTGCGCCTGTACCAAGGGTGAATTAAATAGCCCCAGTAAAAACACTATTAATCCAAATAGCCGAACTTGTATATATTCTTTATACGTCATTCTTTCCATCATCATCATTTTAACATAAAAGTTTTAAACCCCTTTCTGCTTTATTAGGGATTTATAAAAGCTGCGTGCGTCAACAATCCATTTTTAATGTCGCCGTCGCATTTTTCCAAAAGTATCGCTTTCATTTCAGCAACTTTGGCGGGATATTGAGCCGACATGTCATTTGCCTCTTTATAATCGTTGGGGAGATAGTATAACTGGTACAATTGTTTAGAGGCAAAATACCTCAGTTTCCACCCATCGGAGCGTACCAACGCAGGTCCCATAAACGAGGCAAAAGCTATTGAACGCTTCTTTTTGGTATTTGGCCTACTATCTTTTTCCAGTTCTGAGAGATAAGAGATTCCGTCTTTTTTTTCCTTTATCGATACGTGCAACATTTGGGCCATCGTAGTAAAAAAATCATAGTTGGTTACCAGTTTCTTTGAGATTATTCCTGTTTTGAATTTCTTAGGCCAGTATATAAATAATGGCACTTTTACGCCACCGTTCCAGTTACTTGTTTTTAACCCAGCCATGCCATTGTTGCCATTAAAAACATCCCCGCCGGTCTCGCTATAATATTTATTCGTAACATCGTTAAAACTCTCACCAGTCTGCATGTTTTTTATAGGCTTTTCTATCCGTCCTTTGTAAGCTGTATAAATTTCATGTCCATTATCCGAAGAAAAAATAATAATCGTATTTTCGGCAATCCCTAGTTGTTCCAGCTCCTGCTGAATTACGCCAATATCATTGTCAAGTCTTTTTACCATTGAGGCGTAAGCTTTTTCTATATCTGTAAGATTTTTTTGAAGAGCCAGCCCCGGGTGAATGGCGGGAATAGCTACCGGCCCGTGTGGTAATTGAGTAGAATGGTATAGAAAAAATGGCTTATCCTTATTGGTACGGACAAAGGCTAGTATTTTTTGAAGAAACATATCCTGTGAGTACACTTTCTTGCCCGTCATATCCCAGCGTTTCCTTTCTTCCATTGAGTCGCAGCCCCACTCTCCGGTTTTGGCGGCATCTGAATGCGTGTTGCCCGGTATTTCAATTCTCTTCCCATTTTCATGCTGAAACATGGGATAAAATCCATGACATTGCTCGTGGTCGTAATAGCCATAGTGGTAATCCCATCCGTGGTTGGTAAGTTGTTTTTCAGTAGTAGCAAAGCCATAGTCCAGTTTACCTATCTGACCAGTTACATAACCAGCCTTTTTAAACATTTGCGGCAGGTGCTGCACATCCGGTTCCTTGCCAATTGCCTCGTCTACGGCTTGCTGGGCTTCCGCGTCCGTTAACTTACCCATGGCTGTTTGTCTATAAATTCCCGCCTGCGTTAACACGTATCTCCCTTTTCGGCAATCACTATATCCCGTCAAGAAACTTGCTCTCGAAGGCGCACAATAAGTACTGGCATAAGCGTTTTCGAATACAATCCCCTTCTTTCCCAAACGATCAATATGCGGTGTGCTAAAATATTGTTGCCCATAGTAAGAAAGCATACCGGCACCCAAATCATCGGCCATAATAAAAATAATGTTGGGTTTGCCTTGGGAATCGTATTTTGATTGTGCTTTAAGGGATGCACTAATAAAAAGTAACAAAAACAGTACGCTAAAAGGTATTTTGTCCTTCATTGAAGTAACTATCTAAATTTTCCTGATAATTGTTTTTTCCTTTGATTAAACCCCAGGCTCTTTACACGTACCTTTATCAGCACCTCACTAATTTCTGATGATTTGCCTTTTGCATTTCTTTGAATTACTTCATTGACCGCCGTCGTCCAATGGCGCGCATTCCTGAATCAATAACCTTCGTTTTGCTGAAGCGCAGGATTTTTGTCTATTTCACTTTGCGGGAAAGGCAACACATTATTTTTTTCACCAAAAGCAAGTGATAGCTGAATATAAGGGGCGGGGTTTTTAACTTTTTTTAGCATCTCGTCCATAATACCCCATCTCTTCAAATCAAAATAGCGAAGCCCCTCGCAGCAAAATTCAACCCGTCTTTCATGGCGGATATACTCCCGAAGTGAGACCTTGTTACCATACAAAATCTGGTCTACAGGTGGAAGCCCAACCTCGGCCCTTCCCCTTACTTTATTAATAGCGTTATAAACGGTAGCATCTGGTCCCGATGCTTCGTTTTGGGCTTCGGCGTACATCAATAGTACATCGGCATAACGAATATGGATAATATTGACATCGGTTTTTACCGAAGAAATATCCCTCGAGAATGGGAAGTGCGTCATGTCCAGATACTTCTGCATCATAAATGGCGTTTCCTGCAGTGGGTATTTTACGAACACGGTGCCGTCTGGATATAAATACTCTTCATTGGGTAACTTTAAGGTGATGTCCATACGCGGGTCCCTGTTTTCGTAAGGATCGGCCGGATTATAAAGAGGGGAAGATGTAATTGACTTACCGTCAGTACACTCGTATTCATCGGCCATGGATTGGTATACACCCACGGCTCCATACCAACCCACTTCGGTTTCCAATCCTTCGCCTGAAGCACTGTGTGTAAGATTTGGAGCAAGATAGGTAGTGGAAAACATGATTTCCGGATTTCGGAGTTGCGTTGCCGTCAGAAAGAGACCGGAGTAACTTGGAGCAATGTCAAATATACCGCCGTCAATTATCTGTTTTAGTAATGTAGCGGCCTCGGACCATTTTTTCTCGAACAGTAATACTTTTCCTTTTAATGCCTGGGCAGATCCACGAACGGCGTGGCCAGAATACCGCGTATTGGGCAGGTTTGCAATAGCAAAATCTAAATCCTCGTGAACAAAGGCTAATATTTCCCCCTCCGAGCTGGCTGGGACTTTTGCCTCCTCAACAGTTTTGGGTTCCTCTTTGTAAAGTGGTGCGCCACCAAAAGCCTGAACCAAATCAAAATAATACATCGCTCTCAAAAATTGGACTTCACCTTTGTATTGATTTTTTATTGTTTCATCTGCATTTACTTTGTCAATATTGGCCATAAAATAATTGCAGGCCGCAATGCCGCTATAGGGCCCATTGAAAAGCCCGGGAGGAATATTTGCTGCATTTACGGTACCCTTGGTCATATCTAAAAAAGCCTGAATCAGAAAAGTGTAACCGTTGTCTGAGTATCCTTCTAAAAAAACCTTGGTGTAGTTGTAATAACTGTTGCTGTTTAACTTTGAGTAAACTCCCGCAAGCCCCATTCGTGTGTCGTTTTCATTTAGCCAAAAGTTGCCGCTGGAAATAACATTGCCCGGATTTTTTTCGAGAAATTTTTGACATGAAAAAAATGATATCGCCAGCATGAAAAAGGTCAATGCTTTTATAAATGTATGTTTCATTATTATTAATATTTTGATTAGTGTACTTTTTTTAAAACAAATAT
Organism: Niabella sp.; assembly: GCA_047975735.1. Classification (GTDB taxonomy): domain Bacteria; phylum Bacteroidota; class Bacteroidia; order Chitinophagales; family Chitinophagaceae; genus Niabella. The sequence continues at coordinate 12,838 of JBKEEB010000121.1, forward strand.
TTTGAATTTGAGCCACGGTTTTCATTCAGTATGAATCGTTCTTTAGAATTTGATATTTAACCCTGCCGTTAATATTTTAGTTTGGGGAAAAGTTGCGTACCTTGTTTGATCCAGTCTTCTTTCAGGATCGGCACCTTCAAATTTTGTAAAGGTGAGTAGATTGTCTCCCGAAAAATAAATTGTCATCCCTTTAGAACGTATTTTTTGGAGAATTTTATCAGGTATCGCATAGCCAAGATAAATATTCTTCAAACGCAGGTAACTAAGATCGCTTAAATAGTATGAGCTTGGGTAGCCAGCCACTCCCGGATAGGTCCAGCCAAAATACACCGCTGGTACCGTATTGCTGGGATTTTTAGGAGTCCATGCGTTCAGAAATTTTGAAGGAGGTGGTGCATTTTGTAAAAAAGGATCCACGCCCCAACCTTTCAGGAACATGTATTGCCGCTGTACACCCTGGAAAAATGCGGTAAAGGAGACACCCTTCCACGATGTATTAAGCCCAAAGGAATAAGTGAATTTAGGAAAGGGGGTAAAGGTTACCCGATCCTCGGGGCCTACGGTTCCATTACCGTCTTTGTCTACAATTTTAATATCCCCAGGTTTTAATGTACCCGAACTGGGTTGTTTTGCCCAACCATCTATTTCGGCCTGATTTTGGAAAATACCGGCCCATTCATAAATATAAAAGGATTGGAATGGTATTCCAACATCGGTAAGCAAATTGGGGCTACCTGCCGAGCCTGGCATAAACGAAATGGCTCGGGCTAATACGTTGGTTACCGTATTTTTATAAGCCGCCAATCTAAAAAACAACGAGTAATCAATCTCACCAATCCGGTTGCGGTGTCCCAAATCAAATTCCCAACCCTTATTTACCAGTGAGCCAATATTGCTAATGGGTGCAGCCAGGCCAATACTGGCTGGCACATCGAAGCGCTGGGTTATGATTCCCGTCGTTTTTTTATTGTACCAGTCTATTGCCGCCGAAAACAAGCCATTTCTTATGTTGATGTCAAGTCCTATATCAGACACTTTGGTGTTTTCCCAGCTAAGATTGGGATCTACCAATCGGGTTTTTATTGCACCCGCGGTAAGACTTCCATCAAATGCGTAAGTAGAGGTTGACAAAATATCCTGAAATGCATAGTTATTTCCTATCTCCTGATTGCCCAGGGATCCGAGAGAAGCCCTTAACTTAAACTCCGAAAAGAAAGGTAAAGCATCTGCAAACCAGTTTTCTTTGGATAGCCTCCAACCAGCAGAAACTCCGCTATAACCATTCCATCTATTTTCGGGCGCAATCCTTGATGACCCATCGTACCGAAAATTCCCTTCCAGCAGATATTTATCTTTATAGCCGTAGTTAACCCGGCCAAAATAGGACTGCAAGGCCCATTCCTCTGTATTTCCGTTGGTAATCTGGTTCACTGGCGAACCAGCGTTAATTTCAGATAAGGTATTGTTAGGAAAGCCGGTTCTCATGCCGTATAGAAATGGACTTCGATTGTTAATCTGCTCATACCCGGCCAGCAACTTTAAGTCACCTGATTCTCCTAACTGTGCAGCATAGTTTAAAGTACTGTAGAGCGTTTTTGTAACCGATTGTGTAAAACGTTGCTGTAGCCCTAAAAAATTAGTACCGGAGTTGTTTACAAATTCGTGCACTCCGTTTGCGTCAGGCTGGTACAGGTATTGAGGCACTTCATATTGCCTGTTTCTATACTCATTGTTTTGAAAATAAACTGCTCCTTTTGTTGTCCAGTTTAGATTTTTAATGATTTCCAAATTAGCAAACGCCTGTGCATTAATTGTATAATTTTTATAGAATTGGCCGCTGTTATTCATCACCGAGGTGGAGCTTCTTTGCCCAACTTCGGAGCGGTAAGCTGCGGTAGCGAGCCTTCCACTGCCATCGGGCAAATAAGCTCCATAGGTAGGCCCACCATGATATATAAGCAAAACTAAATCATCGTTAGAAAGCCAGGGTTGAATGATATCTTCATAGGTCATATTAACATTGGATCCTATGCTCAGCTTTTTATTGATCTTTGTGTTAAAAGAAGCAAGAACATTATAACGGTTGTAATTATTTTTTTCCAGGATACCATCTTGTTTTAGGTAATTAAATGACAAATTAAAGGTAGTTTTATCAGAACCTCCCGAAAATCCAAGATGCTGATTTATAATCGTTCCGTTTTTAAATGCAAAATCAAGCCAATTAAAATTAGGGTACCGTTCTCGATCGGTAGCATTGGTATAAGTGTCAATTTGATCCTGAGTGTAAATAGCACTCATACCGCTCCGCGCACGGGCCTCGTTATACATTCGCATATATGTTGGTGAGTCGTAAATTAAATCAGGAAGAACGGTGGCCTTACTGGTACCAAAACCCGCACTATATTCGAAAACAGACTGACCTTTTTTGCCCGACTTGGTTGTAACCAAAATAACCCCATTGGCAGCCCTCGATCCGTATATGGATGCGGAAGCAGCGTCTTTTAAAACGCTAACGTCTTCAATATCTTCCGGTGACAAATAATTGAGCGAATTAACAGCCACCCCGTCTACCAGAATCAATGGCGCTGATGATCCGGTAAATGTACCCTGTCCGCGTAAAAGAACATCAGAAGTGCCTATTCCCGGTTGACCTGTATTTTGCCGAATATCCAGTCCGGCGACGCGGCCTTGTAATAAGTTGGTTGCATTGGGCGCAGGACGCTTCGTAAGCTCCTTTCCGGTAACGCTTCCAACGGCTCCTGTTAGGTTTATTTTCTTCTGTGTTCCATAGCCCACCACAACAATTTCCTCCATAGAACCTCTGGAAGCTTCTAAAACAATATTCAAGTCTCCTGTTTCTGTAACTACAACTTCTTTTTTTTCATATCCTATTCTCGAAATTTCGAGTACAACATTTACATTAGATACCTCGAGAGAAAACTTTCCATCCTCATTCGTTACGGTACCAATAGTGGTACCTTTTTCAACGACGCTTACACCAGAAAGCGGGCTTCCCAGGGCATCTGTGATAGTACCTTTTATCGGTATGAAGAGGGTTTGTTGTTTTTGCTTCCCAATGACTATAAGCAGATTCTCATTTAGTTTTTTGTATGACAAACCGGTGGCATCCAGTAGTTGTTCCATTACATAGTCGATGGTGGCTTCTTCTAGATAAACGTCAATAAGTTGTTTTGATTGAAAAACATCATCGCCGTATACAAAACGGTAATCATACCTATTTTCAATCGTCTTCAAAACCTTCTGAATAGATGCGCTCTTTAAATTTAAACTTATTCGCCTCTGCGAATAAGTTTCATTTGCTGAAGACTGCAGAACCAGTCCAAAAATTAATAGAGCGACAAGCTTCATTCTTATAAGTAGTTTAATAGTCTGGGGTTGGCTCACACCAGCATGAGACCTATTGGCTTTTTTCATACCTTTGGGATGTTTAAAAGTGATAGATTATTACGCCTTGCGTAACTATTACAGATTTACCGAGCGGGAAATGGGTCCAATCATCTTCCCGCTTATTTTTAAGTTTTCTTTTTCATATGCACAATGGTTTTAGTTTATCGTTATTAAATTACCATTTTTCGTATAGCTAAAATTTCCAACAAGCTGCAACGCCTTTAACACATCTTCCACCGAATTTTCTTCAAAATTCCCGCTGAATCTCTTGGCTAATAACGCCTTGTTTTTGACTCTTATCTTCACATCATACCATCTTTCAATCATTGGAACAATTTCTCTCAACTCCATATAATCGAAAGAAAGCTTATTTTTTGTCCACAATATCTCGTCGCTCACTTCGTTTTTTGAAGGCGGATTAGCAGCTATATGGCTTATTTCAAATAAGTCTTTATTAGCTACACTTCGTTCTTTATCTGTTGTATTCGTATTTTCGACAATCACTAACTTTTCATTAGGCCTTAAAACGATCTTTCTATCGGGTTGCTTTCTTGCAACTACTTCAACAGAACCCCTAAAAAGGGTTGTCTGCGCCGCCGGATCGTTTGGGTAGGATTTTACATTAAATGCCGTTCCTAAAACTCTCACATCCATTTTACCAGTGTGTATGATAAACGGCTTTTGTTTATTTTCCGCTACGTCGAAATAAGCTTCACCAACGAGTTTGATTTCTCTTTTTTCTTTACTAAACCTCGTTTGGAAAGTAAGAGCAGAGGCCGAGTTTAGCATTACACTCGTTTCATCGGACAAGATAATCTTCACAGGTCTCGACCCCGCGGGATTATGTATGGAATGAGTTTCAACAGGAATGCCCCGGGCGTTGTAAATAATACCTTCCGATGATATGGAAAACAGGCTGTTTTTTTTGTTTGCCAGATCTTCCAGAGCTATAGAGTCTCCGTTTGCTAAAACCAATTTTGCTTTATGTTTGTATTCGCGTACAGGCAAGGTTGTAATTCGCGTTTTTGTTCTATTGGATAAACTTTTGCTGAAAAATAGAAGTGCTGCAGTTGACAGGCAAATAAGCACTACAGCAGCAATCCTATACTTTGTCAAGGTAAGAACTGTTTTTGTTGCAAAATCTTTGTCTTTTTTTCTTTCCTGTACCAAACGCATCAAAGCTATTTCCGTTTGTCGGGCAGAAGAAAGACCCGAGAACGCATTTGTTTTTAGATCGTTCTCAAATCGATTTCCAAGTAATTCCTGAAATTCAGGCTTATGAAGAGCATTTAAAAATTCATCAATTTCTGAAGGAGATAAATTTTGCGCAAGCCATCCACTCAATAATATTTCAAATTTTTTTTTTCCCATCAGAGGAAATTTAGCCACCCTATAAATACTATAGTCTTTTGAAAAAACTAAATGGGGGGGTGAGATTAAGAATTTTTAAGAAAAAGAAAGAAAATGAACGAAAAAATATCTGTTTTGTGTTTCGCGAGAAGAACGCGGAGGGTTTTTAGTGCTTTTGCCATGTGCTCTTTCACGGTTTCCAGGCTAATGCCAAGAGCCTCGCTTATTTGAGAGTAAGTAAGGCCTTCATGTCGGCTCATGTAATAAACCTGTTGCTGCCTGCGCGGCAGCGATTCAATGAGACTAGAGAGTAACTCTCTTTTTTCCTTTTGTAGTAAATTATGAAACGGCGTTTCGCTTTCGCTTTCAAAAAGCTCTTTTACGTAGGTGATATACCTTCTGTTCCCACTTTCCTTTTTTAGCGCCGAAATTGCCTGATTACGGGATAGAGACCATAACCACCCTGCGGGGTTCGCTACTTCTTTCAAAGATTTCCTTTTATCCCACAACGTGCCGAATACCTGCTGAACTACGTCCTCCGCAACCACGGAAACCTTACAATATTGTAAAGCTACGGAGTAAATTAGATCATAATAATCTTTGAAAACCCCTGCAAATGCAATTTCGTCACCCTCGGCAATTTTAGAAAAAAGAAGCAATAAATCGTTTTCGGCAGGTAATTTCATGAACCAAATATAGCTTTTAACTGGCTACTAAAAATCGGATGAACTCTAGCTAACACCTTTTTTTGCTACTCACACGGTAAGCGTCCCTTATTTTCGGTCAGTCCAGAAGTGCATGTAATTGGGGGTTGATTCGACTGTTTTCGCAGCAATCGCGTAAACGGCGGGCAATAAATTCCAACTCTTTGTCGCAACGCGTGTTGGCTGGCTTACTGCGTTGTCTAATCCGTTGTTTCACCACCCGGCACACTCGTAACCAGGGTACGAGGTGTCCACTTTCTTTGGTTATCGACACCCGGTTAAAATCATCTGTTATATTGACCAGTCGGAAGCTTCTGCCGTCTTTTAACGCACCGCTCAAAATATCCACGATTCAACTTTGGTTGATGCCGGTAGCCACCCCTAACTTATGTTTTTAACCTATCAAGGAGCCCGTATCTGGCCTTGCGTCTCATATTTAATCTCAAAGGATAATTAATTTAGTCCGCATGAGCGGTAAGTTCTTTGAAAGTCTGAGGTTTAGTATTGAAGTTGTTTAAACTTATACTATTCAGAGATAAGTCCCAGAAATTAAGGACTTTTGTATTGGAACTACAAACGATTAATTCTGGGACTTATAGACGAAGATACGGTACAAC
>JBKEEB010000047.1:0-31760 GCA_047975735.1 Niabella sp.
AACATTACTCCCCAAGCCACATACACTGCAATTAAAGGCAAAAAGCTTCCATTAGTTTCGCTTATTTCATTATCTCATTCTTTGCCGAGTCCTCGGCTTGGGACAAATACAGGGTGAAACTCGGCTGCGAAAAAGAATTGAAAAGAGCAAGACTATTTGTCATGCTCTTTTCAAAAGATGATCGTTGTGTTTTCTTTTTAAAATCACGTTGCTCAAACATTAAAATTAAAGTTACTTTTGTTTCAAATTAAATAAGAATCCACAATACAACCATATATTAAAGTGAGGGATCTAAGTTACCTACATTTTGAGAATAGCCATCAGCGATTGAACTTGCCGTATCTTTGACTTTACACCAAGCACGATGACAAGCTGCACCAAAGTCTCGAAGCCAATCTCCTCCGTCAATAACTAGCATTTCTGTCTGTGACAACTCTTGTAAGCAATCAAAATTCAACTTTTCTTTTTTCATCATTTTTCTATTTTAAAAATTAGTACTTAGGTAGTGTAGCGAAACCAACATTGCGTTGTATAGGCTGTGTCCGATTAGACAGTACACGAACCCATATTTAAGCCTTATGTAGGTTAAATTGACTCCAAGCAAAACAAACGGAACAAACTGAAAGAGCATTTCTATTAAATGTAGTTCGTTGATTTTTTCTTTTTGAAAGTTGCCATAATGAATAGCAGAAAAGACAATTATGGAGTAAATAATCAACCAAGTTGGGAGTGTTTCATATTTCTTAACTAACAAGAAATATGCGTATAGAATATTTAGAAATACAGTAATCCATATTAGACTTATCTGTTCAATCGAAACTAAGAAAAACGCTGTTGAAAGCAACAATATTGCACCAACATATTTTTCCCTTCTGAGAAAATATCTAAAAGCAAACTCCTCACAAATTGGTGCAAAAACTATTACAAAAAATATAAAACTATCCGGATTATCTTCTATCCATTTTCGACTTTCTGTTTCAACGCTTTTTATACCTACAGTATTTTCTATCCAAGTTTGCAATGCCAACACTACCAGATTAAAAATAACCAGTATAAATGTTTGAACAATTGCTTTTTGTTTTATTTGCAATTGCATTCAACAGAATTCCATCCATTAACGAATCGATCTACCGCATCGCCAATTGATATCGCTGTTGCAACTTTTTCTATAACCTTCCAGACAGTAGCCCAATTACCACCGTTTGTATTTAGCTGTTCTGTAGCCGAAAACTCGGTTAGCCCCATTCTGTTTAAATCCATAGATTGTACCATAAAATTTGTTTTAAAAAATTAGTTAAGCTCGTCTTGGGTGTATGGCGTACACCGGGCATACAGTATAGCTCCCTCATGGCACGTCTGCCAATCCTCGGTTGTTGCAGTTTTAAAGTGGTTAGCTTTAGGTTAGCAACGTTTCCTGCACGGGTTTACCAAATCGTGCAGCACAAAGATAATTGGGGGGGGTAATATCCAAACCTTTTTTTGCATGTTTTTAACCGTTTTTGATATATTTTGATAATAGATATAAGAGATAAGCTGTGCGAGATGAGTCTGTTAATGCACATAGTTTTAAACTTATAATTGAAAATTTATAACTCATAATTCATCGTACGAAGCTTTTATCTTGTTGTTTGTGTAGCCATTGCTTGTAAGTGTATCATTGTCTCCTGTACTTTTTGTGCTGTCTGTTTAATAACAACATTACTAGTTTCAACTATTTCTTCAATTAGGTTGTCATCAATAACTGGCTTATGATTACCAATGAGGTTATTTCCATTTTACCGTTCATTGTTATAATAATATTCTCTGAACGGGCAGTTTCCGAGATTTTCGATTGCATTTCTAAAAACTGCTGATGTAGTTGTTGAATTTTGTTATTTTCCATAATTTATAGGTTTATTTGAAGGCCGGTATGAAACATCCAATAATTATTTTTTAATTTGATACTTTCTGAATCAATAAGTTTTTCTTTAAAAAAAGGGCTATAGCTTGTTTGGATAAATGGGACAAGTTTTCGTCCGAAGTGTTTTTTTATATACAAGCCTGTTTCAAAAGAGGTATAAGTAGCCACTTTTGTTTTATCAATTTTATATTTACCAAATCCTGCAGTAGCAATAGGGCAAAATACAAAAGGATACTTTCTGTCTGGTATAGCTAATTGATATGAAATACCTAATTTTTGTATGGAGAACTTAACGTTTTTGCTACCAATATTGCCACCGATTGCGTAATTTAAAAATAATGATTTATAAATTCTGAAATTGTATTCGGCAAGCAAGGCGTAGTTATCAAAATTAGAAAATCCAGAACTTCCATTTTCCTGATAATCGATGATTATACTATTCTTAAGTACCCCAAGCGATAGCTGTACATTGTTGTTGTATATATACTCGAGTATTTTTTTAGAGGTTTTATTTTCAGATTTCTGAATAGGTGTTTGAGATAACGTTTTTGATGGAAGTTGCTGTATGGGAAGTTGGCCGTTATTTTGCATAATATCAGCTATGCTATCTAACCGAATACTGTCGTTTATTGATGTCATTATATGATAAGTATTATCCTGTATTCCTCTTTCAACTTTAATTCCTTTTATCGGGGTCTTATCGTCAAAATTCATCGCTGTTTTAATTGTCTTAAAACTTGTAATACGGGAGAGTTTCAGGTTATCTGAAACATAAGATGTATTCATCTTAATACTTGAAAGATACCATCGGCTACCTTCAAGTTCATAACTGATGTTTATAATTGATTTATCAATTTCTTTATAAAATAATTTTTTTATATGGTACTTGTTTATATTAGCGGCTGTAACAGCATAAGTGGCTGTGTCAATAAAAAGTGTTCCGTCAATATTATCATTATAATTGTTGTAAAAATTAATTTTATAAACGGTTCTGTTTCCTATGCTTATTCTTCCTAAATTCTTATAAGTAAATTTTTTCATTCCAGATAAAGAAAAATAATCTGGCATAGTGTTTACAATATCCTGACTTGATACCATATACCCATTCACCCATCTTCCGGTATCTTTATTTACGCCGAAGTTCGCATGGGCAACTTTATTTTGTAACACATAAATAGAAGGTAATAGATTTTTATTGCAGTAATCTTTATATCTCATTTCTAAAAAGGCATCAGCAGTAAAGTATTTTTTTATCCTATCGCCATCTTTAGCTAAGTGATACGTGCGATAGACACCACTAATTGCGAGTTTTCCGATTCCGTAATTTTGCGGTATTTTTTTAATAGCTTTTTTAATAATATTTGAAGCCGAAGTTGATACTACAACTTCCTCTAATAGTACTCCGGAGCGTACCATTTGTATAAAACAACTGTCACCTATTTTTATTCTGTTGGTAGCCCTATTCATTCCAACATAATCAACTATTATTGATACAGAATCTTCAATATAATTATCGGGAAGTAGTATTGCAAATTTTCCCTGATTATTGGTTAAAACAGTTGTGTTTTTTACAGAAACTATAGCATTGCTTAGTGGTTCATTATCAAAATCAATAACAATTCCTTTTATTGTGTTTTGGTCTGATAATAAATTGCTACAATAGAAAAAAATAAAAGTTAATAAGAATAGATTTGATTGGGATAACATTCAATACCATTGAAGAATTAAATAAAAATGCAATACGGGGTTTTGTTGTATCGCATTTTTATTACAAAAATTTAATCTAACGCTTCATTTAATTGCCCCCCAACGGCAACAAGTACACCAATTACGGCACCTGTTAGTAACCCTCCACTACCGATAATCGCACCAACAGCAGCAACCGTTGTAGCAGCAACGACAAGCCAAGTCCAAAACGAGCCTCCTTCAATGTTTTTAATTTCAAATGGCGACAAAGGAGTAAGGCTAAACTCTAACAAATTAATAGTTTTTTTCATTGTACAAAATTTTTAATAAAAAATTATTACTTAAAGCAAAAAAGTATCAGCTAAAATTATTCTACAGACTCTTCAATTAGTCCAGTAACACCCGCCATCATGGCTACAAAGCCAACAGTCGCTAATCCTCCGCTTGCGACTATCAGACCCACGACCGCCACAGCTGCGCCTACTCCGGCAAGCCACCCCCAGAACGAACCACCGTCAATAGTAAACAATTCATTTCCTGTCATGGGCGTTAACCCCATTTTATTTAAATCCATAGATTGTACCATAAAATTTGTTTTTAAAATTAGTGTTTCTCGTCTTGGGTGTATAGCGTACACCGGGCATACAGTATTGTTCCCTCATGGCACGTCTGCCAATCCTGTGTTTGTTGCGGTTTTAAAGTGGTTAGCTTTAGGTTGGCAACGTTTCCTGCAAAAACTTACCAAGCTATTGCAATCCAAAATTAGTGGGGGGGGAGTAAATTTCCTAACCATTTTTTGCATGTTTTTAACCGTTTTTGATATATTCGTCTCTAAATCCATGCCCATGATCCATGAAAAACTAAAATTATTACGAAAAGCAAAAGGAATCAGCCAGGTAGATATGGCTTTAAAATTGCATAAAAGCCAAAATACATATAGTAGAATAGAAGCCGGAATTGCTAAAATAGATGCTGATTTAATACCTGATATTTGCCTGATATTGGAAGCAACTCCCAATGAGTTGTTTGAGTTTGAAAATAACGCTGCTACCAACAAACAAATGGCTGATTATAGAGAAATTATTAAGCTTTTTAAAGAAGAGTTTGAGAAAAAAAATGAAATGTTGTTAATATTGGCAGATACGCTTAATAAAGTAGGTAAATTGAAAGATGATAATCAAAGTCTTATTAAGTTGTTAAATATTACAAGAAATTATTTGAATGCTGTTAAAGAGTAGGGGACAATTAAAAATAATGTAACAGTATAATGTAGCAGCAAAATTAACATGGGATATACTGGTTTAAATTAAATTGCATATAAAACCGGCCTTTAATTCGTTTTCCTATAACTTAATAATCTTACTGATTTTCCACTCTTGTGGGCGTATCTTTTCCCGAAATAATACTACCCGCACTCATTCCAATGGCCTCAATAATTGCAGTCATATTTTTTAAATCAAGTGTGTTTACTTCATCACTTGCCTTGTGATAATGCGGCTCATTATCCATTTTAGAGGTAGAAACCGTATGTGCCGGAACACCCATGCGGGCAAGGGTAGCGTTATCCGACCTGTAAAATAATTGTTGTAAAGGGTAGGGGTCGGGGTGAAAAGTAAACCTACTGCCTTTTAAATTTTGATTTAAAATGGCTCCCAAATCAGACTGCTCATAGCCAGTAATATAAGCCGAGTTTTTCCCCCATTTACTATCGGTTCCAATCATTTCAATATTAACCATGGCTACTACTTTTTCCGGCGGTAATTGCTGGCTAAAATAGGCTGACCCGATTAGCCCGATTTCTTCTGCAGTAAAGGCAACAAACAAAATGCTGCGTTCATTATTTTTTAACTGGCCGAAATATTTGGCCAGTAGCATAACGGCGGTTGTTCCCGACGCATCATCATTTGCACCGTTATAAATGGAATCCTCATTCTCTGGTTGGCCAATTCCAATATGGTCATAATGCGCACTAAAGATTACAAATTCATCCGGCTTTGATTTTCCGGGCAACAATCCTACCACATTACTCAGTTTTTTTTCTTCTATTTGATGAGATGCAACAATACTAAAATCACGCATGTCCGGCGTACCTAAAATAAAAATTGTTGAAACATCTGACTTGATTATATTTTGTTGAAAATAACGGAGCCTTTCAAAATTACCGGCAAAGCTACTATCTACTAACACGATGGTGTTTTTACCATTTTTTACATAGGATGCAGCTGTAGGAAAAAGACGGTCTCCCGATAGAATTTTTACAATATTATAGCCCGAGTTTGCAGTAACCCGAAGTTCTTTTTGGGTTGTTATTACAATAGTGTTATTGCCTGTAAGCAGCGTACCGTTAATTTGCCCACTAAGGTTTGTTTGTTTGGCAGAAGCCATGTAAAAAGTTTGTAAATAGGATGGCGCATTGTTTAAAGCCCGCAATCCTGCTTTTCGGAAGTAATCGTCAATAAAGAATGCGGCTTTATCAATTTCAGGCGAAAATGTTTTGCGGCCTTTCATTTCATCCGAAGCAAGATGGTTAATAATTTTTGTAGTTTCATCTACTTTAATAATTGGTTCTTTTTTTTGGGCTACAGTTGTTAGCCCAATAAATAAACTACCGAGTAAAATAATATTTTTCAAGATGATATTTTTGTTTTTAAGTAATATAGTCCGAACGCTTTTGCTTAATTTTAATAGCCATGAAAATAAGAAATCATAAACTCATCATTTCCTTAAACTTTACGGTTTGCCTACGGCTTACTTCAATTTTTTCACCGCCTTTAATCTCTATGACTAATCCGTTATTAAAATAAGGTTCAATTTTTTCAACCATACGCAGGTTAACTATTTGTTTACGGTTGGCTCTAAAAAATAATTTTGGGTCTAATTTTTCTTCCAATGCATTTAAAGATTTTAAAATAAGCGGTTTATTATTACCGAAGAACACCTTGGCATAATTACCCATACTTTCAAAAAGCCTTATTTCGTTCAATTTTATAAACCAGCACCGGTCGCCATCTTTTACAAAAACCTGGCTGCTTTCCGATAAAATTTCGTTGTTAGTACTAAAATCGGCTTCCTTGTTTTTTACAGGCCGGCTAAAATCAAGCTTTTTAATAGCATCTTTTAACCTGTTATTGTCAATAGGTTTTAATAAATAATCTAATGCATTAACTTCAAAAGCTTTCAAGGCAAATTCATCATAAGCTGTAGTAAAAATAATTTGCGGTACATCAACTAACAAAGCAAGCATATCAAAACCGGTTTTGCCCGGCATCTGAATGTCCAAAAATATTAGATCGGGTTGCAGGGTATTTATTTTTTCAATACCGGTATCGGCGTTATTGGCTTCGTCAATAATTTCAATTTCAGGAAAATCCTGAAGTAATTTTTTCAATTCCTTACGTGCCAGTCTTTCATCATCGATAATTATAGTGCGCATACGCAAATTGTTTATTTAAGGAGATGCAGGAATCAAAACCGTTGCTTTTACTGTATTAGGCGATACCTGTTTTATTTCAAAATGGGCAAGATTCCCATACAGAATATGCAGCCTTTCTACCGTACTCCTGATGCCAAATCCTTCAGTATTTTCGTTTCCACTTAAATGTCCTGTATTTACAACCTCCAACACCAGATTGGGCGGAATGATTGTAGATGATATTTTTATCAGTCCGCCATTAACTTCTTGGCTAATTCCATGTTTAATGGCGTTTTCAGTCATTAGTTGCAACATCATGGATGGTACCAGTTTTTGAAATGTATCATTTTGTATATCATATTGCACATGTAACCTCTCTTCAAAACGAATATATTCCAAAGCCAGATAATCCTCAACAATCCTTAACTCATCTTTCAAAGTTACTGTTTCTGTTTTTTGTATGTTGATGCTGCTTCTCAAAATATTACTCAATCCCGTAATAGCATTTCTGGCTCTTTCGGGGTTTTCATCAACCAATGCACGGATGCTGTTAAGTGCATTAAAAATAAAATGGGGGTTAATATGTGATTTAATGGTTTTTAACTCTAACTCTTTTACAAGCGATTTTAGCTGTAAGGTATCTAATTGTTGCTTTTGGTAACGTTGTTGATAGTGATACATAAAATAAATAGAAACCCACATAAAAATATACAAGAACCAGGCAAATGTGTTTCCCAAAGTAATTGCCCACAACCCTCTTTTCGAAAACACATTAAGCTCTTTGGAACTATATAGCTTAAGTTGGAGTAGTATATTATACTCAATTATAGCGCAAACTAATGCCGTGATAACAGCCAAGAGTAAAAATGCGAACACCTGTTGCTGTATGCTTTTTTCGGTAAGATTAATTTTTTTAATAAGCATTCGCAACAAATGTGTAATAAGCAGGCCAATAATAGAATACAAGGCCGCTCGGGAAATTAAGGATTGTCTTTCTGTTAAAGTGTCAAAACGGCCATATATCCAGGCAAAAAATAACTGAATAAGAAAAAAACCTCCCCAGCCCATTAATTGAAAAAACCAATATCGGTTACTTTTATACAACATGCAACAAATCTAATTAAAAACAAGCGCTATCAATTGTATAAATTATCAGTGGTTTAAAATTCATACAAACGGATAATTACGGTAATTTTAAAGGCCGGTGTTCTTTGCTTGTATTTACTAACGGTAATGCCTGGTATAATCTTTGCGAATTACTATAAATACACTTAAATCAATTATCTTTGCAACTAATTTTTAAAAAAGTGATTACGTCAGGAAACTTATTACAATCTGTAAATTCTCCGGATGATTTGAAGAAACTTCCGAAAGAAAAACTACATGAGTTTTGTGAAGAGCTCAGGCAGTACATAATTGATGTAGTAAGTGTACATGGCGGGCATTTTGGAGCCAGTTTGGGAGTAGTGGAGCTAACTGCCGCTTTACACTATGTATATAACACGCCTTACGATCAATTAGTATGGGATGTTGGGCATCAGGCTTACGGTCATAAAATTATTACCGGACGCAGGGACAATTTTATAACCAATCGAAAATATAAAGGTCTTAGCGGTTTCCCAAAGCGTAGCGAAAGCGAATACGATACATTTGGGGTAGGACATTCCTCTACTTCTATTTCTGCAGCATTGGGTATGGCCATTGCCTCTAAGTATAAGGGAGAAACAGACAGGAAAGTAATGGCTGTTATTGGCGATGGCTCAATGACTGCCGGCATGGCTTTTGAAGCTATGAATCATGCCGGAGTAGCTAACAGCGATATTTTAATTATTCTCAATGATAACGGTATTGGTATTGACCCTAATGCCGGAGCACTAAAAGAATATCTTACTGATATTACAATTTCTCCCACTTATAATAAATTTAAAGATGATGTGTGGAAACTTGTGGGAAAACTGCCTGTTGGGAAACATTTTACACGGGCGATGGGGCATAAGCTGGCCGAAGGATTGAAAGGCATGGTTAGCAGCAGTTCCAACCTATTTGAAGCATTAAAAATACGGTACTTTGGTCCGATAGACGGGCATAACATCAGCAAACTTGTTGATACATTAACCGATTTAAAAAATATACCCGGTCCAAAATTATTACATGTAATTACTACAAAAGGGAAAGGTTATGCTATGGCAGAACAGGATCAGACCAAATGGCATGCCCCAGGTGTTTTTGATAAAGTAACCGGAGAAATTTATAAGAAAACTTTTGACGTGCCACAGCCGCCAAAATATCAGGATGTGTTTGGAAAAACGATTATTGAGCTCGCTGAAAAAAATAATAAAATATTTGGCATAACACCTGCTATGCCTTCGGGTTGTAGCCTTAAATATATGATGGCTCAAATGCCTGACAGGGCTTTTGACGTGGGCATTTGTGAACAACATGCCGTAACAGTTAGTGCAGGTATGGCCACACAGGGAATGAGGGTTTTCTGTAATATTTATTCATCCTTTATGCAGCGGGCTTACGATCAGGTTGTTCATGATGTTGCCATTCAAAAATTACCGGTTATCTTTTGCTTAGACAGAGGTGGCCTTGTGGGCGATGACGGACCTACACACCACGGCTGCTACGATATTGCATATTTCCGCTGTATTCCCAATATGATTATTAGTGCCCCTATGAATGAGGTAGAATTGCGTAATTTGATGTTTACAGCACAATTAGATAAAAACGAATTACCCTTTGTAATTCGTTATCCACGGGGCCAGGGCGTTACGGCTAACTGGCAGGTTCCTTTTGAAGAGATTGAAATAGGGAAGGGGCGTAAATTAAAGGACGGTCAACAGTTGGCAATACTCAGCTTAGGGCATCCCGGAAATTTTGCAGCTACTGCCGTAAGAGATCTTGGACGGGAAGGGATTAATATTGGCCATTATGATATGCGCTTTGTGAAACCTATTGATGAAGACCTGTTGCACGAAGCCTGTAAAAATTATGAAAAACTCATTACGGTAGAAGATGGTACGGTTACCGGTGGTTTTGGCTCGGCTGTTTTAGAATTTATGGCCAAACATGGCTATAAAAACGAAGTAAAAATAATGGGTATTCCCGACCGGTTGGTAGAGCATGGCTCGCTAAAAGAACTACACCGCGAATGTGGTTATGATGCTGAAGGGATTACTGATATGGTTCGTACCATGTTGCAACAAAATATTACAATTACCACCAACGCTTAAATTTTATTTCCCGCATTTTATGGATTATTTCTTAAAACCCATCTTAGGGTTTTAGAAATTTTATGAAGCATAGCGGCATTATTATTTTTTGCATAGCTGGGTTAGTTTTAATAAGTACAATATTTATAAAAACCGCCGGTCTTAAAAATTTACAACTTTCTGCAAAGGCAGCTATAACCCCTGCTTTAAATGTACAAACATCTACAACCCCGTATTCAGAAGAACAGCTTAAAGCACTTAAACATTTTATTGTTCAAAACAAATACAATAATCGTTATTGTTTTCTTATTAATATGCAAATGCATTCAGGCAGTAACCGCTTTTTTGTGTATGATTTGAAAAAAGATACCATCGTTAAAAGCGGTTTGGTAACGCATGGCCGCTGCAATGAGTACTGGTTGGAGGGAAGGAAGTATAGCAATACTGTTGGCGGTGGATGTACATCGCTGGGTAAATACAAAATAGGGAAATCATACTATGGCAAGTTTGGATTGGCTTATAAATTATATGGACTGGATAGCACAAATAACAATGCTTTTGAACGATTTGTAGTACTGCATTCGCACAGCTGCGTACCTGAATATGAAAAAGAGATGGAAATTTGCCAAAGCGATGGTTGCCCTACGGTAAGCCCGGGTTTTTTAAAACAATTACAAAAAATAATTGATGCTTCAAAACAACCGATTTTATTGTGGATTTATGAATGATTGAAGTAGGCAACAATTAAAAAGAGCTGCCTTTAATCAAAGACAGCTCTTTTGCTTTGTGCCCAGAACAGGAATCGAACCTGCACTCCATTGCTGAAACCAGATTTTGAGTCTAGCGCGTCTACCAATTCCGCCATCTGGGCTTAATTGGGGATGCAATATTACAAAGTTTCTAATAATAAATATCATTACTGTGCAATTATTTTATATACCGGTTCAAAAGTTCTTATCTGTTCTTAAAACAATTCCTTTACTTCGCATAAATAATCAATCGAATGAAAATAGAAGTAATTTCGGGTAGTTCCAGAGCAGAAAGTATTACATTAAGGGCAGCATTGGCAGTACAAGCCGAGTTGCAAAAAACAATCGCATATGAAGTAGGACTTATTGATTGCAGAACTTTCAGGCTTCCTACATTGGAAAAAGTTTTTTCGTCTGTGAAAAACACTCCGGATGAATTTAAACCGTTGGCCGAAAAGATGTTTGCCGCAGATGGTTTCATACTGGTTACACCGGAATATAATGGTAGTTTTGCTCCCGCTTTAAAAAATCTTTTAGATCATTTTCCTAAGCAATTGCATAAACCTATTGGTATAGTAACAGCTTCAAACGGAAATCTTGGCGGTATGCGTGCGGCTCAGCAAATGGTATTATTAGCAGTAGCACTTTTTGGTATTCCTTCCCCTCAATTATTGGTTATTCCTCAGGTAGATAAGAAATTTGCTGAAGACGGAACTTTATTGGATGAATTGTTTTATAAAAATATACATAATTTTATTAGCGAATACCTTTGGCTGACAGAGCGTTTAGTAAAGTAAATATTGTATTATCTGTCAGAAACGTCATGGTCATGCATTATTTTTCCCCGATCCTTAAACATATTTTTATCGTTGGCAAAATTATTTAAAAGAGTACGGTAAAAATTCTGTTCCCTGCGTTTCATATATCCCGTCCAGCCAAATAACATTCCTTTCCAGCCTTTGGTTACAGTTAGCCAATGGCTTAGTTTATAGCCATCGCTATGTTCTGTAATTTTTCCGTCCAATATTCTCATAAATGCTTTGGCCGGCATGGTTACCATTTTTCCGGTTCTGCCATTTAAAAAAGTGGCCTGCCATTCACAGGTTATATATTCATCATCAATTTGTTGAAAATTATTAATATGAAAAGAGAAATGTTTTAATCGCTCACATTTCATCTGCCACATACTAAAAACAACATCGCCTTCTAATAACCCAAAAATAGGATCGTGATAAATAATATCAGCAGACAAATATCTGGTTAAGTCGGCGTAATCTAATTTAGAAAAAGCCTCATAAAAATTTTCAACAATTTCTTTGCCCTTCATTAACTTACAATTTTGTGCTCAAATGTAGGAATAATTTCTACGTTGGGGGAATGATATATTGTCAAAAAACAAACGGTTGCACATACTATATTATACTTTGATATAAAAAAAATCTTAACTTGGCAACTTCTAAAATAAGTATTATGCGTATTATAATGATGTTGTTTGCTTTGCTTGTGATAACCACACAGGTTCATTCACAGGATATTGAAATTATACCTAAACCAACTTCGCTTGTAAAACATACAGGTTCTTTTACTATTACTGCTAAAACGCCTATTGTAGTGTTGGATGCGGCTAATAAAAATGCGGCTGATTTTTTAAATCAGTTCCTTAAAGAGTTTTATGGTTTTGAGCTGCCTGTAGTTACCAATTCTGCTACAGGCATTTTTATTCGTACTGGTAATTATAGTGATAAAAAAGACGGTTATCAATTGGTGTCAGACAATGAATCTGTTAGAATTACCGGAAATACGGTTGCAGGTGCTTTTCATGGTGTTCAGTCTTTAATTCAGTTATTACCGCTTATTAAAACAACCTCATTAACCATTCCTGCAGTTACTATTGCAGATGCACCGGCAATGGCATACAGGGGATTACATTTAGATGTAGGCAGACATTATATGCCCATAGAATTTATAAAAAAATATATAGATTATATTGCTTTACACAAAATGAATACTTTTCACTGGCATTTAACCGAAGATCAGGGATGGCGGATTGAAATAAAAAAGTATCCAAAATTAACATCAGTTGGTGCTTGGCGCAACGGCACTATTATTGGTCGTCATCCCGGTACCGGTAACGACGGCTTACATTATGGTGGTTTTTATACACAGGAAGAGGTGAAAGGGATTGTGGCCTATGCGGCAAAACGGCATATTGAAGTGATTCCTGAAATTGAAATGCCAGGGCATGCCTCTGCTGCCATAGCAGCATATCCCATGTTAAGTTGTTTTCCGAACCAATCTACAGAAATTGCTTCCAACACACCTTGGAGTGGCCCCAGAGATGGCAAGCAGGTACAACAAACCTGGGGTGTTTTCCCGGATGTATTTTGTGCCGGTAAAGAGTCAACCTTTGAATTTTTAGAAGCTGTACTTGATGAAGTGATTCCGCTATTCCCTTCAAAAATTTTTCACGTAGGAGCCGATGAATGCCCTAAAACCCATTGGGAAAACTGTCCTAATTGCCAAAAACGCATTCAGGAATTAGGCATTAAAGGAGATGACCAACATAAAGCAGAACATTACCTGCAAAGCTATTTTATTCAAAGAATGGAGAAATATTTGAATGCTCGTGGCAAAACCCTATTAGGCTGGGATGAGATTTTGGAGGGTGGATTAGCTCCAAATGCTATGGTGATGAGCTGGCGTGGTGAAAAAGGAGGAATTGCAGCAGCTAAGCAAAAACACAATGTAATTATGACCCCTACAACCTATGCCTATTTTGATTTTCAGCAAACCCAGCATGACGACTCTGTAACAATATCTAATAACAGACATTTTTTATCGATTGAAAAAGTATATTCCTGGAAGGTGGTACCGGATGCGTTAGACGCATCGGAAGTTAAATATATTTTTGGTCCACAAGCCAATTTATGGACGGAGTATATTAAAAATCCGGCCAAAGCCGAATATATGCTTTTCCCAAGGATAGCTGCTTTAAGTGAGGTGGGCTGGACTAATTATGACCAACGCAATTGGAGCGATTTTAACAAGCGGTTACCCAAACAAATTAACCGTTATGATTTTTGGGGTGTAAATTACTTTGGTAAAAATAAATAATTAACATACTTATGAGTAAGAGACAAACAATTAGCAGTAGCAAAATTGACAGCCTTGAAAAAATAAAGGTTGATATTTACCCTGACGGGAAAGCCGGCTCACTTGCTATCGCCAAAACTATTGCAAACTTAATCAAAGCTAAACAGAAAGCTAAAAAGAAATGTGTTTTAGGACTTGCCACCGGATCCAGCCCTAAAAGATTATATACCGAATTGGTAAGAATGCATAAAGAGGAAGGACTGAGCTTTAAAAATGTTGTAACATTTAACCTGGATGAATATTATCCCATTAGTAAAGATGCTGTACAAAGCTATAACCGCTTTATGTTCAATAATCTTTTTTCACATATAGATATTGATCCTAAGAATGTACATATTCCCAATGGGGAAATTAGTAAGGAAGAAATTAAGGAAGAGGCTGCACAATATGAAAGAGAGATAGAAAAAGCCGGTGGTATTGATTTACAAATACTGGGAATAGGCAATAACGGCCATATTGGTTTTAACGAACCCGGTTCGGGCATTTATACTAAAACCAGACTCGTTAACCTAACCAATTCCACCCGTCAGGCTAATTCGTTTGAATTTGCCAATGTTTCTGAAGTTCCTCGTCAGGCCATTACAATGGGTATTGGCAGTATTTTAAAATCAAGTCAAATAATTCTAATGGCTTGGGGCGAAGGTAAAGCCGATGCCGTAAAAAAAGCTGTTGAAGATGCCGATACGGAAGAGGTTCCCGCATCTTTCCTGCAAAATCATGATGATGTGATATTTGTGCTGGACGAAGCCGCTGCCTCACAATTAACCAGAATAAAATCTCCCTGGTTAACGGGCGAATGCGAATGGACCCCACATTTGATAAAAAAAGCAGTTATTCACATGGCTTTGAATTTGAAAAAGCCTGTATTAAGCCTTACCAATAAAGATTATAACGATAACGGTCTTAGTGATCTTTTGGTTGAAAAAGGAGATGCCTACGATATTAACCTGCAGGTATATTATATGCTGCGCGATATTATTACAGGCTGGCCGGGAGGTAAGCCCAATGCTGTTATTCCCGCACATCCCGAACGCTCAACCCCATATCCCAAACGTGTGGTTATTTTTTCTCCGCACCCCGATGATGATATTATTAGCATGGGCGGTACTTTTCAAAGATTATATGATCAGGGGCATGATGTACATGTAGCTTACCAGACTTCCGGTAATATTGCCGTAACTGATGAATTTGTAACAAGATTTTTAGATTTTGCCGTAGGCTTTGATGAGATTGCCAAAATTGGCTCCGACAAGCCTCAGAAGATTCTCAATCAGGCAAAAAAATACATATCCAATAAAAAGCCTAACCAAATAGATACGCCTACCATCAGACAAATAAAAGGGTTGATTAGAAGAGGAGAGGCCAGAGCTACCTGCCGTTACGTAGGTATTCCGGAGGAAAACATTCATTTTCAAAACCTGCCTTTTTACGAAACAGGCACCATTGAAAAAAAGCCCTTAGGCGAAAAAGATATTGAAATTACGATGAAACTGCTGCGCGAAATAAAACCGCAACAGGTATTTTGCGCCGGCGATTTTGCCGACCCGCACGGAACTCATATAGTTTGCTTTAAAGCCGTTTTAAAAGCCTTGCAAAGAATAAAAGCTGCCGGTGATGAGTGGGTAAATGAATGTTGGTTATGGTTGTATAAAGGTGCTTGGCAAGAGTGGAGTATCGAGGATATAGAAATGGCTATCCCTATGAGTCCATCGCAGGTTATTAAAAAACGATTCGGTATTTTTATACACCAGTCGCAAAAAGATATGGTGCCTTTTCAGGGTTCGGATGACAGAGAGTTTTGGCAAAGGGCCGAAGAACGAAATGCTGATACGGCACAGATTTTTGCCGATTTAGGTTTAACGCATTACGCCGCCATGGAGGCTTTTGTGCGATGGCATTATTAGTATTGATAATCAATATATAAAATTGCCGCTTAAATAAGCGGCAATTTTTTTGAAATATAGTATTGCTAATTTGGAGTATTATCCAAATAATCCTTTTCTTAAATTTCTAATGCCTTCGCCAATTTTAAATCCGTTGTGATACACTTCTATTTTATAATCTCCGGGTACAAATCCTTCAGGATTGGCAATGGGAAAAGAAACACCTTTGCGTGTACCGGTTTCATATTCAACAGGCACTTTGGCTGTAAAATTACGATCGCCATCTTGGCGGGTAGTCATAGCACCGGAACCCAAAGTGCCGTTTTGTACAATTCTACCCTCGGGGTCGGTAACTATCACATATAAGTCTGCAGGGCCTGAGGTTGTAATACGATTTTCTACATTAAAGGCTATCTTCAACTTATCAACCCTTTTGGCAAATTTGGTTTCTTTTTCTTTACCGCGGCGCGTATCCTTTAATGGTGTAATTGACATGCCGGTAGCCGTTAAAGTACTGGCCACATCAACCGTATT
Organism: Niabella sp.; assembly: GCA_047975735.1. GTDB lineage: Bacteria > Bacteroidota > Bacteroidia > Chitinophagales > Chitinophagaceae > Niabella. The sequence continues at coordinate 16,533 of JBKEEB010000047.1, forward strand.
AGCCAATTCGTCATTTTCCGATGTTCTGGTAGCCAGATTTTGAGTTAACACGCCTTTTTCTTGTGTTAAATGAGTATTGCGGGCTGTTAGTTCCTGATTTTCACCGCGCAACTGAGTTACTTGAGCTTCTAATCTACCAATTTGACCGTTCAATTCGCCAATTAATTGTCTGGCTTTTTTTAGGTCTGCCGCTGTAGCATTTTTGTCATTCAGAATTTTATTAATCTCAACTTTTCTATCATCAATCTCTTTTTGTAAGGCCGATTTTTCACCTTGTAATGTGTTGTTAGCACCGGTAATTGAATCTAAACGCATTTCTGCCAAATTAAACATTTGTCTTAAAGAGTCAGATTCTGACATAGCAGTTGCCATTTCCGTGCTTGAATTACTACCGTTTAAGCCTGTGGAATTTTTGTTCCACAGCATATACCCCCAAGTTCCGAGAAGTGCCGCTACTAAAATTCCTATAATCAAATTTCTACCACCATTGCCCGAACTTTTAGGTGGTTGGTTGGTTGTTTCGTTTGATGCCGATGGATAATTTGTGTTTGCCATAAACAAATATTTTAATTTCTTGATTTTTTCTGGCTTTAGCCAGGTAGTTTAGATTTTATTGTAAAAGGTGAAAATGTATAGGCAGAAATTGTGCCAAATGCTTATTTTCTTGTTAGATAATTTATAAAAAACCTTATAACCTGCATAAATACACTATTTTAGCATCATGGCAATGGATAAAATTTTGGCAGATTGGAAAAAGAAGACTTTTAAGCCTGTGTATTGGTTAGAAGGAGAAGAGGAATATTACATAGATAAATTGGTTGATTATGCCGAGCATAAAATTTTATTAGAAAATGAAGCCTCTTTTAACTTAATGATTTTTTATGGCCGTGATGCTAACTGGGCCGATATTATTAATGCCTGCCGGAAATATCCCATGTTTTCAGATTTTCAGGTGGTGATTTTAAAAGAAGCCCAACATTTAAAAGAAATTGATAAGTTGGGTGCATATATTCAAAATCCCCAGCCATCAACTATATTTATTGTAGCTTATAAGGAGAAAAAACTCGACTCCAGAACAAAGTTTGCAAAATTAGTAAAAGATAAAACGGTTTTACTGTCCACCAAAAAAATGTATGATTCGGCATTGCCGGAATGGGTAAATAATATGGTACAAACAAAAGGTTATACTATTACGCCTAAGGCTAATTTGTTATTGGTGGAGCATATTGGCAATGATTTGGTTAGAATGGAAAAAGAAATTGAAAAAATTCTTATAAACCTCAATAAGCGCACTGCTGTTACAGAGGAGGACATTGAAAAATATGTAGGCATTAGTAAAGAGTACAATATTTTTGAATTTCAATCAGCCATAGCTCATAAAGATATGGTAAAAGCGATGCGTATTGCGCAGTATTTCGGCAGTAATCCTAAGGCAGCTCCTTTGCCATATTTGTTGCCTACTTTATATACTTTTTTTAGTAAAGTATATATGATGTATGGTATAAAAGGCTCTGACAGTGATGTAGCGAGAGAAATAGGAGTATCGCCTTTTTTTATTAAAGATTATGTAAAAGCTTCAAAAAATTACGGTTTTGCCGGTACAGAAAAAATTCTATTGTTATTACATCAATATAATTTAAAAAGCATTGGCGTTAATAGTATAAAACCTAATGACGAGTCTTTACTAAAAGAAATAATGGCTAAAGTAATGATGTGATTTTCGTATTAGGAAGATAGAATTTTTATACTTCTTGTTTTATCTTCATCAATCTTTTTTACAAGTGCCTCTAAAGTGTCAAACTTTTCCTCTGCACGTAGGAAGGCCATCATGTACACCCTGATGGTTTTATCGTAAATATCATCTTTAAAATCAAAGATATTCACCTCTATTACACGCTTTTTCCCGTCCACCGTGGGGCGAAACCCCACACTCATCATACCTTTATATATGGGTTGATTTGTTTCGTTATTGTTTTTAACAGTACAATAAACGGCATATATACCATCGCCTGGTGTTATTTTTTCATCATCGGTAATTCTAATATTGGCCGTAGGATAACCAAGCTCACGTCCTAATTTATCACCATGAATAACATTCCCCTCAAAAAAGAAACGGTAACCTAAAAGTAAATTAGCTTCTTCAATATTACCTTTTATAATGGCATCTCTTATTTTGGTAGAACTAATGGATATATTGTCTAAAATATGTTTGGGAATTTCTTTCAATTTAAAACTATTGCTTTTGGCAAAGGCTTCCAGCATCTTATAATCGCCTTTTCTGTCTTTACCAAAACGATGATCATACCCAATTATAATGGTGTGTGGACGAAACTTATTAAGTAGAAAATTTTGAATATACTCCTCCGCAGGTTGATGGGCAAAAACCTCTGTAAAAGGTGTAATTACTAAATGGTCAATACCAGATTGTTCCAACAATTCAATTCGCTCTTCTAATGTATTAATCAATCTAATTCCTAATATGGAAGAAGATACTACTTTACGTGGGTGCGGGTGAAATGTAATAATAATTGACTCGCCGTTTACTTCTTTTGCTTCTTGCACCAACTGCTCAATAACCTTTTTATGCCCGGCATGTACTCCGTCAAAAGTACCGATGGTAATAACCGAATTTTTAAATTTTGGCAGATGCTCTATATCATAATGAATTTTCATGCTCCGCAAAAATAAGGCAAATGACAATTGCTCATTACAACTAATGGCTATAAAAAAAGCGTACCCTAAGTACGCTTCAAATATAATGGAGTGAAGAGTTTTATCATGCCTCTTCTTCAACATTTTTTCTGTGGGCAGCTACAATTTCTTCCTGAAGATTAGAAGCTACCGCCGTAAACCCGTCAAAGCCTGATGTAAAACTAGCACGCCCCTGGGTTAAAGACCTTAAGCTATTATAAAAACCGGCCAGTTCTTTTTGAGGAACTTTGGCGGTAAGCTTTTGGTAGCCTCCGGCAGCATCCATACCCATTATCATAGCACGACGGGTTTGTAATTCTCCCATTACATCGCCCATCAGGGCATCCGGTACAATAATTTCTAATTGATCAACAGGTTCCATTAATTTTGGCTGGGCATCTAATACGGCATTGCTAAAAGCCCTGGCTCCGGCAATTTTGAAAGATATATCGTTGGAGTCAACCGGGTGCATTTTACCATCAAACAACATTACTCTTACATCTCTAACATAAGAACCGCTTAACGGGCCGTTACCCATACTTTCCATAATGCCTTTTAGTACAGATGGGATGAAACGCTGGTCAATAACACCCCCTACAATACAGTTGTAAAATACTAATTTACCACCCCATTCCAAATCAATTTCTTCTTTACCTCTTAAACTAAAACCTTCGGGTTCGGGCATACCTTCATAAAAAGGTTCAATTTTAATACGCACTTCGGCAAATTGCCCGGCACCGCCTGATTGCTTTTTGTGTCTGTAAAATGAAATGGCAGGCTTTTGCACTGTTTCTCTATATGCTATTTTTACTTCTTCAAAATGAACATTGATGCCGTATTCGTTTTTAAGTATATATTCAAAAACTGCAAGGTGCAAATCGCCCTGACAACTTAGTACCCATTGTTTTAGTTCTTTAGAAAAACTAAGCTGATAAGTAGGGTCCTGCGAAACAATTTTTTTAACCACCTCTGTTAATTTATCTTCTGCAGCTTTATTGTCGGCAAACAACGCTTTACGTACTTTAGCCTGAGGAAAATCCATCGGTATAACGGCAACAGCAAAGTTTTTTTCGTGCAATGTAGCATTGGTTTCTACATCTTTTAATTTTATAACGGCTCCAATATCGCCGGCTACCAGTTTATCTACCGGATTACGCTTGGCTCCATCTACAATAAAAATGCTATTGATGTGTTCTTCTTTTCCTGTAACGGCATCTACAAGTAGCTGACCGTTGGAAAGCTGCCCTGTAATTACTTTTAGGAAATTTATTTTACCGATGTTTGGCTCATATTGAGTTTTAAATACAAACGCAGCTGTTGGTTTTGAAGCATCGTAAGAAAGCTCTTTATTATTAGCCGTTGTAAATGGAGCTTTATCCACTGCCGAGGGAGCTACGTTGTCAATAAAGCCCATCAAGCGGCCACTGCCCATATTTTTTGCAGCCGATAAGCAGAAAACAGGGAAGAAGCTGTTATGCGCCATGCCGCTTTTAATACCTTCGCGCATTTCATCTTCGTTTAAAGTGCCTTTATCAAAAAATACTTCCATTAAGGATTCTTCGTTTTCGGCTGCTTTTTCAACCAGGTTATTATGTAGCTGGTTGGCCTTGGCCTGATCGCTTTCCGGAATGGGGTGTTTTTCGGGTTTGCCGCCTTCATCCTTAAAAACGTACATCTTCATTTTCAGCACATCAATAATAGCTATATGTCCATCATGAATTATCGGATACTGAATTTGCACTACATTATTGCCATACTGTTCTTTTAATGATGTAATAGCTTTATCAAAATCGGCATAGGAGTGGTCAATTTGATTGATGGCAAAAACTAATGGTTTTCTAAAGCGGTTAATATAGTTGCCAATTACTTCGGTTCCCGGTTCTACGCCATGCTGGGCATTAATCACCATTACAATGGTATCGGCAGCTTTTACACCCTGTATTATTTCTCCAATAAAATCATCCAAACCGGGTGTATCTAAAATATTGATTTTATAATTACGCCACTCGGTATGCACAAGCGTGGTAAAAATGCTCATGCCTTTTTCTTTTTCAATCCTATGAAAGTCAGATATGGTATTGCCTTCTGCAATAGTACCCCGGCGGTTTATTAAACCGGCTTCAAAAAGCATCGATTCGGTGAGGGTCGTTTTGCCTGCGCCATGCGCTCCCACAAAGGCAATGTTTTTAATGTGTTTTTGATCGAATGTTTGCATATGCCAAGTATTTTTAGTTGAGTGCCTTAAAAATACTTACTTATTATGGAATATCATTTTATATATATGATAAAATACCCGGAAATGATAAAAAACAGTTTTCCCGGCAAATTATGCCAGCTCCTTTTTTCCCAAATTATTATTTACGATTAAATGTTGTACAATATATTAGTACTCAAATTTTCTAAGGGTGGGAGCCCTGAACCATGTGGTAATTACAACGCCAATGGTCATACACCCGCCAAAAATTACCGAAGGTATTACACCCATTATTTTTGCTGACAGCCCACTTTCAAATTGCCCTAATTCGTTACTGCTGAGAACAAACATACCGCTTACACTACTTACACGGCCACGCATATCGTCAGGAGTAAGCAATTGCATTACTGTGCCTCTTACTACCACGCTTATACCATCCAAAATACCCGAAACTAACAATGCTGCAAAAGATAACCAAAACCATTTGCTGATACCAAACAAGACAATACAAATGCCAAAACCTACTACGGCAAGCATCATTTTTTTGCCTTGAGATTTTTTCATAGGGAAAAGAGTTAACAATACAACAATAATAATAGCTCCAATATCCGTAGCCGCATTTAACCAACCAAAACCCACAGGACCTACTTTTAGTATGTCGCTGGCAAACACCGGAACCATTGCTACGGCTCCTCCAAAAAGTACGGCAAACATATCCAAGGCCATAGCACCTAATAGTGCTTTGGTTTTATATACAAAACGGAGACCGTCTAATACGCTTTGCCATGTTTTTTGTTTGATATTAAGATGTTGTGGAGGCTTTGGTTTTAGCTTTGTAAATAATATAAAACTGATTGCTATTAAAATAATAATAACAAAAAGAGTTTTGGTTATCCCAAGTAAAGCTATTAAAAAGCCACCTGCGGCATGGCCCGTAACTGATGCTGATAGCCAGGTACCCTGGTTCCAGGTTGTTGCATTTTGCAATAAACTACGTGGTACTACAAAAGCAATGGTGGAGCTCATGGCGGGTCCTATAAATGAACGGAGGATGCCATTTACGAAAAATACGCCATAAATACACCAGGTTACCAATCGGGTATTCATATAGTGTTCTGAATGTGCTTCTGATAAAATAAACAAACTGATTGCTAATAAAAAATACCCAATAGTAGCAAAAAGTATAATCCTTCGTTTATCAAGAACATCAACTTTATGACCCGAATATAATGACAGGGACAAGGCAGGAATAACCTCTGCAAGACCTATCAAGCCGATGGCAAAAGGCTCTTTTGTAATTTGGTATATCCACCAACCAACCAGCGTGCTTATCATTCTCATGGCACATACAAATGCAAATCTGGCCGACATCAAATATCTGTATTCAATAATTTTTATTGATGCAAACGGGTTGGTTGTTTGTTGTTGATTTTGGGTATTAAGGTGTTCTGCCATGTAAAGTGTAGAAAAGGGTTACTTATTTTCTGTTGCTTTTTCAGGTAAGGTTAATATGATGTATTCCTTTGCTGTAAGTATTATTTAATGCGTTGATAATAATGTTTAAATGTTTCTTATCATTAATAAAATCAGCGTTGGAAGCATCTATTAGTAATGTAGGTACCGGAAACTGCTTTAGGTACTGTAAATAGGTGTTCTGAATATTTTGCAGGTACTCATCAGGAATACTTTGCTCGTATAACCTTTGCCTTTTTTTTATATTTTGCTGAAGTTTGCTAACAGGTGCATGTAAGTAAATTAATATTTCCGGTTGAATAAGGTTTTGCTGTATGATTTCAAAAAGACGCTGGTATAATTTATATTCATCCTCACTTAAAGTTACCTTGGCAAAAAGCAACGATTTGGTAAATAAATAGTCACTGATGGTTAACTGCTGAAACATACTTTTTTGCAATAAAAGCTCTTGTAATTGCTTATACCTTTCTGCCATAAAAAATAATTCCAAAGGAAAAGCATATTGCTCAGGCTTTTCATAAAATTTTGGCAGAAAGGGATTATCCGCAAACTCTTCCAAAACCAGTCTGGCATTAAAATGTTTACTCAATTGTGTTGCCAAAGTTGTTTTACCGGCACCAATATTACCCTCTATTGTAATAAATTCATATTTCATCCGAAGCCTGCAAAGTAATAAAAATACACCTCCCTTTTATAATCAATCCCAAATAAATTATTTTACTTACAGATGTTTTACAACTGGTAGGGTTCCAATATTACAATTTGAACTTTTCCGTTATCAGGTGTATGTAATAATAAGCTTTGGATGGTTTGTTTTAATAAAGGGTGTACAAATTGCCCTGCTATTTCTGCCATCGGCTGTAAAACAAATCTTCTATCCTGAATACGTGGATGGGGAATTGTCAGGTTGTCGGTGCAAATAATTGCATCATTAAAGAATAAGATATCAAGATCTATTATCCGTGAGCCATATTTTTCTATACGAACCCTGCCCATTTGCTCCTCAATTTTTAAAAGAAGATTCATAATCTGTTCTGCTTGAAGCCCTGAGCTAATTTCGAGTACCTGATTATAATAATTGGGTTGTCCATCTACTCCCCAAGGTGCAGTTTCATAAATAGAAGAAATTTTTTTTATCGGACCTACTATTCTCTCAATCAATATTACAGCTGTTTGTAAATTTTGAAGCCGATTACCTAAATTTCCACCGATTAAAATAAATACTTTATTCACAGCTTAATTATATGGGTAATAATAACTTGGGTATTGCTTTATATTTCTTTAAATCCACCAAATATCTTTACTTTTGAAAGGCGCACAAAATAAAACATTATTTAGATAAAATATAGGACTATGAAATCTTTTCTTAAGTATTTTTTGGCATGCCTGTTGGCTATTATTGTATTCGGCATTATCAGTATGTTCTTTTTTATGGGGTTAGCCGGGGCAGCTATGTCGGGGGCAGTACCTAAGGTAGGCAACAACTCTGTACTGGTTATTGACCTAAGCCATAATTACGAGGAACAACCTCTAACCGATATGCAAACTATTATTAGGGAAGAAAGTATAGAAGATAAGCCCGGTTTGTATAATGTAATAAGATTGATTCAAAAGGCTAAGAAAGATGAAAAAATTAGCGGCATCTATATTGTAGCTAATACTAATATTAATGGCTTTGCTACCAGTGATGAAATACGGGCTGCTTTAGAAGATTTTAAATCATCTAAAAAATTTGTTATAGCCTATGGCGATGTAATGTCGCAAAAAGCCTATAGCGTTGCTAATATGGCCGATAAAATTTATGTAAGTCCAAAAGGATTTTTTGAATGGACAGGTTATAGCGTAAATCTAATGTTTATTAAAGGAACTTTAGACAAGTTGGAAATAAAGCCTCAAATATTTTATGCGGGTAAATTTAAAAGTGCTACTGAGCCTTTAAGAGCAACAGAAATGACGGAACCGAACAAACTTCAAACAGCAGCATGGATGAACGAGCTATATGCTAATTTATTACACAATACAGCCATTCAAAGAAAATTAGATACAGCCATCTTACACCACCTGGCCGACAATGGCAGTGTTCAAACTCCACAGGATGCTGTTACCAATAAATTGATTGATGGCGCATGGTATGATGATGAAGTAAAGGACGAAATTAAAAAGCAGCTAAAATTAGATTCAACTGAAAAAATAAATTTTCTGTCAATAGAAAAATACGCATCCGTTCATCGGGACTTTAGTAGTAAGGGCGATAATATTGCTCTAATTTATGCATCGGGTGATATTGTTGACGGCAAGGGCGGTGAAGGAAAGATTGGAAGCGAAAACTATGTAAATTTAATTAGAAAAGCCAGGTTGGATAAGGATATAAAAGCTATTGTGCTAAGGGTTAATTCTGGTGGAGGAAGTGCCTTGGCCAGTGAGAATATTTGGCGGGAGATGACCCTTGCTAAAAAAGAAAAACCCGTAATAGTTAGTTTTGGAGATGTGGCTGCTTCGGGAGGATATTATATTTCCTGTGCAGCAGATAGTATTTTTGCTTCTCCCAATACTATTACCGGATCCATTGGCGTTTTTGGTATTATTCCCGATATGAGTGTTTTCTTCAAAAATAAACTGGGCATAACTTTTGATGGGGTGGCTACCGGCCCACTGGCCAATACCGGTAATATTGACCACCCTATGAACGAACAGGAGAAAAAACTTATTAAAGGACAAATTGAAAGAATTTATACAGATTTTAAAGAACGTGTAGCTGAGGGTAGAAAAAAAGATACTGCCTATATAGAAACCATTGCTCAGGGGAGGGTATGGACAGGATTTAGAGGTAAGGAAATTGGTATTGTTGATGCTTTTGGTGGATTGGAAGACGCTATTAAAGCAGCCGCCAGAATGGCTAAACTAAAAGAATTTAATGTAAAAGAATATCCTAAACAGGCTAATTTATTTGAACGTATTTTGGGAATACAAGAGGAAGAAACCTCCATATCTAAAAAAATGAAAGAAGAACTGGGTATTGAATATTATAACGTATATAAACAGTTGCAGCAGGTAAAAGAAATGACTAATAAAGCCCAAACAAAATTACCTTTTGAATTTGTTATTAATTAATCCGGTTTTTATAAGGATTATAATTTGTTCACACAATCATTTTCTCTAATGTGTTTAAACAGTTTTGAAAAGTATCAATTAAAAACGTTTTTTATAGTTTGGATATTTGTTATTTTAGTTAGTTGCAAAGCTACTCAAAACAGCAAGCCTGTTTCAAATATTAATCCATTTAATTATACCATAACCAAAAAAGTTGAAGTTGCTAACGGAGCCGTAGTGTCAGCACATCCATTAGCCAGTATGGCCGGTATCGAAATTCTTAAAATGGGAGGCAACGCCATAGATGCAGCAATTGCTACACAATGGGTACTGGCAGTGGTTTATCCCGGTGCCGGTAATATTGGCGGTGGTGGTTTTATGGTAGCGCATTTGAAAAACAACCGGCAATTAGCATTAGACTACCGGGAGGCAGCCCCGGCTGCCGCTTTTAAAGATATGTATCTTGATGAAAACGGTACAGTAAATTCAGAAAAAAGCCTAAATGGACATCTTGCCGCTGGTGTACCCGGAACAGTAGCAGGATTATTTGCAGCTCATCAATATGCTAAATTACCAATGCGTGTTTTAATGCAATCGGCCATTATTATTGCTGCAAAAGGATTTGTATTAACTGAAAGAGAAGCCGGTTCCTTAAATTATAATTCGGAGGCTTTTAAAAAGTACAATTCCCAATTACCGGTTTTTGTGAAAAAGGGAGAATGGAATGCCGGAGATACCTTAGTGCAAACCGATTTGGCTAATACCCTAAGGCGTATTCAACAATACGGATTAAAAGGCTTTTACGAAGGTAAAACCGCCGAACTCATTGTTCAGGAAATGAAAAGAGGGCAGGGGCTAATTTCTTTACAAGATTTGAAAAACTATAAAGCTAAATACCGACAAGTGATGTCTTTTAAATACCGTGGGTATAATATAATTAGCATGCCTATGCCCAGTAGCGGTGGTTTATTGTTAAGCCAGATGTTTAAAATGACGGCACCTTTTGAGCTTGGCAACATGGGATTTCAATCTGCAGCATCTGTACAATTAATGACCGAAGTAATGCGTCGTGCTTATGCCGACCGTGCCAGATATATGGGCGATGCAGACTTTTATAAAGTTCCTGTTACCCAATTGCAAAGCGATACTTACCTGAAGCATAGAATGGCCGACTATCAACCCAATAAGGCCGGTAGCAGCACACTTACAAGAGAAGGTATAATACCCGGTTATGAAAGCGAAGAAACAACACACTTAAGCGTGATTGACAAGGAAGGAAATGCAGTGGCGGTAACCACTACGTTAAACGGCGGTTACGGAAGTCATACGGTAGTTGGCGGTGCAGGATTTTTATTGAATAATGAGATGGATGATTTTAGTGCCAAACCCGGTTCACCCAATATGTATGGTGCTGTGGGCGGAAAGGCTAATGCCATTGCCCCCGGAAAAAGGATGTTAAGTAGCATGACCCCAACCATTGTATTAAAAAACGGTCAGCCGTTTTTAGTTGTTGGTACGCCCGGTGGCACCACAATTCCCACATCAGTATATGAAACTATAGTAAATATTATTGATTTTAATTTGTCTGCATCTGATGCGGTTAATATGCCAAAATTTCATCACCAATGGTTGCCGGACATAATTGATTTGGAACGCGGATTTAACGAAAGTACTGCCGATAGCTTGAGAAAAATGGGCTATCAAACAAATTTTCGGGGGCCATATAGCAGAACGGAACTAATAAAAGTATTACCCGATGGAAGATTTGAAGCAGTAGCCGATAACCGGGGGGATGACGATGCCACGGGGTATTGAAAAATACTGGCAGTGCCCCGTCCGGTCAGGCGGGCACCATAGAACAGGTAAAATGAATGGGTATTCCCGTAAATAACAAATCAGCCAAAAAACTACTACAACTTTATATTTTTTGTTGATTTTCTAAAATTTTTTATTCCCTTATTTAGGCATTACGTAGCTATCAATATCTTGAGGTGTTATGGTTTTTCCGCTAAGGATAATCAGCCGTTCCACTACATTTCTTAATTCCCTGATGTTACCCGTCCAGTTGTATTGCTGCAAAAGTCCTATAGCTTTTTTATCAATTTCTTTTTTGGGTGTACCGTATTCTGTACAAATATCGCTTAAAAACTGTTCAACCAATAGCGGAATATCATCAATTCTTTCGTTTAAAGATGGAACATGAATAACAATAACGCTTAAACGGTGATAAAGATCCAGTCTGAATTTCTTTTCTTCTACCTCCTGTAAAAGGTCTTTATTGGTAGCAGCTATTACACGTACGTCAACAGCAATATCTTTATCGGCACCCACTCTTGTTATTTTTCCTTCCTGCAAGGCTCTTAATACTTTTGCCTGTGCACTTAGGCTCATATCTCCAATCTCATCTAAAAAAAGTGTACCACCGTTGGCTTGTTCAAATTTTCCTATTCGCTGTTTTACAGCCGATGTAAAGGATCCCTTTTCATGTCCAAATAATTATGACTCAATAAGCTCGGTAGGAATGGCAGCACAATTAACCTCAACAAGAGGACTGTTACTGCGATTACTTTTTTCATGCATCCATCGGGCTACCAGTTCTTTTCCTACACCATTATCGCCGGTTATCAATATTCTGGCATCTGTAGGGGCTACCTTATCAATTGTGTCTTTAATTTTTTGAATGGGTTGAGAATTGCCAACCATTTCCTGTGCCTTAGAAACCTTGCGGCGTAGTACTTTTGTTTCTACCACTAAACTTCCTTTATCTAATGCATTACGTACCGTGATGAGCAAACGGTTTAAATCTGGTGGTTTTGAAATAAAATCATAGGCACCTTTTTTTACGGCTTCAACAGCTGTTTCAATATTGCCGTGCCCGGAAATCATCACTACCGGAACATCTCTTTTTTCAGCAACTGCTTTTTCTAAAAATTCAATCCCGTCCAGTTTCGGCATTTTAATATCACAAAGTACCAGGTCAAAATCTTTTTCGAAAAATAATTTTAATCCTTGCTCGCCATCGGCAGCTTCCTGAATTTTATATCCTTCAAAAGAAAGAATTTCACCTAATGTTTTACGAATGGCTGCTTCGTCGTCAATAATTAATATTTCGGCTGTAGCTGAGCCGGATTTATTTTTAGGCATAGTAGCTTTATTAGATGATATTGTTTTTACAAAATAACAAAACTCAGGCTTATACCTGAGTTTTATTGTATGATTTTAAAAAAATATTATTATTTTTTATTTTTTCATGTACATCACTTCTTTTACTAAGTTTACGGTACGTGGTACATCTGGTAACGCAGCTGCTACCAAATTTGGTGCATAGTGCAGTGGCGCATCGGCAGCTGTAATACGACGTATAGGAGCATCTAAATAATCAAAAGCATCTTTTTGTACCCTGTAAGATATTTCGGAAGACACTGATCCAAAAGGCCATTGCTCTTCAATAATTACCAGCCTGTTGGTTTTTCTTACACTGGCTAAAATTGTATCCATATCTAAGGGGCGGATGGTTCTTAAATCAATAACCTCTGCACTAATACCTTCTTTTTCTAATTCGGCTGCAGCACCTAACGCCACTTTCATCATTTTATTAAATGAAATAACAGTTACGTCCGTTCCTTCTTTCTTCACATCGGCTTTGCCCAATTCAATATAATATTCTTCTTCGGGTACTTCCATTTTATCGCCATACATGTGTTCGCTTTCCATGAACATTACAGGGTCTTCCTCATAACGGATGGCTTGTTTTAATAACCCTTTGGCATCGTACGGGTTACTGGGCGATACTACTTTAATACCGGGAATATTGGCATACATGGCTTCAAAAGCTGTGGAGTGTTGTGCACCCAACTGCCCGGCCGAACCGTTACCACCACGAAACACAATGGGACAGGAAATTTGGCCGCCACTCATGGCTAACATTTTAGAAGCGGTATTTAAAATTTGATCTAATGCTAAAACGGCAAAGTTCCAGGTCATGAATTCCACAATAGGTCTTAACCCGTTTTGTGCTGCACCAACGCCCACAGCAGTAAATCCTAACTCGGCAATGGGTGTATCCAATATTCTTTTAGGGCCAAATTCAGCCAGCATACCCTGGCTCACTTTATACGCCCCGTTATATTCTGCTACCTCTTCACCCATTAAAAATACCTTGCTATCTCTTCTCATTTCTTCGCTCATTGCCTCTCTTAAAGCTTCTCTAAATGCTATAGTTCTTGCCATATTATTATTAATTTTTAGGAGATGCAAATTTAGGAGAATTGAACCGTACCGTCAAAACCAAAATATAACTATTAGCCGTTGTTTTTAACAAAAAAAAGGCACTTACCTTTGTTGGCATGCAACAACATTATCAAATCGTTATAATCGGTGGTGGTCCCATCGGGCTTGCCTGTGCAATTGAAGCTAAAAAACAAGGCCTCAGCTACTTGATAATTGAAAAAGGAGCTTTAGTAAATTCTGTTTACAACTATCCGGTAAATATGACCTTTTTCTCTACATCCGAAAGATTGGAAATTGGAGAAGTGCCTTTTGTATCTAATAATGCTAAACCTACCCGCAATGAGGCACTTGAATATTACAGAAGGGTAACCCAAACCTTTGCCCTTAATATTCATTTATTTGAAACCGTAAGAACAGTAAACTTTACTAATAATTTATTTGAAGTAACAACTACAAAAGCATCATATTCAGCTAATAATATTATTATAGCTACGGGTTTTTATGATATACCTTATACGCTAAATGTACCGGGTGAAGCCCTGCCAAAAGTAACCCACTATTATAAAGACCCCCATTTTTATGCTTTTCAGGATGTGGTGGTAGTGGGGGCTATGAACTCTGCTGTAGATGCCGCTTTAGAAACATGGCGCAAAGGAGCTAAGGTAACTATGGTTATCAGAGGTAGTGAAATAGGTTCACGCGTAAAATATTGGGTAAAGCCGGATATAGAGAACCGAATTAAAGAAGGATCTATAAAAGCATATTTTAACTCAACAGTAAAAGCAATACGGGAAAAAGAAGTAGATATTGAAACGCCTGAGGGTATAATAACTTTGAAAAATGATTGGGTGATTGCGGCAACAGGCTATCAACCTAATCTGGAATTTTTACATCAGATAGGCATTGAATTAAGTAATGATGAAATAAGATGCCCTGTTTTAAATCCCGATACCCATGAAACAAGTGTTAAAGGCATTTATCTTGCAGGTGTAATATGCGGTGGCATGAACACACACCGTTTGTTTATAGAAAATTCCAGAGAACATGCCGTGAAAATCGTTCAGGCTATTTTGCAAAATAAAAAATAACTTACCGGGCAGAATGAAGAATGGCGATCAACAAAATCCCGATCTTTTTAAGAAGCAACAATTAAAAAAACACAAAGCATTAGCTACAGGATTGTTTTTTTTCATGGCTGTGGTATATTTTATTTGCATTTGGCTGATAGAAAATCAATATTTCCTCAGTTGGATTGGTTATGTAAAAGCCTTTGCCGAAGCCGCTATGGTAGGAGCTTTAGCCGATTGGTTTGCCGTTACGGCATTATTTCACCACCCGTTGGGTATTCCCATACCGCATACTAATTTAATAGAGAACCGCAAACAAAGTATTGGAGATAATTTGGGAGAATTTGTAGTCTCTAATTTTTTAAATACTGCTACAATAAGGCCTTATATTGAAAGAATGCAAGTGAGCAATTTTGTGAGTAACTGGTTGCAAAAAGAAAAAAATATTGACAATCTGCTTACGGAGGTGTTGTGGTTGCTAAA
>JBKEEB010000062.1:0-92201 GCA_047975735.1 Niabella sp.
GTACAAAATTAGTGGCACAGTTAATGTAGACGATTGGGGTTATTTTGCCAGTATATGCAATTTGCGTCTTATGGTAGTAAATAACGAAAATACATATACAACTGCTAATTCTGTAAATACCGGTAGACAACAATTCCGCTATATCGTTATTCCCGGTGGCACATCTGCTGTATCTTCTTTGGGTTTACAAAAATTGAGTAGTATGCCTTACGAAGAAGTGATAAAACAATTAAAAATACCGGCAACAGGAAGCAGAATTTATTAATTAAAAAGTGGGCAATGCGACCATTTACCACATTGCCAACATCGTATAAAATGTAAAGCAATTGTTATTGCTGCAATTCTTTTTTTAAAAGTTCCACTTCTTTCTGTTTTTGTTCTATTTGTTTTTGTAAATCTTCTTTTGATTTACCTGAAGGGGCAGCCGGTACTTTTGGAGCAGTTGGCGTAGCATTATACCGGTACACTTCTGTATTAGGTTGTTCTTCCGGCGATAGTATATTGTTTTCCGTAGTATCCAAAATATTTTTTGCACTTGAGTTGTCTTCGTCAATTTTTTTATCGTTATTAATGCTAGCCAATCTACCACTACTATCCATAGTATAGTCCTTATTTGCCCTAAGATGTGAGATATTGGTATTAGACTTCCAACCGCTATTACGGGTGTCCTTATAATTAGTGAAACTAATTTTACCGATGTTTAATTTTTCGTTTACAGAAGCATCTAACTGTATTTTTTTACCAACAGGAACCTGTATTATTACGGTTATGTTTTGAAAACGGTACTTGCTGTTTTTGTCTATAGCAAACCCATTTTGCAAATCCAGTATGCTATCATTTGAGTAAATGTTGTACTGTAATTTATTTACCCGTTTGCGGGCATCTTCATCGGTTTTGCCAAAGGCCTCTTTTTTAATGATTACATGGTATAGGCTATCGGTACTTTTTTCAATATCTATGTCAACAACGGAAAGTTTTAATGTGTCGGAACTAATACTAAAGCCACGAAAGTCGCTGTCTGTGTTAATCCATCCGTAATCTTTGTTTTTAAACTCAAGCATTGGTTGGCTAACGGTAAGCAACATTTTTCCGTTAATCGGTTGAGAAATATTTACAGGAGCTTCAATAAACTCAACCCTTTTCATGTCTTTTGATAAGCTGGCAATAAACATGGTAAGGCATACCCAGCCTACGGTCCATAAACCGCCAAACATCCAGTTTAAATAATTGCCCGGGGTACGAATGCTTAAAATCATTCTAATAAGGCTTACTAATAGCCCGATTATGGGGGCTCCTACAAAAAATAATAAAGTTCCCCATGCCCACATTTGTTGGTTATCGCTCGTCCATAAAAAATTATTAACAGGAGCCCAGGCAAAACCACTAAATATAAAAGCCAAAAAAACCACAAATAAGGAGATGGCAATTGTTCCTGCAACAAATACGAAAAAGGCTTTAAAAATCATGGCAATAATGTAGCCAATCCCTTTGCCGCCTTTTGCCGCAACGCTGCCAAACTCCTTACCAAATTCTGGCCCTCTCTGTTGTGAAAAAGTATTTACTTTTTGGCCTATTCTGTCGCCGGCTTCTTTAACTTCCTGCCCCCAATTCTGCATCCTGTCTTTTATATCGCCCATAGAGTTTTGTACATTTTCTTTAATACTGCTTATATCCACAGCTTGCCCATGCATCTCCATTTTTTGATAAGGCGTGTTAGCCTCCGGCAGCACTATCCACAAAATCAAATAAATAAAAACAAAAGTACCGGTAAGGCCGCCAAAAAATAAATTGGGGAAAATATTTAAATCATCATCCCAGCCAAAAAAATGTACACTTTTTAAAATGCTTAAAATAAGCGGTATGGCAAGTACCCACCTAATAGTATTGGGGTTGATGTTAAAATAAGCACCCATACCGCCGGCTACACCACCAATTATTTTATCGTTAGGGTTGCGGAACATTCTTTTGCCATTGTATATGCGCATATTTTTAGATGGTAGAAATATCCAAAGGAAAATGTATATGAGAAAACCGCTGCCAAAGCCACCAAAAGAAATAATGGCAAATAATACTCTTACCACCGTAGGATCAATATGCAGCCAATTGGCAATGCCGCTACATACACCTCCTAATACCTTGTTGCTTTCATCACGGTACAGTCTTCCACCTCTTTTATGAGTTTCATCACTACCTGTAGTTGTGTTTGTTTTTGCTTCGTTGTCAAAATCCTCGGGTCTTCCCATAGTATGAATCATTTCCTCGGCATCTTCATCGGTAATATGAGCGGCTCCCATGCGTATTTTATCGTACATCAGTTCCGAAAACCGACTTTCAATGTCGGCAATAATTTCATCACAGCCATCTTCATACTGGTAATATAGCTTTAGCTCTTCTGTATAAGTTTTAATTTTTTCGTAAGCAGTGTCTTCTATAGCAATGCTTCTGCCTCCTAAAGTAATGTTGATGATTGTTTTCATCTTTTTATTTTTAATCGTTTGGGATAGTTGTTTGTGTAAGTGTGTTTACGGCTTTATATAATTCGTTCCAGGTTATTTCCAGCTCTTTGTAAAAAGCCTTCCCCTTTTCGGTAAGAGAAAAATATTTTCGCGGCGGGCCGGAACTGCTTTCTTCCCAACGATAGGTAAGCATGCCCGAATTTTTTAACCGGGTTAGTAAAGGGTAAAGGGTTCCTTCTAACACTAATAATCCCGAGTTTTTCATTTCTTCAATAATATCGCTGGGGTAGGCTTCATTTTTTTTAATAATCGACAGAATACAGTATTCCAGTATTCCCTTTCGCATCTGACGCTGTGTATTGTCAATATTCATTTCAGCCATTTATTTTTCAAAAATAAAACCCCATATAGTATTATGCAATACAAAGTACTGTAGATGACCTGTTTTATCGGTGAACAGCAGAAATTGGGGTATGAATAACATAAAAAACCGAACGCTATTGTTTAATGACTATAAAAAAATGTAACGATTGCTTATTTTTGAATTATCTGATAATAGTAAAAAAAATTATGCATGAAAGTGTTTGTTACGAATGCCATCCCCAAAAAAGGTGTTCAGCTTTTACAAGAAGCGGGGCATGAGCTAACCCTGTTTCCGCCGGAAAATACGCCCATACCATATGATGTGCTGATAGAAGAATGTCAGCAACATGATGCCTTATTGGTTGCCGGATTTGCTAAAATTGATGCTAATTTTTTTGAGCAATGTGCTTCAATTAAAGTTGTATCGCTTTTTTCGGTGGGGTATGATAGTGTAGATATTGCGGCCGCTACAAAACATAAGGTACCGGTAGGTAATACACCAGATGTGTTAAGTGCGGCCACCGCCGATACGGCATTTTTGTTGATGCTGGCAGTATCGCGTAAGGCTTTTTATAATTATCAAAAGATAGTAAATGGCAATTGGAAGCAATTTGAACCAGTAGCAGATCTTGGAATAGAGCTCAACGGTAAAACATTGGGAATTTTCGGGTTAGGAAAAATTGGTTTTGAAATGGCACGTAAGTGTAAGGCGGCTTTTAATATGAACATTATTTACCACAACCGAAGCCGCAACCTTAATGCAGAAGAGGAATTAGGTGCAAAATATGTTTCGTTTGATGAATTGCTGGCACAGAGCGATGTAATAAGTATGCACGCGAACCTTACACCGGAAACAACGGGTATTTTTAATAAAGAGGCTTTTGCTAAAATGAAACCAACCGCCATATTTGTGAATACCGGCAGAGGAACCATGCATAATGAAGAAGATTTAAAAGATGCGCTGGATAACGGAATTATTTGGGGTGCAGGGTTAGATGTTACCAATCCGGAACCAATGCTAAAAGACAATCCACTATTATTTTATTCAAACGTTTGTGTGTTGCCACACATAGGATCGGCAACAGTAGAAACACGCAATGCAATGGCGGTATTAGCTGCCAATAATATAATTGCAGGTTTAAAAGGAGAAAGGTTGCCTACAGTGGTCAATGCTAAGGTGTATGAATGATAAACTACTTCCATGCCGGCCGTTTAGGCAACCACGGCATTTCCGGCACTTTTGCAGGAGTGCGGTAATAGTTGTAGCGTAAAGAATCGTTCCAGCCATTAGGATTTTTATTAAAACTGTTACTGGTAAAGTAAATACTGCCCTGTATATTCTTAGTAGCTCTTAAAATTTTTATCTGGTTAGGAAGTTCTGACGGATTTTTAAAAGCCCCACCATTAGCTTCTAATGCCCTGTAAATACCATGCCCAATATATACATGCCTGCCAAAACTATTGGCAGCCCACCAGTCAACTAATTTTTGGTAATCCATCAGCCTGTCGCCAATGGGGCGGTACAATTGTGGCGTTACATAATCAATCCAGCCTTTACGCATCCATAAAAGAATATCAGCATATAAATCATCAAAATTACTCAGCCCGGCTTTTGAGTCACTACCCAAATTATCAACCGAATTATTGCGCCATACACCAAAAGGACTAATGCCAAACTTCACATAGGGTTTTATTTGCTTCATGGCAATGTTAATGTTTTTTATAATAGAGTCAACATTGCTTCTGCGCCAGTCTTCTTTACTAAGATTTGTTCCCGATTTTTTATAAGCGTAATCATCAGGGAAAGGCGTTTTGCCAATGGGGTAAGGATAAAAATAATCATCCATGTGTATGGCATCTACATCATATCTTCTTACCAAATCCTTAATAATATTAATTACAAATTGCTGTACTTCTTTATTTGCAGGATCAAAATATCGTGTAGTTCCGTAGGTTACATACCAATCCGGTCTTTTGCGAATCATATTGTCCGATGCAATGGAGGATTTGCCAATTCTAAATTCAGCTCTATAAGGATTTAGCCAAGCATGAAACTCCATACCGCGCTTATGAGTCTCTTCAATCATAAAAGCCAGTGGATCGTAAAAAGGAGTCGGAGCCTTACCTTGCACACCGGTCAGCCATTCGCTCCAGGGTTCATAAGGTGATGGGTAAAAGGCATCGCCGGCAGGGCGTACTTGCATAACAATAACATTCATGCCATTACGTTTATGCAAGTCTAATTGTCTTATAAAATCTGCTTTCTGTGTGGCTACTGAAGATTTTGATGGCGGCCAGTCTATATTAACTACGGTCGCAATCCATACACCGCGAAATTCGGTTGGGGGTTGTTGTGCATAAAGGTTTTGAACAACTATCAGTACCAATAACAAAATTAAAATACGAAGTTTGAACATGCCTGCAAAAATAGGCTTTGCTGTAAAAGCACAAAAACTTTAAACTATTTATTTGTAATGTGGGTATATACAAAGATTTGTTTTATATGAAAATTATTTTCTTTCTTCTTTTCTGGTTCTTTTACTGGCTAAGTATTTATTATAAATAATTTCCTGCATGGACTTTCCTTCTACCTTACTTTCAAGCCAGGAAATAATATCCAAATAAGCAAAGGAGCGAGTTTCAAAACGATTACCTTCCAAGTGTTTTACTTTGTTTAAAAACTTTTCAAACTCAGGTTTTAACTGCCTACGGGTAAATTTAAAAGAATTGCGTAAAAACCGGAACATTTCCTGCTCAATAACCGTAAGGTTTTTCATGCGGCTCATATAACGGAATACGGATCGGGTAAGGGAGTCCATGAGCTCCAGATTTCCCATTTCGTAATGCGCCAATAGGTGTACTAATCTGGCATAGCATTGCAAATCGGTACGAAGGCCGGAGGAGTCGTTGATGATTTTTTGAATATAGTCAATACAAATACTGTAATCTCCCGAAAGAAAATAGAGCATGGCTATTTTATAGGTAATCACCATTACACGGTGTTTATCTAAAAAGATGGAATATTCGTCTAATTTCTCTTCAATTTGCGGAACCGCTGCCAACCCTTCTTTGGTTAGACCTGTAATAATGTAAAAATTAATTTTTGCTCCGGCTAAATATACAAAAGATTGTACGGTAAAATTTTCGTTGGTTTGTACACGTTTGGATTGGGAAAATACTTCAAATTTCATTATATCCTCATGCAGTTTATCGTAATTGCGTAAATCAAAATGGGCATTTAATAAACTGTGAAAACCTCTAATGTAATGTCCTGTTTCAACCCTTATCATATTAGGTCTGTCATCAAAAAGGGTTACCCATTTTTGAGCATACTTATAGTACTGTAAAAAGTCTTGGCGTATAAAAGCAAACCAAGTATAACTTTGATAATAGTATAGTTTTTCATAAAAACCCTCCTGCTGCGCTGAACCTGAAGGCAAAGACTGCTTGAAGAATTTTTTTACTTTTTCTTCTTCATCTTCGTTTCTGGCATGCCCATTGGCAATAAAAAAGCCATACATCTGTAAAGAAAGATTGGATAGCCTTGTAACCATATCCAACTTTGTATTAGCCTCATTGGCTTCCTCCGACAGTTCATCTATCCTACTGGGAAATGTATCGGTAACATTAAGAGCCTCAATTCGCTTTTCCAAGGATAATAATAGCGGTAAAAAGAAAAACTTTTGATTTAGCTTGGCCATTTCTTTGGCACGTTCAATAATCCGCAAACTTTGGTAAAACAATCCTTTTTTATAAAGAATATGGGCAGAGTCGAATAACTCGTTTAATTGCAAATCCAAACTATCACCACTTTTAAGTAAACGCAAACTGGCTAACAACTCTTTATATAAGTGAGATTTTAAATTAGATAACTGAGGCTTTGTTACATCTTTTAGTTTTTTTAAAAGAACTTGCTCGTCGTAAGGATTCATTTTATCAATAGCATCAAAGAGTTTAATGATTTTTAAATCCTCGTTACCGGAACTCCGCTTGATGTATAGTTTAAAATTCCTTTTCTCCGATTTTTCAAGAGATTGGATTAACTGAAATAATATATCATTAGGTCTGTTTGGCATATAGTTAGCAAATTTAGTCCCAATAATCTGGAAACAATAAAAAAAACACAAAATTGGGCTTGGGCATCTACGCAATATTACTTTGAAACGCTTGTATATATTGGGTTTTAATAATTATTTAACGCTTTGGATGTAAGTAAACGGGCAAATTGTTTGTTTATATAAGGCATTTACAGCTCGTATCTTTGTGTAACAAAACAAGAAGAAAAGAATTAGTGAGACAAAAGCTGTAGGCAGCAAAAATTGATTTTAAGTTTTTTTCATATGGCAAGCAATCGTTAGAGGTCGGTCCGTTTCTACGGAAAGACCTTTTTTGTTTTTAGAAGGTTTGTCCAACATACTATCCCCAATTACATCTTTTTATATTACTCTTACTTTATTTGATACCTGCTAAATTAGCTTGAGTATGATATAAGAATTCTTATGAAACCGAACAGTAATAAGGCTTTTGGGTAAAAAATAATAGTTAGCCATCAGTTTTCCTGCGTTTAATTGTAAAGTAATCGGCTGTTAAAGTCTCTATCTTTGTATCAGATTACAAAGCAAGGATAGCAGGTGATGAAAAGTGAAGTAATCTTATCAAAAAGAAATTAAGTTTTTTTCATATGGCAAGCAATCGTTAGAGGTCGGTACGTTTCTACGGAAAGACCTTTTTTTTGTTTTATACAGATGCCGAAACACCCACAAAAAATATTTGAAATTGATAGAAATTGTGTAGAACTTGAGTGCCTTTTCATATAAACAAGCAATCGTTAGAGGAAATCATATAGAGGTCTATTCAATCTGTCGGGAAAACTTTTCTTGGTTTGCTTTCCCGATTTACATTCATACTTAGAGCAATCGTTAGAGGCCTTTTTAGTACATCAATCTGGTATAATAACCGTATTAGGGAACTAAAATAGAGCTATTTTTTGAAAACCAATGAATATTATTGAGTTTTTTTTAACAAATGATAAAAATCATCAAAAAAGGAGGGTTTTTTGTATCAGAACACGCCTTTTTTTGCGGTATTTTGCATGGTTTTATAGTATAAATAATGGCTGGGTATAATATTGAAGTGTAGCATAAATGCAGCATTTAAAGGGGTTCATGCTATAAAAATGATGGTTAGCCATCATTTTTTTAACAATTAGTTGTAATAAAGTATGCCCCAACCGGGTGTATCTTTGTGTAACAAAACAAGAAGAAAAGAATAAGTGAGACAAAAGCTGTAGGCAGCAAGAATAGATTTTAAGTTTTTTTCATATGGCAAGCAATCGTTAGAGGTCAGTCCGTTTCTACGGAAAGACCTTTTTTTGTTTTAGGAAGGTTTTAATTTACTTTATTATTAAAAAGTTGTATTTGCCCGATCCGCATTCAATAGTTGTATAATTATCTGTAACGCCTGTAACCTTTATATTTTTTTGTTGGCTAATGGGTTTACCGCCTTCGGTAATTTTATTACTATCAGTTTCGGGTATCCAAATAGTAGCCCTTGTATTTGCCGGAATTTCCGACTGCATGGTAATGCCTTTATCATTTACTTCCCATTGGTTGCCAACGGTACCGTAATAGGTTTTTAGCGAGGCAGCTACATTGGTGAAACCTTCCCCAATATGTGGTTTTATTTTTATATGCTTATAACCAGCACCATCTTCATAAGTATCCACACCGGCCATTTTACGGTACATCCAATCGCCAATGGCACCATAGGCATAATGGTTAAAAGAGTTCATCCATTTATGCTGAAAACTACCATCGGGTTTTTGACCATCCCAACGTTCCCAAATGGTAGTAGCCCCTTGTGTAACCGGATATAGCCAGGAAGGGTACTTATCTCGTAAAAGTAACTTATAGGCAATATCGTTATAACCAAATTTTGTAAGTACATGGTTTAAATAGGGAGTGCCTAAAAAGCCGGTTGTAAGCTGGTATCCGTAACCTTTTATATTCTCAGCCAAACGCTCGGCAGCCTGTTTTCTAAGTGCTTCGGGCAGCATATCAAAATGCAGTACCAGTATATAGGCCGTTTGTGTACCGGATACTAATCTACCCGAAGGGGTAACATATTCTTTATTAAAAGCGGCTTTAATTTTTGTAAGCAAATCGCTGTATTCTTTTTCATCACCTGCTTTGCCTAAAATAGCCGCTGTATTAATTAGTAGCTGGGTAGAGTGCGCATAAAAACATTGGGCAATTAAGTATTTGTCTGTAACGGCGGCGCGTCCGTCATTATCATCCTCCGGCCGATAAAACAACCAGTCGCCAAAATGAGAACCTGTGTTCCATAAATCATTTTTTGCTATTTTTCTGATGCTTTCCACATAGGCTTTCATACTATTGTACTGGCTGTCTAAAATTAGTTGGTCGCCATAAGCAAGGTACATTTGCCAGGGTGCAATTGTTACCACATCTGCCCAGCCGGCACTGTTAACGCTGTTATTTCCCATCACATTGGGTATTACAAAAGGCACTTTGCCGTCCACCTGATCGGCCTCCACATCGCGCAGCCATTTTGTAAAAAAATTATGTACGTTCATATTAAAAGCTGCTGTACGGCAAAAAGCTTGTGCATCTCCGGTCCAGCCCAGTCGTTCGTCCCTTTGCGGGCAATCGGTTGGTACATCTAAAAAATTACCCCTTTGCCCCCATTCAATATTATGTTGCAACTGGTTCACTAATTTATTAGAGGTAGTAAAAGTTCCGGTTGTTTTCATATCGGAATAAAGGGCAATGGCTTCCACATTTTCGGGCAACATTTCTCCCGGATAATTGGTGATTTTTATAAATCTGAAGCCCTGCCAGGTAAAATGCGGATGAAAATTTTCGACACCATTGCCATTAAGAACATAGATATTTTCACATTTTGCAGCACGAAGATTCTCTGTATAAAAATTACCATCCTTGTCCAATACTTCTGCGTGATTGATGATGATGGAGTCGCCGGCTTTACCGGAAACTTTTATGGTAGCCCAACCTACAAGGTTTTGCCCAAAATCTATCACTTTTTCTCCTTTTGGAGTGGTAAAAATCTTAACGGGTTTAAAAACTTCCTGTTTTTTTACCGGTTCGTTACGGTTGGCAATTAAATGCTGATTGGAGTAATTAGCTAATTTAGCTTTTGCCCAGCCGGCATCATTGTAGCCGGGTAACTCCCAACCCTTTTTTTCTTTTCGGGCATCAATAATTTCGCCATTATATATTTCGGAAAATTGGATGCTGCCGGTAGCAGTTTTCCAGCTATCATCGGATATAATGGTGGTGGTAGAGCCATCTTTATAGGTTATTTGAAGCTCTAATAGCAAACCCAATGTTTTTCCATATCGGTTTTTATTATTTCCCCAAGCCAGGGCACTGCGATACCAGCCACTACCTAATACTACTCCAAGAGCATTATTCCCGTTTTTAATCAGATTGGTTACATCATATACCTGATATTGAAGGCGTTTATTATAGGAAGTCCATCCGGGAGTTAAAACAGCATCGCCTATCTTTTTGCCATTAATTGAAGCCTCGTACATGCCGTGTGATGTAATAAAAACCATTGCAGATTGGATGGTTTTATTGGATGCAAACTCTTTGCGGAATAGTGGGCTGGGACCATCCACCGTATCTTTAAATCCAGCTTCTATCCATGTGGCTTTCCACTCGCTTGGGTGAAAAATACCGGTGTAAAAAGAAGATTGTTGGCTCCATTTAGACGGTTTTTTACTTTTGTTATCCCAAACCCTTACCTGCCAATTGTATTGCAGACGGCTTTGTAGTGGTTTGCCTTTGTAACTTATATATACTGACGAATCTGAGAGTATCTTACCACTATTCCAAACAATTTCGTTATTTTTCTTAACCTGAATTTCGTACGCTGTTTGTACTGTATTTCTTTTATCAGATTGAAGCTGCCAGCTAAAACGTGGATGTTGCGCATCAATACCCAAAGGGTTTGAAAGGTTTTCTGTTAGTAGGTTATTAACTGTTGTTTGGGCTGTGAGTGTTTGTAAAATAAAATACGTAAGCACAATGCTTACAAGGTTTTTTAAGTGCATGGCAAGATTTTTTGCAGATTAGATTGCAATTTAGCATAAAGTATTTTAAGCACTTTCCTGTACTGTCCTGTAATTAATTGGAAGAATACTACGGCTCCTTAGTGTTTAAAGCCTCCCAAAGTTTGTCTTTCAACTCATTAAGACCCTTTTGTGTAACAGATGATATGAAAATATGGGGAATATTTTTAGGTAGTTCTTTACTAATGGCAGTTTTTAATTCATCGTCCAGCATATCGCTTTTACTAACGGCAATCAACATTTGCTTATGTAGGAGTTCCGGGTTATACTGTTCCAGCTCGTTTAGTAAAATATCGAATTCTTTTTTATGATCATTACTGTCTGCCGGTATTAGGAACAGGAGTACAGGATTCCGTTCAATATGCCTAAGGAAGCGATGTCCCAAACCTCTGCCTTCGGCGGCTCCTTCAATAATACCCGGTAAATCGGCTATACAAAAACTTTGGCTATCCCGGTAAGCTACAATACCCAAATTGGGCGTGATGGTCGTAAAAGCGTAATCTGCTATTTTGGGTTTAGCAGCCGTTATAACAGATAATAAGGTTGATTTTCCGGCATTAGGAAATCCTACCAAACCTACATCGGCGAGTACTTTTAGTTCCAATACTTTCCAGCCTTCCTCGCCAGGTAGGCCGGGTTGCGCATATTCCGGTGCCTGATTGGTAGCGGTTGCAAAATTAGCATTCCCCAAACCGCCTTTGCCTCCCGGCATCCAAACAAGTTCCTGCCCGTCTTCTAATATTTCGGCTTCTGTTTTCCCGGTTTCCTCATCCATAGCAATCGTGCCTAAGGGCACATCAATAACAATGTCCTTGCCGGTACGGCCGGTTTTATTGTTATGGCCACCATTTTCACCGTTTTCGGCTAATACATTTTTAAAATACCTAAGGTGTAAAAGCGTCCAAAGGTTACGATTGCCTCTTAATATAATATGGGCACCGCGGCCACCATCGCCACCATCGGGGCCGCCTTTGGCAGTAAATTTATCACGCAAAAAATGTTTGATGCCGGCACCGCCATGCCCACTTCTACAAAAAATGCGTATCTGATCTACAAAATTGCTGTTATCTGCCATTAAAAAAAAATAAGTAGGCAAAGATAGCAGAATGCCTTCCTATTGCCTAAAAGTTGAACTAAGCAGTTGAAAAGTTATATGCTTAGGAATTTGTATTATTGATAATTGATAGCATTTGGTTATGAATAAGTCCGTTGGTTGCCAGCATTCTATGTTGATAGGGTGAAAATTTGTTTCCTTCAAAATCGGTAACTTTTCCTCCGGCTTCTTCTACAATTAAATAACCTGCGGCACTGTCCCAGGCTTCTAATTTATGCTCGTAAAAACCATCAAACCTACCGGCAGCAACCCAACAAAGATCGATAGCTGCTGCTCCTAACCGCCTTACAGGAACTCCCTGGCTTACAAATCTTTCAAAAACCTGTAGCGGGCCGTTTTCTATATTCAAATATATATAAGGAAATCCTGTAACCAAACAGCTTTTCATGGCATCAGCCTCTTTACTCACATGTATTGGCTGATTATTAAGCGTAGCACCTTTGCCTTTTTCTGCAAAAAATAACTCGTTCATGTGTGGGTTATAAACCATACCCATAATGATGGTTCCTTTGTGTTCTATGCCAATTGAAACACAGTTAATAGGAATGCCGTGTGCAAAATTGATGGTGCCATCAATAGGATCAATAATCCATTTATAGTCAGAATTTTGTGGAAGCTCGCCACTTTCCTCCGTTAAAATAAAATGATCGGGATACTGTTTTTGAATAACTTCGATAATAGCTTTTTCCGATGCATGGTCTGCTTCGGTTACCAAATTATTACGTCCTTCTTTATTGCTGATGGTAAAGGATTGGTTAAAAAAACGTTTGATTTCCTGAGCTCCGGCGAGCACAGCTTCGTATAAAACAGATGCTAACATGTACCAAAGATAAGCAAAACAAAAAGCCGAAAGTTGTATTAAAACCTTCGGCTTTGTAAACCCTAAATCACAAACTTAAAAAACTAATAAAACCTTGCTGAGTTTTATATAATAAGAACAGTTGATTAACGTAATTGTTGGAAATTACAAATCGGCAGTTTTTATTTTTTTACTGAAACGAACTGTTATATCCTGTTTTTTCCCATTTCTGTTAAGGGTTACCTGCATATCATTACCGGGTAACGCAGTAGCTACTTTTGATTGAATATCGTCCGTACCCACAATTGTTTTCCCGTCAATAGCTTCTATAACATCGTCAGTTTTAATACCAGCCCTATCAGCATCTGAACCGTTTTCTACTTCAATGACTTTTACACCGGAGCCGGATTGGATATCCTGAATTTTGATACCCAGTTTTGCTTTATTGTCCTGAGTTCCAAAAAACCGGAACATCCTTCTATCATTGCCTCTGTTATTGTTGAGTAAATCATTGTATTGATTTTGGAATTCTTCTAAATCAAATTGTGGCATTTCCTGCATGTTAAACCCTCTGAGCGATTGCATATTGGGAGCTTCCCGTTTTTTTAGTTCTGCCACAGCGGTACGTTGTTTTTTATTACGTAGAAATAAAATAGTTACTTTATCGCCGGGATTTTTTTTACCAATGGCTTTTGAAAGTTCATCCGGTGTATTTATTTTTTCCCTATCTACTTCGGTAATAATATCTCCCTTTTCCAATCCAGCCAATGCGGCAGCACTCTCCTCGGTAACTTCCATTATTTCTACGCCGGCATCAGCTTTAGAACTTAGTACACCCAACATGGCTTTATTGGGTTGTATCTCCTTAGCTGATAGTTCTTGGCTATTGGGAGCGTACGAATATCTGCGTATGATTCTCTGTTGGCCGGGAACACCGTCTTCTACCAAAACATCCATGTCTTTAATTTTTCTTCTAATAACAGTTATGGCGGCATCTTCGGAGTTGTTATTAACCGGACTTCCGTTAACGGTTATTTTTTCACCATCCACTACAATATTTAATTTTTTATTGGATGGGTCTTTTTGAGTAATAATAATTTGCTCTACTTCCTTATTTTTTTCGGGTGTTTGCGCCCAAAGGAACCCCGGGAGTATAATAGCAGCTAAAAGATAATTGAATTTCATTGTATATCGTTTATATAGAAAGTGATGTGTAAAATACGTCTTTCTTCGTATTTCCAAAGGTAGGTAAATTGTCTTAATACGAAATGTTTCGGAATTGTTAAATTACTGAGGGAGTATCGACAATAATTTTAATATTACCAATACAGTATTTGATAGCCGATTTTAAGTTTGAATACACGTGTAAAAGAATCTTGGCGGGGAAGGGGGAACTGATAGGTTGCTGTTTTAAGCCCAAAATTAATAGGAACGGGTATCATAACCCACGCTTTAATGAAATTATTTTTGATGCCTGTATTGAAAACCAAACACTTATAATGGTAAAAACGTCAAAACAACATATCACTAACTATACCCCCGAGGTGCAGTATTTGCATTGGGGTAAGCAAGCCAACTTAGAAAATTAACGTTTAGAAAGCTGTTCAGAATTTTAACAACATATCAAAAGAAGCTATTACCGTACCTTATAAATAAAATCGTTGTTTTTGAATTGCTTTGCCACTTCTTTTAAATCATAAGCAATGCTGGCATCCACCAACTGATCACCTAATTGTAATTTAAAACCTCCAATAATTGCCGGATCTATTTTTTCAATCAATTCAATATGCTCGTAACCCGACCCTTTTTTTACCCTACTCACAATCTTGTTCTTAACCGCATCGCTAACCGGCACAGCCGTAGTTAATGTGGCAGTATGTATATTTTTATACTCTTTGTACTGATTAATAAAAGAGGAAGCCACTTCTGGTATAAAAATTTCTCTCTTTTTATTTACCATTAATGTGGTGAATTGTTGCATAATATTTCCCACATTATTATGCAAAACAGCCGTTAGAGCCTTATTTTTTAATTCGGCTTTTATAATGGGACTACGCAGCAGGTTTAGCAGGTCTTTGTTTTGCTGTATAGCAGCCTGCAACCATTCTATATCAGCATAAACCTTTTCCAGCTGATTTTTTTCTACTGCAATACCTAATAATGCTTTGGCGTATCTTGATGCTAATCTGGGATTGGGCATAATACTTTCGGATTTGAGAAATATTACTTAATAAAGGGTTAATTTAATTTCATTTCTTCAATAAGTGCGTTAATTTGAGCTTCTTGTTTTTCTTTGCTCGATAACTCATGATGCAATACCTTCTCACTTACTTCAATTACCAATTTGCCTACTTCGTTTTTTACTTCGGTTAAGGCCGCCATTTTTTGAGCATTAATGGCTACCTGTGCATCAGCGATAATTTTACCGGCTTCGGTTTTTGCCTGCTCTTTGGCTTCGTTAATAATTTTATCTTTTGTATCTCTGGCTTCTTTTAACAATTGCGATCTTTCCTCACGGGCTTTAGCCAGCAGGGCTTCATTTTCGCTTTGTAATTGCGTCATTTCTGCCTTAACTTTTTCGGCAGTAGCAATAGCACCGGCAATATTTTGCTCACGCTCGTTCAACATTTTAATGATAGGCTTCCAGGCAAACTTTGCTAAAATAAAAAGTAGCACGAGAAATATTACCAATGCCCACACAAAATATCCGAGGTCTGGAGTAAGTAGTTCCATATTTGAAATTTAGGATGTTTGATTTATGTTTTAATCACAAACCCGACATTTATTATTGATGATAGTTGTACTGAAAAATCAAGTGTGCGACGCAACATAGATGCTATATGCACCGCAGCCGGTAACACAAAAAAGAACTTAAAAAACTGTACCCGCCGCCCTTTGCTTTGGATACAGTATAATTTTGTAGCGGATCTTATTTTAGTACTGCCAATAAACCGGCAATTACTGCAAAAAGAGCAACACCCTCAATAAAGGCGGCTGTTAAGATCATTGCGCCACGAATGTCGTTAGCTGCTTCAGGCTGGCGGGCAATACCTTCGGTAGCACCTTTACCAATCTGGCCAATACCAATACCGGCACCAATAGCTGCTAAACCAGCACCTACCGCACCACCAAAGTGCGACCAGCTTCCGCTAACTTCTAATAAAACATTCATTAAATCCATGATTCTGTTTTTATATAATGATTAAAAAATACACGTTAATGATGATGCCCATCAACTACATCCTCCTCATAATGATGATCTCCAATAGCACCGCCAATGAACACGGCTGTAAGATTGGTGAAGATATATGCCTGAATAAAGGCCACCAAAATTTCTATTAAATAAATAAATACTGCAAAGGCAATAGATACAGGCGTAAAACCAATACCGGCACCAGTACTCATTTCTGTAAAAATGAATATTAAACTAATAAAACTTAAAATGATAATGTGGCCGGCCGTCATATTTGCAAACAAACGCACAATTAACGCGAAAGGCTTTGTAAATACGCCCAACAACTCTACGGGCATCATTAATAACTTTACAGGCAATGGTACTCCCGGAAACCAGAAAATATGTTGCCAGTAATGTTTGTTGGTGCTAAACATAATTACAAAGAATGCAATAATTCCTAACATGGCAGTAAATGCTATATTACCGCTTACATTAGCTGCACCGGGCAATAACCCAAAAATATTATTAATTAATATGAAGAAAAACAGGGTTAATAAATATGGCAGATATTTTAAATATTTGGGGCCTAAATTGGGTTTGGCAATATCCTCTCTTACAAAAGTTATTACTGATTCCACAGCATTTTGCATTCCCTTGGGAGCAGATGTTGTACCCTGTCCACTTTTATATTTGCCTACCATAGAAGTAAGTATCCAAATAAGTACAATTACCGCCAATAGCATTTGTACCACATTTTTGGTCATGCTAAAATCATACACTTTAACGGCGGGATCAACAGGAACTATTTTGTCATGTTCCAATTTATACCCGTTATATGCTGCTTCACCATGATGGAATTTAGACGACATAAAGAAGTCGAAACCATTTTGAGGAGAGTATAAAATTACCGGCAGTGGAATACTGGCCGAAAACACAGAACCATCGCTTTTCTTAAAATCGAAAAAATGAAAACTGTGAGAATCTGCAATATGATGTAAAATTGCAGCACCGGGGTCAAATTTGCCAGTATCATGTCCTTCGGCAGCGGCTTCTGTAGCATGTTCGCCAGCGGCATCTGCAACATGTTCTTGTGCGTTTAATACGTTTACAGAAAACGCTAAAAAAAGGCCAAAGGCCAATACTATAAATGATTTGAAATGATTTGAACCCATTGTAACCGAAAATTTGCGCAAAGATAAGGTTAGGCGGCTAAAAATGAGGCGGAACAAATGATTTTTTTATGGCAGGTAGTAATTTGCTGCGCTTTTTCCAAGATTTAGATTACTGATTGTTAGTACCCTTTTCATTATTGATAAAACTTTTAATTCTTTCCAGTTCCAGCACGTCAATTTGGTCTTTAGGGCGGTTTACAGCTTTTTTATTGGCAATTAGGTGATTGATATGTAAAAAGGGGACAATGATACCATTAAGATTTGCTTTTTTAGCCATCTCATAACATTCAGCAAAAGAGAGGTTTTCAAGACCTTTCATAGAAGTCATAATATCTAAAACCAGTCCTCCGGCAATATAAAACTCTGTCCATCCGGGTACGAACTGCATATTTTCCAAAGAAGGGTAATCTCCGTAACCTAATTCCTCAAAAGCCTTTCTAAGATGCTGACGATTCTGTAATGTATCATTCAGCCATATATCCGAATCGTCAGTAGCCCTGGAGAAACCCTGCATATTTACCGCAAAGCCACCTACCATAATATATTTAACTGAATACTTATTTAATGTGGCCCAAAAAAGCAGTAAATCTTCATCATAAATATCCATAAATACAGGTTATTTTTCAGTCAGACTTTTGGGGGTTAACATTTTCCCAATCCGCATCATCTTGCAGAGCATTTCAAAACGCTCCATATCTGTTCTCTCGAGGTTTTTTTTTAGGCGGTACAACTCAGCCTCTTCCTGAGAAGAAAAGGTTTTCATAAAAGAAACACCTGGCTCTTTTACTGTTGCAAGCGTTTCGTCTATTTTATATTTTTTATTACCGCCCATTGTATGCAAATTACTAAAAATATTAGAATTGATGTGTCGAAATATTTTTATTCAACCTTCTTTAGCAATACCAAATATGTGGGAAAGTGGTCGCTATAACCATAATTATACACATCGCCGCTATAAGTGCGTTTGGGATATCCTTTATACTGGCCGTAATTTTCAATAAGATATGTGGGTTTGAATATATGATTTTGATAAAAGAAAAAGCCGGATTGTTTTTTATCTAACCAATTTTGTGAAAGAATAATCTGGTCAAACAAACTCCAGGAATCGCGATAAGCCAGTGTGCCTATACCGCTTTTATAATTGCTTACCCAGGGGTTATACAACTGGCCGGTTTTTAATTTTTTAAGGTCGCCGCTTGTATTTAGTCCTTTTGTAATACTGTTATCTACCGGGTCATCATTTAAATCGCCCATAATAATGGTTTTGGTATTAGGATAAATAATATCCAGCGAATCTAAAAAATTTTTCAGGGTTACCGCAGCAGCCATCCTACCCGGTTCGGAGCGTTTTTCGCCACCATAGCGGCTGGGCCAGTGATTTACAAATACGTTTACTTCCTCTCCGTCTAATAATCCCCGCACCCACAAAATATCTCTGGTAAAAACAGCATCCTTAGAGCCTTCGGGTAATTTTACAAAAAGAGGCCTGCTTTTTAGTACTTTAAAATATTTAGGATTATAAATTAATGCTACATCCACCCCTCTAAAATCTTTTGAATTATAATGTACATATTGGTAATTACGTACTGTAATTAATGGGTGATGCAACAAGGTATCCAGCACAAACTGGTTTTCAATTTCCGCAGTGCCCAAAATTGCCAGTCCGTCGGGGTTAATATCTGTACCTATTTGCGATACAACTGTTGCCAGCCGTTCTACTTTATCGTTAAACACGGCACTGGTATAGGCTTTGCCGCCCGATGGCGTAAAGGCTTCGTCATCATTACTACCATGAAAAATAGTATCGTAAAAGTTTTCAAAATTATAAAATCCAACAATGGCCGATTTATAAGATTGTTGCGCCTGTAAATAAAAACTGTAAATAAAAAACAGGAAGATAGTAAACCCGCTTTTTTTCATATTGGTGGTTTTTATATTCGTAATGCTATTTAAAAGTTTTAACACTACGAAGATGCTATTTATTATTTAAACGCTGCACAAAATCCTAACCCCCAACTCTTATTTACAATAAAATAATACATCCCACGAGCAATTTTTTACATTTTAGGTGTTACTTTTACAAAGTTCTGTTAATTACGTTTTAAACTTATACCTTATGAAAGTTGGCTTAACCGCACTCTTTCTTTTCAGTGCTTATGCTGTATCGGCACAGGATATCCCTATTACTGACTCAATACAAAAGATTGATACAACAATTACCGAAATTATTAATACGGTTCAGGAAAATATGCCTACAATTACGCTGAGCGAAGACGAACTGGATAGTGATGGCGGTACTAACACATCTGTATCTTCTATCCTTGGTGCCAGCCGTAATCCTTTTTTATCGGCAGTGTCGTTTAGCTTTTCGCCGGTACGTTACAGAATAAGAGGCTATGAAAATGCAGATGCCATGTACCTCAACGGAGTGGACTTTACCGGCTTAGATAATGGATTTACACCCTGGGGATTATGGAGTGGTTTAACCAACGTAATGCGCTCTCGCGAAAACACCTTAGGGCTTGAAGCTAATAATTTTGCCATTGGCGGTATTGGGCTTAACGCCAATGTTGATATGAGAGCTGGCTCGCAATGGGCCCAAACACAGGTTGGCTATGCAGTATCAAACAGAAACTACCGGCATCGTTTAATATTTACTCATGGCTCCGGTTTTAATAAAAAGGGATGGGCTTACGCCATGATGCTGAGCCCTCGCTATGCAAATGAAGGCTATGTTGACGGTACATATTATCGCAGCCTAAGCTATTACGCTGCCATCGACAAAAAAATAAATCCTTATAATACAGTGTCGCTTGTAGCTTTTGGTTCACCCACCGAAAGCGGCAGACAGGGACCCAGCACTCAGGAGGCAATGGATCTTGTAGGTAGTAATTATTATAACCCTTCCTGGGGATATCAAAACGGGAAAAAAAGAAACAGCAATGTATCGGAAACAGTGCAACCCGCTTTTATGGCTGTACACGAGTACAAACCTAATAATAATACCCGCTGGATGACTACCGTTGCTTATACTTTTGGCAAAAGAAAAACCTCCGCCTTTGACTGGAACAACGCACCCGACCCAAGACCTGATTATTACCGCTACCTACCCAGCTACTATGATATAACCGAACCGGGCAAAGCCGATGCAATAAGACTGGCTATTAAAAATGACCCCAGTTTATTGCAGGTAGACTGGGAAAATATTTACGATGCCAATCGTGGTAATATTACCACCGTTACTGATGAAAACGGCAACAGCATTACCGGAAAACGTTCCGTTTATATCCTGTCTAACCGGGTAAATGATATGAAACGCTTTTTCCTGAATACAAATTATAATAAAAAACTGAGTGAAAGTATTGAATTAACAATAGGTGCAAATTTGCAACAACAGGTAAACCAGTATTACTTAGAAGCCAAAGATATTTTGGGAGGTGATTTTTGGGTTAACATTAACCAGTTTGCCCAAAGAGCATACCCTACCGACCCCGATAAATGGCAGTACGATGTTGACCACCCTAACAGAATTATAAGAAATGGCGATGCATATGGCTATAACTATAAAATGACCATGAATCGGGGTGCCGTCTGGGCACAGTTGGTTTTTAAATTAAATCAATTTGATTTTTTTGCGGCGAGCGAATTGGCTGCATCTAATTTTTACAGAACAGGCATGGTAAAAAACGGATTGTTTATAAACAACTCTTATGGTGATTCCAAAAAATTTAATTTTTTAACTACTTCTAACAAAGCCGGTGTTACTTATAAGTTAAACGGGCGAAATTATTTTTACGTAAATGGTGCGTACATAACGGCTCCGCCGTATTTTGAAAATGTATTTACCTCGCCACGTACCCGTAATACCACACAGGACAGCGTTACAAGCGAAATCACACAAAGTATTGAAGCCGGGTATAAACTGATGTCGCCAAGAGTTAAAGCCGTACTTAACGGATACTACACTAAAATGAAGCACGGTTTTGATATGCTTAGTTTTTATTATGATGAAGAAGAATACAGAGATTTTGTAAACTATGCGCTAAGCAATGTTGATAAAGTATTTTTTGGTGCCGAATTAGGCGTTGAGGTAAAGTTATCATCAACCTTAACTTTTAACGGAGCTGCCTCTGTGGGCAGGTATTATTTTGACAGCCGACAAAAAGCGGTGATTACTGTTGATAACAGCAATAGCAATCAAACCACGCAAACCGTTTATTTTAAAAACTTCCGTATTCCTTCCACACCCCAAAATGCTTATAATGCCGGGTTGTTTTATCGTTCTCCCAAATACTGGTATATCAGCCTTTCGGCCAATTATTTTGATAATATGTGGATTGATCCGGCTGAACCAAGAAGAACTAAAGAAGCTTTTTTAGACAAAGACCCTAATGACCCTTTGGTTCAAAATTTCTACACACAATTAACAAAGCAGGAAAAATACGACCCCCAATTTACACTTGATTTTTTTGGAGGATGGTCAAAAAGGTTACCGCGTAAATACTACATCAATAATAAGCCAAGCTATCTGGTTTTAAATTTGGGCGTGAACAATCTTTTAAATAATACCAACATTCGTTCCGGTGGTTTTGAACAAGCAAGATATGATGTAACCACTACTTTGAATCCTAATAAATTTCCTAATAAATATTATTATGCATACGGTTTAAACTATTATGCCAGCATTATTTTCCGTTTTAATTAATATTATAAATCCTTACTATAATGAATCCGATTTTACTCTTCAAAAAATGGCCAATTACCATCTTCGTTATGGGGTTAATTATTTTAGTAATTTCCTGTAATAAAAACTTTGATGAACCGCCCTTAAATGCCGACCCCGATATTGCCGTTACTATGACGATTGCCGAGTTAAAAGCAAGATATTCGGCATCGGGAGATTTTCAAACCATTGAGGACGATAAAGTAATTAGTGGTATTGTAACGGCCGATGACCGCAGCGGTAATTTTTACAAGCAAATTGTAATTCAGGACGAAACCGGCGGTATTCCCATCATCATTGATGTAAACAGTCTTTACACTATGTATCCGGTAGGAAGAAGAGTATATGTAAAAGTAAAAGGATTGATGTTGGGCGATTATGGCGGCACTATCCAATTGGGGATGGATTCTACCCGTTCTTCTAACGGACAGTACCTGAACTTAGGGAGAATCCCCGAGAATTTGCTCAGTGCCTATCTTATTAAAGGCTCATTTGGTAACGAAATTATTCCCAAATTAGTAAAACCCTCCGATTTTACCGGAACAATCCAAGACCCGTTATTAAGTGCCTTTGTACAAATTAATAATGCCGAATTTAAAGATGCCGACTTAGTAAAAACCTATGCTAATGCTGCCAGTCC
This sequence comes from Niabella sp., assembly GCA_047975735.1. Taxonomy (GTDB): domain Bacteria; phylum Bacteroidota; class Bacteroidia; order Chitinophagales; family Chitinophagaceae; genus Niabella. The sequence continues at coordinate 22,559 of JBKEEB010000062.1, forward strand.
TACAACTGAATCGGCTCGGAACTTTACCATCAAACCCTGTGATGATACAAAATCTATTGTACTTCGTAACAGCAGCTATGCCAGTTTTGCCGGTTATACCGTAGCGCAGGGGAATGGGCCTTTAGTTGGTGTTGCCAGTGTATTTAACGGTACTGTTCAAATGACGATAAGAGATACCGGCGATGTACAATTTAAGGGGGTAAGATGTAACGGGCAAACACCTGTAGGCACCACAAAAACCATTGCAGAAGTTTTAGCGTATGCCACAGGCGACTCTACTATTCCTGCAGGCGTATGGATTGAAGGCGTGGTTGTATCCAATACCAGTAATGAGGCTTCGGGCAATTACCGCTTACAGGATGGTACATCCGGCATACAGATACGTTTTGCCAGCGGCAGTAATCCCACAAGCGGTGCATTAGGAGAGAAATTGAAAGTATATGTTGGAGGGTACCGCTTTAGTATATTTAGTGGAGGGTTACAAATTAACGGACCTGATGTATCGTCCAATGTAGGTACCGGTACAGTTACAGCACGTGTAGCTACAATAGCAGATATTATTGCCAATATGCGTGCCTGGGAATCAACTGTAGTTAAAATTAATACTGTTACACTAACAGAAACATCCTCCAACGCTACCGGCAAAACTTATACTGTTAAGGATGCCACCGGAGAGCTTAGCACCTTTATAAGAAACAGTTCTGGCATTATTGCTTACGATAGTGCCAATAGCGTAACAGCTTATGTTTCCGTATATCAACCTACCGGAGGAGCAGCCGGTCCTCAAATTACACTAAGAACACAGGATGATATTATAGGTGGCAGAAACACGGTAGTAACGCCACCAACCGGTGGACCCGACCTTATTTTTTCGGAATATTTAGAGGGCTCATCCAATAATAAATACATTGAAGTATATAATGCAGGTAGTACCGCAGCCGATTTATCAAAATATTCAATAGCACTATATGCAAATGGTGGCACAACAGCAGGGAATACACTAACCCTATCAAGTGTACAGGCTACTTTAGACCCCGGAAAAACAATTGTTATACAAAACAGTTCAGCTACACTAACATTACCAACGGGGGTTACCGCCTACTCCTCTTCAGTAACCTTTTTTAACGGAGATGACGCTTTGGAATTAATTAAAGACGGTGCTGTGATTGATGTGTTTGGCTTAAAAGGTGAAGACCCCGGTACGGGTTGGGCAGTAGCCGGTGTTACCAATGCCACCGTAAATAATACTATAAGGCGTAAAACAACAATTATCCAAGGCAATACCAACTGGGCAAGTTCTGCGGGTACAAATGCTACCGATTCTGAATGGATAATAGCAGCTATAGACGATGCCTCTAATTTGGGTAGCCGTTAAAAAATATATAATTTGTAAAACCACCTCGCATGAGGTGGTTTTTTTTAACAAATTTAATCTTAGCTTTTGGCTGATAAGAAATCGATACTTTTTCTCAATTGTTATACGAAACATATTTATAAAACAGACCAATTATGTTAACGTGAGTTTTGGATGTTATTTAGCCATAATTATTCGCACGGACATGTCATTTCGAATGAATCATCCGCCGCGGCGGATAGATGAAGAGAACAATTTCACCGGAGGTAAATCTCTTAAATTAACAGGAGATGTCTCTTCCGAATGCTTTCGGAATCGACATGACGATACACAGCTTTGATTTTCAATATAGAACATCCAAAACTCACGTTATGTTAGTCTATTACGAATATTCAATCGGTATTAAACACAAATTACGCTTCTATTCAAAAAACTCCAGTTCTGCAATACATAATTGGTTGCCGTTGCCAGCAATTTTTTCCGATTCAATGCGGATATATCTAGTGCTTATTGGCAACGCAAAAAAATGTATGCGCCTTGTAGGGTCGTTAATCAAATTTCCAAATTCAAATGCTTCGGTTTTTTCCCATTCAATACCGTTACCGCTTACCCATACGGAGCCTTTTTCCATCATGCCAATGCTACTGCGTGTTTGCGGCGTATAGGCAAAGCTTTTAAGTGTAGCAGTTTTTCCCAAATCAAGCATTATAAATTGATTGCTGCTGTCGGCAGTAGATTGCCAGTAGGTTCTCTGGTTGGCATCAAAGGCCATAACGGCTTCATGCTTGTTGGTTTCACTGCTGGCACTAATCAGTTTCCAATTGTTGGGCAATAAGCCAAACCTGTAATTTGCCATACTACCTTTTTCATTTTTAAGATAAGCAACGGCTTTAATTTCTCCGGCGTTTAAGAAAAACGGTTCTCTATATGATAAGGAATTTTTGTTTGGCTGGCTACCATCAGTGGTATAAAAAATCTGAAAATCAGAACTGAGGTTTTTAGAGGCATCTTCCCCGTGTGGGTTCCATCCAAAGCCCGACTGTAACGGTTCAATACTAACCTTTCCTTGTATGTTCCTTTTGATTTGTAATTGGGGTGGCGTTGTTTTATACCAATAAGCACCAACAGATGCAATGGCCGGCGCAGCACGCATACCTGTTATTCTTATTCTGAATTTTGAAGCCGTTACATCCCGAAAACGTAAAATTCTTTTATATCCTATATTGGTTGCACTTACAATTTCCTTCCACTTATTATCCATCCAGGCATCTACGGCATGTTGTTCTACACGTTCGCTATGTGTTACTATGGCTTCTTGAATCATGATTCTGTTAATAGTTACAGGTTTGGGTGTAGTGATGATGATTTGCGAATCTTTATTATTAAGCAACCAATATGTTGTTGCCTTATTGTCCAATACCTGAGCTGCTCCTTTCGCATTTTGAAATAAATTATTGCCATAGGTTTGCCGAATACGTTTTCCGCTTTCCTGTAAAACACGCACATCCTCGTCTGAAAATCTACCATCACGGTTGGGTGGTATATTCAATAAAAAAACAGAGTTGCCGCCAACTGATCTTTCATACATATCAAAAACATCATCGGCATTACGTACTTTTTGGTACGTATCGTCCCGGTAAAACCAACCTTCTCTGATGGAGGTATTTGTTTCTGCCGGTTGGTAATGTAGATAATTAGCCTCATATAGTTTTTCTCGAGAGCCAATATCATTTTTCATCAGGTCGGTAAAAAACGAGGCTGTATCGGGGTCTTGGGCATAAGGAATAATATTCCACTCGGTATTTCTGGTGGCACCGGCTTCATTACCACACCAGCGAATATCTTCTTTACCAAAAACAACTGCTTTGGGAGCTAAGGTTCTAATCAATTTTTTCCAAGCAGCATAATTATAAGTTTGGCCGCCCTTTCTTTTGGGATGCGCACCATCAAACCAAATTTCATCTACTGGGCCATATTCTGTAAGTAATTCAAATAGCTGATTTAAAAAATACTCGTTATAATCATCTACCTTAAATTTAAAAGTAGTTTTATTTTTAAACGGCCGGCCGGAAATAGTACGAGGAATGGTACGAGTGGTGTATTCGCTTAGATTACCGTATAATCCTTTGGGCGATTCAATTTGAAACAAATCTGCCGGCGACAAATAAATGCCGAGTTTCAATTTATATTTTTTGCAGGAAGTGGCTAATTCTTTTACAATATCGCCTTTGCCGCTTTTAAAATTTGTTGACATGATGCCGTGCTTTGTATAGCGGCTTTGCCATAGTACAAAACCATCGTGATGCTTGGCGGTAATAATAACTTTGGTCATGCCGGCATCCTTCATAGCTTTACACCACTGGTCGGTATCCAAATTTTTTAAATCAAAAATCTTAGGGTCTTCCATACCATTGCCCCATTCCATACGGGTAAATGTATTAGGTCCAAAATGTATAAAGGCTATAAACTCATCCTTTAATGCCGCATACTGGTTGGTTGTAGGTATAACATGTACGGCTTTTTCGAGAATACGTTCTTTACTATCGCCACTATTAATTTTTATGGTATTGGCAAATGGTATAGCACCACTTTGTGCATAAATGTTATTGGTGAACAAATAGGCAACTAATAAGGTGATAAAAATGTACTTCATTATATGTATTTTATAGCAAACGCTGGTAAATCAACAAATTACAGAAATGTTGTTGTCTCAAACGAAAATATATATTTAGAAGGAGGAATACAAGAATAATCTTCTACATGAAAATATTGGCAAGCAATACAGCCAACAAACCTGTTGCAAGTCCCCAATATATTTCGGCCGGTATATGATCGTTTAAAATTAACCGGGCTGTACATACTGCACCTCCGGCAATAGCCGCAATAGAAAGATAAATTCCAAAACTAATATTGTATTGAAAAGCTAATAGGCATAAAAAACTAATGGCAGTACCTATGGCAATAGCGTGTAAACTTATTTTAATATAGTTATTAAAAAGAAGCCCGATGGACGAAGCCAGAAAAATGCTCATGGCAAATACAACAGCCTCTCTTGGAATTTCAGGCAGGTTACGCCATACATACCAAATCCAAAAATACCAGATATTGCAAATGATGAAAGGTATAATCCGGTCTTTACGTTCGTTGAGTTTTATGGAGCCAATAAAATTTAAAGCCTTTAACAACCCCACCGAAACCAACGGAAAAAAAGTAAACATTAAAATACTTTGTACCAAAACAAGGCTTTTGCCTTTGGTATCAAACCCTACAAATAAAAAGGGCTCTATGTATAGCAAAAAAACCATTACATATACCGGAATAAATACCGGGTGAAAGATGTAGGATATAATGGTTGCTGCTGTTCTTAATATTGAGGAATACCTGTCGTTGTTCTCAACTTTTCGTAACTTATTATTTTCATCTACAATTAATTTCGACACCATATTTCGTTTTTAACAGTATTGCAAAAATATAATTTATTGCAATCCGTATTTATCTACCAAGTAAATTAATGCTGCCATATTAATAGCGCCCAATTCTAACTCTCGCTTATTTACACTTTCAAATGTATCGGCACGGGAGTGGTGAATGTCAAAATACCGTTGCGAATCAGGAGCCAAACCACTTAAATGAGTACCTAATTTTTTTAAATAGCCAATATCCACACCGCCTTCACCATCATTCACAAAATGCCCACCACTATAAGGTGCCAGCAAAACCGCCCATTGGTTTATTTTATTGAACACGCTGCTGTCTACATCAAAATGAAACCCTCTTGGAGTAAATCCGCCGGCATCGCTTTCCAATGCAAAAATGTGTTTTTCTTTTTTTGCTTCGGCTTCCTCTGCATATTTTTTTCCGCCTCTGCTACCGTTTTCTTCATTGGCAAATAATACAAACCTGATGGTTCTTTTGGGTTGGTATTTCAGGGCTTTAAAGGTTCTTAAAATTTCGATGGTTTGCGTAATGCCGGCTCCGTCATCATGCGCTCCCTCACAATTATCCCAACTGTCTAAATGCCCACCAACCGTAATATATTCATCCGGGAATTTGGTGCCTTTTAGTTCACCAATAATATTATGCCCTTCTACATCAGGTAAAAAATAACCGTGGGTAGATAGTTGAATTTTCACAGCAACGCCTTGCTCCAATTGTTGTGCTAACCAATCAGCATCTTGTAAACCAATAGCCACAGCAGGATTTTTTTTATACCCGTCTTTATACCATGTTGAACCGGTATGTGGATTATTACCCGTTTCATGGCTCATGCTTCTTACTATGGTAGCTACTGCACCGTATTGGGATGCCATAGCAGTACCCTGGCTGCCCCTGTATTTTACCGCATCGCCATAGGCATAAAAAGTTTCTACAAAACGTGGATTAAATTTGTAATTATAAAATACAATATGGCCTTTAATATTATCCTTTTTAGCCTCCATTTCATCAAAATTATTAATGAGAACCACACGGGCGGCTAAAGGTATTTTTCCCGTGCCAAAGCTATTGCCTAAGGCTACAATATCTAATATTCTTTTTTTATTGCCGGGTAAAATGGCGGTAGCTTTATCTTGGCCACCTCTTACCCACCGTGGTACCATACAGGCTTGTTTGTAGGTTGTATCGCTTCCGGTTGCTTGTAACAGTTTATAGCCCCATTCTTCTGCCTTATACATTTGTGGCGAACCGGCCAACCTTGGGCCAATAGTTTTAGTAAGCACTCTTAGATTATCGTAAGCCTTGCTATGTGTAAAAATTTCATCCGCAATTTTTTTTATAAAAACGGCATCATCGGCCTGTGCAAAACCAGTACTTACAATGGTTGACAGCGATAATAACCAATATATTTTTTTCATATTCCCAACTTATGCTTTAAAGATAGGCAGGTTTAGTATTTTTACAGAATGTTTTATGCAATCAAGGATGTTATTTTCCTTTGTTGATGCAATAATAATGAACTGTGAATTAAAATATGAGAATTATGAATAAGTTTAAACTATCTCCAAATACAATCCTTATACTGATTATATTAGGAATGGTGTTAATTGCTACTTTTATTTCCACCATTGTTGACTTTGGAACTTCGGGCATTGCCAGCATTCAGGCATACCGTAACAAAGTACTTCCGTTGTTAATAGTAGATATTGCAGGTGTGTTATTGATACTTTTTATGTGCTGGCGTATTTTTTCAATGGTAAAAAAAATAATCGCTACCCATAAATGGAATGACCGTTTTTTTACAACTATCAAACAAATTGGTTGGCTGAGTATATTGGTACTATTGTTACAAGCTATTTCGCTTACATTTCGGGAAAAATATATTGCACAGGGGAAAAATATTACAGAGGCTGCTTCAGATACCAGAATATATTCGGATATTTTGTCGCAGGCTTTATTTGCTTCGCCCTTAATATGGTTTCTTATTGGCAGTATTTTTTTACTGGCCGATGCATTGCAGCATATTAATAACACAAAATCTGTAAAAGCCAACTGATTCCCGCTGCACTATTTATATTAAGTTTTATTTTCGCAAAAAATATTATATCAATACACCTTCTACAATATTAATAACAGGTGGCACGGGGTTTCTCGGGGCATACATCATCAAAGCTTTAATTGAAGGTGGGTTTGCAGTACGAGCACTAAAAAGGCCATCAGGCAAATTACCTTTTTTTATTGATAAAAATATTTTGGATAAAGTAGAATGGGTAGATGGCGATATTATGGATATAATGGCATTAGCCGATGCCATGAGAGGTATTGAAACAATCATTCATGCAGCAGCTATGGTATCTTTTAGTAAGTCCGACAGGCAAAAAATGTATCAGATAAATGTAGAGGGTACGGCCAATATTGTAAATGTTGCTTTAGAAAGCGGTGTACGACGATTAATTTACATCAGTTCTGTAGCGGCATTAGGTCGCAAAAAAAACAGCACTGTTGTAGATGAATTTGTTAAATGGGAAGATACCCCTACCAACACACATTATGCTATTTCAAAGCACAGAGCAGAGCTGGAAGTATGGCGCGGTTTTGCCGAAGGATTGGAAGGTGTTATATTGAATCCGGCAACTATTTTGGGTTATGGCAATTGGAACAATGGCAGTTGTGCAATTTTTAAAAATGTGTATAAAGAATTTGGCTGGTACACCAACGGCATCAATGGTTTTACCGATGTGGAAGATGTAGCCAAAGCCTGTGTTTTATTTATTAACAGCAACGTTACCGAACAGCGTTTTATTGTTTGCAACGATAATTGGAGTTTTAAAAAACTCTTAGATACAATGGCCGATGCCTTTGATAAAAAAAGGCCTAATAGAAATGCCACGCCTTTTTTAAGCGGTATAGCTTGGCGTATGGAAAAATTGAAATCGCTTTTTACGGGCAATAAACCTTTGGTAACAAAGGAAAGTGCTAAAGTGGCTAATACTGAAACTATTTTTAATAATGGAAAACTCTTAAAAGCCTTGCCCGGCTTTGTTTATACACCATTGGAAGAAACGATTAGGAAGGCTTGTGTAAAGTACAAACAGTTATAGCATTCTGATTTTTATTAATTAATATGTTGCTCGGCAAGCCTGCCTGTAATGTAAAGCCCTTTCGGATCTGTCTGTAAAATCATTGCCTACCTTCCAAACATTTTATCAATTTGCTCCTGTTTAAATTCCAGATAAGTAGGACTGCCATCAGGTGCGGTATTATACACAGGGCAGTTAAACAGGCTTGTTAGGAGTTCCCGTATTTCGCGCTCTGTTAAGCGGCTACCCGTTTTTACAGCTCTTTGCCGGGCTAAGGAACGGATAATTTTTTCACGGTTCGATATTTTTATATCACTGCTGAAATGTTTGTACTGCTCAAGCGCAAAATCAATAATCTGTTTTTCATTACCGTCTTCAAGATCGGCAGGCGTGCCTTGTATTACAAAACTGTTTTTGCCAAAGGGCTCAATCAAATATCCCAAAACAGAAAAATGTGGCAATAGTTCGGTTAGTAGTACTGCATCAGCGGTAGCCAACTCTAATGTTACAGGAAAAAGGCTTCTCTGTGTAGGTATAGGCTTACCCTCGGCAACCTCACTCATTTGATTATACAATACACGTTCGTGTGCCAGCTGTTGATTTACAAGTAAAAAACTTTGTGTTGCCGGCACAATAATATAAGTATTTAAAACCTGAGACAGCTCTGTATTTTCATCAATAACAATATCTCTTTTATTCTTTTCTAATAAAGAAAATGATTGTTCTTGTTTTTCGTAATCAAATACAGTTTCGTCTTTTTTTAAAGGTTCATAAAAACTTTTCCAACTTTTTAATTCGCTTGGCGAAGCCTTGTCTATTAGGTGGGCCTGATTTTTTTGTGTAAACCCTTTAAAGAGTAAAGAGTCTGCAGCCTGGTCTTTTTTATCATTGGTAAACGGTTGTGATACCGATGGCAGTTGTTGTATAGAACTATCTAAATCAAAATCAAGCGTAGGGGTAATGCTAAACTGTGCCAATGCATGTTTCACTGCTGCCTGTACAAAAGCATACACAATCTTCTCATCTTCAAATTTAATTTCCTGCTTTGTAGGGTGTACGTTCACATCTACCTGTGTTGGATCAAGGTCAATAAACAGCACGTACATGGGAAAACTGTCAGCCGGAATCATGTCTTTGTATGCGTTCATTACAGCATGATTGAGGTAAGCACTTTTAATAAAACGGTTGTTTACAAAAAAGTATTGATCGCCTCTGGTTTTTTTTGCCGTTTCCGGCTTGCCGGTAAAACCATGAATGTTCAAATAATCGGTTTCTTCTTTTACCGAAACGGTTTTTGCATTATAGTTATTGCCAAGTAGTTGTACGATGCGTTGCTTCAGGCTTCCCTGCTCTAAATAAAATAGTTGCTGGCCATTGCTGGTAAGGCTGAACATGATGTGCGGAAAAGCCATTGCCACTCTGGTAAACTCATCTACAATATGGCGCATTTCGGCAGCATTGCTTTTTAAAAAATTACGGCGAGCCGGAACATTAAAAAAAAGATTTTTCATAGCAATGCTGGTGCCGGTTGGGGCAGCTATCGGCTCCTGACGGGTTACCAAACTATTTTCTACTTCAATAAAAGTTCCGGTTTCATCTTCGGCACGTTTGGTTTTTAATTCCACCTGAGCAACAGCAGCAATAGAGGCCAGAGCCTCACCTCGGAAGCCCATTGTTTTAATATGGAAAAGGTCGTCAATATTCTTAATCTTACTGGTAGCATGTCTTTCAAAACACATACGAGCATCTGTTTCGCTCATGCCCCCGCCATTGTCAATTACCTGTAAAAGCGTTTTACCGCTATCATTCACAATAAGTTTAATTTCGGTAGCACCGGCATCTACAGCGTTTTCCAGCAACTCCTTTACGGCACTTGCCGGGCGTTGTATAACCTCTCCCGCCGCTATTTGATTGGCAATATTATCTGGTAATAAAACTATTTTGTCTGACACTACATCTCCTTTTTATGAACATGTAAAGGTACGAAATTGAAAACGGAATATGGTATTGCTTTAGTAGGAATGTTGGTTCGGCTCAATCATACTTGCATAATATTTAATGTTGCTGTAATTATTAAAAACCTTAACACAAACCAACTCATAACTTATTTTTTTGCATATATTCTATACATTTGTAGCTATCCGTTTATTAAAATTTATGAAAATAATGATTAGGAAATTATTGATATTATGCTTGCTATTGTGTTCTTTATCGTTCATAGGCAATGCTCAATATAAAAGCAGCCTTACTGCACAGCAATGGGTGGATAGTGTGTATAAAAGTTTGAACAACGACCAGCGTATTGCACAGTTAATGGTTGTACGGGCACACAGCAACCTTGGCCAAGAACATATTAATAGCGTAATTAACAATATTAAAAAGTACAATATTGGCTCCTTGTGTTTTTTTCAGGGAGGCCCTGTCAGGCAGGCTAATCTTACTAATTATTATCAACAAATTGCAAAAACGCCAATTTTAATTACTATTGATGGCGAGTATGGTTTGGGTATGCGTTTAGACAGTGTTATCCGTTTCCCCTATCAAATAACAATGGGTGCCATGAGCAGTACTGAAGAAGCCTATCAAATGGGGCTTGCTGTAGGAGAGCAGTGCAAACGGCTGGGTGTACAGGTAGATTATGCTCCCGTAGTAGATATAAATAATAATCCTGATAATCCGGTAATCGGGTATCGATCCTTTGGTGAAAATAAATACCGGGTGGCAGATATGGGCGTAGCCTACATGAAAGGAATGCAGGATGCAGGTATTATGGCTTGTGCCAAACATTTTCCCGGGCATGGCGATGTGTCCGTAGATTCGCATTTTGATTTGCCGGTTATTAATAAAACCCTTAGCCAATTAGACGACCTTGAATTATACCCGTTTAAAAAGTTGATTGAGGCCGGTGTACAAAGTGTTATGGTGGCTCACTTGTCAATACCATCAGTTGATAATGGTTTGCACAGAGCTACTTCTATTTCTAAAAATGCTGTAACCGGCCTGCTGCGCGATAAATTAGGTTTTACCGGACTCACTTTTACCGATGCATTAGAAATGAAAGGCGTTGCCAAATATTTCCCCGGAGGTAAAATTTCTGTAGAAGCATTAATTGCCGGTAACGATATGCTTTGCTTACCGGAGAGTGTACCCGGTACTATTAAAGCTGTAAAAGATGCCATTAAAGCCAAAAAGCTAAGCTGGAAAGATATCGAAGAAAAAACAAAAAAAGTACTGTTGGCCAAGTATGAACTTGGTTTGAACAAAAAAACTGTGATTAATACCGGCAGCCTGTTAACAGCACTCAATCAAAATACTAATAACATCAGAAGCAAAATTGCCCAACAGGCTTTAACCTTAGTATCCTATCAAAACCCTAATACTTTCCGTAACGAGTTTTTTACATTGCCTTTAACCAAAAATAAAAAAATAGCGTATGTAGCTTTTAGCAAAGGGAGTAAACAAGCCATTAGCAGCCGGTTAAAAAATGAGTTAAATGCCGATGTGTTCAACATCAGCTATGCCGATGGAACAGATAAAGGCGGCATGGTTGTAAAAGCAATTCAGCAAGGCAATTACGATGCGGTGGTAGTGGGTTTTCATGATGTAGGCTTACGAAAAGGCAGCAGCAATTACGGTATCTCTCAATCAGCCATCAAAACATGGTATAGTTTAAACAAAACAAATGCCATAACCATGGTATTTGGTAATCCACTGGCTTTAAGTAGTTTTTGTACCGCTAAAAATATAGCCTGCGTGTATGAGGATGATGAGGTTTTTCAAAATACGGCAACAGACTGGCTTTTGGGAAAATTTACTGCTACCGGAAAATTGCCCGTATCTGTTTGTAACTGGAAAGAAGGACAGGGTATTGTACTGGGAGCCGCAGGTTTTTTACAGGAAATTGGAGGCGAAATGTTTGCTGCAGTAGATTCCATAGCATTAGACGGTATTAAAAAAAAAGCCTATCCCGGCTGTGTTATATTGGCCGCTAAGGATGGTAAAATTGTCTATCACAAAGCCTTTGGCAATTACGAATATACATCTGCTGCTAAGCCAATGGAACTTACCAGTATTTTTGACCTGGCTTCTGTTACAAAAGTATCAGCCGTTACTTTGGCTGTCATGAAGTTAAATGAGGATGGAAAGATTGATCTAAAAAAAAAACTGGTAAACTATCTTCCCTGGACCAAACGTACCAATAAAGCCAACCTGACATTAGAAAACATCATCCTGCATCAGGCCGGCATGGAGCCGTTTATACCTTTTTATAAAGAAACGCTTGATTCTGCCCGAAATCCGCTACCCGAACTTTATCGCTCTGCTCCCGAAAATGATTTTACAACGGAGGTAGCGCGTAATTTTTATATCCGAAACGATTGGAAAGACACTATCTGGAAAAGAATTTTAGACAGCCCTATTACGCCACAAGGTAAAAAGTATGTATATAGCGATAACGATTTTTGGTTTCTCGGTAAAATAGTTGAGCAGGTTACTAAAATGCCATTAGAGCAATATGTTAAAGATAGTTTTTACACACCTATGAATATGCAAACAACCGGATATCGCCCGTTAGAGCGTTTTCAGCTTAATGATATTGTACCCACAGAAGATGAAACCGGTTTTCGCAATCAACTATTACAAGGTACTGTGCATGACGAAGGCGCAGCACTGGGTGGCGGTGTAGCCGGCCATGCCGGATTGTTCTCTGATGCGTATGATCTGGGAAAAATGTACCAAATGTTATTGAACGGAGGCGAACTGAACGGCCACCGTTTTTTAAAATGGGAAACCATATTAAATTATACTGATTATCATAGTACATTTAGTCATCGTGGTTATGGGTTTGATAAGCCCTATCAGGATAACAACAGCAGGCAAAACCCTTACCCAAGCAGGCTGGCATCTGCAAGAACCTATGGCCATACAGGATTTACAGGAACCTGTGTTTGGGTAGATCCTACATACAATATCGTTTATATTTTTCTGTCAAACCGGGTTAACCCTACCCGCAATAACCCACGTTTAGGAAGTATGAACATCAGAGCTAATATACAGGATGCAATATATGAGGCATTAGGTATTGGTAAGTAGAGGGCTGTTGAATAAAATTCCAGGAGCAAACTTTCCGGTTTAAAATTCATCGGATTTATTTTCTTTAACTAAGCGATGAACCTTTGTAAAAAGGAAGAAAGATATTTTTAATTTATCATTGTGTACAAAATACACATTAACTTTTATATCTTTGCATTCAAATACTTGTTAAAATGAAAAAAATTCTTATTGTTTGCATGGCAGCATTCATCATTTTAAATACTCAGGCACAAACCATCACTTCGCCCGATGGCAAACTGAATTTGCAATTTGAGTTAAAAGACAGTGTACCTGTTTATAGTCTTAGTTATGATGGCAAGCCTATCATTAACGAAAGCCGTTTGGGTTTAACTGTTGCAGACGGTCCTTCATTTATTAAAGGTTTTGGAGTAAAGGATTATATCATATCAAGTTTTAACGAAAACTGGCAACCGGTATTGGGCGAAGTAAAAAGCATCAATAATAATTATAACCAATTGCGTGTAATGCTGGCACAACCGGCACAGCAAAGAGAAATTACCATTACTTTTCGTTTATTTAACGATGGGTTAGGCTTTAGGTACGAGTTTCCGGAACAAGCTAACCTGAATTATTTTGTAATAAAAGAGGAAGAAACGGAATTTGCCCTATCGGGCGATTTTAAAGCATGGTGGATACCCGGTGATTATGATACACAGGAGTATAGCTATATCACCTCCAACCTTTCTGAGGTAGTTAAACTTTGGCCTAACAGCTATGACGGTAATGCCTCTCAAACACCGGTAAAAAATGCGGTACAAGCCCCTTTAATGTTAAAAACCGCCGATGGGATTTATATAAATATTTCAGAAGCAGCACTTATTGGCTACCCTGCTATGCATTTAGAAGTAAATTCAAAAAACTATCAATTAAAATCGCACCTTACACCCGATGCGCAGGGAATGAAAGGCTATATTCAAACACCCTATAATACACCCTGGCGTACCGTAGTGGTAGCACCCAAAGCCGCAGGTATATTGGAGTCTAAACTGATTCTTAACCTGAACGAACCCACAAAATATGCAACAACCGACTGGATAAAACCTGTAAAATATATTGGAGTGTGGTGGGAGATGATTATGGGAAAATCAAGCTGGAGTTATGCGAATATAGGTAATGTAAAATTAGGAGTTACGGATTATAGTAAGTTAGCCCCAAATGGCGATCATGGTGCCACTAATGAGCATGTAAGGAAGTATATTGATTTTGCCGCTAAAAACGGATTTGATGCCGTATTAGTAGAGGGGTGGAATGAAGGGTGGGAAGATTGGTTTGGTAAATCAAAAGAATTTGTGTTTGATTTTGTAACCCCCTATCCTGATTTTGATGTGAAAGCATTAAATGAATATGCCCACTCAAAAGGGATTAAATTAATTATGCACCACGAAACATCTTCCTCTGCTACCAACTATGAGCGATTGTTGGATACGGCATATCAATTTATGAACAAATATGGTTACGATGCCGTAAAAACGGGATATGTAGGTAATATCATACCTCGTGGAGAGCACCATTACAGTCAGTGGATGGTAGCGCATTACCAACGTGTGGTGGACAAAGCAGCGAAACATAAAGTAATGGTCAATTCTCATGAATCTGTTCGCCCAACGGGCTTAAGCAGAACCTACCCTAACTGGGTGGCAGCCGAAGCAGCCAGAGGTACGGAATACGAGGCTTTTGGCGGTAATAATCCGGAACATACCACCATTTTACCATTTACCAGATTGATGGGTGGTCCTATGGATTATACGCCCGGCATCTTTCAAACTAAATTAGATTATTATTTCCCGGGCGATAAACGCTATGTTAAAACAACGCTGGTAAAACAATTAGCTTTATATGTTACCATGTATAGCCCCTTACAAATGGCAGCCGATTTAATTGAAAATTATGAACGCTTTCCGGATGCATTTCAGTTTATTAAAGATGTACCGGTTGTATGGGACGATACAAAAGTGCTGACGGCAGAGCCAGGAGATTATATTGTAACGGCCAGAAAAGCGAAAGGCAAGGATGAGTGGTTTGTGGGCGGTATTACAGATGAAAACGCCAGAACCATTACAATTGATTTTAGCTTCTTGGATTCCTCAGTACCATATATCGCTACAATTTATGAGGATGGAAAAGATGCAGACTTTGTGAACAATCCGCAAAGCTATCATATCTATCAAAAAAAGGTTACTTACAAAACCAAACTTCCGGTAAAGCTGGCAAGAAGCGGTGGTGTAGCCATTAGCATTAAAAAAGCAACTAAGGAGGATTTAAAGAAGATTAAAAGATAAACGTTTCTTTAAAAAGTGATTATTTTGTAAATGGGGAGATGAGCTACTTATTCTTCATTTTACTGCAATAATTTTTGCAATACAACGGCCTGATTATGTTGCTCATCTTTAGCACCATATAATAAGGTAACTACGCTATGCTTTTTTACTATTTGTTGTAATTCTCCAAAGGCTGCATTATGCATTAGTTCTTCATTGTATTTTTTTTCAAAAGCAACCCATTTGTCGGCTTCATGGTTGAACCATTTTCGTAACCCGTCAGTTGGGGCTGCTTCTTTTAACCACAGGTCAAGTTCAGCCTCTTCTTTACTCACTCCTCTGGGCCAAAGACGGTCAACTAATACTCTAAATCCGTCTTCTTTTGCCGGGGAATTATAGATTCGTTTTATTTTTACAGTAGGCATCTTACAAAGGTTTTTGGAAACATTAAAAAATTGGGTATCAGCTATTTTTTATACCGCATAATACAAACCGCACAGGCAATGCCATAAAGGTAACCGTTTATTCTTTCAAATCACTTAGCATCGTATTTTCCAAAATATTCAGGGTAGCATCTCTAACATTAATCATCACATCGTGCAATGCACAGTGCTTTTCATTGCAATTATCGCAGCGTTTATAAAAATAAAGACTTACACAGGGAAGCATAGCAATAGGACCGTTTACCAGTCTGATAACATTCGCTAATTTTACGGTGGCCGGGTCTTGTTTAAAATAATATCCTCCACCCTTTCCTTTTTTACTGTCGAGGATACCGGCCTTTCTCAACTCCAATAAAATATTCTCCAAAAATTTAAGCGGAATACTTTTGGCTTCGGCAATTTCAGAAATCAAAACAGGGCCTTCATCTTTTCTTACAGCAAGATAGGATAACGCTTTTATGGCATATTGCGATTTTTTTGAAAGCATACTTTTTTCCTTATTAGTCCACAAAGTTAGTGAACTTTAAGGAGCCTGATGCTTTTGATTACTCACTACATTTTCCAAAGTCCATTTTAATTGGTGTTTGAAGGGATGTTTGCGAGCCTCACAATCTTTTTTGGAACAAATTGAACATTGAAAATCATGGCACCCGTCAGTATGTACAAAAAGCTCAATACTGTCGCCACATTTATTTTCAATGGTTTTGGATAAAAGGTCTATTTCTCGGTGTGCTTCATGCACGTTCAAATACCAGGGTACAGTAAGATGGCAATCTACATGCAGTAGGTTACCGTATTTTATAACTCTTAGGTTATGCAAATCCACCCAGTTTTCATGGCGTTGGTTATTTAAATCCTCAATCATACCATTTAATAATTCCTCATCGGCTTCATCCATAATACCGGCTACGGAGGCTCTTATTATTTTGTAGGATGTGTATAAAATAAATACTGAAATGGTTATGGCTACAACGGCATCTACCCAGGGAAGATTTGTAAAATACATTAGGATAAGCCCGGCAACAACGGCTACGGTTGACCATGTATCCGTTTGTAAATGCTTACCGCTTGCTTGTAATGCAATTGAGTTATTTTTCTTGCCCACCATCACACAAAAAGTACCCATACCGTAATTGATGGCTGCCGTAATGGCAATTAAATAAATACCGGTATCAATTTTTTTTAGCTCAACAGGATGTATTAATTGGGCTATTGCTTTGTATAAAATAGCAATACCGGCTACACCTATTAATGTACCTTCAACGGCAGCTGATAGAAATTCTGCCTTACCATGGCCGTAAGGATGGTTGGCATCGCGTGGTTGGGCAGCAATATACAGACTGTACAAACCTATAAAACCTGCTACTACATTTACAATGCTTTCCAACGCATCTGATAAAATGGCTACGGAAAAGGTAAGATAATAGGCAATAAATTTTATAATTAGCAGCAATACAGAAACAGCGGCTACCCATTTTTGAATTCGTAAGTTTTGTTGAGACGTGTACATCGTTTGCTATAATTATATTCGGCAAGCAAAAATTCTTTGCCAAATCAATTTTTTAATTAATCGAAGAGTTAGTTTGTTTATGTAAAGTGCAATATTATTCACCATTTTGATGGCGGCCAAAGAATTTTTTTACTTTGCGCATAAGCCTTCCATAAAATTCTTTGTTGAAAAGATTAGAGTCGTGCATAGCCTTATAGGTTAAAAAAATACCTACGGGTACTAAAACGTAAGTAGCCAGCCACATCCCATTAAAGGCCGACATTTCTCCCTCTTTAGCTAATTTTTCACCACGGGTAGAAACAAAGTAGAAAATCATAAAAAATATGATGGCAAAAATTAGCGGAGAGCCTAAGCCGCCTTTTCTAATGATAGAACCTAAGGGAGCACCAATCATAAATAGTACAACGCAGGCCATTGCCAAAGCAATTTTCCGATGCCACTCAATTTTATACCGCCGCAGACTTTTATCCTGCTCAATAATGGAGGTAGAAGTCATCTCAATATTGTTTTTCAGGGAACTGATAATCCCAATCGCTCTTTGTTGTACCTGTTCCCGGGCACTATCCGGCAAAACAGCCAAAAAGGAATTCCCATCTCTTTTAGGCTTTGGAATAAAGGCCTGCTTTACGGCTACTAAAGCAAAACTATCAACTATTGGAGGTTCTTTTGCTGTAACAGCTTTATTCGCCGTATCATTAGCCGGTTGCGAATCTTTTACAAGGGATACGGAATCAATAATTTTTTCTTTAACGCTATCTACTGGTATTTTAGTAATGGTTTTAGCAGTATCTTTTAGTTTTGAAGAGGCTTTTTTAGAACCCGATTTAGAAAAAGTTGTTTTCCATTTTTGCTGTAAACTGTCTGCCACTTCTGTTGCTACTAAATTTCTTTTAGTACTACCAATAATATAATCCTGAATATTTTTTTTGATATATAAAACATCATTAGTAGCCGGTAATGTTTTTACTACAGAATCTTTATACATTAATATGGGTAACGATGCATAAAAACTTTTATCAAAACGTTTAATATCTTCATTTAAAAACCTGCTCATAGAATCTATGGCAATGTTTAACTGACGCATACTATACACCCTTTCGTTATTGCGGTTATTACTGTCTTCGCTGGCTCTGAAATTAAACGAGCTGATATCTAATTGCTTCTTGTAATCTTTAAAACTCATCCGTATAAACTCTGTGGAGGAATCTGCCGGATTACCTCTTTCCTGATAACGAATACCGTCTTTCAGGTGAAAGTCCAAATACTGTTTATCGGCTGAGGGTTTCATAATACCACTTTTGGCCACAATAAAATTATCCTGTAAAGAATTATTCTGCTCGTACACAATCACATCCCGTATTACACTATCATTGGCTTCTTTGGTGCCAATTTTAATAGCAAACCCATCCAGCTTGTCGTTAAAAATACCTTCTTTGATCAAAAACGCCGGTTTGGCCAGAACAATATCGGATAGCATGGTCCTGGACTTTAAGTTAGCCACAGGAATTACATAGTTTGAGAACAAAAAGGCCCCAATACTAATTAAAATAGCAACAAAGAAAAGTGGTCGCATAAATCTTAATAAAGAAATGCCGGCAGATTTGATAGCAACCAGTTCAAAAGTCTCGCCAAGATTGCCAAAGGTCATTAAAGAAGAAAGTAATACTGATAAAGGCAATGCCAATGGAATAAGTACGGCACTTTGATACCATACAAATTTTAAAATGGTTCCGGCATCCAGACCCTTACCTACAAAGTCATCTATCCATAACCAAAAAAATTGCATTACCAGTACGAAAAGGGTAATGAAAAAAGTGGCTATAAAAGGCCCAATGAAGGATTTTATGATGAGTTTATCTAATTTTTTCAAGCGTATTACTCACTTTTTGTTGATTAAAATGAACCACAGCAGCGGTATTTACATTATTTTTTCAATACGTATCTTTATCCCAATTTTTATTATTGCAAATAACACTATATTATGGAACCTACAAAATTACAACTTTCGCAGCAGGAGTTGAACCTTGTAGTAAATGCCAACTGGATTTTAACAAAGAATGCTGTATTAAAAAAGCTGCGTAATGCTTTACACGAGTTGAGCATTACGCAAAAAACCATCATTGAAAAGTTACCAATAAAACTGCCAAATGACATTTTAGCAGCACCTCCTAAAATTACTAAGGGAGAAAACTATCAGGGGTTGCCATACTTAGTATTAGATCATCCGGGGTTATTTACACGAAATCACTTTTTTGCTATAAGAACAATGTTTTGGTGGGGTAAGGTATTAAGTACCACTTTACACCTTTCCGGTAAATGGCAGCAAATGTATGCCGACACATTATGGAAACATTTATCTGTTTATCGTCATAATGACCTTTTAATAGCTTCTGGGGATAGTGAATGGGTGCATGATCCGGCCGATAAAGCGTATAGTCCGGTATCGGGTATTTCAAAAGCCGACCTGCAACAGGCGGTATATAAACATTCTTTTTTAAAACTGATGATTAGTGCGCCCATTACTGATATTGAAAAAGGAACAGCAATATGGGAAGACCAGTTTGAAAGAATTATATTACTGATCGCATCGGATAAAACCCGACCATTTTAAAACCAACCGGTTTTCTTTCTTCTGCGAGTGCTGCCGCTAATTCCTATAGCACCCAAAAAAGAACGAATGATTTGATTTCCTGCTGTTCTGGCAAAGCTTCTAACCATAGGGTCGTCTAAAATGCCTTTTTCTTCTTTTTTTGATTTTGCAGCTTCCTGTTCTTTAATAATTTCGGCATCTCTGGCCGATGCCGCTTCTAATTTTTCAGTTAGTATTTCATAAGCACTTTTGTCATCAATTACCTCATTATAATGAGAAGCAATTTTTGAACCGGCAATGATGGTATCAATTTCAGCATCTGTTAATACGTCCATACGACTTTGAGGAGCCCTTAACATGCAGTGTACTAATGGTGTGGGAATGCCTTTTTCGTTGAGCAGGGTAATTAATGCTTCACCAATACCTACCTGTGTTAGCAGTTCATCGGTTTTGTAAAAATCGCTCAACGGGTAATTTTCGGCGGTTTGTTTAATCACTTTTCTGTCGGCTGCCGTAAATGCCCGTAAAGCGTGTTGTACTTTAAGGCCTAATTGCGATAGTACCGAGGCCGGCACATCCATCGGATTTTGTGTGCAGAAAAATATGCCAATTCCTTTGGAGCGAATGAGTTTTACAATGGTTTCAATCTGATCTAATAATGCATTACTGGCTTCGTTAAAAATAAGGTGTGCCTCGTCAATAAAAATAACTAATTTGGGTTTGTCCAAGTCGCCCTCTTCGGGACTACTGGCATACAACTCGGCCAATAGTTGCAGCATAAAAGTGCTGAAAAGCTTGGGCTTATCTTGTAGGTCGGTTACACGTACAATAGATACCATGCCACGCCCGTCGTCGCTGATGCGCATTAGATCTTCCACATCAAAACTTCTTTCGCCAAAAAACAAATCGGCACCCTGCTGTTGCAATTCTATCACTTTTCTTAAAATGGTTCCTGTAGAGGTGGTGGATATTTTACCGTATGTTTTTTCCAGTTCGGCTTTGCCTTCATCACTCACAAATTGCAATACTTTCACAAAATCTTTAAGGTCTAAAAGTGGCAGTTTATTATCATCGCAATATTTAAAAATCATGGCAACAAAGCCGCCTTGGGTATCGTTTAAGTCTAATATTTTTGAGAGCAGCACAGGACCAAACTCGCTTACTGTAGCTCTAAGCCTTGTACCTTTTTCATTACTCAGTGTCAAAAATTCTATGGGATAGGCTTCAGGCTTATACTCAATATTTAATTTTTGAGAACGGTCTTTTATTTTATCATTCAATACACCGGCGGCACCAATACCACTCAAATCACCTTTAATATCCATCAATAAAACAGGAATACTTGCATCGCTAAAGCCCTCGGCCAATACCTGTAATGTTTTGGTTTTACCGGTTCCGGTAGCACCTGCAATTAGACCATGACGGTTGAGTGTTTTAAAAGGAATTAACACGTCGGCACCAGAAACCACCTGACCATCTAACATGGCTACGCCCAGTTTATAACTTTCTCCTTTAAAACGATATCCTTCCTGTACCAGTTCTAAAAATTTTTGCGAATCAGCCATTTTATAGATTTTTGATTTCAGGCTTTTAAGCCTGCTAAAAAAATTGATTTGATTTCGTAAATATCTAAAAAAAAACAGAAACGCCCTTATTAAAATTCCTTAAATGTTTACGGGGAAAAAAAGAAAGCAGATTATAGTCATATTATTACACCTCACACATATTAAGAATGTACTGCTTTTTTATATAAAATATCTTAATTACTGAGAACTAATATTTTATTCAGGTTAGAAGACGCCATACTTTTATATGCTAATAATAGCAATACAATAACTGCGTAGAAAGGGGGCTTTTATACAGTTTTCAGAAATTGTATTTTAATCGTTATTTAGTTACAAGCCACTACACATTCTCTATAAAAGGGCATAATGCATCTGCATCCGGTGGGGTAATTTTAACAGCAATGAGCCATAATTTAAAGTAAGATTATAAAAATGAAGCCGGTAGCTAATTACTTTCGGCTTTGTTTTTTAACAAAATATTCAATCCGCTTTTATGCAAACTATAAAAGGATTATCTTTATTTGTCGTCAATAAGATTTAAATAAGAAATATTATGGAAACAAAACCACACCTTTTATTATGTGAAGATGACCCTAACTTGGGTAATGTATTAAAAAATTATCTGGAGTTGAATGATTACGATGTAACATTAGAACGCGACGGAAGGCTTGGTTTAGCTGCTTTCCAGCGGGAAAAATTTGATCTTTGTTTGTTAGATGTGATGATGCCGCATATGGATGGTTTTACACTGGCGGAAGAAATAAGAGATGTTGACCCTGAAATTCCTTTATTCTTTTTAAGTGCGAAAACCATGAAGGATGATATCATTCAGGGCTATAAACTGGGGGCCGATGATTATATAACCAAGCCTTTTGATAGTGAAGTATTATTGCTTAAAATAAAAGCTATTTTAAAGCGTAATGAAGAAATTAATAAAGAAATTGAAAATAAGGAATATCAACTGTCCAGCTATCATTTTAATCCTAAGTTGCGCCAGTTAACACATAATGATTCTACACAAACGCTTTCTCCTAAAGAAAATGAGCTGTTGAAAATGTTGGCAGAACACTTGAACGACCTTTTACCACGTGAGCAGGCACTAAAGAAAATTTGGGGTAGCGATACTTATTTTAATGGTAGGAGTATGGATGTGTACATTGCCAAATTACGTAAATATTTAAAGGATGATGAGAAAATTGAAATTGTAAACATACATGGTAACGGTTTTAGATTGGTAGTGCAGGACTAAAAGTATTTTATAACTATACTTAAAAGCCTTGTACCAAAATTGCAAGGCTTTTTTGTATAACTGTTTTACCGGAAGGATACAAAAAATAAGATGGGCTTCTTGTAAAAAACTTTTAGGCCGTTAAAGCACGTTGTGCTTAGTCTAATACTGCTTTTTACATATTAGTCAAATAGCGGCAAACTTATTTAATATAATGTGTTAATTGCATTAAACAAAGATTGTTTTAGTAAATTGGTAAGCAAATGAATACGTTCATTAAGATATACAATTGTTTCCCCTTTACATCGCAAAACAATTATTAGCCTTAGGTAAATGCATGGTAAAATAATGTAAATGTTGCCATGTATTCCCCAGCCGATAGGCTGCCTGATGTGTAGGGGCTGTGCCGCAGCAAGCGGTACCGTAGCCCGTAACAGCAGGAACAGGTGCCAAATCATATTCCTTTGCTGAAAGCCCATAAAATAAATCCAAAATTTTTAGCATTTGTATTACTAAATATGTTAGCTTTGCTGTTGATAATTAAATTAGAACGGATATAAGTAAATTGTATTTTTGGGTATGGCAAAAGCAGAAAATAAACAAGAAATAGAAATGAACAGCGAAAAATTAAAAGCGCTAAAACTAACCATGGAAAAAATTGATAAGGATTACGGTAAAGGCAGCGTAATGCTTA
Organism: Niabella sp.; assembly: GCA_047975735.1. Taxonomy (GTDB): domain Bacteria; phylum Bacteroidota; class Bacteroidia; order Chitinophagales; family Chitinophagaceae; genus Niabella. The sequence continues at coordinate 45,828 of JBKEEB010000062.1, forward strand.
TGAACGAAAAAGCCACTGTAACACACGAAGTGATTTCTACCGGATCCATTGGGTTAGATACGGCCTTAGGTATTGGCGGCCTGCCAAGAGGAAGGGTGATTGAAATTTACGGTCCCGAATCGAGCGGTAAAACAACCATTGCCACGCATGTAATTGCGGAGGCACAAAAAAAAGGCGGTATGTGTGCTATTATTGATGCCGAACATGCCTTTGACAGTGTGTATGCTAAAAAATTGGGTGTAGATGTAGATAACCTTTTAATATCGCAACCGGATTACGGTGAGCAGGCATTGGAAATTGCCGACAGGCTGATATTATCGGGAGCATTAGATGTAGTGGTGATTGACTCGGTTGCAGCCCTAGTTCCTAAAAGCGAACTGGAAGGCGAAATGGGCGATAGCAAAATGGGACTACATGCGCGGCTTATGAGCCAGGCCTTGCGAAAGCTTACTGCTACAATTTCAAAAACCAATACGATTTGTATATTTATTAATCAGCTGCGCGAAAAAATAGGCATCATGTTTGGCAACCCCGAAACTACAACCGGCGGTAACGCTTTAAAATTTTATGCCTCTGTAAGGTTAGATATTCGCCGTAGCTCACAAATAAAAGACGGAGATTCAACCATTGGCAACCGCGTAAAAGTAAAAGTGGTTAAAAATAAAGTGGCACCCCCTTTTAGATCATCGGAATTTGATATAATTTTTGGAGAAGGTATTTCAAAAACCGGTGAAATAATTGATATGGGAGTTGATTTGAACATTGTACAAAAAAGCGGCTCCTGGTACAGTTATAATAGTGATAAATTAGGTCAGGGACGCGATGCTGTAAAAAAATTATTATTGGACAATCCTGAACTTTCAAACGAAATAGAAGGAAAAATAAGAGAAAAAATTGCAGAAATACAGGCACCATAAACTTAATATACTGTTTATGATTTCTTAAAAAAAACTAAACAGTATTACCTTTTAATGATGGGTTAAAATAGCCGCTTTCATACCGAAAGCGGTTTTTGCATTTATTTAAGAAACCAAACCGAACGCACTATTATAAACACCCGTCATATAATTAAAAGCATTTACAGTAATGCAATCGTGTAAAATTAAAACCTCATATCATGAAAAAGTATATTAAACTTGTTACCTCGCTTGCGGTTTTGTTGTTATTTGTATTTACTGCCACTGCACAATATAATTCCGGTAGAAATAATAACCGTAACAATAACAAACAATACGATGATGACCGTTACGACAATAATCGTTATGGTAATAGTTATAATTGGATGAGTATTGCCCGTAGCAGGGTTACAAAAAACCGTGGTTACGAAAAAATAACTTTAAACAGGCGGCAGCGCGATGTAAGGCAATTAATGTTTCGCACTAATGGAGATGTAAACGTTTACCGTGTGGTAATACGTTACAGGAACGGACGTACCGAGCAAGTGAATGTGCGCAATGGCAGGTATAACAACAGGTACGATAATGAACAAATAATAAATATTCCCAGATACAGGTATGATGTGCATCAAATAACTGTATTGTATAATACCAGCAGGTACGCCAGAGGAAAATCTGTAATCAATGTATATGGCAGATAACAAATAAAGATTTTAGTTTTTTACTTTTTAAGTTTACTATGTCCCCGCTTTTGCGGGGATTTAGTTTTAGAATAAGTTCCAGTACATTTGTAAGGCTCATACACTTATTAGTTATGACACTTAACAACAAAAAACAATTTGATGGGAACCCAGAATTTTTGCAAAAGCATTGCATCGGCAGCTGTGCACAGCGGCCACCAACAACAGGGAGAAAAAGCACATATTATACCCATATTTGCCACCTCCGTTTTTACGTTTGACAGTGCAGAACAGGGTATGAACCGCTTTAGTGGTGAGGAACCCGGTTATATCTATTCGAGATTTGGGAACCCAACTACCACTGCGGCCCAGGAAGCTGTTGCCAACCTGGAAAGTTTTGGTATTAAAAATGCCGATGGCTCGGATTTGCAATTAAAAGCACTCCTCTTTGCCAGTGGCCAGGCAGCTATGGCCACCCTTTTTATTAGTTTGTTAAAGGAGGGTGATGTAGTCCTGAGCAATTCCACAATTTACGCAGGCACTTTTGAATTTTTTACTGAAGTACTTACAGACTATAATATTAAAACTGTTTTTGCCGATCTTTCCAATCCCGAACATATTGAGGAACTCATCCGACAAAACCCAGAAATAAAAATAATACATATTGAATCACCGGCTAATCCAACTATGAGTTGTTTGGATATTGAAGCCATTAGTGCCATTGCCAATAAGTACAGTATAAAACTGAGTATTGATAATACCTTTGCAACGCCTTACCTGCAACAACCATTTAAATATGGAGTAGATTTTGTTTTTCATTCCACTACTAAATTTTTAAACGGACATGGCAATGCTATGGGTGGCGTATTATTGGGGAAAGACGTGGAACTTATGAATACAAAGGTTACCAAAACCCAAAAACTATTAGGCGGCCATAGTAATCCTTTTGATGCCTTTTTATTATTAAACGGCATCAAAACATTGGCCATCAGGATGGAAAAGCATTGCAGCAATGCACAACAGGTAGCTGAATTTTTAAATGCTCATGAAGCAGTAGCAATAGTTAATTTTAATGGGCTTAAAGCACATCCGGGGTATGCCATCAGTCAAAAACAAATGCGCCATGCTGGTTCGGTATTAAGTTTTGAACTGAAAGGCGGTTTGGATGCCGGTAAAAAATTTATTAACGGATTAAAAATGTGCACAAGGGCTGTATCGCTTGGTACTGTGGATACGTTGGTATCGCATCCGGCATCCATGTCTCATGCAAAAATGAAACCGGAGGATCGTGCTAAAGCCGGAATTTCGGAAGGATTAATTAGAATGAGCGTGGGTATTGAAGATGCTGAAGATATTTTGAACGATTTGGAGCAGGCCTTAACCGCAATATAATATTTTCTACTGTTGCGTTTAGGACTATTTACTCGTCAAAATAATTATACAAAAGCTATAACCATGAACCAACTATTATTGTTTTGCTTTATCCTCCTAGCCGGAATATCCTGCCAAAAAGGTAGTTCCCTGCAAAGCATACATACGGACGGTTTAGAAATTAGCATGAATACGGCCTGTGGTTGGTGTGCCCCCGGCGACTCAATGCACATCAACAAAACAGCTACCTCCTATACTTATTATGCATCATCCTGCAACAGAGTAGGCTCTCCAAACATACAAACTACTAATCAAAATGACTGGAAAGAACTCATTGCGGCATTAGATATTACTGCTTTTAACAATATAGATTTAAACGCTTGTGGTGTTTGCTACGATGGTTGTGAAGAATGGGTTACTATTAGGCAGGGCAATAACAGCCATACTATCCGGTATGATAATATTAATAATGTGGTATTAGACCCCATCAGGCCTTTTCTTAAAAAACTACGTGCTATAAAAGATGGCTTTTAAGAAATACCATTCATTGCCTTTAAAATATATGCTTTATCCGTTTTGATGCAGAATGGTTCCCATATGGGCTTTATCTTCTTTTAGTACATTATTAAAGTAAGTACGGGCTTTTGTTTTATTGTTCAAACCCATATAGCCCAATCCTAATAAGTAATTACAATGAATTTTATTTTTGCTATTCAGATCATCATCAAAAATCATCATATCCGGTAAGGATACAGCAAAGAAATCCATTTTTATTTGATCGTTCAAATGCTCCGTTCCATAGTTTATTAAATTATTAAAACGGATAGCAGCTTCATCATCCCTGCCAAGTTTTAGCAGTGCTAAGCCCTGATAATATATTTTATCCGGCTGTTGGTCGTTATAAAAAACAGCTTGCGTTGGTTCGCTTAAACCAATAGCAGCTTTTTCCCAATATGCTGTAGCTTTTTGTAATTCTTTTTGTTGCTCGTACACACAGCCCAGCCAGTAAAAAATATCATTTTCCTGAGCACCATATAATTTTCCTTCACCCAAGTTCTCAGGATAATGTTGGGCTGCTTGTAATAAAGCCTCCGCTGTTTCTGTATCACGATTAGCCAATGCTTTTTTAGCTAATGCCACATGTATTAATATATGCTGCGCAGATGTTTTTCCCTCGCCGCCTTCCCAAGGATGAAAGTTTCTGCTTTGCAATAATTGCTTTGCTTTTTCAAGGTTTTGGGTTAGGCTGTGTAAGGTAACGTATTCAATATATAAATCATCTCTTTCTTTAACCAGATTTTCATATTGCTGCAAAAAACGAAGCCGTTCTTCCGGTTCCCGATTATTCTTTTTGTACAATTGGTCTAACTCAAATAAAATTCTGGAATCTGTTTTGTCAGCATCAAAAGCCTGTTCATATAATTGCAGTGCTTCTTCTTTTTTATCAAATTTATTATAATACGCTAACCCTAAATTGCGTAAGACCGTTGCAAAATTATTATTGATGGCAACCGCTTTTTCCCAAGCTATAAGTGCTTTATCATATAATTGTTTGGCATAGTAATAATTGCCTAAATAGTACCATGCTTTATAATCTTTAATATTATAATCGGCGGCTGTTTGCAAAACCGTTATATCCTCCTGTCGGTTGGGAAAAACCTTATCGGGAGATTGCTCAAAAGCCTTATTAAACCAATATGCAGCGGCTTGTATATTATTGCGTAATTTTTCAAAATAACCCAAATAGTAAAAAACAAGCGGATTGCCGGTATTGTCTTTTATTAAATTTAAAAACTCGATGGCCTCATCGTAACAACCTGCATCAGCATATTGTAAGGCCATTTCAATATAGGTGTTAGTATTGCCTTGTAACAGTCTTTGTATTTCGCCGGATTGTGCTTTTGCCTGTTCATACTTCCCCTGTTTTTCATAACACTTTACTAATTCAAACCGGCTGGCATAATCAAATGCATCAATTTGAAGGCTTTCGGAAATCAATGCAATAGCATCATCTGTATGGTGTAAAACCCGCAACGCAAGGGTTTTTAAATGCCTTGCCCTTAAACCATGATAATTACGTAACATAGATTTATGGGCTAAGGATTGTGCTTCTTTCCAATCAGCCTCTCTGGCACTGATGTAAGCCAACTGCAAATAGGCATTATCCTGCATGGCAGCGTTCCAACAACTTTTAAATAACCAAGTAAATGCTTCTTTTAATTTGTTTTGATATTTTAAGCAGAGGCCTAAATAATAAAGAGGCTCTCCATCATAAGGATTGGGATTGTGTTTGGTTAGTTTATCAACGGCTATTCTAAAATAAGTTTCGGCAGTGGTATATTCACCACGGCGCAAGTACCAAAGCCCCATCGCATTATTACACCGGATATCGGTGGCATCACGCTTTAAAGCCTCCATATAATAATCCAAAGGAGAATAAGTAGCATGGCGGTATTGCTCTAAATGCAAGCCTGCCAAGTATAATTCTTCGTTGGTTTTAATTGCAACCGGTTCAGCAATAGGTTTTGCAGGGTCGGGGATGGCTTCGCCTTGTCTGGTTATCGGTTTGTAATCAATCAGTATTTTTCCGCTATCATCTAAAACTTTTATATAATAACTTGTTTCGGTAATTTCTTTATTGGCAGGTAATGATTTTTCAAATGTTATGAAAGGAGATAATTCAACGGTTTCGGAAAATAATTCGCTTGTACCGTCAGTTAAAATAATGGTTACGACCCTTTGTTTTGTAACATATACTTTTACATCAATGGTATCTTTTATTGCAAGATTCACCATTGCATCAATACTGGCATTTTTTACATACCCAATATTTTTATAGGGCATAAAGTACTGCTTAAAGGTTCTGGCTTCATTGGGCATTATCCAACTAAAGTCAGGCTGGTTATCGGTATAAACACCGCACATCAGTTCAAAATAAGGGCCGTCTTCATCCGTGAGTTGCCTATCCCAAGCTTTGCCAAATTCGCCACAACCCCATGTCCATTGTTTTTTACCGGGGCTTACATGGTGGTTGGCCACGTGCATTAACCCTGCTTGTTTTTTGTGATGGTAGCCACCCACAAAATTAAATTCACTATTAACGGCCATGTAGGAAGTAGGTACCGGAATATTTGTGTAAACCGAAATATCGGTACCGGGAGAATAATCAACTTTATAATAGGTGCCGGTAGCAATAGGGAAGGAACTTACATCTCGCTTACCATGATCAAAAACGGCATGAACATCCGGCGGGAAAACGCTTTGGTAATGTTCATCAACACTTACAGCCGGATTAGCCCACCACAAAAAGGTTTGTGGGTAAGGAGTTCTGTTGTATAGTTTAGCTTCAAGTTCAATATAAGCCTTATCGGGATATAAAGTAAACCCCAATGCACACTTGGTGCCGAACATTTTTTCGTATTCATTCACCCAAACAGTTTTACTTCCGTCAGGATTTTCTTTTATTAAATAATCCGTGGCATCAAAAGTGGAAGGACGATGGTGTTGCGGCCAGTTAAATTCAATACCACCGCTAATCCAAGGGCCTGCCAAACCTACCAGTGCGGGTTTTATAACACGGTTATGGTAAACAAAATGATAGTCGTTGGTTTTATCGTAAGCCATTTGAATACGTCCACCCAGTTCCGGAAGAATCATCACCTTTAAGTATTCGTTTTCCAAAAAAAGTGCTATGTATTCTTTGTCGTATTTTTCGTCAAATACTTTATCTATTACCGGGTAAGGATATACCACACCGCTGCTGCCCTGGTAAACTCTTTTTTCGAGAAACATAGGGTTTTTATCGGCCTCTCCAATTTTATAAGTAGGGATTTTTATTTTTTCTTCCCAGGCTTTTACTTCCATTAAATAAGTTTTAATTCAATTTAGTATAAATACTATTTTTCCTGTAAGGCAAAGTGGCTTTAGAGCTAATGGCCTGAATATACGGTATCCATTTCTTCTAAGCTTTTACCTTTTGTTTCTTTTACTTTAACTTTTACAAATAAAAAGCCGATTACGCATACACCGGCATATATATAGAAGGGCGTATAGGTTCCCATGTTTTTTGCCATGATAGGAAAAGTGAAAGTTAAAATGGCATAGGCTGCCCATAAAGCAATAACGGCTACACTGGTAGCGGCACCTCTTATTTTATTAGGAAAAATTTCTGAAATTAATACCCAGGTAATAGGGCCTAAAGTCATAGCATATAACCCTATGGCCGCCAGTAACGGCCAGGTGGCTGCCTGCGATTCTTTTTGTAACAGAATAGCACTAATAATATAAAGTATAGCAAGACCGATAGCACCAAAAAGCATCAATGGTTTTCTGCCCAGCTTATCTACCTGCCACATGGCAATTAAAGTACATACCAGATTAACCAGCCCTATAAATACCATTTGTTTTAACTGATCGTCCTGACTAAACCCAACGCTTTCAAAAATTTTAGCAGTATAATTAAACACTACATTTATGCCGCAAAATTGCTGAAAAGTAGCTAATCCAATACCCACTAATACAGCCGGAAGTACGGCTTTATTAAATACTGCTGCATAATTTACTTTAGTATCGCCCTGTAAAGATTTTTTTATACCGGGTATTATATTGGCTGCATAATCCTTACCGCCAATTTTAGAGAGGATGCTGCCGGCATTGGTTTCTTTCCCTGCTTTTACCAACCAGCGCGGGCTTTCCGGTAACCAAAGAACTCCTGCAATGAAAAGAAACGAGGGAACTGCGCCCAAGCCAACCATCCACCGCCAGGCATCTACACCTTCATTTCTTAAATAATAGTTTACTAAATTGGTAATAAAAATACCAATAACAATTGTTAACTGATTAATAGATACCATTCTGCCGCGCATGTGAGCTGGGGCTACCTCTGCAATATACATAGGCGATAAAACAGAGGCCATTCCTACGCCAATACCGGCTATAAATCTATAAGAAATAAATGCCACGCTATTATGCGAAAATGCCATTGCTAAGGATGATAAAAAGAAGATGACTGCCGCCAGCATCAATCCTTTTTTTCTTCCGTATTTATCTGAAATAGAGCCTGCGATGATACAGCCTACAATACAGCCTAATGCCAGTGTGGCGGTGGCCAACCCTTCCTGTACTTCGTTAAAGCCAAATTGCTCTTTTAAAAAAGGCAGCGCACCGGCTATTACAGCAAAGTCAAAGCCAAATAAATAACCGCCTAAAGCCGAAATAAAAGAAATACCGGTAATGTATGCCGGTTTAAATTGATATTGAGTATTCATATTAAAGCAATAAGAAGCAAAACTCCCTTTATTTTTTTATAATAACATGGATTGGCATATTAAAATCATAGATTTTTTTATGATACCATTGAAATAGGCTATGTGTATTTTTTTCTTTTACGGTATTCAATGGGCGATTCTCCCATTTGTTTATGAAATAGGCGTGAAAAATAAAACGGATCGTTAAACCCCAGGTTATAACAAATATCTTTCACGTGCATGTTTGTAAACTCTAAATAGCGGCAGGCTTTTTGTATTTTAATATGATTAAAATATTCCAGCGGCGGATAGCCTGTTTTTTTCTTAAAGAGGGTAGAAAAATGCGATGGAGAAATATATACAAGGCCTGCAAGGTCTTTTAGTTTTAGGTTTTTATGGGTGTTCTCCAGCATGTGATGAATTACTATTTCTACCGGTTCGTCTTTGCTGATACTGTAATTAAAAAGTTTGGGGTAGCAGAAAGTGGCAAAATAATTCCATAACAACATTGATGCATAATGTAACCGATCAATGCTATATCCTAGTTCCAATGTATTATATATTTCGTCAAACAACTCCAGCCTTTTATCGCCAAAAGAAGCCTCGCCTTTATAAGCCATGTTATTTGAGGTAAGTTTATTTATAATGGAGCCCGATTCTTTTCCTTTAAAGTGAATCCAATAAATTGACCAAGGGTTAGCCATATCAGCTCCGTAAGTATGCACGCTGTTTTGCGGAATAATCAGGTACTGCCCTTTTTCAATGGCCACCTCTATTCCATCAATAACGGCCCAGCCTGCGCCATCTACACAGTATATAAGAATGTTTTGGTTACTACCTTTTTCTCTTTCTCTAAAATGAAATCTTGCTTTGGGGTAATAGCCAATATCAGTAATATACAGCAAGGTAGTAATAGCACCTGCTTCGCAAAGCTGAAGAGTGTTTTTAGGCAGCACGATGGCTTTTTGCCCGTTAAATCCGTCTTTTTTTCTTCTGGTACCCATTTGTATTAATGCCTGTAAATGCGCAGAAAGAATATAAGAAAATAAACCGATCTCCTTATTTTACTTTTGCCGCCGGCCTTACTTCTTTACCCATTGTATTGGTTAATCCATCGCCTAACATTATCCTGTATTTATTGGCAATTATTGTTAACTCCTTAACAATTTCCGGATACATGTCTTTAACATCCCGGTCTTCTCCCGGATCAATTGTAAGATCATATAAACCAAGCGGTACATTTACCGTAGCATATACGCCCGGGTGTCTGTCTTTACCAATTGTTGCCGGCGAACCGTAAGTTAAAGAATTTGCCGGTAGTACTAATTTCCATTTACCTTTTCTTACAGCTTTTAAATTATTTTTATCATAATAATAAGCAAATTCGTCACGCGGTGTGGCTAACCTATCTCCTAATAATGTTTTTTTAAAACTCATGCCGTCAATTTTTTTAACAGGCATTTTAGCACCGCATATTTCAGCAATAGTAGGCAGTACATCCATAGTAGTAAGTAGTTTATTACATACGGTACCCGGTTGGGTTTTTCCCGGCCAGGAAATAATACAAGGTACTTTAAGTCCTCCATCCCAAGCAGTACCTTTCCCTTCCCTTAAGCCACCGGTATTGCCGGCATGGTTGCCAAATGTAAGCCAGGGACCATTATCGCTGGTAAAGATGACGATGGTATTGTCTAATATTTTATTTTTTTTCAAAGCGTTCATTACTTCTCCTACCGACCAATCTACTTCTTCCATCACATCTCCAAAAATACCCGCACCGCTTTTTCCCTTAAACTTATCCGACACTCCCAGTGGTACATGCACCATAGAATGTGCCAGGTATAAGAAGAACGGTTTTTTTGCATGTCGATTGATAAAAGAGACCGCATGTTTTGTATAGTCGGTGGTCAGGCTGTCCTGATCCTTAAAAGATGTAATAATTTTTTTGGTATTATTCCCTTCAATAAGTGGCAGTGGTGCAAATTTGGCTCTCCAGTTAGAAGTATCTTTCCAAAGATGTCCTTCATAATCGTATGGCCACATATCGTTTGAGTATGGCAATCCGTAATATTCATCAAACCCGTTTTGCAAAGGCAGGTAAGGTTCTTTACACCCCAAATGCCATTTGCCAATAATACCGGTGGTGTAACCTTTGTCCTGCAAAATTTCACCCAGTGTTTGTTCTTCGGGGTTTAACGCAAAGGGAGAACTATCACTTAAAGCTCCGTGAAAACTGATTCTTGTTGGGTAGCAACCCGTCATTAAAGCTGAGCGGGAAGCCGAGCATACGGCCTGCGCTACATAAAAATCTGTGAAACGAACTCCGTTAGCTGCCAGCCTATCAATGTTGGGCGTTTGATAAGGGCCACCACCATAACATACCGGATCGCCATAGCCCATATCATCCATAAATATAATAACCACATTAGGTGGACTTTTTATACCTGATGGATGATTAGCCCAACTATTATAAAAAGAAAGAAACAGTAACACTAATGCAAATAGTCTGTTTATCATTATAAAAGATTTTAATGCTCTACCCTAATTACCCACACATAATCACTAACTTTTTTTAAGGCTGAGGGGAGACTGATTTGAATTCCATCATCTTTTTTTACCCATTTTAAATTTTTACTGCTACCCAGAAGTTTCATGTTGGTTTTTCTTGAAACAGTTATATTTTTTACATGAATATTGCCTTCGGGATAATTAAATAAATAAACAAAGCTGGTTTTAGCATCTTTGGATTGGGCAAAGCGGATATTATCGCCTTCACCAAAAACTTTGAAGGCTCTTGTATTGTATATAGCCGAAGCGTTTGTTTTCATCCAGTTGCCAATTTCATGCATTCTGGCATATACGGTATCGCTCCATTCCCCATTGGGCTTTGGACCAACGTTTAACAAAAAGTTGCCGCCCTTGCTAACAATATCTACTAGTTTTTCTATAATTTCATTGGTGGGTTTATACACATCGTCCGGCGTGTAACTCCAGCTACGGCTCATCGTCATACAAGTTTCCCAAGGATAGGGCAATCCCTCTTCCGGAATGTGCTGCTCGGGTGTTAAATAGTTTTGATAAGGACCTTCAATATCCCTGTCAACAACTATTAAAGAGGGTTGTTTGGCACGGGCGTTTTTTACGAGTAAAGGCATGTTAATATCCTGGTTTTGCCCGTTAATACCAAAATGATATTGATCGTAGTATTTAATAAAGTCGGCACGAGCTTCTTCTTCGGTTTTCTTTTTCACCCATCCACCATCTAACCAAAGAATATCCACTTTGCCATAATCCGACATCAGCTCATCAATTTGGTGATGAGTATAGTTTACAAATTGCTGCCATTTTTCCGGGTGCTTTTTAATATCGTAATTGGGGTTACGGTCAATAGGGGGAAAGCAATCCCACCAGTAATCATTACTGTGCCAATCGGGTTTGGAAAAATAAGCACCCACCCAAAAGTTTTCCTTTCTAAAAGCATCAAAAACCTCCTTCGTTACATTACTTCTCGGATTGGAAGCGAAGGGCGTTTTACTGTCGGTAATTTTATAATCGGTAGTTTTTGTATCAAACATACAAAAGCCATCGTGGTGTTTGGTTGTAAACACTACATACTTCATACCGGCTTCTTTGGCTGCGACAGCCCATTTTTCCGGGTTAAAATTTACCGGATTAAAAGTGGTTTGTAATTTTTGGTAATTGTTCAAATAGTCATTATAACTCATTCCCGGCATTTTCTTTTCCCTGGCACCGGCTGTAAACTTCAAATCTTCGGGGCAAATGCTCCAACTTTCTACTACGCCCCACTGGCTATAAGTACCCCAGTGCATCAGCAAACCAAATTTTAAATCCTGCCACTCGGCTACCCTTTGCTGAATAACAGGGTTAGGATCTGGAATATAGGTTTTGTGTTGGGCAAAAACAGCCTGAGAGGCTATAAAAATAAGCAATGCTAAAAGATGCTGTTTTTTCATATTTAAAATTATATACAAACGAATAAATAATTCATACAATACAGAAACATCGTAAAAGTACAATTTAAAACACCAGAGGATTGTATTTTTTATTTTAATGAAAATTCTATCAAATAAAATCATGTTGGTACCCATATCATCAATAACCGTAAATTATACATGTTTTGCATAATATCATCTATTTAAAAAATAAATATTATAAGTAGTTTTAGCTTTTAACGATTATTATATAATATGAAGAACCTAACAAAGAAATTAATAGTAACGAGTTCTATCCTTTTGTGTTTGCATCTAACAATTAATGCTCAAACCGTTTATGTAGAAACGAAAAACCTTGCATTGGTAATGCAGGTAGATGCTCAAAAACGTTTAAAAATAACTCATTTTGGAAAGCCCTTAGCTATCAAAGCAGAATATGAAATAGCAGCAACTGTTTTTGACAGACGGGAAGAGGGCGTTATAAACAACAACCTCGCATATACTGTTGCAGGTATAAACTCTAATACAGTAGAGCCTGCTATTGCCGTGGTACATGCCGACGGGAACAACTCCGTTGATTTGCAATACCAAGACCATACAGTTACTAATACAAATGATGGAGCCGTATTAACCACGATTAACTTAAAAGACCCTGTTTACCCCCTTACTGTAAAACTTTTTTATAAAGCATGGGCGCATGAAGATGTAATAGAGCAATGGACAAGTATTAAACATGAGGAAAAAGGAAAAGTACTATTAAATAAATATGCATCTGCCAATTTATATTTTTTTAATGATGCATATTTTTTAACCGCTTACAATGGAAAATGGGGTAGAGAAATGCAACCCGAACAAATACCCTTAACGCAAGGCATGCACACCATACAATCCCGTTTAGGAACAAGAGAAAATCTACACCAATCGCCTAATTTTATGCTGGCATTTGACCATGAGGCTACCGAAAATACCGGTACGGTAATGCTTGGCCAACTGGCCTGGAACGGTAATTTTTCTATTCAGTTTGAGACAGATGCCTACAAAAATATGCACTTGGTAACCGGCATCAACCCATACCAGTCTGCATATGAGTTACAACCAAATAAAGAGTTTATTACACCGCCTTTGATATATACTTTATCCTACAATGGTATAGGTAATGCCGCCAGAAATTTACAGAACTGGATGCGGCAACATAGTTTGCTGGATGGAAACGGACAACGGCTTACTTTACTTAACAATTGGGAAGCTACAAATTTTAATTTTAATCAGGAAAAATTAGTAAGCCTGTTTGATGGTGCCAGAGATTTGGGGGTGGATATGTTTTTATTAGATGATGGTTGGTTTGCCAACAAGTATCCCAGAGATAACGACCAAGCCGGATTGGGAGATTGGCAGGCCAATAAAAAGAAATTGCCCGACGGTGTTCCGTATTTGGTGCGAGAGGCAGGAAAAAAAGGTATAAAATTCGGCATTTGGATTGAGCCAGAAATGGTGAATCCTAAAAGTGAATTGTATGAAAAAAAATTGGATTGGGTACTACGTGAAGAAAACCGACCCGAAATTTATTTTCGTAACCAACTGGTATTAGATTTAACCAACCCCGAAGTACAGGATTATGTGTTTAGTATAGTTGATAATTTATTTACGCAAAACCCCGAATTGGCTTTTATAAAATGGGACTGTAATGCGCCTATTTTTAACGGGCATTCAAAATATCTTGAAAAACAAAAAATCCCACAATCTCATTTATATATAGAATATAGCCGGGGATTGGAAAAAGTACTGCAAAGTATAAGGGCAAAATACCCGAAAGTGCCCATGATGCTTTGTTCCGGTGGCGGTGGCAGAACAGATTATGGGCTACTTAAATACTTTACAGAGTTTTGGCCCAGCGATAATACCGACCCGCTCGAAAGGGTTTTTTTACAATGGAATTATTCTTACTTCTATCCTTCTATGACTGTATGTAACCATGTAACCGAGTGGGGCAGTAAACCGCTCAAATACAGAATAGATGTGGCCTCTATGGGGAAACTGGGTTTTGATATTGATGTGCAGAAACTAAAGCCCGAGGATTTGGCTTTTTGTAAACAGGCTGTTAAAAACTATAATAGTTTTAAAAATATTGTTTGGCATGGAGATATGTATAGGGTAAAAAGTCCCTATGAATCAAACATGGCCTCTGTATTATATGTAAATAGCGATAAAAGCCGGGCCATCATGTTTAATTACTTATCCGACTGGCGGTACATCTTTACGGCAACGCAAAGCCCCATTAAATTACGGGGGTTAGATGCTAATAGGAAATATAACATTACTGAGTTGAATTTAAAAACCAATCAAAAATCACCCATTGATACAGCCCAAACCTATAGTGGCGATTTTTTAATGAATGTGGGCGTAAATCCTAAGGTAAACCTAAGCAGAACCAGTGTGGTATTAAGTATTGAAGCCTTATAAATAGGCTTCGTATAAAATTTGTTAAGAGGTTTGTTTCAAAAAAAGCCGGTAACTAACAAAATAACCCAAAAAAGCTCCGGCAGCATCTGCAATAATATCACCTACATCAAAGGATCGGTATGGAACAAAATATTTTTGTATGAATTCCATAACTATCCCATAGCCAATAATTAATATGGTAATAGTTAAAAATGCAGCTTTTAAATCAGGAGTTGTTGTTGAATGCTGATATTTGGCACGACAAAAAAGCCAAACCATTATTGCAAACAAACCTATATGCACCCATTTATCAAAATATATTTTTGACAGCCAGGTTTCTTTTGGAAAGGCCGATCCGGGAAGAACAAGTAAAATAGTAGTAAGCAAAAGCCAGCCATAGGCCGGCTTTAATCCTTTTAAAAAATCTTTCATGTTTAGCCTACCAGTGCTTCGTATGCAGCAGCATCTAATAAGGCCTCTACATCGGCAACATTATTCACTGTCATTTTTACCATCCATCCCTCTCCGTAGGGGTCGGTATTTACTAATTCGGGGGCATTGGCAAGGGCATCGTTCAACGCTGTAATGGTGCCGCTAACCGGTAAAAACAAATCCGATACGGTTTTTACGGCTTCTACCGTACCAAACACATCGTTAGCCTGCAATGCCTGGCCAACTGTTTCTACCTCAACATATACAATATCGCCCAATTCTCCTTGGGCAAAATCTGTAATACCAATAGTTGCAACATTGCCATCAAGGCTAATCCATTCGTGATCCTTAGTGTAGCGTAAATTTTCTGGATAACTCATAACATTAATTTACTACAAATATGAGGAAAGGATTTAAGAAATCAATAGCAGGTTGCATTATTTTTTATCATTTACCATTTTTTTACTACCGCTTACCGATTTTAAATTACCGCTTATCGGTATCTGTTTTACAGGTAGCTGTTCTGCATGTAGGTTTGCGCCATAATCAACAGACAAAAATTTTTTATGAAACATTTGTTTTTAATTGTAGTTTCTTTTTTATTGTCCGGTGCCATAATAAAAGCGCAAACTATTTCCGGACAGGTATCCGGTGATGACAAAACAACTTTGGCTAAAGCCTCTGTAACGCTGTTTAAAGCCCAGGACTCCTCTCTTGTAAAAATTAATGTAACCAATGATGGCGGGGCATATATATTTAAGTCCGTTTTACCCGGCACCTATTTTATTGCAGCCTCAATGGTTGGATATTCTACAGCAAATTCAACCGTTTTCAAAGTGGAAACAAATGCAGTAACAGTACCCGAATTAATTTTACATAAAATAACTACCCAAATGCAAGCGGTAGTAGTAACCGCCAGAAAACCAATGGTAGAGGTAAAGGCTGATAGAATGATTGTGAATGTAGAAGGCACCATTAATGCCACCGGAAATGATGGTATTGAGCTCTTAAGACGCTCGCCGGGAGTTATGGTGGATAAGGATGACAATATTTCTATGGCAGGTAAAAGCGGCGTACAAGTGTATATTGACGGTAAACCATCGCCACTGGCAGGAACCGATCTGGCCAATTATTTGCGTTCCCTGCAATCTTCCAGCATTGAGGCTATTGAACTGATTACCAATCCTTCTGCCAAATATGAAGCCGCCGGCAATGCCGGTATCATCAATATCAAATTAAAAAAGGACAAATCTTTGGGTACCAACGGTACTGTTAATGCCGGTTATAATATTGGCAGACTTCCCAAGTATAACGCAGGATTTTCGCTCAATCACCGTACTAAAAAGCTAAACATATTTGGAAACTATAATTACAGTGATAACAGGTATCATACGCTTCAATCTATTTATAAAGAACAAAATGACAGCCTTTTTGATCAACAGGGAGTTATGAGAATGGACAGGCAATCGCATAATTTTAAGACCGGTGTTGACTTTTTTGTAAATACTAAAAACACCATTGGCGTGATGGCAAATGGCACCCTGGGAAAGAATGCCACAATGAATAATAGCCAAATGGACATAGGCTATTTACCCACAGGAGTAATTGACCGGGTATTATTGTCGAGCGTTGATGCCAATGGGAAAAGAAATAATGTGAATTTTAATGCCAACTACAGGTATGCCGATACAAGTGGGCGAGAATTAAATATTGATGCTGATTATGGAATATATCGCAATAACAATAATCAGTATCTGCCTAATATTACTTACAATGCCAATAAAACTGTTGTATTAGAAAGCGATATTACAAGGCTGATCAGTCCATCGGACATTGACTTGTTTGCTTTTAAAGTAGATTATGAACAAAAATTAGGCAAAGGTAAATTAGGCTTAGGAGGTAAAGTGGGGTATGTAACTACTAAAAATGATCTTCAAACTTATAATGTGGTTAGCAATGTTGATTATATTGATGACGAAAAAAGCAGCCAGTTTAATTATACCGAAAATATTAATGCTCTTTATGCTTCCTATAACAGAGCCTTTAAGGGATACGCTATTCAGGTAGGGTTAAGAGCTGAAAATACAGTATCAGAAGTGCACTCTTTTAATACAACTACCGGTTACGACTCTACCCTGCATCGTAATTACCTTGATTTATTTCCCAGTGCCTCTGTAACATTTAATAAGAATCCCATGAGCCAGTTAACCTTTGCTTACAGCAGAAGGATTGACAGGCCTTCTTATGAAAATCTGAACCCGTTTGTGTTTAAATTAAATAAATATTTATACATGAAAGGAAATACGGCTTTACAGCCGCAGTACACCAATAGTTATTCGGTAACACATGTGTATAAGTATAAGCTAACAACAAAGTTAGATTATAGCCATGTAAGAGATATGTTTGCGCAGGTGCTGGATACGGTGGGTAACAGTTCCGAATCAATACAAAATACTAAAAATCTTGCTACGCAGGATGTTGTAAGCCTCAACATCAGTTACCCGTTTATGTACAAGCAATTTATGATGTTCAGCAACCTTACATCCAGCTATTCAAAATATAAGGCAGATTATGGTA
Source organism: Niabella sp. (assembly GCA_047975735.1). GTDB lineage: Bacteria > Bacteroidota > Bacteroidia > Chitinophagales > Chitinophagaceae > Niabella. Next base: position 63,422 of record JBKEEB010000062.1, read on the forward strand.
ACGGCCGTATAATTGATTTAGATAATTTCAACCTTCAGTATTTTGTACAAAACACATTAAAATTTGGTAAGAAAAAAGATTGGACAGCCGAGCTGACTGGCTTGTATCTGTCTCCATTTGTTTGGGCCGGAACTTTTAAAGGTAAGGCAATGGGTAGTGTAGATGTGGGTTTGCAAAAAACGATTATGAAAGGCAGAGGCACTGTAAAAACCTCTGTTACCGATATTTTTAAAACCATGAGATTTAGCGGCATAAGCAATTATAGCGGTGCTTATAATGATGTTTTATTTAACTGGGAAAGCCGACAGTTTAAACTCAACTTTACTTACCGCTTTGGTAGTGCACAAATAAAAAGTGCCCGCCAAAGAAAAACGGCACTGGAAGATGAAAAAAGCCGCACCCAGGGGGGCGGAAATACTCCGGGGCAGTAAAAGACCTTGTTTTATTATAAAACCGGCTATCAAAGTTTTTAAAATGGGTGTATTTCAAATTTTCGCTTTGTATAAGTAGTATCTGTTTGAGTCATTTCGAGCGCAGCGAGAAATCCCTTCATATTAGTAATGAGATGTCTCTTCCGAACGCTTTCGGAATCGACATGACGATGCGAAAATTTGAAATGCGCCCTTTTAAAATAAAACTTAATAATATTCTTCGTTTATTTGTAGTAATATAGCTTAATACAAACAATAATATCATAAGAATTTGAATTTTATAATAGCTATAAAATTCAAATTCTTATACTTGTTTTAATCAGGATTATCTTCTGCATTGTATATTGCCATAGAATAATAAAAGATTACCATGCAAAACAAAAACCAAATATCACCGGGGCTTCGTTTTCGTAAAGCCATGCAGCAGGAAAACCCGCTACAAATTGCAGGTACCATTAATGCCAATCATGCTTTGTTAGCGCAGCAGGCAGGATTCAATGCTATTTATCTTTCGGGCGGTGGTGTAGCTGCCGGATCGTTGGGTGTACCCGATTTGGGTATTACCACTTTAGAAGATGTGCTTACAGATATTCAGCGTATTACCAATGTTTGCCAACTGCCCTTATTGGTAGATGTAGATACCGGTTTTGGCCCCTCGGCTTTTAACGTAGCCCGTACAGTAAAATCATTAATCAAAGCCGGAGCAGCGGCTTTACATATGGAGGACCAGGTAGGTGCCAAACGCTGTGGCCACCGCCCGGGTAAGGAAGTAGTAACCACAGCGGAAATGGTTGACAGGCTGAAAGCTGCAGTAGATGCCCGTACCGATGAACAATTTGTAATTGGTGCCCGCACCGATGCTTTTGCCAATGAAGGACTTGAAAAAACACTGGAAAGAGCTGCCGCCTACAAAGAAGCCGGTGCCGATTTTATTTTTGCCGAAGCCGTTCCCGATTTAAGCTACTACCAAAAATTTGTTGATGCTTCCGGCATCCCCGTACTGGCAAATATTACCGAATTTGGTATGATTCCTTTATACACGGTAGAAGAATTGAAAAATGCCGGTGTAGGCTTAATCCTGTATCCGCTTTCTGCTTTTAGGGCCGCCAACAAAGCAGCTCTAAATGTGTATGAACATATACGCCGGGATGGTACTCAAAAAAACGTAATCAATACCATGCAAACCAGAGAAGAGCTATATGCCTCCATTGGTTACCATGAATATGAACAAAAATTAGATAACCTGTTTAAACAGCAAAAAGATGGCAGATAATACAACAACACCCGGGTTTAAGCCCAAAAAAAGTGTAGCACTCTCCGGCGTGGCAGCGGGCAATACTTCTCTTTGCAGTGTGGGTAAAAGCGGTAACGATTTACATTACCGGGGGTATAATATACTTGACCTAGCAGAGAAAGCCGGCTTTGAAGAAACGGCCTATCTGTTAATTTATGGAGAACTGCCTACATCGGCACAATTAAAATCGTATAAAAATACCTTACGCTCTTTACGAGGTTTGCCGCAAGCTATAAAAGAAATTTTAAAGCAAATTCCGGCATCAGCACATCATATGGACGTTTTACGTACTTATACCTCTGCCGTGGGTTGTTTACAGCCGGAGAAAGAAGATCATAATATTGATGGAGCCAGGGCTATTGCCGATAAGTTATTGGCCTCTTTTGCATCAGCATTATTATATTGGTATCATTATTCGCATAATGGAAAAGAAATTGATGTTGAAACAGATGACGAAACCATTGGTGGGCATTTTTTACACTTGCTGCATGGCATAAAACCTTCCGATTCCTGGGTACGAGCCATGGAGATTTCGCTAAATCTGTATGCGGAACATGAGTTTAATGCTTCCACATTTACCGGAAGAGTAATTGCCGGAACAGGCTCTGATATGTATGCGGCTATTACGGGTGCTATAGGAGCTTTACGAGGCCCTAAACATGGCGGTGCCAACGAAGTGGCTTTTGAAATTCAAAGCCGGTACACTACTCCCGAAGAAGCGGAAGCTGATATTACAAACAGGTTGGCAAATAAAGAAGTGATTATTGGTTTTGGGCATCCGGTTTACACCGTATCTGACCCGAGAAATGTAGTAATAAAAGGTGTTGCCAAAAAATTATCGGAAGAAGCCGGTGATATGCATTTATACAATATTGCCGAAAAAATAGAAACAGTAATGTGGAATGAAAAGAAAATGTTTCCCAACCTTGATTGGTTTTCGGCAGTTTCGTACCACGTAATGGGAGTGCCTACATTAATGTTTACACCACTTTTTGTTATGGCCAGAGTTACCGGTTGGAGTGCCCATGTGATGGAACAGCGCCAGGATGGAAAAATTATTCGGCCAAGTGCTAATTACACAGGGCCCGAAAACAGGGCATTTGTACCGATAGAAGAACGATGATATCATTGACGATTTACGATAAAACAAATATTAAAATTCTCATAACAATATTATATCTAAAAAATTACACAATTAAAATATGAGTTCACATATTTCAAACGAAAGGCCGCTGCCTGATAAAGTGCTAGTAGCTATTGCGGATTATGTATTACACTACGAAATTAAAAATGAGCTGGCTTGGAAAACGGCTCATCATTGTTTATTAGACACGCTGGGTTGCGGTTTTGAGGCTTTAACCTACCCGGCCTGTACAAAACTATTAGGCCCCATTGTAAAAAATACGGTAGTACCAAATGGAGCTAAAGTGCCAGGTACATCGTTTGTGTTAGACCCCATTCAGGCAGCTTTTAATATTGGAACAATGGTACGCTGGTTAGATTTTAACGACACTTGGCTGGCGGCTGAGTGGGGGCATCCATCAGATAATTTGGGCGGTATTTTGGCGGTGGCTGATTGGCTGTCGCGCACACACATCGCCGAAGGCAAGGAACCACTTACGATGAAGCAAGTGTTAGAAGCCATGATTATGGCGCATGAAATACAGGGTGTAATTGCATTAGAAAATTCTTTTAATAAAGTAGGCCTTGACCATGTTATACTTGTAAAATTAGCCTCCACAGCCGTAGTAGGTAAACTCATTGGCCTATCAAGAGAACAACTCATTAACGCCATTTCGTTAGCATTTGTTGACGGGCAATCTTTAAGAACCTACCGCCATGCACCTAATACCGGCAGCCGGAAATCCTGGGCAGCCGGAGACGCTACTTCTCGCGCTGTAAAGCTTGCGTTGATTGCACAAACAGGTGAGATGGGGTATCCATCTGCACTTACTGCCAAAACCTGGGGTTTTTATGATGTGTCATTTAAAGGCAATGAATTTCAGTTTCAAAGAGGGTACGGCTCTTATGTAATGGAAAATATTTTATTTAAAATATCTTTCCCCGCAGAATTTCACTCGCAAACCGCTGTGGAATGCGCTATGACGCTGCATCAGCAACTAATGGAAACAGGCAAAACTGCCGATGATATTAAAATGATTACCATTCGCACACATGAAGCTGCCATCCGCATTATTGATAAACAAGGGCCACTGAACAATCCTGCAGATAGAGACCACTGCATTCAATACATGGTAGCTGTGCCTTTAATTTTTGGCAGACTTACAGCAGCAGATTATGAAGATGCTATAGCCGCCGATGCTCGTATTGATGCATTGCGAGAAAAAATACACTGCGTAGAAGATGCCCAGTTTACCAGCGACTATCACGACCCCGAAAAAAGATCTATTGCCAATGCATTAACCGTAACACTCAACGACGGAACGGTTTTAGAAGAAGTGATAGTTGAATATCCTATTGGCCATAAACGCCGCCGTGATGAAGGCATACCAAAGTTAATTGAAAAGTATAAAATAAATTTAGCCAGAATTTTTCCTGAAAAACAACAGGCGGTGATTCTTGAAAAATCGTTAGACTTTGATACTCTTACGCATTTAAAAGTAAATGAATTTGTAGATTTATTAGTGCTTTAATTATTTATGATGAGCTGGGTAATCTTTTTGGAATATATAACCGGCACGATTAAAGTTCAACATTTGATTTAAATTAAATCTTTCATAACTTGTAGGTTGAACAGGGAAACGCAGCAAAGTATTTTCATTATATATAAAATATCGGTGTCCGAAGTCGGTATAAGCAATATATTTAAGTATAGTTTTTTAAAGAACATACAATGAGCCTTATTTCAAATAAATCAAACAATAATAATTTTTAAAAATTTGATGCCTTTTTAATAGTGAAAACAGATGCATTTAAAATTGCCAGAATTTTAGGTATATTATTAGCTGTAACTGCTATTACTTTAATGCCTATTAACCCTAAAGCAGAATATAATTTAGATCAGGGTTTTCGTACACCCATTATTGCCTTTGAGTTTGCCAAAGATACAGCTACAATTAACCAACTATTTAACGTTAGCAATGTTGCACAATATAAAGCCGATTTTAAGTTGGGTGTTCAGATTGATTTTGGATTTATGTTTTTATACAGTGGTTTAGTTTTATTTGTTGCGATTGGTATTTACCAAAGGAAAAAGATACTATCTGTTTATATTTTTTCATTATTATGCTTATTAATGGTAATCTTTGATACCATAGAAAATATACAAATACTACAAATAATACAGCTACATCCCAGAAATAATTTTAGTACTCAATTAAACCTTTTACACTTGTTTACCTGGCTAAAATGGTCGAGTATTGCTATTGCTTTTTTGTATTTATCGTCTTACTTTTTTCTACAAAAACGGTTCGGCAAAATTATTGGCTTTTTACAAGCAGCTTGCCTTGTTTTATTAGTTGTTGCTTATTTTAATTATGGTTTGATGAACGAAATCTTTTCAACGTTGGTTTCTTTAAATTTTTTATGTTTAATAGTATTTGTATTTACTTCTAAATTAACAACACCGATTTATAAACCCAAAAGATAGTTACTAAAAAATTTTTAGGATTTAACTGTAACCAACAACCACTTCTGCTCCTAATTTATTTTTGTCGAAAATGCATAAAAAACCTAACCTGTCAGATTAAGTAATGACGATTACAAATAAATGGTGTATTCTCCAATCGTCTTTTCTTTTGCTCATGGCTTCGATTATCTTAACCGCTTTGCTGTCAAAATCCGTATAGTAAGCCATAAGGTTGTGAATTGCCTGCCCGTTCCGTTCAGGCGGGCTTTCAACTTTTGATTTAACTTAGGTCTTTGACAACTGTAAAGGATATTAGTAATAATACTGTTACGTTGTGAAAACATTTAGCTGCCTCGCCTATCTGCGGGGCTTTTTCTTGCTCAATATTTTTCAAATTTTACAATAAATATTAAAAATAATGGCTTGCCTTTCTTATTGACATTTGTACAAAAAATAATGTCATAGCAGTTTCTGTTATCTTTGAAGTAGTATGAGCAATCCTAATTTACATAAGGACAAAGAATCATTAAGCCCGGCAGACAAGGATTTTGAAAATACAATCCGCCCTGCCAGCATAGAAGCATTTGCGGGTCAGCCACAGTTAATTGAAAACCTGCGTATTTTTATTAAAGCCGCCCGTATTAGGGGCGAGGCTCTGGATCATATACTGTTTCACGGCCCTCCAGGCTTGGGAAAAACAACCTTATCGCGCATTGTAGCCAATGAGTTGGAAGTAAATATTAAAGAAACCAGTGGCCCTGTTATTGAAAAGCCGGGCGATCTGGCTGGTTTACTCACATCATTGGAACCTCGTGATGTTTTGTTTATTGATGAAATTCACCGCCTTAGTACCGTAGTTGAAGAGTATTTGTATGCGGCTATGGAGGATTACCGATTGGATATTTTAATTGATAGCGGACCCAATGCCCGTAGTGTACAGCTTTCTTTGGCTCCTTTTACTTTAATTGGAGCTACCACCCGAAGTGGTTTGTTAACAGCTCCGTTGCTATCAAGATTTGCCATTAAATCCAGACTGGAATATTATACCGCAGCAACCCTGCAAAAAATTGTTTTACGCAGTGCGCAGATACTGGGTGTTGCTATTACGGCAGATGCTGCTAAAGAAATTGCCAACCGTAGCAGGGCCACTCCCCGTATTGCTAACGGGTTATTGCGCCGGGTGCGCGATTTTGCACAAGTACTCAACGATGGAGCGATAGATATTGGTATTACTCAACATGCTTTAAAAGCCCTTAATGTGGACGAATACGGACTGGACGATATGGATAACAGGATTCTACTGGCTATCATCGAAAAATTTAAAGGCGGCCCTGTAGGTATTACTACCATAGCTACTGCTGTGGGTGAGGAGCCGGGAACAATAGAAGAAGTATATGAACCTTTTTTAATTCAGGAAGGATTTTTACAACGTACCCCTCGTGGCCGTGAAGTTACCCATAAAGCTTACGAGCATTTAGGAAGAAAACGCCCCGGAAAAACCGATGCACCAGAATTAAATTTCTAAGTTAGTGTTCCCACTCCATACTCTCTTCCAACGCCGGTGGCTCCATAACCACATGGGTGGATTATTGCGAATAACATTCTCTAAATAATCGGCAAATTTTTCTGTAAGCGCATTATCGGTAGTTTCCTTGGGATGTTGCGCTGCCACGGAAAACGTTACCTCATAATACCCACGCCTGAGGCGGATGATATGTGCAAAAATTACCACCGTATCATATTTAATGGCATTTTTGGCCGGGCCGATGGTAAAGGCTGTTTTACGGTTAAAAAAATCTACCCATACCGCATTTGATATTCTTCCGGGATTCTGATCAGCCACAAACCCTAAACAATATTTTTCATTTCGATATGGCAAAAACTCTCTGGCCATATTTTTAGCACTTAACAGCTTACCCCCACTACGAGAGCGCATTTTAAAAAACAAGCGGTTCATTGCTTTATTTTTGATTGGCATGTAAACCCCTAAGAACTGGTAACTAATATGCTTTTGCAATACAACATTCCCCCATTCCCAATTAAAATTATGACCTAAATGTAACTGAACAGACCTTCCGGTTTTATAAAACCGATCCACCAGCTCCCAATTACCCGTAAACCTTTTTTCAAAAAAAGCATCGGAGGCAGAGAGTAATTTGATGGTTTCTATCATTGAGTCGATAAAAAGATGGTAAAAGTTCTTGGCAATTCTTTTACGCTCATCTACTGTTTTTTCGGGAAAAGCAATAAGCAGATTTTGCATCACCACATCTTTCCGGTAGCCCAATATATAATAAATGAGCAAGTAACAACCATCTGAAATAAAATACAATACCCGTAATGGTAGTATTGAAAAAAGGTATAGTATAGCATAAAGAATGTAATACATAGCCTACAAAAATACTCCGTTTTTTTGTTACTTATCAGATGAATTTTTTTATCGGGTTTATTTAGTTCTTGTAATTTTTTAAAATTGTACAATAACCAATAAATAAAGTTTAATTATATGCCTGCGGCTGAATAATAATAGAGTTATAATTGAGAATTTTGTACAAAATAATAAGAATTACCATACGCATTAATAAAAAAGGATTGATAAATGCATTTTTAAGTAAGTTACTGTTCTGCTATATTTTTACTATCAACTATATTTGTTCCTAAAATAACCTATATGAACATTAAAAAAGGAGATCTGGTACCTCCCATTGTCAAACGATTTTTCAGATATGATTTTCGCTATGGATGGCACGGGCGGTACAAAACTTGGGAGGATGCGCTTAAAGAAACTACCGGATATAATACCGAAGCAGTGCTGGAGCGCGTACGAGAATCTGCACTAAAAGTAAAAAACGGTGAGGCTGTATATGAGCGCGATGCCATTATTTATGATAGTGTACAGGTACAATTCCCTTTATTATCAACCTTATTATGGGTAGCCTCACAAAATAATAACCGATTAAGCATTATAGATTACGGAGGTTCCTTAGGAACATCATACAGACAGAATTATCGCTTTATAAAACACCTCAATCATATTGAGTGGAAGATTATTGAGCAAAAAGTATTTGTAGATGAAGGGCGTAAAAACTTTGAGAATGAACACCTTTCTTTTTATTATGACCTTAAAGAGTGCCTGCAAAGTTTTAATGAACAACCGCAATTAATCATGTTCTCAAATTCCTTGGCGTACCTTCAGGAACCTTATACTATTTTAAATGCGGTTGTAAATTCGGGAATTTCAAATTTATTGCTGGATCTAACTCCTTTTATAGATGAGCCAAATGACAGGCTTACTATACAAAAAGTACCGCCGGTATTTTACAAGGCATCCTACCCTGCTTGGTTTTTTAGCAGATTAAAGATGTATGCCTTTCTTGGGAAGTATTATGAGCATGTGTTTGACTTTAACCGGGGAGAAAAAATAAACCTCAGCTTTCAAGAAGTAGAATATACAGGATGCTTATGGACTGCGAAAGGATAATAATAATAGTTTTTGGAAATTAAGAACGAGGCCACTTCGTAAAAGTAAAATGTTATATTCAATTAACAGCAAGACCAGATTACCCGTTTTTATTTCGTAAAAATTTATTTAAAAATTCCGGATAGAATTTCACCGCATAAATAAAGGAATTAAGCGCATTAATGCGGAATAGCTTATACAAATAATATTGACAAATGGCAAAGCCCACAACGTTAGCTATTAGAGTAGTATAAGCGGCTCCCACTACACCGTACATATCAATCAAAAAATAATTACATACAATAATAAGAATGGTATTGAGAATAATCATATAAAAATTAATTTTTACATTACCGGAGGAACTAAAGGCTGTTCCGGCTTGTCTTCCGAATGGAATAAAAATACAAACCAAAAGCGTGAGGCGTAATAATTGTACTGATTCGGGGTATTTATTACCAACGACAATGTTAATGACTAAATCGCTAAATAAAATTAAAATAACAGTTACTGGAATTAAAATAGCTAAGACAACACCAACAGACTTTTCATAAAGATATTTTACCGATTCCCCCCCTTGTTTTTCAAACCTGATAGAAGATTGCGGAAATAAGATGGCGGCCATCGCATTAGTGGGTATATCTGCGAGGTTTGTAATTCGTACTGCAATATTAAATGCACCACTTGCCGCTTTTGACAGCATGGAACCCAGCATCATTTGATCAATTGAAGCAGACAATACGGAACTTAACGAAACCCCAAAAGAGTATTTTCCAAAATGAAATATTTTTTTCATCCACTCTTTATCTATTTTAACCGTATATTTCAATAATTTTCTTGTAAATACAAAAGCGGTAATTGCAGAAAGCACACCTGCTAAAAGATGAACATAAGTTAGCGTAATGAGAGATATTTGAGCGGGGCTAATATAACAGTATGCTATATATAAAAACAATACCAACTGTCGCAAAAAATTGGTATAAAAATTTCCTGTAAAACGAAGATGTGCCTGTTCTATAAAATTAAGTTGGCTTGTAATACCAGTAATAAAAAATGTAATTAGATAAATATGGAACATGTGATTCAGCTCCTGAGAATTCCAGCTTTTTGCCAACAACGGTATTGCAATAAGAAACACAATACACACTAATAACGACATGATGATATTAATAAAAAATGATGCCGTTATAATTTTTCTTTTATCCAAGCGATTTGCCGCAGAAAGATATTTTACCAGCGGCTCCTGTGTAAGGCCATTTCTGGCAATTTCTACAATACTAATGGTGCTTAAAAATAAGCCCCAGGCCCCCCAATCATCTTTAGACAGCAGCCTGACCAGAAAATAGAAACTCACGAAGCCAAAAAATACAGTAGATAGGTTCTGAAAAATATTAATCAGTCCGTTTTTAAGCCAATAATTTTTTGAAACTGACATACTTATTATAAAAATCTTTTTACGCCGTCTTTTAATTCTTCTTTTGACTCAGCAACAATAATTTCTGTACCGGATAGTTGGGTAAAAAGTTTTTGATAGCAATTAAAATAATGCTCTCCTCCATCACAGGAAAAAATCATATTTCTGCCACCAAAACAACTTGCCAGTGTTGCTATTCCGCCGTGTACAGAAATAAAGTTATCGCAATTAGCATAAACACTTAGTTGAAAATGATTAAAACTGTCTGCATTAATTTTATTCTCCTGCCACATATCTTTTAGTAATAACACCTCGGGGTGGGTGTTTCTAAGCCAATCAAATTCATTCAAATTAAACATATCGCTATTATCTACCACAATGTCTTTGGCTCCGGGTCGGTTATACACAATTGTGTATTTATGTTTCAAATTTGAAATAAAATAATCTAACATCTCTTTGTCAAAATAATGAACCGGCGGCCCATCCCATTCACTATTATATTTACTTGCTATAATCAGTAATGGTTTATCATAAACGTAAACATTATTCCTGTAGTGCTCTTTATATGGCACCGGTAACCATTTGCTCATATTATAATCGTGGCTGTACAATACACGAGGAAATTCATAATTATAATTCCCTTCATTCGTTCTTTCTGTATAGGCCTCTTCATGATTATCGGAGAAAAAGTATAAAGATCTTGTATCTATTGCACCGATTGTTTTTTTTAGAGTACCGTTTTTAAAATGCCAATACGCAAACGGCAATGCAAATAAAAGCTCGGCACCAAATTCCCCATCAAAGCAAATAGTTTTATATTTTTTCTTCTGCACATAATCTCTATAAAAATATTTTATTTGCAACATTTTACATACGTAAGTATCCCGGCAAAAGTATTTGTATTCAGCAGGTACTTTTTGGTGCAGTATCTTAGTTATTAATCCGGCTATTTTAGTTAAAAAGCTAATCTGAAATTTTGGTGTTGTATTCAATTGCAAAAATGTTTTGAATAGTTAAGTTGCGAATTTAAAAAAATAACAAAATGTAAAAATTTAAGATGCCCAATACATCGGCTAATTTTCACTTCCTTACTGCTCATTAGCCCCAAAAGATTTCCATGTGTCTAAAATTATTTTCAATGATAGTTCTTGCATCAACAAATCTTAAAAATATTTTACCCTTGTTCTAACGTTGAATAAGCGTGTTTTTTAAATAAAACTATAAATTCAATTATACATTTCCGGATTAAGTTGGTTTTTGAATTTCCGTTTTACAAGTTCTATTTGAAGTTCCACAGGAATTTGTTAGTATTATTCCGTTATTTCTACTAACTTTTTTTACATGCTAACCTACTGTACTATAACAAAGAAACAAAAAAAGAACTATATGTAATTTTTTTTTATTCGAATTTCGTTATAGTTGGCCTCATTCGTAATCTATGCTTTTGAAAAGCAATAAAATTGTATTTGCTGTTATTTTATTTAAAAAACTAACTAATTGTTTGCATTCCAATCGCCAAAAATATGTTTTACCGTATATTTTGAAGCCTGTTCTGCAGTAAGTTGATGTGCCCAAACAACACGTTTTTTTATTGCACCTACTGCGGTTGTATTCTTAAACTCTGCATAATAAACTGTTTTTTCTGCTTCTGTTCTACCCCAGTTATGCCAACCCTCTGGTTTGATGAATGACGGAAACTTGCAATACAAAAAAGCCGTTCTTGCAAAATCGCCCCAAGGACGACCGAGATAATAACTCACCCCGTCATCACCGGTGATGTTACAATGCAGGAATACAAAACCAAACGGAGCTTCTTTTGGCGTATTTGCGGCAGTAATGTATTGCCCTCCGTTTTTGCAATGGATGGTGCAATTTTCAAATACCGCCGTAGCTGCGCCAAAAATAAAATCGGTAGTACCTTCTATATAGCAATTATTATAGTATTGCCTGCTTTCCAATCCGTTTCCATGAGCATATAATGTGTCTTGAGCTCCTAAGAATTTACAATTCAAAAATTTAACCCTATCTGCAGAAACTCTTATAGCCACAGCCTGTCCTACCGGTCCGGAACTATTCTCAAAAGTGATATTTTTTGCAACAAAACCATCACCATACACAAAAAATGAAGAACTGCCGGAGGTTCCTATATTATTACCCTTATCATTTTTCTTACTGGCATAATCATCATAAGTGAGGATGACCTTATCCACATCTTCTCCAACAAAAGTTACATTTATTTTAGATGCAGGAATTGTGAGTTTTTCTTTGTAAATACCTTTCTTTATAAAAATCACAGTTGCTTTTTTAGAAGCATCTCTCACAGCAGTAATAGCTTCCTGCACCGTTCTGAAATCGCCTGGACCGTCCTGTGCTACAACAAGATCATATTTTTTAGTGTTTTCTTTATGTACGAAGGTTGTAGAACAAGCCGATAACAATATGAAAATAATAAGTGAATCTTTTATTGGCATTTAGTATAAAATAATATAGTTGAGCAATATCTATAATTAATTGTATGCATTCATCAAACCAATTACTTTTTGCACCTCATCAATTTTTAAAACCGGCGATATAGGTAAACTCAATACTTCTTCATGAATTTTTTCTGTAATCGGATACTGATATGTATTCCACTCTTTGTAAGCTTTTTGTTTATGCGGCGGAACAGGATAATGGATAAGTGTTTGTACTCCGTTTTCAGAAAGGTAATTATGTAATCTATTCCTGTCGGCTGTTCTTACAACAAACAAATGCCATACATGCTCTTTTTCATCCTCAGGCATGTTGGGAAGCATAATGTTTTTGGTGTTAATACCTTTAAAGTATGCGTTTGCAATATTACGTCGCAGTATATTGTCTTCGTCAATATACTTTAATTTAACGTTTAAAACAGCAGCCTGAATTTCATCGAGTCTTGAATTTAATCCTTTATAAATATTATAATATTTTTGGCTGGAGCCGTAGTTTGCCATAGCTCTTATCGTTTTTGCTAATTTTCCATCATTCGTTATTACGGCACCGCCATCACCTAAGGCTCCCAAATTTTTACCCGGATAAAAGCTAAACCCTGCGGCATCTCCCAAATTTCCTGCTTTAATACCGTTCCATTCAGCACCGATTGCCTGTGCATTATCTTCAATAATTTTTAAATTATGCTTCTCGGCTATGTTTTTTAAGTCAGAAGAAAATGCTACCCTGCCATAGAGGTGAACAGTAAGTATTCCTTTGGTTTTAAAAGTTATTTTTTCTTCAATATTTGCAGCATTAAGATTGTATGTAGTTATATCAGGTTCCACAAGAACAGGCTGTAATCCTGCATCAGAAATAGCAAGTATTGATGCGATATAAGTGTTTGCCGGCACAATAATTTCATCTCCTTTCTGCATCACCCCTACTTCTATATAGCTGCGAAAAATAAGTTTTAAGGCATCTAACCCATTTGCTACACCTATTGCTTCATTGCCACCAATATAATTAGATAAGTTTTTTTCGAAAGCATTTACCTCTTTTCCTAAAAGATACCAACCCGACCGAAAAACTCTAATAATATTCTTTTCTATTTCTTCCTGCCGTTGAAGGTTTATGGATTTTAAATCGAGAAATTTAATCATTTGTAGCATTTATTTTAAATATTTGCCTAATGGTTTGTAACAAAATTTAACATAGTAAATCTAACCAAAACTGATTATTAAAAAATCTATCCCCGTTAAAATAGATCTTATAACCGTTAACAATTACAATAATTTTCTGAAAGCTAAAAATTCGTCGTAATCCCGTATATAATCTAAAGCAATATAACCGTGCGAAGCGATTACAAGGCAAATAGCACCGGATGAAAAATTAACTTCTGATGCCCATATGCCGGGCGGTATATGCAGCCCCATACTGGGACGATTAAGAAAGACCTGCCGTTTAAACGTACCGTCATCCAACGATATCTCAAAACTTCCACTGGCTGCTACCAAAAACTGATGACACTCTTTATGAACATGCCCCCCCCTGCTCTCACCGCCGGGAACATCATAGAGGTAAAAAACCCGTTTAATATCAAAAGGAAATTCTTTAAAATTCTCCACAACAGTTAAATTTCCTTCAGGATAGCTGAATTTTTTTAAAGAAATTACAGAGCAATCAAAAATAGATACTAAATCAATCACGGTTTACTTTTTTAAATTCATCAAAATCCTCAATGTAATCTTCTAAATTGTATATTTTATCAGAAACGATTAGTGCCAGCGAATTGGTTGAGAAATTCTCCATTTTTCTCCAATGTAATTTTGGTACATAAAGCCCATAATATGAGCGGTTAAGAGAAAAACGCAATTCTTCAGTGCCATTGTGTAAAGAAACCTCAAACCCACCGGATAAAGCCACAATAAATTCCTGTTGCTCCTTAAAAGCATGACCGCCCCGGCTTTCGCCACCGGGAACATCATAAATCCAATACGTACGTGCAATTGAAAATGGGATATATTTGTTATTCTCAAAAAAAGATAAATTCCCTCTTGGGTCAACAATTTTTGGTAACTGAATAATTTTTGGTTCGTTTTGCATGGGTAAATTAGCTTCTGTTAGTGGTTCAAAGATAGGGACTACTGCGTAAAATGCACATACCCCTGACAAATTGAACACTGTTAACTAATTTTTTTGGATATTAATTAGCAGCAAAGGGCTTTCTTGCAAAACGTTCTCAACGTTTTAGCGATATTATACGAAACATATTTATAAAACAGACCAATGATACTTCGTATAATGCCGGTGCGATATTAAACCTAAGTCTTGCAGTAGCCTTATCCTCTATGGCTTAATGGCAGTTCTTCGGATTCGATATTTTGGAACAGGCTGTTGTACCATTGCCGCCGTTTGAGGGGTACAGCCATTTTAAGGATGCGCTTTTGCACATCTGTCTTCACCCAACTTCCTACTGCAAAATTTGGGTTTAAGCATAGGTTTTGTGTTCGGTTTTACAAAATATTAGCCGCAAATGCACAAAGAAGCAAAGGGACGCTAAAGAAATATTAACCACAAATGGCAGTTAAGAAGATATCATTCAGATTTAAATTTCTCAATCTTGCAGAGCTGCGGTTTCAATCTTCCCAGATTTCAATCCTAAAGCCTTGTACAGCGCATCAATGCCTTCCTGATCGCGTACATCAATGCGGTGGATACGCTTATCTTTTGTAACTAAAAAATTACTTGGTAGGGAGTAATTGTAGGCATTAGCCACTGTTTTTTCATTATCAGTCCAAAGACTACGCCAGGGAAGGTTTTCGGCTTTGTCGGCTTCTAACCAGGCTTGCTTTTTGCTATCCACAGAAACATACGTAATTTGAAAATCGGCATTTTGAGCTTTCAGGTCGGTATATATTTTTTTAATTAACGGTATTTCGCCCCGGCATGGATGGCACCAGCTTGTCCAAAACACTATGAGGTTGGCAGCTTTTAGTTTATCAAATATTTTTACATTTTTACCGTTTTTATCTAAAAGTGTAAGATTTGTGTATTCACTATGGTTTTCTTCGGCTAATTTATTCTCTGCAAAAATTTTGAGTTTGCTGCCGGGTTCTGTATATAAAATATCGGGAGAAAAAGCAGTTAAAATTGCCTCTAATTGTGTAGCGGAATAACTTCTCCTGAAATCCCAAACCTTGGTTTGTAAATACCTGCTACCGGGGTAAAGTTTGATAAATTTTAAAAGGTTTTGAAATTTTTCATCCGATGTGTCCCGGCTGCTAAATACCCGTTTAACTTGTTTACTAAAAAAAACATCGCCCTCGGGGTATCTGCTGATAACAAATTGCTTAACAGGATTAAAACTGCCCGTAAAACTGATAATTGTATCTGCAAGGTAAAAGGCCGTTTCTTTGTTTCCCGGTTCAATATAATTTTCAAAAGTAAGCGGCCATGTTCTGTTTTCTTTGTCTTTAAAAATAATTGTGGCAAAAGTTGGCTGTAAGCTCCAGATAGAATCACTCAGCAAAAAATGATACTTATTATTTTTGGGGTAAACAGAATCTACTGCTATTGGGAAGCTTCCAAAACTTAGTTTTAAAATAGCCATGTTGCTATTGCCTGCATCTCCTTTTGTCTGCACTATTATATTGGGTTGAGCCCGGGATGTAAGGCATATCAGATTGATTAACAGAAGGGGGAAAAATTTATTCATGATACCGGCTATTTACCTTTTTTGGGAGTTGCTTTAAGAGTAGCTTTCAGGGCATTATCCAAAATACCTTGCAGGTATATCAGGTGTTCTTTAACATCTGAATCTGCGCTTTGCTGAACTGCTTTTTTTAATTGGCTATCCAATGCCGCTATATGTACTTTAAGAATGGTATAAGCATCCGTTAATTTATCAGCGTTTGCATCAATAGTAAACAAAAATGGCCCTACTCTGGTTTCGGTTGTGGCACCGGGGATAATTTTACCGGCAAGCCCGGATATATAAATACGCTGCAGGTTTCTTCTGTGATAATCGGGCAAGGGTTTGCCAGAAAGAATATCGGATAAAATATAATTATCTAAATCCTTTAAAAATTCTTCTAAACGATAGGTATCATTTACCTCATAAAAACTTTGGTTGGAAATGTTGCGCTGAATGCTACTTCCCAATAAAATATTAATAAGGCTTTCCTGATTAACAGTAAACTCGCGTGGAAGTGAGCCGTAATAAGAAATTATTTGCGGGTCGTACAATAACCAAGCCGGTGTAACAAAATAATGTTTGTTAAAAAAGGCCAAGGCTTCTTTTTGTTTTTCTTTGGGTATGTATTTTACTTCGGGAGTATTATCGTTTGAATTATAGGTAATATACCTGCCGGTTAAATATCCTAAAACATGGCCAAGATAACGCTGATATTGGCCTACAAGGGTTTTGTGCATTTCCCTGACAGCACCATAGTCATCATTAGGTTGGTTTACCCAATCCATTAAATGAGGCAAAATGGCTTTTAAGTTTTTAATACCGTAATCGTTAGCTACCATGGGATTGTCGCCTATAACCTCTGCCTGGCTTCTGGGGTCGGACAGGCCTTGTGCCCCATAAAATAAATATGGGTTAGCACCTAAACTATCGGCTACCCATTTGTTTAATACAGGCTGTTCATCATCTGGTGTATTTGCTTTAGGGATAATGGTATATGCCCATTGGATGGCCCATTTATCATAAGCCCCTATACGCGGGAAGAGTCCTTTTTCTGATATATTATCTTCGGGTTGTGCTACATAATTAAACCGGGCATAATCCATGATGGATGGGGTGTGGCCATTTGCCTCTACCCATGCTTTATTGCGTAACAACTCTACAGGCATGGTACTGGAAGATCCGAAATTATGCTTTAACCCCAACGTATGGCCTACCTCGTGCGAGGAAACAAAACGAATGAGCGAGCCCATTAATTCATTGCTAAATTCTGGTTTACGAGCTGCTGTATCTACATTGGCGCATTGTACAAAGTACCATTGACGGATAAGAGTTTGTACATTATGGTACCAATTAATATGGGTTTCTAAAATTTCGCCGCTACGCGGATCAGAAACATGGGGACCTGAAGCATTGGGGGTTTTAGATGGTTTATAAACAATGGCCGAATATAAAGCATTCTGGAGACTCCAATTAGGGTCGTCAGCAGGTGCTTCTTTGCCCATAATGGCGTTTTTAAACCCTGCCTGTTCAAAGGCTTTCTGCCAATCGTTAATACCGGCAATTAAATAGGGAACCCATTTTTTGGGAGTAGCTGGGTCAATATATATTATAATGGGTTTTTGCGGCTCCACCAACTCTCCTTTAAAATATTTATCCATATCCTGGGGTTTGGGCTCCAAGCGCCAGCGAGCTACATAACCCCGTATATCGGCACCGTTTTTTTGCGCATCAAAATCAATAATTTTATTTGAAAAATAGCCTACTCTTGGGTCTTCATAACGAGGCATCATGGGTTCCTTAGGAAGCAATACCATAGAGGTGTTGAGGCCATAGGTAAGAAAAACACCGTTAGGCGTTTTATAGTTTTTTATGGTAGCAATTTCTATATTGATTGGGAAAGGCTTTACCGATTGTATATAGCTGGCCTTAGCATCGATGGTAGTAATGCCGCCAGCTCCTTTTTTCACTCTTTTGTCAAAAAAAAGTATATCATTGTCGCCCGAAATATAATCAGTCATGTCAATAACAACGCCGTTGGAATCAGGGGTAAATGCTTTAATGTCAAAAGAGGCCACAAGGGGTTGTGCTTCGTTGGCTTTTAAAGCTTTGGATACACCATCTGTGCTATCGGTACCATTTTCAATTTCCATACGCAGTTCCAGAAAGATACGGTTATCCTGCCCTTTGATGAAGGCTATCATATTTTCGCCAATCTGGTCGCCTGAAAACATGGTGCCCCGCTCTCCGGAAGGGCTTGTTTTGGGTGGCGCATTCATAATGCGGGACACTACCAGTATATCCCGACCCAACATGGTGTTAGGTATTTCAAAATAATAACGATCCTTTACTTCGTGCACTTTAAAAAAACCGATACTTGTTTTTGCCTCGGATGTTATAACAGTAGCGTAGGGTTTGGGTTTAGGTACTTTTGTACGCTTGGCTGGGGCTGCTTCCGGGCTGCTTTTTTCGATATTATTCTCTGCCTTTTCGTCCTGGGCATCTGCAAGTTTACCTATTGTAATAAAAAGTATAAAAAAAGTAAAATATATATATAATTTGCTCATGAATAAATTTTATAAATTCCAATGTATTGTTGTAACTTTTATTTTTCTTCAGCTGCTTTTAAAGCCACCTGCATCCTGTCCGATAAGTCTGCTAAATGGTATTTTGTTGTGGCATCTGAAATCAACGGAACTGCGGTTTGGATAGATTGAATCATATCTTTAAAATGTTGCCTGATTAAAACATACCCGTCGGTATTTTCGGCAATGTTTAAGTTTACATTTACAGGCCCCATTTTTTTAGAAGCACCGGGAATGATTTTATTGCAAAGGATATCTACATATTGTTTTTGCAACATCCTTCTAATCTGGTCGGTGGGCTTTAATGTTTTTAGCTCGGAGAAGATATTGTTTTTTAAATCGGTAAAATAATCGTTGAGCTGATAATAATCGGATGTTTTGGGAGAAATTTCCAAATAATAAAGCCTTGTATTGTCTAACATATAATTTAAAACGCCTTCCTGTATTTCGGCAAATTTTTTATCGCTAAAAAACTGCGATGTTAAACTAAAATAACGCTGGTTAAACAACCAGTTGGGAGTGTTAAACAATTCTTTATTAAGAAAAGCCAATGCTTCTTTTTGTAAGTTTTTCTTAACAAATGTATAAACCGGTCCAGCTTGCTCAACCGTTTTGTACCTACCTTGTAGCCCTCCAAAATAGGTGGTTACAGCCGTTAAATACCGTTCATACTGTTCTATTAAAGTACGGTAAACTGTATTAAGGGTGCCATAGCCTTTACCATCTTGTTTAGTCCATTTTTCTAAGTGGGGCATGATGGCTTTAAGATTGTTGATACCATAGGTATTGGCTTCCATCAGGTTATCTCCCAGCACGTCAACAACGGAAGTGGGGTCTGTTGCCATTTCGCTTCCTTTGTTTAACATTGGGTTTTTGGCTAAACTTTCTACAACCCATTTATTAAGAAAAGGCTTTTCTTCTTCTGCTGTGTTTGCCTGTGGTATAAGTTTATAACCATAGCTTATGGCCCATTTATCGTAAATGCCCACCTGTGGCACAAGGCCCTCCCTATCAATTTTATCAGAAGGTTGGGCTACATAATTATAACCTAAAACATCCATGATGGAAGCACTAATGCCATTGGCATCTGTCCAGGCTTTGTTGCGCAAGTTCTTAACCGGAATAGTGGCAGAAGCACCTTTGTTATGGGCTAAACCCAGCGCATGCCCTACTTTATGGCTAATTTCGGCCTGTATTAACCTCCCCATTAAGGCATCATCAAATTCTGCGGTTCGGGCGGCGGCATCGGTATTGCTGCATTGCACAAAATATTTTTTGTACAAATTTTCCATTTCGCTATGGTTCCAAATTATATGTGCTTCTATAATTTCTCCGGAAACAGGATCAACGGTTATATAATCCTCATTATTATCAGGAACAGCACCCGGCTTATAAACCACGGAGGAATATAAGGAGTTTTGAATACTGAAATTTGGGAGGTTAGGAGTAACTTCTTTTCCTATAATGGCATTTTTAAAACCTGCGGCCTCAAATGCGGGTTGCCAGGCATTAATACCTTTTATTATCCATGGTACCCATTTTTTAGGGGTTGCCGGATCCACATAAATGACAATCGGTTTTTGAGGTTCAATTAATTCGCCTTTTTTATATTTTGCCAAGTCGCCTTTATGGGGTTCTAAGCGCCATCTGCTAATGATTCTGGTATCTTCTACACCGTTAGGGTTAATATCAAAATTGGTGAACGAGGTGTTTGCATAGGGAATCCGCCCGTCCGTGTTTCTTTGGCGCATTTTGTTTTGGGGTAACAGAATGATATTAGACTGTAAACCATAGGTAATATAGGTATCTTCTGATTTATAGGTTTTAATGGTCTTAATATCAATATTAGTAGGATAGGCTTTTACATCCTCCACATAACTGCGATCTGCCATAATAGTGGTAATGCCAAAAGCCTTTTTAAAATAGGATACAAAAGATAAAACGGTATTATCGCCGTTAATAAAGTCTGTTACATCCACTACAACAGCCGATGAATCCGGCGTATATGCTTTTATATCAAAAGAAGCTATAATAGGTGCCAGATTGTTATTGCTTAATGCCCTGCTAAGGCCATTTTCGGTAGAGTCCTCTGCTTTTTCAAAAAACAGGATTACTTTTAAGAAAAGTTTGTTTTTGGGCCCCATGCAATACTCCACTACTTTTTGGGTAATTTTATCTCCGGCATAACCGGTACTGTGTACCCCAAAGGATTCTTTGCTGGAGAGCATTTTAGGATCTACTGGAGCTTTGGCAATTCTGCCAATTGTTAAAATTTGCCTGCCTAATAAGGTTTTGGGGATTTCAAAAAAATATTTATCATCTATTTTATGAACCTTAAAAAAACCGGATGATGTTACAGCCTTTGAGGTAATTACATCCTTATACGGTTTTACAATATTAGGTGTTGCCGGTTTTTTGGTTTCGGTGGTATCGTTGTCATTATCGTCTGGCTTATCTTGTGCATTTGCATATAGCGTAACTAATATTAGAAACAGGAATGACAATAATTTTTTTGAAATAAATACGAACTGCATTTTTTAATAAAAATTTACTTTTTTGTTATTTGTTTAGATTGGTGGTTAATAGGTGGTTAGTGGGCCTAAAGTTGAGATATTGTGTGTATTAATACTACGTATATCTATACCCAACGAGTTAAAATAGTTTACAAGAATCAGATATTTCTGTTTTACTTTAGCTGCATTTGTATTATTAATAACAGCGTTTACAAAAGTATCGTCCTTATTAATAATCATCCATAAAAACTGGTATAAATCGGCATCTTCTGTTTGATAACGTGTTTTTGTATTGTAGTTGGGATACGTAGCCGAAACAGGTGGAAGAAAGCCATTTTGCAAATAATCGTTATATACAGTTGACGTAGAATCGCGGGGGGATACCCCGTATTTTGCATTTGAAACGGCAAAGAATTCCGTTGGAATAAATTCTTTATTTCTGGCATAAAGCCAACTGTATATAAAGCTAAAATGTATGTCATTTCGAAGTGTTGTCTTTTGTGCATTTGTCATTGTGCTAAATCTATTGCCCAATCCTGTTATTAGCAGGCTGCTAAATGCATTGGTTTTAAAAGACAAAGTAGAATCTATGCTACTGGTTGGAATTGCCGATGAATAATCGTAAAGCCGGTTGGTTAGTAAAATATACTTTGGTAAATTTTGCTGCTTAAAACTTTCCGGGTAAAAAAGCAGCCATTGTGCATTTAAAAATTCAACTGCTTTAATTTGCTGGCTTACATCTGTTATAAACGAAAAGTAATCAATCGAATCTTTTAAGGTAGTGGTGTTGTTCATGGCATACCAATATTCCCTACCGGCAAAATCAAATAGTATTTTAGTTTGATATTTAGTAAAGAAATTATACCGGAATAAATCGGCATCATTATTTCCCTGTGTCATTGGGTAGGTTTCTGATATTTCCACCGCAGTAAGTGCATTTTCTTTATAGCAGGAACTTAACACCAATAAAGAAGAAAATGCAAAAGCAAAAAGCAACATTTTAATATTCTTATTCATTGAACAAAATTTAAGTCTTAAATAATATTTATTGGGGCACTCTTTCTGGCAATCCTAATGGGGTAACCGAAGTATTATATTCTCTTTCTTTTACAGGTATCTCAATGGTGTAACCCGCATCGTTTTGGCTTAAAACAAAAGTGAGCGGAGTGCCAATTGTTGCAGTAGTACCAGTACCAACTACAGGGGTATATACGTGGGTGATAGCGGGTTGCGTAGTGCGGCGCAAATCGAACCAACGGTGCCCTTGAAAAAACAGTTCCCTCCTTCTTTCTTCGTAAATAAAATTTAGTAAGGCCGCCTGGTTGCTATACGTAACTGCTGAGCTACCGCTAATTCTTTTTGCTCTTAAAGTATTTAAATCCGCAACAGCTTCCGCCAGGTTGTTTAATTGTGCTGAGGCCTCGGCTCTATTGATGTAGGCTTCTCCTATCCTAATATCATAGTCGTACAACTTTGTTGTAGGAGTTAAAAAAGCACTGCCTTCCTGTAAAGGAGTCTTTGAAAAGTTTCTACCGATCAAGACTTGTACAAATGCATTTTTTCTAATATCAACAGCACTCGTAACCAAATCCTTGGCAAATACATTTATCATGTCGTTTGATACTACATATATGGATGCCGTAACTGATTGCCCAAAAATATAAGTACTTCCGGTTGTTGACTTAGCATTGCGGTGGTAAGTAAATAAAATTTCTGTATTCCGAGGGTTGAAGAAATTGGTTGCGGCAGATGTAGAGAATGTCTCTGAGTTTAAATCAAACAAAGCGGGGCCTGTTGCAATGGCTTTATCGGCATATTCTTTAGCTTTTTGCCAGTTTTGGGTATATAAATAAGCCCTTGAAAGTAAAATCTCGATAGCTTCTTTTGAAACGTGAAAAACACTACCCGTTGGTACAACACCAGATGCGGTAATGGTTGTTTCTGCTTCCAATAAATCATTTATAATTAAATCGTAGCCTTCCTGTACAGTACTACGCGGCGTGCCCAATAAACTTGGGAATGGCGTTGTTTTTAAAGGCACCCCTAATGCCGTAGCAGTAGGTTTGTAAGGTTCGCCCCAGATATTTAAGATATAAAAAAATGCAAGGGCTCGGCTAAATAAGGCCTCGGATTTTAATAATGCCCGTGAATTTTCATTCTGTGTAGTCATGTTATCAATTTCGCTGATTACCATATTAGATATATTGACAACACGGTACAACCAAGTCCAGGTTCCTATATTATATGCAGATACTGCTTTGTTAATATAGGTTAAATCCGGGTCGTTGCTCCAGGTGTAAAATTGTGAATATTGTATTTTAGAATCGCTGGGGCTGCTGCTAGTTGCCAAATATTCTCCTACATCATCGGTTAACATTTCTAACCAGTATAACTCGGCATCACTTCCAGAACCCATAGATTTACCCCAGCCTTCCCCATTCAGCAATTCCTGATAATCATCAACAGTTTTTGCTATTTTAAGGTCTTTTGGTTGTATTTCAAGAAATTTCTTACAACCAGTTAGCGATAGGACTGCGATACTTAAAATTGTTATATATATTTTCATCATTGTATTTCGGTTTTAGAAAGATATATTAAATGCGAGGCTAAAAGCAGGCATGCGCCCTAATGAGCTGGCCACGGTTTCGGGGTCGCGCCCTTTCCATTCTTTACCGGCAATAACCAACAAATCGTTACCCTGTAACTTTATATTGGCATTATTAAATATTTTTCCAATGCTTCCTTTGGGTAACAAATTATAGCCTATAGATAAAGAAGAAAGGCGCAAATGGCTGGCTTCTGCTACGCGTATGTTGCTAAAATTATATAAGTGCCATACAGTACTGGAAATGGTATAAGGTGTACTGGATGCCGTAAGGGAGCCCAGCTTGTCGGTTAACCCCGGAATATTGGTAAAAGCTTCATCGCCCGGTTGTTGCCAGCGGTTTAAAAATTCTGTAGAGAAATTCTCGTTTACGCTGGGTATCATATACCTATTGCCGTTATACAAAAAGGGAAGGCGCTGTACATAACCGAGCTTCACAATAAAGTTGGTACTTAGTGTCCAATTTTTATATTTTACATTGGTGTAAAAACTTCCGTCAAATTTAGGGATACGGCTGCCCATAGGAGTAAGAATATTATTAAAATATTCTGTTACGCCAGGGGTTCCTGTATAGTCGGTTGTATAAATTTGATAAAATGTGGGAAAACCAACACTATCTAAACCCGTAAATTTATATGCGTAAAGAGTATTAGGGTCGGCATCGGAGCTAATGGCATTACCGTATAAGTAACTATTAATACCACTATAATAACTGGTTATAGAAGCCAAAGTTGCCGAAGGTTCGGGAAATGAGGATTTTAATATTTTTGAAAAATTCCTTCCAAACAATACCCCAAACCTCCATTGCCAGTCTTTTGTTTTTATCGGCACAAAATTAAGCGTAAGCTCATACCCTTTGTTTTCAATACTGGCACCGTTAATGGCAACTCTTTCTATTCCATTGGAACTGGGAATATCCAAAGTTGAAATTAAATCTACCCCTTTTTTATAATACACTTCAGCCTCTGCGCTTACCCTATTATTAAAAAATGCAAATTCAAGCCCGCCATTGATGGTATTTGTTTTTTCCCATCTTAAATTAGGATTGGGGTAAACGTGAACATAGGAGTTATCCTCTCCGGTAAAATTATTAATTTCAGGCTGGGTAATAATCAGTTCTGGCGATTCGCTTTCCGGCAAATTGCCGTTAAAGCCGTAAGACAACCGCAATGCCATCAGGTTAAGATTTTTGCTTTTGTCAAACCAATGCTCATCGCTAATAATCCATCGTAGTGCAGAAGAAAAGGTGGGTAATAACCTGTTGTTGACATTTGAGCCAAAACGGTTTGAACCGTCGTTACGAAGGTTTAAATTTAAAACATACCTGTTTTTATAGGAATAAGAGAAAATACCATACCAGCTAAGATACCGCTCTATTTTATTGCCCAGGGTTATGGGAGCGTAAGAACCATTGCTAAATTTTGTATAAAACAAAGGATATTCCGCTTGGTCTGGCGTGTAAAAAACCAAACCACGGTCGGGCAGGTACCCTAAGCGAAAAGAATTAGAGGTATAATAGTCGGTACTGCGCATTTCGTTACCTAATAGAGCACTTACAAAATGTTGTTTAATAGTTCTTGTATAATCAATTGAGTTTCTGATGGTGTAAGAACTACGGGTAACATTGCTTTCTTTATATTCTCCTCCACGAGGGGTAACCACTAATGTTGCTTTATATTCATCCGGGATATCTACTCCAGTTTTAATACCATACCTATATGTGTCAGCTATATAAGAAGTTGTCTCATCAGCATAATTTATACCGTTAGCCTGCGAAACCATATACCCGTAATTGCCACTAAACCTAAAATTTTTAAGGAACCTCCATTCAAAATTGGCAGAAACGTCCAGGCTGATATTCCTGCTTTTATTACGGCTTCCTTCTAACTCATTCATTATATTATAACCAGCTGCTATATTTTGTGTGGGATCGTTACCTGCTACAAAATTAGTTACATAGGCTACCCTACCATCGCTATTTTCAAACTCTAAAGCACGGCTGGTATTAAGTGCGTATTTATAAAGATTAGTATTCAACGGGGTTTCAAGCGTATTAATAGCACCACCCATGCGTAAGCCAAAGGATATATTTTTATTTAATTTACTATTAAATTTAAATAACCCTGTATAACGTTTTTGGTTATTATAAATAGCGGAAGAATTTTGATCGGCAAAACCCAACGAAGCAAAATAGGTAGTGTTTTGGCTTCCTGCATTAAAGTTTACAGTGTGTGTTTGCGACCATCCCGGGCGGAAAAGGATGCCCATCCAATCAGTATTCAGGGTTTCAAAATAATTTACTTTATCCCTAAATTCATCATAGGTTATTAATCGGTCAATATAATCCTGATAGGCGCCTTCGTACCCAATACGTGGCTGGGCAACAGGGTAGTTTAGTCCGCGGTCAGTAATTTCCTTGGAAACATCAATCCTGTCTTTTGAGTTCATGATGTTTAGATTTTTATATGTAGGGGGTGTTAGTACATTAAGTGAGGTAGCATAATTAACACTCATTTTTTGATTGAACTTGCCTTGCTTGGTGGTTATTACAATTACCCCGTTTGCACCCCTTACCCCATAAATAGCTGTTGCCGACGCATCTTTTAACACATCAATACGCTCAATATCGCTGGGGTTTACCCCGGCAATTGGGCTGGAGAGCAGGTTTTCATTATCGAGTGAGTTAATATCCTGAGCCGATAATTTAATGGGTGCATCTACTACAAAACCATCTACCACCCATATAGGCTCGCGGCTACCTAATAATGTAGAGGTGCCCCTAAGCCTTAGTTTGGGGGCAGCCCCGGGCGTGGTACTGGTTATATTTACATTTAAACCGGGTATTTTGCCTTGTATCATTTGGTCCACCGACATTAAATCGGCCCGTTCCATATCCTCACCTTTAATGGTACTTACAGCAGAAGCAGACATGCGTTTATCAACCTTAGTATAACCTGTAATAACTACGCTACTTAAGCTTGCTGAGCGGGGTGTAAGTGATACCGCAACATGATTTTCGTTTGTAACTGCAACTTCCTTAGGTTCGTAGCCCACATAGCTAATTGCTATTAAGTATTTTGTATCGATTGGTACTACCATTGAAAACATCCCATTCGCATCAGTAATTGCAGCTCCTTGCCTGGAATCAACAGCAATAATATTGGCACCGGCTATTGGTTCATTATTTTCAATATTGACCACCTTACCGGTAATTGTTCTTTTGTTTTTTATAACCTGTACCGAAGGGGTGTCATTTTCATCTGCTTGTCCTTCCTTTTTAATAACAATGTTACGATTAAGCGATACGTATGTGTAGCCAGTACCTTTTAATATCTGCCGTAAAATTTCGCCAACGCTGGCACGGCTTGTTTTGTAAGTAACTGTGTTTATTCCATCCATTTCTTTTGTCTTGTACGAGAAAAGAAAATTAGTCTTGCTTTCAATCTGATTTAAGGCTACTTTCATTGGGGTGTTTTGAAAATCGACAGCTATAAAAGTTTTGTCGATATCCTGCGCCTGAATAGATGCAGTAAAAAATAAAGCACCGAGCAATAAAAGAAAAAACATCCCAAAACGTTTATGACACTCAAAACGATGGGGTAACATTAGAAAAGGTTTTACCATAAATTACAATTTGTATATTATTGCTTAAAATATTGCCGTTAAAGTATAAACAGGCATACCTACCTAATACACAAATTATATATGCTGGGTATTAATATAGTATGTATGTGCCGTTTTGTTCTTTTACCTTACAATCGGTAATGGTTTTTAAAACATTGAGTATTCCTGTTGTTGTTTCTTGTTTATCAAATCGAGTACTAATAATAGTATTCGCTAATTTTTCATTATCAATTTGAATATTGATATCTTTTTGTTGATTAATATCTTTCACCACATCTTTTAGCATCATATCATTAAAATATAAAATGCCCGATTGCCAGCTTGTAATTTTTTCTATATCTACATTATTAACAGCCGTTGAATTATTCTTCATGCCCACTTTTAATTCCTGACCAACCGTTAACACCTTCAACACTTTATCATTTTTAGAAACGCTAACTTTTCCTCTTTTTACGGTTACAATTAATTGCTGCCTGTCGGGAAAAGCTTTAATATTAAATGCAGTACCCAATACCGTAACAGCAGTTCCGCCTGGTAAGTGTACAATAAAAGGCACTTTATCGGCATGTTTTACATCTAAAAAGGCTTCTCCTTCCAAATAAATCTCTCTTTTATCCTTAGCAAACTGCTTAGGGTAGCGCAGTTCTGTAGCTGCATTTACCCATACCTGCGTACTATCCGACAATAAAACATAATTGGAATGTGCTTTGGGTGTTTGAAGTATATTTCCGGTTATTTTTTCTTTATAATCAACCCTTTTATTTAAAAACCTGATAGATAAATAGGAAATAACACCTATAAGCATCGCCGCAATAGCAATTTTGTAAAACATACTGCGAACCTTTCCTTTGGGCTTTTCAGGCATAGATGCCCAATCTTCCGCTTCCAAAGCAGCCTCTTCTTTTACGGTTTCATACAAATCATCCATCAACTCACTTACCAGCGGATGGTCGGGGTTTGAACGGATTATTTGAAAAAAGGTTTCCCGCTCTGTTGGGGTACAGGTTCCTGCCGCGTACTTATTAAATAATTGTATGAATAATTCTCTTTCCAGCATGGCTATATATTTAAATGACGTTTGTAAAAAGGTAATGTCCTATTGCTTGTTAAAAAAAACTAAAAAAAC
>JBKEEB010000082.1:0-4098 GCA_047975735.1 Niabella sp.
CCTACATTAGGGCGCCATGAATATCCATAATCAGGATAATCTACCCACTCCCCATAAGGGCTTAACTCATCATAAAATGTTTGGAAGGAAATATTTACCCCTAACCTTGGCTGAGCATCGGCTGTTTTTGATATAACCAATGCCATCATAAGGAATAAACTAATACCTATGGAGCTGATGATACGTTTCATGGTACTAAAATTTAATTGTTAAAAACTCTTTGCAACGAATCCTTTTTTATTGCTTTTTTGGATTTATTTGCTATACTTATGACGTGGAATTTAAAACAAAGTTGCTCAATAAATTTACATAGATGCCTGTTTTTAATAGTATTAAGAAAATTTTTTGCAAATTTCTTTAACATTTTACATTTTTATAGGAAAAAAAGCATTTTTCCTCCATTTTTTCATATCGTATGATAAAAGACTATTATAAGATATTACAAGTGCCCCCATCTGCCAACGGCAAAGAAATAAAAGCGGCGTACAGGAAACTGGCTATTCAGCATCACCCAGATAGGAATCCGGGCGATACATTCGCCCTGCAACAGTTCAACCTTGTAAAAGAAGCATACGAAACATTATCCAAGCCGGTACTAAAGGAAATTTATCTTAGAGAGCGGTGGGTAGCAAAATATAATAATCACCCGCTTCAAGATAAAATAAGTACTCCTGAAGATATTTTATTAACCTTAATCCACACACATAAAAAAATTCAAAGTTTTGATGCCTTTAGAGTAGATAAGAACGGTATTAGCGAAACAATCAATTCTATATTAAATCCGGAGGCTGTTGCGGTACTAAATTATTACAAAGAAATACCTGTTAATGAAGCAATTATTCAACAAACCTTATCTATTAATAGCATATTACCTTTAAAAGAGCAACAAAATATTACTAAATTACTAAAACAAATTCAGGCATCGGCGCAATCGGAAAAACATATTCAATCAGCCGAAGACCTCATTGGACAGCAGGTTATAATAAGCAAAATTCAACCTTGGCTCATCGTATTGGCAGTTATAATATTATGTGTATTAATATATCTTACAAGTGCATCATAACCCTGTAGCAGGCAGCAATAAACCCATGAACATTTGTATAAGCAACAAATTGCTTGAAATAACTGATTTTACAACATCATTGAATCTTAAATTTTATAACTATGATGCCAATTGGCGACGATAATACAGGAAGAATACGAACTCCATTTATTAACTACTTGTTAATAGCCATCAATATTCTTGTTTTTGTATTTGCACAGGGCATGGGTGGTAACGAAGCTTTTTTACTTAGTTACGCTACTGTTCCTCAAGAAATTTTAACCGGTACCGATATTACAACCGGAGGATTAGGCGTTTCTCCCGAACCGGTATATTTAACAATTATCACATCTATGTTTATGCATGGCAGCATTATGCATATAGGGGGTAACATGCTTTATTTATGGATCTTTGGCGACAATCTTGAGAATGTTATGGGGCATTTCCGATACTTGATGTTTTACCTTATTTGTGGCATCATTGCCTCTTTAGCACATGTTTATGCCTCTGCTGTATTAGGCAGCAGCTTGTTAATACCCAGTTTGGGGGCTTCTGGTGCAATTTCCGGGGTATTAGGTGGCTATATGATGTTATTTCCCAAAAACCAGGTAAGAGTTTTTATTATTAGAGGTGTTATTAATGTGCCGGCTATTATAACATTAGGAATATGGATAGCCATGCAGGTATTTAGCTGGGTAGGTTCTATTGGTCAAAGTAGTGAGGGTGGAGGTGTTGCATTTGCGGCTCATGTTGGTGGATTTGTGGCTGGTATGGTTCTTGTAAAATTATTTGTTGATAAACAACCTTCTCACCAATAAACAATTCTTTATTATTTTTATACTTGCTTTTTTTGATAAAACCAATCATTTTAAATCCAACACAATGAAACTTTTTTTATTAATTCTAACCTTTTTATCTGCTAACAGTATTTTTGCCCAAACTGAATATTTTCAACAAAAACTAAGTTATACAATTGATGTAAAACTTAACGATCAGGAGAAAACGGTATCCGGTACAGCCACCATTCAATATACAAATGCTTCACCTGATACACTACATTTTATATGGTTTCATATTTGGCCCAATGCCTATAAAAATCGTAACACTGCACTTTTTAAACAAATTGATGCTGATGACAGTAGAAAATCAAAAGAAGCAGATGCCACCCCCGGTTGGATTGAAGGATTAGATTTTACTGTGAACGGTGTAAAAGCCTCCACCAGTACCCATGATAACCCCGACTATATTGATGTTATAAAACTAAACCTTCAGCAACCTTTGCTACCCGGAAACAGCATTACAATTGCAACTCCTTTTACCGTAAAATTGCCGCATTATTTTTCCAGATCGGGGTATGATGAAACCGAATTTATGGTAACCCAATGGTACCCCAAACCTGCCGTTTACGATAAAGACGGTTGGCATGAGTTTCCTTACCTTGACATGGGAGAATATTATAGCGAATATGCTAATTACCATGTAACCATCTCCCTTCCGGGCGATTATATTGTAGGAGCAACAGGTGTTATGCAAAACAAGAAAGAATTAGACGCTTATAAATTAATTGGAGCTAAAAATGCTAAAAATAGAAACGGAACACCCGAATTGTATAAAGCCCAATCAGCCAAAAATAAAACGCTTAGTTATAAAGCTGATAATGTAGTTGATTTTGCATGGTTTGCCGATAAGAATATTGTAATTCAGTACGATACCATACAGTTAAAAAGCAAAGTGGTGGATGCGTTTACCTTTTATCATAATAAAGAAAACACAATCTGGAACAACAGCATCGACTATGTAAAAGATGCTACCAGAAAATATAGCGAATGGATTGGTGAGTATGAATACCCTACGGTACAGGCTTTTGAGGGGCCTAAAAATAATGCCAGTGGCGGCATGGAATACCCCATGATCACCTTAATTACCCAGCCCGATGCCAACCCCGAAAATCTGGACGCCGTTATTACACACGAAGTGGGGCATAACTGGTTTATGGGAATGCTGGGCAGTAATGAAAGAAAACATACCTGGCAAGATGAGGGACTCAACACCTATTACCAATTCAGGTATGAAGCCGATAAATACCGATCCAATTCGGTAGCCGGAGAGTTGCCTCCACAATTAAAGAAGATGCCTGCCGATAAATTTCAATCGGCTATATACAAGTTCATGACACAAATTCCCATGACAACCCCTATTGATATTCCGGCAGCCGATTTTAAATCTTCGGAAGATTATGGGTTAACATCTTATATAAAAACTGCCATGTGGTTGTATAAATTAGAAACCATTGTAGGACGTGAAGGAGTTGACAAAGCCTTTCAACAATATTTTAATGATTGGAACGGCAAACACCCAACACCCAAAGACATGCAAAATTCTTTTGAAAAAGCACTGGCCAGGAACTTGGATGATTGGTTTGCTTTACTTGAAAAACCAGAAGGAATTAAATATTAAAAATGCACATTTCATTAGAAAATAAAAAAGCATTGGTGGGCGGCAGTAGCGGTGGTCTTGGTAAATCCATTGCAATACAACTGGCTGATAGCGGTGCTACGGTTACCTTGTTAGCAAGAAACGAAGAAAAACTTATACAGGCAATTTCTGAATTACCTACTCCTTTTGGCCAGCAACATCAATACCTTGTAGCCGATTTTTCGGGCATTGATAATTATAAACAAATTATTGCCGGGTATTTTAAACACAATGCTGTTGATGTTTTAATAAATAACACCAATGGCCCCCAAGCTGGCCCAGTAACAGAAAAAACTGATGAAGATTATTTAACGGCTTTTAGTATGCTTTTTAGAACCGTGCAATACACAACCGCACTGGCTTTAGAGCAAATGCAACAAAATAAATACGGCCGCATTATTAACCTTACATCCCGCACGGTAAAAGAGCCGGCAGATGCATTAG
Source organism: Niabella sp. (assembly GCA_047975735.1). Classification (GTDB taxonomy): domain Bacteria; phylum Bacteroidota; class Bacteroidia; order Chitinophagales; family Chitinophagaceae; genus Niabella. The sequence goes on from JBKEEB010000082.1 coordinate 3,962, forward strand.
CTTTATCCAACACGATAAGGGCTGCAGTATGTACCTGGGGTAAAACATTGGCCAATGCAGTAGCTAAGGATAACATCACCGTCAATAATATTCTTACCGGAAATTTTGATACAGAAAGATTGAAACAACTTTTTCAA
>JBKEEB010000027.1:0-30746 GCA_047975735.1 Niabella sp.
TAGATGAAAAATATTTATTGTTTTTATCTACTGTTATAGACTCTAAAGACTCACAATAAGAGAAAGCATATTCTCCGATAGATTCAACATTTTCAGGTATATCTATAGTTTTAATCATTCTACATTTAAAAAATACTGCTTGCTGAATACTTTCTACAGATGAAGGAATATTTACTGATTTTAGGTTTTCGCAGTTTTCAAAAGCTCTTCCTCCGATTATTTTTATAGTAGTAGGTAATTTTACTGAAATTAATTCTTTTGAATTTTCAAATGCACCGTAACCAACTTCTTGAACAGTATAGCTCTGACCTTGGTATTTTACATTTTCAGGAATAGATATATTGCCATTATAATTTCCTTTAATTACAGTAGCTGTTAAATTCTGAGTTAGATAATAATTAATATAATCAATTGTAACTTCTGTAGGTTGATTGTTTTGCCCTTTACAACTATTCAGACTAGTTGAAATAATAATTAGCAAAGTATAAATAAATATTTTCTTCATTATTTGCGATTCTATGTATAGCATTTCCGCTAACGGTTGTCGGCTTTGCAAAGTGCGGGGTAAATGTTCCTAAATTATGTTTTTTTCCGAACTTGAGCAAAACCATTTTTCTTTTGACTAAATTACAGAAAAAATTAAAAGAAAAGGGTTTTTGCGTACAGATTTTTCACGAACTACGGGATTAAGCTATTAGTACGCATTTTGTAAAGCCGATGTTAGCTACAGTTACTAATTGTGTGTTTGTTTTTATTCCATTCGCTTTTCCATTTTCCTCAAACTTTGTTTTTTGACCATTATCATCGATTCGATTTATCATTTAACTCGGTTAAAAATCAAAAATTTTTTTCGAGTAGTTTTGGGCTAGGGTAGAAGGCTTTTCGGTTTGAGTTTTTCATCCGATTTTTTTTCGCTTCGACTCTTTTTTCCGCACGTTTTCAGTTTAGCCATCGAGCCATTAAGATTGTTGATTCACTGCATCAGGAAAAAAATCCATTAGTCTGCGTATCGTTAGACATGATTAGTATCGAGCTTTCGGATAGTAACATTGATCTCGATTTTTTTCGATTCGTCAACAGAAATTTTATTCAGACCTTTATTCGTCCTCAATTTCGGTCTGAATTTAATTTCTATTCATCCATTCAAATTGTGCTTAATCTTCGATTGGGAAACGCCTCGATAGTAATTGTGGCTAACGGTTCGCGTATATGACTTGTGGCGGTTTCGAAGGATTTTCTTGGCGACTTGAACAAAATATGCCTAAAAGCACATTGCTTGAATCTGACATTATTCCGCCATAAGTTATATACGCTGTTGTAGGCTGTTCTTATTGTTTATTTGTCTTTAATTTATCCAATTCAACCTTTAAATCCGAGGTCACAAATTCTACCCTTTTAGTTTCTGATATACATTTTGTGTTGATAGAAGTTGTTGGATTTTCAAAAAACTCCTTTACCAGAATTTGAGTACATTCTGAATAAGTGGCTGCAGAATGGGAAGCGTTTGGCACAATTACCAATTTTGAATTGGTCATCTCTTCAACTGTTGAGTAACCGTATGAAATGGGACATCCTGGGTCGAACTCACATGTCATCACAAATGTAGGTAAATCGCTTTCTATTGGTTCATAATAGGAAGCATCCGGGTATTCAGGTCTAAAGGTATAGTATATGTCTAATGCATCTTTACCGGTTAATGATTTTAAATGGGGATATTCCCTTGAAAGATAGCATGGTGTTTCATCGTACCTTCTTGGTTTCCATTCAAAACCGCTAATGGCATACAAATGAAAGTCGTTTACTTTGCCATAAGTATCCCCACCGGCACCGTCGTTCATATAATGGGAATTAACCCATTCGATAATCAACTCGTCATTTCCATTTGCAAATTCTTTTAAAGCCAAGGGAATTAAGGGTACCAACTTGGATTTATAGAACGTAATAAACATGATTTCAGCAAAATTATTACCTGTTAGTAAAAAATCTTCCATTTTAATTGGATTTTTATTCAAACGTTCAGCTGCAATGGTAAAATCACCCTTTATATCGGGAAAGATATTTTTCAAATTAGGATCATTGTTAATAACGGTCTGCATATGGTTAAACGTTTCATTTAGGGTATGTACTACACTTTCGCTTTTTACATTTGGAGGGAAGGGAGAGTCTAGAACAACCCCATTAATACCTTTTCCGAAATAACGCATATACTGCATTGCAACATGAGAACCATAGGAAACACCATACACATTCCATTTTTCAATATTCAAATTCTTTCTTACTTCATCAGCATCAGCTGCTATTTGAAAGCTCGTAAATGTATTGATGGGTATATTCTTTGATTTTAATGAATCCCTGCAACTAATGTAATATTCTAAGGTTTTTGCTTTTTTATCTGCATCAGGTAGATCAGAAGCTTCTACGAGTGCTATTGAATCCTGAAGATCTTCACATAAATAAGGTTCTGAATATCCAGTACCAGAATAATCCATCATAATGATGTCATGGTTTTGTCTGAGTCTATTCCAAAAAGGTGAGTCTAAATATTTTTGTGCAACTCCTAGTGTTGCAACACCTGGGCCTCCATGGAAATAAACAACGGGAGGCAAATTTGACGTTTTGCGACAATTAACTTTGATCACTGCAATTTTCTTAAAGCCTTTGGTAGGGTCATTATAAATCAGATTTACTGGTATTTTATAGCAACTAACTCCACTGGAATCTGCCCAGTCTTTGTTGATGCCAATTTCTGAACTGTTGCATTCATAAACATTTTGTGCTTGAGCATCAAAAAATGAAAGTAAGCATACCATTATAGAAAGTATTTGAATTTTTATTGTCATATAAATATTTTTAGAGGTAACTTTTGTTCAAATGGCCTACAACGGTTGGTGGCTTGGCGCAGGTTGGGAATAGTAATTCTTCAGTCTGCTTAGCCGTAACTTTTATTTTTTGCACGGCTAATTTACAATAGTTCAGTAGAATTACAATTGCTACTTGGCTATATCCTTTAACCCAACTTGTGCCAAACCACCCGTTGTACGACAGTTACTCCCGATTCTACCTGATAAAACACGTTTTAAATATTTTGATAAATCGCCGATTTACGAAGTTTTTAAAACGTAGCCAGCCATAATTGAAAAGTTATCCCTAAAATTAAGGATTGACTTTCTGAAAATTTTAGGGTAACTTGGTCGAACTTTTTAAGCGATTCGCTTGAAAGAACCCTCTTTCGCAAATCCCTTTGCTAAGTTCGAACACCTAAAATCTGTAAGATTTTTTTCAATTATTAGCTCGCTTTTTATCGTAGAATGGGGTCGGAATTTCGTAGCAACTCGTAAATATACGCATGTTTTACATATTGTTAAAAAAATAAATTTACACTATTTTTCCTACAAACCAATACTTTATAAAAAAAATGCGCAATGCGCATTTTTAATAAACATTTTTTGCGCGATATTTTGTTTATACAAAATACGCATGTTCTTTTACTTGTAATTATCCAACGTCTCCGTTCCGGTTGGTGTAAGCATGGGCGACGCTTTATTTTCTTCTCTTGCCACCACCAGTTTGAGCATCATTCATTCTTATTTTACGGCCACGATAATTTTTGCCGTCTAAGGATTTGATCATGGTTTTTGAAGCACCATGTTCTACTTCTACCCAGCTGTTCATTTCCTTCATATCAATACGGCCTAGTACTTCTTTGTGAAGACCACTCATGTCTAAAATGAATTGTAAAAAACTGGCTTTGTAAAAACCATCCTTCGTACCCAAATTTACAAATAACCGCTGGTAATCGCTGTTTTTGTTACCTCTGCGCCCATTATCACTACCTGTTTTTCCTTTTGGTTCTCTTACATTTTTTACATTCAGGTCAGGGGCATTTTCGTAGTATTTTAAAAACCGGTCAAACTCAAGTGCCGCCACACGTTGTAATATTTCTTCTTTGTTTACAGATTCAAATTTTTCTTTCAATATTGGTAAATAAGTTTCGTATTCGCCGTGACTGATGTCGGCTTTCAGCATTTTATCAATAAAATGAAAAAATTGTTTGCGGCATACATCTTTACCGCTTGGAATGTCTAATTTATGAAATTGGGTATTCACAAGTTTCTCAATCTGGCGTAGCCTGTATAATTCTTTAGCGGTAACAATTGAAAGTGAAATACCGCTTTTTCCTGCGCGTCCGGTACGGCCGCTTCGGTGAGTATAAACCTCTGTATCGTCTGGTAATTCGTAATTAATAACATGGGTAATTCCTTGTACATCTATACCGCGTGCTGCTACATCGGTAGCTATTAATAATTGTAAAGATTTTTCTCTGAACCTGCCCATCACTTTATCGCGCTGTGCCTGGGTAAGGTCGCCGTGTAAGGCTTCTATATCATATCCTTCGCGTATTAAATGCTCCGTAATTTGCTGTGCATCATTTTTGGTACGTGTAAAAATAATACCGTAAATACCGGGGTTAAAATCAATGATACGTTTTAAGGTTTCGTACCGGCTACTATGTTGCGCTAAATAATATTGATGGTCAATATTGGCGTTGGCGGAGTTTATTTTACCTACAGTTATCTCAAAAGGCTTGTTCATATACCGTTTACTCACCTGACGGATTTCCTGCGGCATGGTAGCACTAAACAGCCAAATGCTTTTGCGGTTAACGGTTTCTTTTAAAATAAATTCAATATCATCTTTAAAACCCATGTTTAGCATTTCGTCGGCCTCGTCTAATACTACATAGTTTATATCTTCTAAATGAATGGCTTTTCGTTCAATCAAATCAATCAACCTACCCGGTGTGGCTACCACTATTTGGGTTCCTTTTTTAAGTTGTTTAATTTGATCTCTGATGGATGTACCTCCATAAACTGCCGTAACATGTATTTTACACTTTTTTTGTTTAAATTTTTCAATATAATTCGTGATTTGCAAAAACAACTCTCTGGTAGGGCATATTATAAGAGCCTGAGTAAAGCGGGCTTCGCTATCAATCAGCTGTAATAAAGGAAGTCCGAAGGCGGCTGTTTTACCGGTGCCGGTTTGTGCTAAACCTACAAAATCTTTTGTGCCTTGTAATAAAACGGGAATAGCTTTTTCCTGAATAGGAGTGGGCGTTATAAAACCAATTTGTTGTAGAGATTGTAAAAGATCGTTTTCTAATCCCAGCGATTCAATTGTTGTCAAAATAATACGCTTTAATTTTTAAAAGAGTGCAAAGGTACAGGGATTTATATTTATACTGCAGATTTTAAAGAATGAGAACATTCGTTCCTTTGCAACAAAGATTCTGCTATAAAAAAAGCCATCCCGCAAAAGCAGGATGGCTACTCTATATTGCTTGCCGAATAAAAACTTCTTAGTAATCCATTGCAATAATGCCAATTGTTTTAAACTGCTTGTACATGCCGCAGTGGATTTAATTTCAATACCTAAGTACCGGTAAAAAACTGAACAATTTTATAAACCAACATTGGATTATAAAACTACAAACCGGAATAAAGAAAAATTTCATTTTCTTTGTTTTGTAGAAGCTATTTACGGTTATTTATATCAAAAAGTTAAAAAGGTAACCCTGCGTTACTAAAAAATTTTTTTTTGCGTAAAAAAGGGTTACTATTTTTAGAAAAAAGTATTAAACAGAACAAGGGTGAAAGAGACGATTTATGAACAGGAGCTATTAATGCTCAAAGGGCTGGCCCGAAATGATAAAAAAGCGGCGGAGGAGATATATAAAAACAATTTTAACCTGATACAGGTACTGGTTGTTAATAATAGCGGAACCCCCGATGATGCTAAGGATATTTTTCAGGAGGCCATGGTGGTATTATATGAAAAAGCCCGTTCCGGTAGTTTTGAGCTGAATTGTCAGATAAAAACCTACTTGTATTCGGTAGCTAAAAGGTTGTGGCTTAAGAAATTACAACAATCTAACCGGTATGTGAATGAATTGGGTGATGATAGCATGGCCAATGTTTCTGTAGAAGAAGATTTGGAAGAACATGATACCAAGGATGCTGAATACGAAATGATGCATGTATCTATTGCTAAATTAGGAGACCCCTGTAAAAGTTTGTTGGAAGCGTTTTATTTTCAGAAAAAAAGTATGCAGGATATTTCGGAAGAATTTGGATATACTAACTCCGAAAATGCTAAAACGCAGAAATACAAGTGTTTAATGAGGTTAAAAAAAATATTCTTTACTCAATATAATAAAAAGGATGCGTGATGCACGATCATGAAAATGTAATTTTAATTGAAGCGGTAGAGCGTTATATCATGGGCGAAATGACCCCTGATGAACGCCTGAACTTCGAAAACTTACGTAAAGCCGATAGTGAGGTAGATCAAATGGTGGTAGAACATACCCTGTTTTTACAAAAAATGAATCGCTTTAACGAGTGGCAGAAATTTCATAAATCGCTGAACGAAATTCATACCCATTTGGCTGAAACAGGCAAAATTAGCTCTACAAGGCTGAAAGGTAAAGCGAAAGTGGTGTACCTATTTAACAGGTATAAAAGAGTGGCTTCTATTGCTGCTGCTATTGCCGGCATTACTACGTTAATGCTTAGTGCCATTATTTCATCGCTTACTCCCAAAGCACCCCAAAGCCAGTTTGACGAATTAAGTAAACAAATTAATTCTATTAAAAATAAAGCTATTGTTCAGGACAGGGAAATTAATAACCTCAAAAATCATGCGGTAACACCTGCTTTACCGGAAATCCCCTACACAAGGGGCGGTACGGGGTTTATTATTGACAGTAAAGGGTATTTGGTTACCAATAACCACGTAATAGCAGGTGCCAGTAATGTGGCAGTACAAAACTCTGAGGGGAAAGAATTTTATGCAACTGTTATATATAGCGATGCAGTTTCGGATATAGCTATTTTAAAAATTACTGACAAAGATTTTAAATCCTTACCCGCCATTCCTTATGCTTTTAGTAAAAAGCAGGCCGATTTGGCAGAATCAATTTATACAATGGGGTACCCGCGCGAAGAAATTGTATATGGTCAGGGATATTTAAGTTCCCGAACCGGTTATAACGGCGATACTTTAAGTTGCCAGATTGATATTCCGGCCAATAGAGGTAATAGCGGCAGTCCGGTAATTAATACACAAGGAGAGGTTATTGCTATCGTAAATGGCCGTCAAAAAGATGCGCAGGGCTTTGCTTTCGCCATTCAGTCTAACAATATTTACAGAGCATTGGCTAAACTTAAAGATAACGACACGTCTGATTCTACCTCGCGGCACATAAAATTAAATACCAAATCCTCGCTGGGCGGATTAAATCGCATTCAACAGGTTAAAAAGGTACAGGACTTTGTGTATATGGTAAAAGTGAACTAACTATTCCCTTTACGAAATTTATAAGAACAAAAGCCTCGCAAATAATTGTGAGGCTTTTAGTTTGCAGTCATCTTGCGAGTGTTTAATCAAATTCGTTTATAATACCGGAGCTTTTAAGTTTTTGTACTTTGCCCAGTACATCATCGTTCATTTTGGCTTTATAAGCTGCAATAGCCAAACTTATATTTTCATCAGCCGTTCCAATAATTTGAGCAGCCAGTAATCCGGCATTTTTTGCAGCATTTAATGCTACGGTGGCCACAGGCACGCCATTAGGCATTTGTAGTATGGATAGCACAGAATCCCACCCGTCAATTGAATTACTGGATTTTACCGGAACCCCAATAACGGGTAATGTGGTAATAGAAGCTACCATGCCGGGAAGATGTGCCGCACCACCGGCACCTGCAATAATTACTTTTAGGCCGCGCTCTTTTGCTTTTTGGGCATAATCAACCATTCGTAAAGGCGTTCTGTGTGCCGATACTACGGTAATCTCATGTTCAATTCCCAATTCTTTTAAAATATTAGCGGCAGCTTGCATAATACTCAAGTCGCTATCGCTGCCCATTATAATTCCAACCTGTATTGCCATACTGCAAATATAATTATCTATATTATAAAAATAAATGAGATATTCTAAATTGGGTGTATTTCAAATTTTTGCTTTGTATAAGACGCATTTGTTTGAGTCATACGCCCCGGCGTACAGGTTTCGATCCGCCCCGGCGGAGAGAAATCTGTTCATATTAGTAAAGAGATGTCTCTTCCGAACGCTTTCGGAATCGACATGACGATGCGAAAATTCAAAATGCGCCCTTCTAAATTTTACATTGTACAAGGACGTTCGGCTTTTCAAAAATAATCTCTGGGTTTTTATATTTGATAAAACCGAGTTGACTAATGGATGTTGGATTTATAGAATATTATATTGCGTTTTAGCAAGAAACTCCGTTATAATTACTAAAATAAAAATTATGAAAATAATTAGATTGCTAACTTTATTTTATATTCTTTTTTCTGTTTTTTAGTGCATCATCTCAAAATATGACGAAGGTTGATTTAATGAAAAATACCATTAGGATAAACAGTTTTTCAAACAATTATTTTACAGCATCGCATTCTGGAGAATTTGATTTTGCCAAAAAATATAGAAAAATAAAGGCTGGAGGTATAATATTGACATCAGTAGGAACAGCAACTGTGATCTCTGGAGCAATATTGATAAAAAAAGACAATGATTTGGCTAAAGTAAATCAAAATCGTAAAGATAGATCTATGAATTACGGTTTGGGTATGGGGCTTTTAGCTGTTGGGGTTCCAGGGGTTTTATCAGGAGTTCCGATGTGGATAATTGGAAACCGAAAAATGAAAAAGGCATTAAATAATGTAGATGTTTGTGCAACTCCTGTTTCCAGCGGTATAGTTTATTATTTTTAAAGTCATATATAGAAAAATCATTACCCTAAAATCTGATTTTTCAAATTTATCACTCATATTAGCGATGCTCAAAACTGCCAGTTATTTGGAAGAATGTTAATTGATTTATAATTTAGAAATTGGAAAACGATAGGTTGAATTATTATAGAAAAACACCTTTAAAGCTTAGTCTAAACTTCTAAACTTTAAAAGCCTCATAAACGGTTTCTTCTTAATTTTTTTGTGAAAATGAGCGTGTTTTATTTTTTAACGCTTAAATGAATTGTTATTATGATTCAGGAAGCTCTCAAATTTTTGGTTGATGAACTGAACCAATATTTTTCGTTGAAGTTAGGAGCTACTACGGAGTCAAGAGTAGTATTGGGCAATATTGCCAGGGCTTTTGATAACGAGGGTGGGGGCAGCTCTAACAATGCCATTATGGGTAAAGCGGTACTCTCGCTTGTAAATGTGGAGGAGGATAAGGTATCAAAAGTTCATGAAAACTATGTAAAAACAATAAATGGTATTAAATACAAAAACCCGCCTGTCTTAGTCAATCTGTATGTACTTTTTTCTGTAAATAGAACAGATTATAACGATTGTTTAAAATGGCTGTCCTTGGTTATACAATACTTTCAGCATCGGTCGGTATTTACAGGCGATGCATATCCTTCAATGAACCCGGGTATTCAAAAAATGATGATAGAACTTGTTTCGATGAGTTTTGAACAGGTTAATCATTTATGGGGAACATTGGGCGGAAAATATATACCATCAGTCTTATACAAAATAAGGCAACTTACAATTGATGAGAACGAAATTACGGCAGAAGGTATGCTGATAAGAGATATTCAGATTAATGAAAAACTTAAAAACCCTCTTGCATGAGCAACTCATACAAAATATTATTTGTAATAGAATTAAGGCATGATTATTTTAATAGCAAAGTGCCGGACTTTTTGGAGGTAGTGCCTACAGATGCCACTAATCAGCAAATAAAGAATTTGGGACTGATTTGCAAAACTGGTTTGGGATATTGTGCCGTTTTGGCCATTGCCGATAATGACAATAAACCCGTGAGGGCTTTTTCAAATTCTACAGTTTTTAATTTTTTGCTAAAACCGCTTTCTCATCATTTTGCCAATACTACCAATATTTCTACACCAGATAATAAGAAAATGTTCTTTTCAAATACTGCTGCCAACAATGTTGGTAATCAGTTATACATAAGTACCCCTATTCCGTTTTATACCAATACAGCCACATATAATATTGGCTCTTTTGCAAAATCGGCAACAGGCCAAATTTATGAAGCATTACGGCCATCGGATAGCGGTAGCCCGCAACCTCTTACTAACATTTTGTTTTGGCGTGAAAAAGGAGAAATTCCTTATGTAACAGGTACTGACAGTATTGGCGTGGCTGGCGATTTTTATCGCTTGCCGGTAATACCGGATACCAATTTTAACCTCGAAATATTCAGGTATAATGCCGCTACGGCTGTGTATAGTGAAGTAGCTGTGGAAACAAAGTTGTTGACATTTCAGGATAATCAGTCTTCGTTGATGGTTAATTTAACCGGCTTAGAATCGGGAATATACAGGATAAATGTAAACGGTACAGATAGTTATGTGTTTAAGGATGAATCTGCTTTAGCCAATGATGTTACAGGCGTTGTTCAAATAGTAAATTACCCGGTGTCTGATGCAAACTACCGGTTAGCAGATAACACAGGAGTAATGAACGAACCTGCTTTTGTTATTCATTTTGCCAATAAATCGGCCATTTGGCGGTACAGAACCAGAACTGCTAATGTAACAACTATTACAGATACGAATGTAGAGGTAGCTAATCGCCATAGCTTTAGTTTGGTAGCACCCAATACTTTTACGTCGGATTTACCTGTTCCTATTACACAAAAACCTATAGATACTTTGCAACTACATTCTAATGTTTTTGGTGATGTAAATTATTTGGCAAACCCGCCAACATCCCCACTACATCTGGTAGAACAGCACGGGCACACTTATTACTGTGTAGAACAATATATACAATATTAAATTATTCAACAATAAAATATTTAAAATGGCAACAGCATACAAAACCCCTGGAGTTTATATAGAAGAAATTCCAAAATTACCACCTTCCGTGGCACAGGTAGAAACAGCAATTCCTGCCTTTGTAGGATATACTGAAAGGAGCGGACTGCCCGGTAATCCTTTACCGGTAACGGTAGTTGATATTAGCGGTACAGATACCCCAATTACCAACGCATTTCGAATCAGCTCCTTGTTGGAATACGAAACTTATTTTGGTAAAGGCCCCAATGAAGCAATTACAGTTGATGTTGAGGAAGATTATGATGCTTCCGGCGTATTAACGCGTCGTCAAATTTCGGCAGCTATAGGAACACCTAATATACATACTATGTACTACCACATGCAAATGTATTTTGCTAATGGTGGTGGCCCATGTTATATTGTTAGTGTTGGTGATACTACAGAAACAGCGATTTCTGATGAAAACCTGATTGCCGGTCTTAACAATGTACGCAATTACGATGAACCAACATTATTAGTGGTACCGCAATTAAATTTTGTATCTCTGGCCACAGATGCAGGAAGTATTTATACCACAGCAATACAGCAAGCCGCAGATTTAAAGGATAGGTTTGCTATTTTTGATTGTTTCAACAATAGTCCGTCAGACCTAAGAGGGCAAGTGGGTATTAATAATTTGAAATATGCAGCAGCCTATCATCCCTTCCTTAAAACATCACTACCTGTTTTATATAGTGCAGCATCGCTTACCATAAATTATGACAGAACAGATGATGGTACACCAGCACCTACAGCTAATCCAATATTTACGTCCTTATCAACCGAACTGCAAAATCTAATTAAGTTAGAGGTAGATAAATTGTCTCCGATTTTACCGCCATCGTCATCCGTTGCGGGCGTTTATGCTGCGGTAGATAATAGCAGAGGCGTATGGAAGGCTCCGGCAAATGTAAGCTTGGCAAGAGTTTCCGGGCCTACTATTAATATTAATGAATTAGATCAGGCTTCGCTAAATGTAGATGTAACTGCAGGTAAGTCCATCAATGTTATCCGATCTTTTACCGGAAGAGGCACATTGGTATGGGGAGCCAGAACGCTTGCAGGCAATGATAACGAGTGGCGGTATGTACCTGTAAGAAGATTTTATAATATGGTAGAAGAAAGCGTAAAAAAATCTACCGGTGTTTTTGTGTTTGAACCTAATGATGCCAACACCTGGGTGAAGGTGCAGGGCATGATTGAAAATTACCTTACAACACTTTGGCGCGATGGTGCTTTACAGGGAGCTAAGCCCGAGCATGCTTTTTACGTGGCCGTTGGCCTTAATAAAACCATGACGGCTTTGGACATTCTTGAAGGTAGAATGATTGTAGAAATTGGAATGGCCGTTGTACGCCCTGCCGAGTTCATTATTCTTCGCTTTAGCCATTTAATGGCACAGAGTTAAAACAAATTTCCATCATTAAATTATAAAACATATTACAATGGCAAATTATCCAATTCCCAAATTTCATTTTACAGTAGAATGGGGCGGTAGCAGGATAGGCTTCACAGAAGTAACAGGGCTTGATATAACATCTGAACCCATTGAGTACAGAGAAGGCAGTAGCCCCGAGTTTACAAAAATTAAAATGCCCGGGCTTACAAAATTCAGCAATATTACTTTAAAGAGGGGCAGTTTTAGCGGCGATACCGATTTTTATAAATGGATAAATACTATCAGCATGAATACCGTTGAACGGCGCGATTTGATTATTAATCTGTTGAATGAGCAACATGAACCTGTTTTTTCTTGGAAAGTAAAAAACGCCTGGCCTACAAAAATACAGGCCAGCGATTTGAAAGCTGATGGTAACGAAGTAGCTATTGAAACATTAGAACTGGCACATGAAGGCCTTTCGATAGTGGATTAATTTTTTTAGAAACAATACGATTATGAGTACGCCAGGAGTATATTATCCACCGGTTGGGTTTCACTTTAAAGTTGTATTTCAAATACCGGGAGCAGAAGAAATTGATTCCCGGTTTCAATCGGTAAGCGGTCTGTCTGTTGAGTATGATACAGAAATTTTTAAAGAAGGGGGCGAAAACAGGTTTGAACACAAACTGCCCATACGTACAAGATATCCCGACCTTTCTTTAAAAAGGGGTATGGTTGTTAATTCTCCATTAGTAGGTTGGTGTTTAAGTGCCTTTCAGGAGCGATTAATAGTGCCGGTTACCATGTTTGTAACGCTGCTAAACGAAAATCACGTACCGTTGAAAACCTGGTCAATTTATAATGCCTGGCCTAAAAAATGGTCTGTAAGTGATTTGAATGCTCAGGAAAGTACAATCGTTATCGAATCGTTGGATTTGTGCTATTCTTATTTTAAAATTTTATAAATGCCGATAGAAATTAAAGAACTGCAAATTACGGTAGAAGTATCACCCCAGCTAACAGGCTCGGGGCAACCATTAGCACAGGGGGGTGAAAAAAAAGTTCAAAAAGAAATTGTAAAAATAGCTGCCGAAAAAGTGCTCAATATTTTAAAAAGTAAAAAAGAAAGATAAATGACTTTTGGATATACAAACTTTGAAAAGGTTCAGATTTACGCATACAATAATATTGATTATGCCGACAATCATTTGGTAGGAGAACCCTACAAAGCGATGATTAATCCCGAAAGTTATGTATTGGATTACAAGGTGGAGTTTAACGATCAGCAGGCCCCGGGAACCACGGGTCGGGATTCTCCACCTGTTGTAAAAAGACCCGATGAAATGCAATTTGAGTTTTTGTTTGATTGTAGCAATATCATTCAACCAACAATAAAAAAAGATGTTTATGACGAATTACAAGATTTTAAAAAACTATTGTTGGAATACAACAGCGAGTCGCACGATTTCAAACATTTTAAATTGGTATGGGGTAAGTTTATTTTTAAAGGCAGATGCACGTCCTTAAATATTACTTACAAGCTTTTTAATCCGGATGGAACACCTATAAGGGCAGTTTGTAAGGTGGGGTTCAAAGGCGGGGTAGAAGAAGAATTAAGGGTAGCAATAGAAGCCCCCGCATCGCCCGATTTAACACATGTGAGAATTGTAAAAGAAGGAGATACTTTACCTGCATTATGCTATGAAGTGTATGGGGATTCAAAATATTACTTAGAAGTAGTTAGAGCAAATAACCTCCAAAATTTTAGAAAATTGGAAACCGGTAGCCGGCTGTCGTTTCCGCCTGTAAAATAAGTATGGCAAACGAAAGGATTATACCATCAGAAACAGCAAAAAGCTCCTGTACTTATACAATTATAAGCGAGGGCAATGCTGTGTCAAAAACCTATCATTTGTTGGGGCTTACCGTACAAAAGGAAGTCAACCGGATTACATCGGCCACCATTGTGTTTGCCGATGGTTCCACAGCCAAAGAATCTTTTGGCATCAGCAATCAAGAAGATTTTTTACCGGGCCAAACAATTGAAATTAAATTAGGATACAAGGCCGTTGAAAAAACTGTTTTTAAAGGAGTAGTTATAAAGCAAAGTATAAAAATTAGGGAAGGAGGCTCTTCTTTGGTTGTTGAATGCCGCCATACTGCTTACCAAATGACCCTTACACCTAAGGCAAAATACTTTCATGATATGAAGGATAGCGAGTTGATGGAGGAGTTAATTAGTTTATATGGTATTGAGAACGATATTGAAGCTACAGCTTTTAAAAACTTGCAAATGGTACAATACCATGCTACCGACTGGGATTTTATGTTGATTAGGGCTGATATAAACGGGTATATCTGTGTAACGAACGATGAAAAAATAATTATAAAAAAACCCGATTTGTCCGCAGCACCGGCACTGGAAATTCAGTATGGAGCAACAATTTATGAATTAGACGCAGAAATAGATGCCCGTTTGCAAATGGATAAGGTAATAGCAAAAACCTGGAATCCCGCAAATCAGGAATTGGATGATCAGGTTGAGGGCGATGAGCCATCGTTAGAAGAAGCCGGTAATGTTGCTGCTTCAAATTTGGCGGAAAGAATGGGTGCCATATCATATAACTTGGTTCACGGCGGTTTTATTCAGGAGGAAGAAGCAAAGGAATGGGTAAATGCCAAACTTGCAAAACACCGATTAGCAAAAATTAAAGGAACGGTTACTACCGATGGTATTGCAGATGTGAACCCGGGACAGTTTATAAAGATTAACGGGATTGGAGAAAGATTTTCGGGAAAACTATTTGTAACCGGAGTTACACATTTACTGGAAGACGGTAAATGGCTCACTACTTTTCAATTTGGGTTAAACACCAATTGGTTTACAGAGCAGTTCACGGTTTCACAGCCTTTAGCCGCAGCCCAATTGCCGGCTGTTCAAGGTTTGCATGTAGGTAAAGTAACAGCTTTAGAAGGAGATCCCGACGAGGAGCAAAGAATACAAGTAGTTATTCCTGAAATAATGAAAGATGATGAAGGCACTTGGTGCCGGGTATGTACATTAGATGCCGGTGAAGACCGTGGTACATTTTTTTTACCGGAAATTAATGATGAGGTTATTGTGGGTTTTGTAAACAACGACCCTCGCTTTGGAATAGTACTGGGTATGTTACACAGTAGTCATAACCCGGCTCCCTTTAATGCCAGTGACGATAATCATCAAAAAGGTTATACATCTCGCAGCAAAATGCGCCTCCATTTTGATGACGACAAGAACTCCATACTGATTGATACACCAGAGGGTAATAGTATTTTAATGGCAAAAGATGAGGGAATTACAATCAGCGATCAGCATGGTAATAAAATAGTAATGAACACTGATGGTATTTTATTTGAATCTTCAAAAAATATTACTATAAAATGTGATGCTGATTTTAAATCGGAATCGGGGATGAACACAGAAATAAAAGCAAGTGCCGGTGCTACGTTTAAAGGACAAGCACAAACAGAACTAAGTGCCTCCGGTACTTTAACTATAAAAGGAGCAATAGTAAATATAAATTAATGTTTATGGCTTTAGCAGCAAGGATAGGAGATATGCATATATGCCCGATGACAACCGGTACAACGCCCCATGTAGGAGGACCGGTGCTACAACCCGGTGCTGTTACGGTTAATATTGGCGGAGTCTCTGCTGCAAGGGTAGGCGATATGCTTACTTGTACAGGGCCTCCGGATACTATTATATCAGGATCGGCAACAGTGATGATTGCCGGTATGCCGGCAGCCAGAGTAGGTGATAGCACTGCGCATGGCGGAAACATTGTTGTAGGATGCCTAACAGTAAATATTGGAGGATAAATTATGGCAACAGATATACATAAAGCTGATTTTCTGGGAAAGGGATGGCAGTTTCCCCCACAGTTCTCTAAGGAAACGGCAACCGTTATTATAACGGAAAACGAAACGGATATTAATAATAGTTTGCAGGTACTGCTCACTACTGCTATTACCGAACGTATTATGCAGCCGCGCTATGGCTGTGATGCCCGCAAGTGGATTTTTGAATCAATGGATACCGGAACACAAACTTTAATGCGCGATACCATTGAAACAGCCATACTTTATTATGAACCCCGTATTGAAGTATTGGGTCTGGATTTTTCAGCAGAAAAAATTACTGAGGGTCTTATCGCTATTATTATTGAGTATAAAATAAAGGCTACAAACTCCAGATTCAATTTTGTATTCCCCTACTATCTGCACGAAGGATCAGAAATTAATTTTAACACCCAACACCAACCCGTATTACTTTAAATTATGTCATGTTCACAACAATATAATCCTTTAAAAAGAGGTGGAACCGGCCAAAGCCAGCGGCTGTTACCCGGACTTAAAGCGGGCTATGTTTTGGTGGATGAAAAAGATTTTCAGGACTGGATTGTTTTTACTTCTCAATTTGCTGCTTACGTAAAATATTATGATGCTGCGAATAAAGAAAACGAAAACTGGCAACCATTTTTTATTAAAGATATTGCAGCCATTGCAGGTAATATAGCCATTCAAAACTTAACGGTTTACACTCGTGCTATAAAAGAGAGATTTGATATTTTAAAAGATAATGAAAGCCCGCAGAATAAAAAACAAGAGGCGTTGGGAGCTTTATTTAGCTGTATTACTACATGGGTGTGGCAGGTGAATAACTACTATCTTTCAATAGAATCGGGTATTGCCTTAAAAGAAAAATTACGAATTATTATTAAAACCTCTTTAATAACATCTTTTCAAAAACTAATTGCTTATTATAAAGGAGCTAAATCACGAGGATTAATTGTAGAAAAAGATTATAATAATTGGTTGGTATTGAACGCACCCGTGCAAAAAGCCAAAACTGTTTTACAAAATGAATTTGATACAATTTGGTATGTAGGTTTTGCTGATTGGCCAGCAGCAGTAAATGCTGTTGCGGCCAATACGGGAATTTTTGGTGATAGCGGAGCCGGCAAACCTGTACAGATCCAACACGCTGCCAACCATAATTTTTTTACGGGCTTATACGATCAGTTTTTAAAAACTTACCAGCAAATTGTAGCCGAGGCTGAAACTATGTTGCTAACAACCCTTTCGGCATGGCCTGCTCATTTACCGCATTATGCCTTGTTCTTAAGTTTTCTAAAACTATATAAAGTAGTTCAGGCAGATTTAAATACCATTACCCAAAGGCATTTGGATTATTATTACAAAGATGTATTGAGGTTAGAAAATAAGAAGGCCTTACCAAATAGCGTTCATCTTTTACTTACATTAAGCAAACCAACAAACGAATATTTGTTAAAAAGCAACACAATTTTTAATGCAGGGAAAGATGCTTTAGGAAAACCCGTTTATTACTCCAGCGATAGGGATGTGCTATTGAATAAAGGTACGGTTGCCGAACTAAGATCATGGTATAAAGGAACTGTTGCAGATAGTATTGGTACAATTAATAATAATAACAGACAGTTTGCCGCAGCAGTAATAAATTCAGCTGACGGTATGGGTGCCGAGCTAACTACCGCTAACGGGGAATGGCATCCTTTTGTAAATAAAACATATATGGATGGTGAATTGACCGCTATTAATCTGCCAAAGGCAGAGATTGGTTTTGCCATTGCATCACATTATTTATTTCTTGCCGAGGGGTTAAGAACGGTTGAAATAAAATTTGTAAAGGCTTCCGGTTCCTCATCATTCCCCGAAAATATACGGTTACAATGCTACATCACTACAGAAAAAAATTGGTTGCCGATTATTGATTATTCTTGGAGTAAGGGAAAAACAGATAGTACACCAGCTTTCGACGCACAGGTTTTGCGTTTTACACTTCAAACTACACACCCGGCAATTAGTGCTTATAATAGTGAAGTACATGGAGGTACTTACACCACTGCAACTCCAATGCTTAAAATATTACTAACTAATGATGATGGTCAACCCTATCAATATGAAAATTTACGAGATATAAGAATTAGTAAATTGGGTTTAAGCGTTTCGGTAGGTAATATGAATGAATACAGCACCGATGGTATTAAGCAACTACAAATAGTTGGCGATACCGGATTGTTAGACCCTTCACAGGCTTTTTTGCCTTTTGGTTCATTACCCCAAAATGGTTCTTCGTTTATTATAGGCTCAAAAGAAATCTTTTGCAAAAAAAATGCAGCAGTAAAATTAAACCTGCAATGGAAAGGATTGCCGGATAATGTTAATCATATCCGCTATTCCGGTAAAAATGATAGTAGTTCCTATACACCACCTGCGTCAGTTTATTTTCTTGAAGGAACAGAATGGAAGGCTGGTGCTACATATAAAAATGAAAGCATTTTTGACGGATTAGATACTCAGGTAGTTATGCCTGCTGTAAGTATGAAAATACCGCAATCGTCCATCTTGTCTTGGAAAGATGAGTTGTTGCCTTATAGTGTATCTTCTTCAGGAGGGTTTTTTAAATTGGTATTGGAAAATAATTTCGGCCACAAGAATTATCTGAAAGAGTTGATGACGGAGATGACCAAAGATCCTCCCCATCCCGAAAATTATATTGAACCTTATACACCAACTGTTTCGTCTTTGTCAATTAGCTATTCGGCAGAAACCCTTGTTGATTTTTCAAAGTATTCAGATACCATTCAATTTTATCATCTCTATCCTTTTGGATATGATGAGCCCAAAACTGCTACCACTCTTTTGCCTCTTTTTCAGCAAACTGATGGCCATTCGATAATTGAGCATCAGGGAGAATGGTATATTGGTATTAATAATCTGCAACCCGGTGATAGTATTGATATGCTGTTTCAATTATTAGAAGGAAGTACGAACCCTTTATTAGAAAAACCCGATAATCACGTAAGCTGGCATTACTTATCTGATAATGGATGGCAGTTGTTTACAAATGAGGATATTGTTGATACTACATTACAGCTAATTCAATCGGGAATTATTAGTTTTAATATTCCTGTAAATGCAACACTTCAATCAACAATTCTGCCTACTGGTAATATTTGGTTATGCGCATCTGTAAATGAAGCACCGGAAGCAGTAGCTAAAATTATAACGGTAAAACCGCAGGCGGTAAAAGTAACAATGATTGATGATGGTAATAATTCTTCTTTTAAGGAACAGGCACTTCCTGGTGGAACTATTACAAAGTTAAAACAGCCTGTTAATTCAATTAAAAAAATAGAACAACCCTATTCGTCTTTTGGTGGAAAACCTTCAGAAAATGACGAAGCCTATTACACAAGGGTTAGTGAAAGGTTGCGGCATAAAGGCAGAGCAATCACTATTTGGGATTATGAACATTTGGTTTTAGAAGCATTCCCTTCGGTGTATAAAGTAAAATGCCTTAATCATACAAAGTATGAGGGGAAAATTTATCACGAAGTATCGCCGGGGCATGTAACCATTATTACTATACCGTCATTAACCAATAGGAACGATAATAATCCTTTGCGACCTTATACTAATCAAAATATTTTAAAAGAAATTGAAAACTATCTTAAAAAGCGAATCAGCGATCAGGTACAATTACATGTTCGGCATCCCAGATTTGAGGAAGTGAGATTGGAATTTAATTTAAAGCTCATTAACGGTCTTGCTTTTAATTATTACAGTAATCTTTTAAAAAATGAAATCACAACATTTTTAACGCCTTGGGCTTTTAATACCGGAGTAGATATTTCTTTTGGCGGACGGATAGAAAAAAGTGCCATTATTAATTTTATAGAGGAAAGGCCGTATGTAGATTATGTATCAAATGTAAAAATGTATCATAAGCCGGATGAAACCTCACCAGTGGAATCAGATGATTTGGATAGTATTGAAGTACAGGAGGAACGCTCGATATTGGTTTCCTCGCCAGCTGTAAAACATATTATACATGAAATAATAGAAGCTGCCAATAATGAAGAAGATGTTGTTTGTATAGATAAGGATAATGTAATAGCAACAAAACCACCACCAGCAAAACCTTCAAGAGCCGGAAATTCCATCGTAACAGATTTTAAGAATAATTTTCAATTACATGAGCGTCTTAATCTAACAGTTAAAAAGGATTATGGCAAATACAAAAATCCGTTTATTAAAAAGCAAAATAAATGAACGAACGGTTAACCATATCAAACACTCCGGAGAATACTGGTAGTCAGGATTATTTTTACTTGCGTCGGTTAGGTATGCAGTATATTGAGGATCTCGGTAGTAAATTTTGGACCGATTATAATATTCACGATCCGGGCATTACGTTACTGGAGGCTTTATGTTATGCCATTACCGATTTAGGTTACAGAACATCTTACAGCATTACCGATTTGATATCCCAACCAACAAACGCCGCTTTTAAACCGGATAAACAGGCCTTATTTACCCCGAGGAAAATTCTTACGGTTAATCCCTGGACGGTGAACGATTACAGAAAAATGCTGATTGATATTAATGGTATTAAAAACGGCTGGTTATTTATTAAAAATTGCCCATGCGAAGATATTTATTTATATGTTGATTGTAAAAATGAAAAATTATCTTACAAGCCCTTCAAGCCTACTGCTACACCGGTAATTGTAAAAGGGTTGTATGATGTAATGGTTGAGTTTGAAGATGTGGAAGCCTTAGGCGATTTGAATACTGGTAAATTGTACAGCAATATTTCATTTCATAGTAAAGATCCCTTACAGCTAAAAACCTTTAATGGTAGTATAGAAGTTCGTTTTCCTTCCTGGCAGCAAGTAGAAACTCAGTTTGCAAAATTCAGGCCTTTATTGGCATATACTGTTGGGCTAACGGAGGTAATTGTCAATTCTATATCGGGCAACAAATCCGATGCCACAGATATTGATGATACATTATTGTATCAGGAAATAAGCGAACCCTTATATGCAGGGCTTACGATTAAGTTTTTGGTTGATAAGAATGACGCTTCCACGAATGCAGAATTGGAGTTAAACAATATTCCGCTTCGGGTAATCTTAAAGGGTACTGAAGCAAAAAGCAATATCGCTGTTCAAGATATTAGAAAACTGTTAGAGGATAATGGGGAAGCAGGCTTAATAAATAGTTTTATAACCAAATTGCAAACTGCTCATCAAATAATTAAAGCCACAAAGAAAAAATTGCATAGCAGTAGAAATCTTGCAGAAGACTGGTGCGCAGTAACGGCTATAAGTATTGAAGAAATTGGCATTTGTGCCGATGTTGATGTAACCCCCGATGCGGATATTGAACAAGTTCTGGCTACTGTTTATTTTTTGATTGGTAGATATTTTAGTCCCGAAATTGGGTTTCATTCCTTGCAAGAACTATTAGAAGCAGGTGTAGCTGTTGACGATATTTTTGACGGCCCTGCACTGGACAACGGCTTTATTAATAATGATGAACTGGAAGCTGCATCTGTTAAAAAGGAACTATATGCCAGTGATGTTATTAATATTATGATGGATATTCCAGGCATTGTAGCTGTAAGAAATCTTACATTAGTAGGGTATGATGCAGAAGGTAATAAAACAAACGCAGAATCCTGGGTTTATCGTGTAGCAAACCAACATCAACCAAGGCTGTATATACATGGAAGTAAATTGCTGGCTTTTAAAAACGGATTGCCGTTTCTGCCAGATAATGACGAATTGGATGATAGTATGCAACTCTTGCAAGGGTTAAATGCACAGCCTGTGTATGACGGCCATATTTTAGACCTTCCGGTAAAAAATGGTTCGCATAAAAATATTACAGCGTATTACCCTGTACAATACCAATTACCGCAAACCTATGGTGTAAGTGAAGCAGGGTTAAATCCTATGGCTACTCCTTTAAGAAAAGCACAGGCTATACAATTATCCGGCTATATGTTACTGTTTGAGCAGTTGCTGGTGAATTATTTAGCCCAACTAAGAAATATTGATAAATTATTTTCTTTAGATGATACAGTTCAGCAAACCTATTTTTCTTTTCTTTTAAAAGAAACGGAACTAAGCAATATGCCTGAATTGAAAGCAGTTGATTTAAATGAAAATGTTTTGCAGGAGTTGATAGAAGATGAAGATACAATGTTAGACAGACGTAACCGGTTTTTAGATCACCTGCTTGCAAGGTTTAGTGAGAGTTTTTCTGATTATGCGCTCATGTTATTCTCGCTTAGCCAAAACAAGAAATTGTCCGAGGCGCAACTGATAAAAGATAAGATTCGTTTTTTAGAAGATTATCCAGGAATGAGCCACGACCGGGCACTTTCTTTTAATTATAAAAAACCGGAAGCTGTTTGTTCCGCAATGAATGTAGCCGGTTTGAGTAATAGAATAGAGAAGCTGCTGAGTTTAAAACAAGCTGGTGATTATTTTGAATTGTATGAAGAAAAAGACGAGGATAGTAAATTGTATGAAACCCGTTGGCGGTTAAAAAATGATGCCGGTAAAATTATCCTGAGTAGCTCTACAAAATATCCTGATGCAGATTTAAAAGAATCTATAAACCTCTCGAAGCAGGAAATTGATAATGTGTTACAACATATTTTAACCGAGAGTGATTATACCATAGAAAAAGATAAAAAATGGACACTGAATCTTACCAATGGTAGTGGCGAAGTAATAGCAACCAGAAAGCAGGCGTTTGATACTAAAGCAGCAGTAATTACAGCCAGAGATGAACTCATTGCTTTTGCAAAAGAAAAAGTAATGGCAGCGAAAATATATATTGTAGAGCATCTGTTGTTACGTTCCCGAAACAAACCTTCGGCTCAATTTCCCAATGGCGATCCACTACTCGGTATTTGTCCGTCAAAAAATTGTGAACCTTGTGTGGATGACGACCCCTATTCCTTCCGCATTACCATTGTATTATCGGGTGAATCCGGTTTAACCGAAAATCATATTGAATTCAGGCGATTTGCCGAAAAAACCATACGTCAGGAAGTACCGGCACACCTCGGTATTAAAATATGTTGGGTAAGCACTCAGCAAATGTTTGATTTTAATGAAGTGTATTGCAAATGGTTGGCAGAACTTTCTAAAGAGAGTCCCGATACAGCGGCCTTACATGATAAACTTCAGAACTTGTTGAATGTGTTTAATCATCTTAAAACCGTTTATCCCGATGCCTATTTACACGATTGTGCAGATGGAAACGATGATAATCGGCTGTTCTTAAATCAAACCATTGTTTAAAATTATAAACTTAAAGATATGTTACCCGAAGCCCCTGTCAGATTTCCGTCATTTGTAGCCGATCAGCTATTAACAGCCGACCACCTCAACGGCATGTTTCATTACCTTGATGAACAAACAAGGCTTACAAGAGCTAATTTAATTGGCGTTGGTATTGTTTGCGGTTTAGAAATTATTGTTAATAGCACAGGAACGGGTATAAAAATTTCCAAAGGTACCGGCATTACTACCGAAGGGTATTTGATAAGCATTGATGAAAAATCTTTTACCGGGTATCGTGAATACAATGCGCTACAACCCGATTTGTACGACCGGTTTGTAACACCCTCCAAGCTGCAAAGATTTCCAATTGATGAGTTGGTACCTTCGGCTGTGGATGATGATGTTACGCCTTTAACAAAGAGTTATTTAAAAGATAAAGTAGTATTGATTTTTGTTGAAATGCTTCGTTCCGGTGCAAAAAACTGCGAACCCGAAAGCTGTGATGATAAAGGAGCAAAAGTAGAGGTTGCCTATAAAGTGCTTCTGGTAAACAAAGAAAATGCTGCTACGCTTAAAGGTGGGCTATCCGGAAATGTAAATACCATCAACCAACAGTACATAACTTTGCCGGAAATACAATTGCCCCGTTACAATGTAAAAGCTACCAATCTTACCGAAAGTGCCGCTGTTTTGAACGGTTTTTTAGAACTCTTAGGTAAAACATATATATCAAGTATTCAATCGGCACTAAATGAGTTATTTGCAACTATAAAACCGTTGGTGGCAGGTGAGTTTACAACCAATCCGCTTTTGGTCTTTAATAATATTTTTACAAATTTATATGATGGGGTACTTACTGCAAGGCAGGTTGTAAAACTTCAGTATGTATTTGATTTTGTTTGCGATGTGGTAAATGCCTATACCGAACTTAGAGAACAAAGCATAGCGTTGTATTGTAAATGCATGCCCGATAATGCATTTCCAAGACACATTATTCTCGGAGAAATCAATCAGGAAGCAGGCACTATAATAGATAATTATCGCCATTATTTTCTGGCATCTCCGGTTAATTGCCATAACCGCCTTATTACCGATTTGTTGTGGATGTTTAGGCGTTTAGCATTACTGGTTAATAATTTTAATGTTCCTGACCCGATTGCAATATCGCCCAAGCTAAGAAATGCACCTGACGGACAGATACGGATAACGCCTTCAGTTTTAGGTGCCGATAAATTAGATAGCAGGGCTATCCCTTATTATTATCAGGTTGATAATGGCACACCGGGTTTATATCAAAACTGGAATTATAAATTAAGCCGTATGGGATTAGCACATCGTAATCTTTCCTATCATGCAGGCTTGTACAATAAAACCGAAATATTTGTTCATACTCCCTTAGAATTTGATATTGAGAAATATAATTTTTTTAGAGTAGAAGGACATATCGGAAAACCCTGGGTACATGCGTTAAAAAACATTCAACGCGTTCAAAAAGAGTACAGGCTGCCCTTTAATACAGTGGCTATGAGTGCCAATGTTTCGGCCATAAAAGATGAAGTGGCTGCAATTACTCGTCCCGGAGGAATTGCAGTACTAAAAGAAAAATATGCTGATGAGTTGCGAAACGTTTGCACCTTTCAGGATCTTGAAGCCCTGTATGACTCGTTAGCAGCAGAACTGAAATGTAACCTCTGTTGGGAGATGAAATATTTTTATGCCATTGACAGGCCCCGTATGCCCGAGCTTACCAATAATATACCACAGGTTAGCCTGTTACAAACCTGCGACCCGGCTTTTAGGGTAACTGCTAATACCGTAGGGCAGGCATTTGAACTCTTTTGGCAACAGGTAAAAGATAAGCCATATATAAGTTTCAACGCCTTTCTTGCATCGGGAAATGTTGCAATGGCTGCTGCGGTAGCAACACCGGATATGGTGTTGGCACTTCTTTATTACATAGAAATGCTTTCGCAAACTTTAAAGGCAAACCTGTCGGATTTTAGTACAACTGATTTTAATACACGCTATTTTGATTTACTCCGTACTGTGATGTATTTAAAAAATCAAATTGGCTCAAATGATAACAATACTGCTATACGCGAAGATATAATTGACCACTTGGATGCATTGTTGTATAACTGTAAGCAGGCCGCCGTAAATGCATTGTTCCGCAATTATTTTTTACGCTGGTTATATATTATCGTTCTTCGCAAATTTGGGTATTATATTTTATTCAATGCCGGAATTGAACATAAAGCAGGCGTTCCCAAAGGCGGTACATTTATTATTGTATATCACGAAGACGAAGAAACAGCCGGTAGATTAACTGCGGCAAATACAGTAGCAGCTAATGCTGCAGTAGCATCAGCTGGGCGTATAAACACAACAGAAGCATTACAACCGGCAAGTACTTTATCCGATGCGGCAACGGATGTTTCAGCTTCCCGCTTAAATCTAAACTTAAATTCAGCCAAAATAATGGAACTGAATACCAGCAAACTTACGGTAAGCGAAAAACTAAATATGCTCTCCGGTACAAAACTCTCTTTTTTGAGCGATTTTACTACCAACGCCAAGCCCATACCTCCCAAACAAATGGCGGCACTGGATTTATTGTTCAATGCAACATTTACAGCTACACCTAAAAAAACTTTTGCAGAAGTTGTGGAAGGCTTAGATGATGGAGTTGTAATTGCAGATTTTTACTTGCCTTATCTGGTAGCCTCAGATTGTCCGCCTGTTAATTATACAATAATTGAAACAGGTATTGTTGATCCCGGTGTACAGCCCGGAATTGCAATAGACAAGAAAGAATATTGTGTAAACGATACTACAACATACAATATTGAAGTTACACCGGAGGGTGGGTCTTTAACGGGAGAAGGAACTGAAAGCGGGCAAAATAATAGTTTCTCATTTTCTCCTTCAAAAGTGAGTACTGCTGATGCAGCTTTTAAAAACATACCCTTAAAATATTCTGTTGGAGAAAAGTCGGCAGAAATAACTGTTACGGTTTTTGCTGATCCTAAACCTGCTTTCACTATTAACACAGGTAACATTTTCAGTATTAGAACTTTTACAAATACTTCTAAGTTTTCAAACAAAGCAGTTTGGGATTTTGGCGATGGCGGTACCGAAGAGGGCAATGTTATTACCCATGATTTTGTAAAGCCAGGAAGATATACTGTAATGCTTACTGCTACTAACGGACAGTGTACCCAAAACGCAACTCAGGTTGTTGTGATTACGGAACCGGAGCCCGGACCGGCAGAAAAAGAATGCTTATCTATCAATAATGCGATTGACGGATTTAAAAACTTACAATCTATCGACAGAGCCTTATTTAAAGAATTTGCAAAGAACTACACTTCTTATAATAGTGTTGAACTGTTTTTTGCCAAATTATCCGAACTGGGTGCCGTATCGCCAAAAGATTATATGAAGTTCTTAACCGAACAGCAAATAGATCAACAATTAGAAGCCTGGCTAAAAGAGCTTGGTGTGTTCATTGCTGTGCGTGATGGTAATGTTACCATGCCGTTAGCTATGTTAAATGTATTAAGTGCACTTACTTTTTATATTGCTTGTTTAAACGAAGGAGATATTAGTGAACGAAAAACCATTCAATTGAATACGGCTTTAAAGCTTATAAGCAGTATGATTAATCAAATAAGAGAGCTTGTGGCTAATTATGCTGCGCAGCAAAAACAATTAGTATTGCAATTACGAAACTTTATCATTTTTGAAGCAGCGCAATTAAAAGCCAGTGGAGAAGCTGCTATAAAACCTGAATATGCCAAATGGTTAACAACGGTAATAAGATTTATGTCATCATTCCCGATTTAAACAAATGGCTGCACAAAAACATATCATTGGCCGGCATTTATTGTTGTTAAAATTACCTCATACGTACAACAATAAAGCAGCTTTGTCTATTGCGGAAGATATGGAAAAAGAAACCGTGCTGCCGATACTGGGGAGTGTTTTTGATGGGATGGAGCAAAATCGGGTGAGGATTGAAAAATTGCAGGTAAAAATAGTCTGCAATCAAGCTGATTTTGAAAACGGTGCTTGGAAGGAAATGTTGCGAAAAAATATAACAGAAGCTATTAAAAAAAATACAGAGAATTATCCCGAAAGGGGTAAAAATGATACGCTGTCAACAGAGGAAGAAGCATTTGTATTTTACTTAATAAACGGTTGTTTGCCTTGGTGGTTTGATAAAGAGATTGTATCAAATATAGGTTTTAGGCAATGGGTACGAGAGGTTTGGAAACAATGGGTGCAGAATGTTCCAAATTTCAAACAGCCTTCCTTCGTATGGACGAATCAGGCCATACAACGTTTAGGTAATTACATAGATGCAGCCGATGTAAAATTCTGGATAGTAAATTGGTATCAGCAAGGAATTGCAAAGGAAATACGGCTTATTCTAGAGATTCTTGGTGATAGTCAAGCAAGCAAATCGGGAAAAGCCCAAAAAAGTTTTCAGGCAGTAAAATTAAAACTGATAACAAATATTATTCGCTTTTATGATAATCAAGAGGGCTTTGTTTCTTTCTTACGGGAAATGGTAAAACAATCTCTTAAAAAAGATTATCCGATTGTAAAAGCTCCCACTCAAGTAGCAAAGCATGAAGAACTATTGGAAGAAAAAAATAAACAGCTTTTTCCTTCTGAGAAAATAGTAAACAATTTACAGGACAATGATTTGTTTATACCCAATGCCGGCATGGTGTTACTGGCAAATTATTTGCCACGTTTGTTTGAGAATTTAAAAATCAGCAATGATAAGCTCATGCTGGAAAAAGATAAAGCATTGCTGTTATTGCAATATCTGTGTTGGGAAAATGATAATAATGATGAGCAGGATTGGCCTTTATTTAAAATACTGTGTGGGCTGCCGATTGATGCGGCTTTAAATGCCGGGGCAAAAATAACCTCGTTAGAAAAACAAGAGGCCGATAAAATGTTAGCAGCCGCAATTGCATACTGGAAAGCCTTAAAGAATACAACTCCCAATGGTTTGCGGGCTACATTTTTACAAAGAGAGGGGAGGCTTCGTGTAGATGAAAGTTCAAGTCGGGTAACCTTGTTAATTCAAAATGAAACAGTTGATGTGCTGTTAGATAGTCTGCCTTGGTCTTTTGGGTATATCAGGTTGCCGTGGATGAAGCAATTATTACAAACAAACTGGATAAATTAAAAACCTATATACTATGAATTACCCCGGAAAAGTTATCAAAAAAGGATGCACAGATCGCTCTCTCGTAAAATCAGTTCAAAGGCGATTGAATCTGGTTACAGGTTCAAAACTATTAGTCGATGGAGATTTCGGATCCAAAACACAACAGGCCGTAAAAAGTTTTCAGGCATTACATCGCGATCAGAATGGCAATCCGCTGGAGATTGACGGAATGGTAGGTGCCATTACATGGTATGCCTTATTTGGTGCTACTTCTATTCCTATTATAGAAACAACCACAAATAAACTGTTGGAAAAAGTAGTAGCAATTGCCATAAAAGAATTGGGTGTTATGGAAGATCCTCCAGGTAGTAACCTGGGAAAAAGGGTAGAGGAGTATCAGGTAACCTGTGGTATTGGCAAAGGAAGTTTTTGGTGTGCAGCCTTTGTTTACTGGTGTTTTAACGAAGCTGCAAAAGCTCTCGAACGTAGCAATCCTGTATTAAAAACAGGCGGTTGTATGTATCATTGGAATAAAACAACGGCTAAAAAGGTGGGTTGGAAAGATGCTTATGATAAGCCTTCTTTAATTAAACCCGGCTATATATTTATTATTAATACAGGTGGTTACAGCGGTCATACAGGTATTGTAGAAAAGGTTGAAGGAGGATACGTACACACTATTGAAGGAAATTCCAATACATCGGGAAGTAGAAATGGAATTGGTGTTTTTAGAAATAAAAGAAAGATTGTTAAAATAAATCGTGGTTTTATAAATTATAGTTGATTATGCATACAGCAAACGAAAAAACAGTAAGACCCTCCCAAATTTTTGCAGCACAAAAAAGCAATCATGTTTTTTTTAGAAAAGCGGGGACACCCATGTCTGAAACAACGTATGGAGAGAAGTCGTTTTTTTCACCCGTTGTTCAACCAAAATTATCGGTCAGTACCCCCGATGATCCGCTGGAAAAGGAAGCAGATGCAATGGCAGATAAAGTGGTGCAAAGGTTGGCTGATTCACCATCTAATGAAATATCATCAACTACTCCGGTTGTTGATAATAGTTTAAATTCTTCTAATAGCAGCGGCAATCCATTGCCTGCTACTATTAAGAATGAAATGGAACGTTCGTTTAATGCAGATTTCTCACAAGTGAAATTGCATACGAATAGCCATGCAGTGCAAATGAATCAGGAATTGCAGGCACAGGCATTTACTTATGGCAATGATATATATTTCAATTCTGGTAAATATGATATGAATAATGTAAACGGGAAACATTTGTTGGCACATGAACTCACCCATGTTTTACAACAGGGAGGAGGAAATGGCACAGCTGTCAATCGAAAAATTCAACGACGATTAATTGTAAGCGGTTCGTCAGAAGCGTTGGTGAATGAGTATTTAAGCTTGGTTGGTACGGTATCTGGGTTAAGGTTGAACTGGTCTTTTGCAACACCACGGGTTACAATTGGCGGCAATTTGCCTGGACCTATTCCTTCATCCCATGCGAGAGCCGATATAACACGTGTTATTAATCATAGAACACAACATGCAGAATTGCATATAGGTACCAATCAACCAAGAGTTGCTGTTGGAGCCTTCCCTCAAGGTGCAAGTACTATTCAAACTATTGATATAGATGATATTCGCAATATTAATGCATCATTACCCGGGCAAGGAACTGCAAAAGCATTTCATGAAATGATGGAAAATTTTAATGCACACGGTGTTGGATTTGGAAATTTTGGTGCTTCACATGCTGTAGGAGTAGAAGAGGAAAGTAATATTTTAGAAGATCAGGGTATTGTCGGTCGCCGATTAGGCGGTGGAATAGCTCCAACTGTAATTGCTGCCCCGCCAGGACAGCCTACTGGCCCTAATATCACATATTTAAGAAGTTTGCAAAATTTCACTCATTATTTTCTGGAAATGATTCAGCGGCGCACAACAGGAAGCCCTACTGGCCCTGGAGCTGATTTTGAAGTTGTAAGTGCACGTCGCATACCTAAAGTTCAGGTTTCTCAAAGCACCGTCGATTCTTTTGTTTCAGGTAATACAGCAGTCCCTCCGGCAGGAAATGCTACACTTGCCGCAGTGTTAGCAGACCTGAACGCCAATCCGAA
>JBKEEB010000072.1:0-43839 GCA_047975735.1 Niabella sp.
TTCCAAAGCAAGCATTTTGCTTGATTGAAGATTTGTTGATACCATGATTTAACTATTGCTAAGTATTCCACATTGTCATTTCTAAGTTTAACGCCACTGGTAACCAGCCATTCAGGGAAACCTCCATTACGGCATTCACCATGCGCCCAGGGGCCAATTCTTAATACAACGGGGAGATCCAATTGCTTGCATATTTCAAGAAATTTTGTAAGATTACGTTGCCCATCCCAATTATATTTAGCTTCTATCTCTTCGTGATGAATCCAGAATACATAGGTTGCAATAATTGTAATGCCGCCAGCTTTCATTTTCAGCAATTCCTTTTCCCATTCATTTTCAGCAATTCTGCTAAAATGAATTTCTCCCATTACAGGCACAACCGGCTTTCCATTAAATAATAAGCTCTGTGGCGTTACAATGATAGAACTTCCTTTTGGATTGGTGGCCGTTCCCATATTAAATACCACATTTCCTTTCGCAGATTCAGGTTTTGTAATTTTTACATACTGAGGCTGCGCCAGCATAGATTTTGTTACACAAAAACAGCAACCAATTAGCAATACTTTAAAAACTTGCATTTAATACTATTTTACTGTTATTACTTTTTCTGCTGTTTTTAATCCGTTTGCCGTTACTTTAACCGTAACCTTTCCCGGTGTTTGTCCAGACCGCACAATCGCCATTGCAAAACCATTGTACAGTTTTCTGCTATTACTATTAAACAAGGCATCGCTAAAATGATCGCCGTTATCTACCGCCAGAAGCTTTGCGGCACCACTTACTTCAAATACTACATCGGCTGGTGCTGCCGTAAACACATGCCTTCCTTTACTATCCACCGCATACACTTTTATGTATTGCAGATCCATCCCATTTGCTCGCCAATTATTATTTTCCGTTTCTATTTTTAAAGCAACCGCCTTTCCGGTTGTTTCTAATTGATGGCGGGCTACTTCTTTTCCATTAGTTCTTGCAATAGCAACAATTTTTCCTGCGCTGTATGGCAGGCCTTGCCAATAAATCATATTGCGTTGATTGATGCTATCGATATTGTTTTTTTGTTTGCCAATTGATTGGCCATTAATGAGCAACTCCACTTCTTCAGCGTTGGTAAAAGTGAACAGGTTTTGTTTACTGCCCTCCTTTCTGTTCCAATGTGAAGAAAGCGGCAGGTGGCCTACAGTAATATCATTCCACTCTATATTTTCTTTTTCACTGTCCATTATAGCGATATGCACCTGCGGTTCATCGCTATAAACGGTTTTAAGCAAATAAGCTTGTGGCAAGGGTTCCAGCGAATGATCAAAAAAAGAATAAGCCCATCCCTTTTTAGGCCAGCCATTTGATTCGCCCCAGTAAGCGATGGCACCCCAATAAGCCAGGCCAATCATCTTATTACGATTCATTCCAAAAAAAGGTTGCAGCAATTCGTTGGTAGTAGCCTCGCTTTGATAGATATTCATATCCGGTGCATGTTTTAAATAATCTTTATAATTATACCAGCGATAATTGAAACTGGACACATCGGTAACGGTTGCTAATTCAGGTGGAACAATATTGATATTAAAATCCGGGTCGGTTTTACCAACACCACCGGCACGCGCCGGAAACATCGCTACGGTTGTTTTGCGTGTAGGGTCGTAACGATTCGCTAAAACTTTCATCATACGATAAGTAGTAACGCCCCAATCGCCTGTGGGATAGCCGGCAAGGTCTTCCCTCATCTGCAATTCGTTTCCAAACGACCACATTATAACGGAGGGGTGGTTGCGGTCGCGTTTAATCCATTCGGTCATATTTTCGGGCCAGAGTTCTGTCCAGGATTTACGGCCAGCCCAATAATCTTTATTGCTCCATTTATCGTACAACTCATCCACTACTAAAATTCCTTTTTCATCGGCAAGGCGTAAAAAGGCTTCGGAGTATGGATTATGCGATGTACGGATATGGTTAAAACCAAATTGTTTTAACACATCCATCTGACGAGCTATAGAAGTTTCAAAAGCCGCAGCACCTACCGCACCCAAATCATGGTGATTGGCAATACCTTTCAAGAAAACTTTTTTGCCGTTCAGTTTAAATCCAAACGCTTTATCAAACTCAATGCTGCGAATGCCAAATTTTTGCTCTACACGATCAACGGTTTTCCCGTCTAACACTAATGTAACCACAGCTGTATAAAGACTGGGTGTTTCGCAAGACCATAATTGCGGATTGGAAACATTAATTGCAGGTAGCGGCACCTCAACAGTTTGTAATTTATTTCTCTGTGGTGCCGCAATTTTGGTGTTGCCAATTTGTTTGCCATCTGGCGAAAGAATAGCGGCATTAATTTCAAAGCTATTGGTTTTATTCCTAATTCCTTCTACTGCTACTTGCACCGCTACTTTTGCATTTTGACTCGTGATGTCAGGCGTGGTTACGTAAACTCCATGCCGTGCTACTGACACTTCGTTTTTTACTATTAGATGTACATCTCTAAACAAGCCCCCACCCGTGTACCAGCGCGAGCCGCCTTTACTACCCGTTGATGCACGAACAGCCACTACATTTTCAGTATCGTATTTTAATAGTTTGCTGATGTCGGCATCAAAACCCAGATATCCATAATCGGTACCGCCAATTTTTTCGCCGTTCAACCACACATCGCCATAAACCATGATACCTTCAAAATCCAATAGTATTTTTTTGCCCTTCCAAGCCGGATCAGCTTTAAAGTTTTTACGATACCATCCCTGCCCCATTTCTTTAAAGCCTCTTGCACCACCAGCCGACTGTACCCAGGGTTGATTGATTTGAAAATCATGTGGCAGATTGAGCGACTGCCAATCTGCATCATTATAATTTACTGCCTGCGCATCAGCTACATCACCCAAATGAAATTTCCAACCGAAATTAAAGAGTTGGTTGGTACGAATATCTGTGGACATATTTTGAGCCAGTGATATATTTAAACTTATAAGTAGTAAGAAAGCTATCACAATAATATTTTTCATATACAAAATAATTTTAGAGTTTATCATTTATTTTAGTAATTAGTATTAATCAATAATCGTTGTATATTTAAACCAATCAAAAATTACTTTATTTTTTGAAATAATTCCCATACTTGTTGCATATACCCCTATCCCAGTTCCATTAAACTTATTAAACTGATTGTCTGCTATAGCATCAATATGTTGTATTGTGCCAATTTTTTTCATATCATTTTCAGAACTACCATAACTAAAATCAATTGCGAGATTATTTACCAAAACAGACAAATAAACTATTCTTTTTTTATAAGGCACCGTTGCCACTACATGCTTTAGCCCCATATGAACCTTTGTTAGAATTAAACTTTCTTTGTCTTTCATAATACTATAATACCCTTTTGCTGTACGGTATAATACAATGCCCGCCTGTTCATTTTGTTTATTCGTTAAAAAAGTCATTTTAGTTTTAACTAAAAATTTCGGGTCTTTTACTTTTTGTAGCACCATGGAAACGTTATCTAAACTATCAATAACTGTGGGTTGCAGCCATAATTCTATCTCCCTTTTGTTAGCTGATAAAATTTATTTTCCGGTATTCGCACACTATACCAAATAAACCCTAATGAATCATTACTAAACTCAACTCCTGTTTGCCAGTGCTGAATAGGCGACCAGGGCAGAGCAGGTCTTTTCTGCTCCATTAACACTTTCCCTTCACCCAGATTAAAAATAGGTGTACCGCCTTTCCATACAGTTGTGATGATGTAAAACAATCCATTATGATAGCGAATCGTTGGTACCCAAATACCATGTTATCAGTCAATCCCTTAAAACTTACCATATTTGTTCGATCAATAGCATGCCCAATCAATTCCCAATTTACTAAATCCTTGCTATGGTAAACAGGCAGTCCCGGATACCAAGTAAAGGAAGAGTTTACTAAATAATAATCTTCATTCACTCTGCATATTGAAGGATCGGGATGTGAACCGGGTAAAATAGGATTTTTGAAAGTTTCTGGAGCTTGCTGGGCATGTAGCAATTGAACTACATATAACATCGATGTTATGCAGAATAATATAATATTATATGAATGTTTTTTTTCTTTCACCTTATTTTGACCTGTTAAGCGTTACCTTTTTTGCAGTTTCAACATTGCTATTGCATATCGTTTTCCTAATTTTCTGGCAGATGGCGTATCAAAGTGCAAACGGTCGCCTTTATGTTCAAGGCCTTCGGCAGATACTACTGCTGTATTTTTTACTTTTTGTGGTAATTGATGGATATAATCATTAATAATAACAATGTTTTTATTGAAATAACCAATCTCCCCGGCTATAAAAGGAAGCAAGGGCTGATTGAAATCTTTACGTAGGTTGGCAATGAATGTAATGAGTTGGGGTAAATACTTTGCTGCTTTAAGGGAATCATTGTCGGACTCTCCCTGATGCCATAACACACCTTTCAAAACACCTGTTTGCATGGCCAGTTTTGTACGTAGCAAAGCATTATCATAAGGATGGGCATTAAAATATTTTGCTCCCGGTTGCCATACTTTTATGGGCGAACCGCCCCATGCACAAGGGATTAGGCCGATTTTTGTTCCTTTAGGACTGCTTTTTAACATTGCTTCAGCAAAGGAAATTGCAGGCCCTACACCAGCCATTTTTGGTTTATCAAAATGAACAGGATCGGTAGCTGGTATCCAGTTATTATTGGAGTCTAACATCAAAATCTGCGGGTTGATGATTTTACTTTTCG
This sequence comes from Niabella sp., assembly GCA_047975735.1. Taxonomy (GTDB): domain Bacteria; phylum Bacteroidota; class Bacteroidia; order Chitinophagales; family Chitinophagaceae; genus Niabella. The sequence continues at coordinate 4,737 of JBKEEB010000072.1, forward strand.
AATCAATTTGACCACGCCCAGCCATATTGGATTGGCCGATGAGTAGGTACAAATGAAAATTAGAGTCAACAATCTGTGCTGCTGTAACCAATGAAACAATCAAGCATGTTATCGTGAATATCGCATTTTTCAATATCATCCTATTTAAGTGCTACTTTTATCATTCCTCCAAATGGGTTAAAATCAAACAAAATTTTATTGTTTGAATAGCGGTGTTTCAATTTCTTTCCGCCTTGTTTTATTTTAATCTTCTTTATGTTCGATTGATAGATAATACCAGTCAGGGTTTCAGTAAATAATTTTTTGTCTAATGGCAGTTGCGGTACAATTGTAAAACCATTTTTTGTATTCGATACATTAAATTGCAAACTATCTCTTTCCTTTGCATAAGAAACCACTTCTTTAAACGTGCCTACCCAAATTTTATCTTCCAGCGCTTTTATTTTATCAAGATGCTGCCATAATATATTTTGATTAGAAAAGTGATCGTATCCGTATGTAATGCCGTGCGTCATCGTAATACCCCATTTCCTTTTAGCGATCAAATCATCCACCCATTTTTCTAAATTTTCATTCGTTGATTTTCCTCCAACCGAACGCTGTTCTAAACGAGTGCCCACACGGTTTAGGGAAGCAAAGGCTACTCCTTCTTTTGTTTTGGTATTATTGGGATAACAAAAAGTGATTGGCATAATACCTGTATTTGCAAAAATGGCGCTATCGTTTTTTGTAATATCTTCTTTGATTTCATCAAGTGGGAAACGGCCAAAATTTTTATGCGCCCAACCGTGGTTGGATATTTCCTGCCCTTCATCCGACATTTCCTTTAACTCGCTCCATATCATTCGAGCCGTGTCAACAATGGTATGTCCGTCCTTATTGATTCTACTGCCGTTAATCCAAAACGTAGCTTTAAAACCGATTGCTTTCAGTTTTGGGAATACCAGCGTATAATGCTCTTTTAAGCCATCGTCAAAAGTGTAACTAATAGCAGCTATTTTATCATCTTTATATTTAGCCACAGAAAAAACATTTGTATTTTGAGAACACAATGCTACGCTAATCAGAAAGCAGCAAACTATTTGTAAGGCTATTTTTTTTGCCATAATTATTTTTTATTATGTGCTATTTCAATTTTATTTATAGCCAAACCGGTATCCATTAAATAAATTCTTATAGTTATTGGGCCGTTTTTATCAAATGAAAAAGGTAGCGTAGCTTTTGAATAGCCTCTGAGTATATCCGTTTTCCATTGTAAATTTTCCTTTGGGTTATTAATGTTTTCAAATTGAACGGTGCTTCCATTTATTGATATAGCCATTGTTAGATTTCTTCCTTTATGTATGGCATGGGTAGGCAGGCATTTAATATATAACCAGTAATCACCTGGTTTTAAAGAAAACGCATACTCCACATAAGGGGCTTTTGTATAATCGTCCTTAGTAAAAGAAGCTCCAGTAAACGGATACCTTGAAATGCTGTTGCCACCAGCACCCAATTCATTTAACGAGACAATTTTTTCGTCAGTAATTTCTGCTTTGGCTTTATAAGATGTTGCAGGCAAACTCAAAAGAGGTAAGGGCTCTGTAACCACACCAAAAGAATCGATGGTTCTGTCTAAGTACCTCCGATCATAGCCAGTATCCGCTTTTTCTTTAGTTATTATTCTTTCTGGCACAGCTACATCAGGCATACCAAACACCGCCAGATTTCTTGGTTTATAACTGATGATACCATTCCACTTTCCATATTTTATACCCGTATTGTAATATGAGGTTAATCTTTTAATTTCTTCAAATGCGGCTTCAGATTTTCGAGAATAAAATTTGGCTTGTCCGGGGAACTCAAAACTCATTTGTGCATAAATGATTTTCTGGTTGAGCAGAGCAGCCCCCTTGGCCGGATATTCAATCAATTCAAAAAAAGCATCTTTTGAATTTCCGGGAATTTTATTCTTTACAGATTCTATTTCAACTATCAATTTTGTATAATCAGCTAAACGTTTGGCCCTTGCTGCCGGTTCAAATTTCAACATACGCATAAACTCAGGCTTTGCTTCCTGCGCCAATCGGTAATATTCATTTTTAATGGCAGCAATTTGTGGTGCTAATTGTTTTCCAAAATTTTGTTCAGCCCAGTAACGTGTATATTCTGCTGATTTTTCCGGTACCCATTGGTTAATATCCCAAGCCATATCTAAAAAAAACTGTAATTCTAATTCAGCAGGCTTGATGTCGCCTACATTCACCACCCATAAACGATCGGCACCAAATTGGTAGGCTTTAGTCATTTCATAAGAAATTAAAGTTGGCGAAATGGAAGAAAGCCATGTATGATCATGCGGGCCACCAAGATAAGAAAGATGATAATAAATACCGGAACGGCCCCTTCGCTTTTGCTCTTCGGGAGTGGACAATTGTCGGATATAACCAAAGTTTTCATCAGGCCAAATGATGGTAATATCATCAGGCAAGTTCATACCACGCCGGTATAAACTTAATACTTCTTTATAGGGAATAAACACTTGCGGCAATTTTTCGGCGGGTTGCTTGAAATTGTTTTGCAAAATTTGCCGTTGATCGGCAATAACTTTTTCTAATAGTTTCAGCTTTTCATCCGGGTCTTTGGGGCCGGGCATACTGCCATCATGCACGCCACGCATACCTACTGTAATGACCGATTCATAATTCACGGCTTCCTTAATACGGTCATTCCAATAATTAAAAATTTCATTTTGATTCACATCATAGCGCCATTCACCGGGTTTGCGATGATATTCTTCTTCATATAAATGCTCCCATTCACTTACATTATTGCGCAGCATGGGTTCGCAATGGCTGCCCCCAATAGCAATGGCATAATCATTGGCCAATTTGGGGCTTTCTTTATAGTAATAAAATGCCTTGGTGCAATCGTGCATAGCAGGCCACATGTAGTTGGCACGCAAACGCAGCAACAACTCAAAAACTTTTTCATAAGTTCTGGGGCCGATGTCTTTAATATCTGTATCCATTTTGTTGGCAGCCCAGGGATTAAGCCCCCAATCCTCATCGTTAATAAAAATACCACGGTATTTTACCGAAGGTTCTTTAGAAGTATATGAACCCGAAATATAAATAGCTTTCTTAGGGGCAGGCATTACATCTGCCCACCACACCCAGGGCGATACGCCCAAGAGGCGAGACAAATGAAAGATGCCATAAGCAGTGCCTCTTCTATCACTACCAGCAATAATGAGAAGCCCCCCAACCCCCGAAAGGGGGGATTTAGCTTCTTTAATTTTTGAAGCAGTTACTGTTTGTATAGAGAAACATTCCCATTTATTATTAATGGCAGCTACATCAATGAGTTTTTTTTCGATCAAATCATCAATATATTTTGATTGACCGATGGTTCCTGCAATAATACTAAAACCCTGTGCCGGAGCATCATTCAGCACTTGCATTCTTTTACCGGATACTAACTGAACATCATTAGCAAAAGCGTGTGCTGCAATAGATACAACTTTGGCATCTTCCAAATCATAACAGAATGATGCCGTCGTTTTATTATTTACCAAGGGAAAAGAACTAGGAGTAACAGATTCGCTACACGAAAGATTGTTGGATTGTGCGAAAAGGTCTGTTGCAAAGAGAAGCAAACACAAGGCTACAACGATATTTCTTGATTGTATCATAAAAGTTATATTTCTTATTAAACTTGTTTAAAAGTGTTATTTCACCAAACTATAAATATCCACTTCAATCATGCTGAGTGTCCCTTTTGCTTTGGCATCATCTCTCGTAACGCCATCATCCAATTTTTTACCGCCCACTTCTACCTCGTTGTTTTCCTTGGAAACAAAAGAAGTGCCAGCCAATTGTATTTTCACTTTTTTACCAACCGATGGTTTCAGGTTGATGGTGTAATAACCCAGCGTGGGTTCTGTATTGCCTTTGAAAATTTCTTTACCATCTACATAAATGATGAGCGGATATGATTTAGAACGAAAATTATTCAACTTGAAACTGATGGCATCTATGCTTGAAGGCTTATCTAATTCATATTCAATCCAAGCTGTATTGAGTTTGCCGTTGTTCACCCAATCTGATAATTCATTATCATCAAAACTGGCAAAAGCACTATCGGCATTGGCTCCGGCAGTTGCTCCTATAATCGTCAAAGACTTGCGAAAATCTTTATAAGAAGGTGTTAAAGGTGTTGACCCTCTGGTTAATTGAGAAGGCAGATTTGCTCCGGGCAAGTCATCAGATAAACCATTAACAGTTTTTACAGGTTTTGTTGTAAGTTGAATGGATGCCTGTTTTAATCCATCACTCGTAGCTGTGATTTTTATAGTACCTGCTTCTGTAGTAGCGCGTACCATAAAACGGTTGACACCCCCTTCTACCGGAAAACTTTTGGCCAGAATATAATTATCCGGCCCCATTGCCATACCACCACGCCATTCGCCGGTACCTTCCAATTTGTAATTTACCATATTTAAAGCTGTGGGGCAACGATTGCCTTTTGCATCCACCACTTCTACTTCAATTAAAGCCATATCTTGTCCGTCAGCTGAAAATGATGTAGGGCGTTTTATTTCTGTTAAACGCAGTGCCACGGGTTTGCCTACCGTAACCAAACTTGTTTCGCAAACTTTTTTACCCTTAGCATCAAACCCAATGGCAGTAAGTACTCCGGGCTGCCATGCAATATTTTTAAAGGTAAAAATAAAACCATCGCTTTTTTCACCGAAGCCTAAAGACTTTCCATTTAATATCAATTCTACTTTTTCAGCTGATGAAATAACATACATATTTTTTGTAACGCCGGGTTTATAATTCCAATGACCGATGACATGAATACGATAAGATTCCGGCACAACCCAACCATCCCACATTACCCAATGCGGATAATAGTTTTGCTTTTTAATACGCAAAGCATCTACCTCACCACTGCGACGAAAATTTTCTTCGCCGCGATGATGGGTATTGGTTTCACTCCAAACAATATTCACTCCGCCAGCACTTACCCGCTTACCTGTACCGGGCCTTTCTTTCCAAAACTCATACCAGCGTTTTACATTTTCCAATGCATGGCTTTCCATATTTCGATTATAGGATGCTGCACTTTGTCCTCTGTGCAAAGGGCCATCACCATCTTTATGATAAGGAGGTGTCCATTCATCCCAATATTTTCTTGAACCCTCATCTCTGCTGTATTCCATTGCCCACATGGGTATATGGCCACTCTTATTGGTGTATAACATTTCACCACCGTATTCTGCCTCTTTACTATCCAACATTTCGCGGCTACCAATGGCACGGCCACCATGCGGGTCATATTCATTACGGATGGCTTTCATTACCTTCATGTGCGCTTCGCTGATGCTTTCATTACCACATTCATAAAAAATTATACTGGGGTTATTTTTATTATAAATGATAGCATCACGCATTACCGCCACCCTTTGGTTCCAGCGTTCGCCTTCCACATCTTTTTCCGCATCGCCCGCAGGCATGGCCTGCATCAGCCCAACCCTGTCGCAGCTTTCAATATCCTGCTTAGAAGGTGTAATGTGCATCCAACGTACCAAATTACCACCACTTTCTACCATCAAACCATTGCTGTAATCGCTCATCCAAACAGGAATAGAAGTACCAACAGCAGGCCATTCGTTAGAAGTACGCTGCGCATAACCATGCACCATCATTACCCGGTCGTTCAGGAAAATCATGCCATGCTTAAATTCTGTTTTGCGGAAACCTGTTTTGGTAGTTACGGCATCAACCGTTTTGTTGTTTACAATCAAAGATGTTTTTACTGTATATAAATAACCATAACCCCAACTCCAGAAATTTAAGCCTCCAACTTTTGAAGCGGCTGCAATATTTTTTGTGTTGCCAGGCTGGAGGGAAAGGGTTTCGCCATTAAATGTTTTAACTAATTTGTTATTAATATCAAATAACTCAACTTTATAGGAGACCGTTTGCGATTGGCCGGTTTCATTTTTTATTTGGGAAGATGCATGAATTGTGGCAGACTTATTTTTGATATTAAAATCACCAACATAAATATAAACGCCCGTTGTTTTCAGATTGGAATATAAGGGCAATGTTTGATAGAGCTTTGGTGTAATATGCAAAAACACATTGCGGATAATGCCGCCGTAATTGGCGTTAAAATTTCTGTCTTCCCACTGAAACTTACTATTAGTGGCACGTTCGCGGTAATCCCATGAATTGTCGATACGGGCAGCTATTATGTTTTCAGATCCATCATAGTTTACAAAATCGGTAATATCAAAACCAAAAGCCGTTACGCCGTTTTCGTGAAAACCAACAGGCTTGCCATTTACATAAAAATCGCCCGCCTGACGGATGCCTTCAAATTCTATAAAAATTTTTTTGCCATTGGCTGATGCCGGTAATTTAAAATGCTTACGGTACCAAACAATTCCGGTTGACAGATCTACGATATCTTTTTTAAAGGCTTCGTCCTCGTTCCAGGCAGCGGGTAGGGTTACTTTTTTCCAGCCATCATCGTTATAGCTTGTTTCTTTGGCTTCGGGTGTATCGCCTAATTTATACAACCAATCGCTGTTGAAATTGTATTGGCGTTGGGGGATGTTTTTCTGCGAAGAACCTACTGATACTACAAAAAGAAAAATAAAAGTAATTAAAACCCGCATTGGAAATATTTTAAAATAACGTTTAATAAAAACAAAAGAGAATATCAATAAACCGAACGAAAAATAGTCGGTTAAAGTTTTTTCTGGTTGATGACCACATTCTTTAAAGTAAATCCATCAATATATTCTTTGTTAATCTCGGGCTTTTTTGCAGCTTGTATTTTTAGATTTTCAAAACTAAAATCAGATAACGTATATTGATCGGATTGCTTAACATTAAATACAATATCGCATTGGAGATTTATGTTTTTTAAAGCGATATTGTTGGCCTTTGACGGTTTAATACCCGACTCTCCTTTTAAATTGAAGAATTGTGTCCACGGGTTAATGACTAACATATTATCTGCAGTACCCGTAATATCTTCCACCGTAATATACTCGTAATGTTGCGGTGTATCTGGCCGCATTTTTAACCATAGCAGACGATGTACATCTTTTACTTTGGTCCTTCGCAAAATAATATTTCTGTTATGTATGGACTCGCTTCCGCAGGTGAGTGCACTGTGGCAAAAGCCGTAAACATTGTCCTCTATAATAATATTGTAGTTACCCCCGTTATTCTCATCTTTATCGGCCTGTGGGCCTTTACCGCCTTTTAAAGCTACTGCATCATCATTTACTGACATGTAGCAGTTTTTCACCAACACGTTCTTACAAACATCTAAGTCTATTGCATCAGAACTGGGGGCTTTAACCGGAGCTGCCGGTGCATAAATGTACAGGTTTAGAAGTTTAAGATTTTCACATTTATAGTAATGCGAGGTCCAGAATGGTGAGTTAATTAACCGAATGCCAGATATCTGTACATTTTTACTATTGGATACATATAACAGCCGGGGGCGCATTTCATCCTTGTTAGTACATTGCGGGTTCCAGCTACGGCGCAGCCAAAAAGCTTTCCAATAGCGCAATCCATTGCCGTTTAAAGTGCCCTTACCCGAAATGGTAAAACCATCTACGCTGTCAGCATTAATTAAAGCCGGAAAATATTGGCAGGTTTCTCCTTCAATACGGGTAGTAACAACTTTAAAGTTACTAATATCATCGCTGGCTTTAATAGTAGCGCCTTCCTGTAAATGTAAATGTGTGCCGGGCTTAAAAAAAAGATTGCCGCTTAAGAAAACACCTTTAGGGATAATGATGACACCGCCACCGGATGCAGCGGCTTTGTCTATGACCGCTTGTATTTTTTCGGTTTGGACTTTATTACTGTCATTATGGCTTACGCCAAAATTAGTAATAACATATTGTTTACCCAGCTTAGTAACATCGGTAGGTATTATTTGCCGAAACCAGTCAGGAATGGGCGTTCCGTCGGGGAACTTTTCCTGAGCAGAGAGGTTAATGCTTAATCCAAAAACAAAAAGCGATAATAGTATGATACCATATTTCATGAGTCTATTTTAAATAAATATTGCGAAGCGTAGCTAATGTAATTATGGTCGAGAAGATAATGTTTTAATGTGCTTAACGAATACGACCACTAAAAGCTTCAAAATGTTTTTTAAGTTGGAAAAAGAAGATTTCTCTTCGCCTCCCGTTGGCCAGCACATCCGAAATGACAAGAATTCTTATTTCAGGTTAAAGAATGCTTTTTTCTTAGATATGCCTCATCAAAGGGAATCAATATAGCTAATTAATTTATGTTCATAAACTTAGCTCCAGCGACATGCAAACTCATCACTCATCACTTATAGCTCATCTCTCAACTACAACTTAAACGGCAGATACCAATCCCCGCTCATTAATTTTGAGTAAGCTGTTCCGGCATTTGGGTCGCCATCTTTTAATAATTTTTGATAGACTTTATCGGCTAAAATAGAAGGGTCGTTTCTGCGGCGCGCTATGCGCAACAAATCTGACCAGCGTGTGCCTTCAAAAGCATTTTCCAAAGCGGTTTCCTGTAATAAGCCATCTTCTACCTGTAATGTGCTGTCATTGTTGTTTGTTGCGGTTATTACCAAAGGAGTTAGGTAAGCCCGGCTTCTAACGCCTTGTTGCCGATACCAATCTGCTCTAAATCTGGGAATATCCCCATTTCTTGCATCAAAATTATAAGGAGCCGGATAGGCCAAGGTATTTTGCCAGTTGGTTTTATTTGAAGCACCCGAACTGTCAAAATTATTGCCAATACCACCGCTTATAAAGGCGTATGCCAGTCTGTGCCGGCCATCTCTGTTAGCAGCTTCCGCAAAACGCATTACCAATTGGGTTTGCCTAAACAAATACCAATCCCCATTTTTTACAAGGATATCCGTGGGCGATTTGCTATCCCAATTCAAATATTTTGAAATGAATTTCATAGCGGTTCTTTGCCCATTAACAGTAGCAACACTGAACAGTCCGCGCGGATCATAAGGTGACCCGGTAGAAGGAATAGCATTGCTGCTCATTTGCTGGGCAGCCCAATAGTCCATTACCTGCTGTGAAGGCTTTAACAGATAATCACCTCCGACGGGAGAAAATAATTTAATAAAAGGATTAGCTGGGGCAAACTTATTATCGAAAGGCAACACCCATACCCACTCTCGCCTAAAATTATTAGCAGTATAACCTGCCTCAAACATAGTACGCCAACCTTGGTCATAAAGCAAGTTACTCATATCACCCGCTCTGGATCTTGAAATAAATGCCACCCTGTTATCTGTAATCGGCGCATCTGCAAGTCCATACCAGCCCATTTTATTCCGAGAATAGTAATCTTCACCTTTTGTACCAACCGTTTCTTCTTCCATGGTAACTCTGTAATAAGTGGCAGCCCGGTTATAATTATTTTTCCATAAATACAAATCGCCCAACAATATATTTTTATTGATAAAAAATTTAGAAGTGGGATATCCGTCCAAAGTGATATTTAAGGTAGAGGCCGAAGAATAAACATCTTTATAGGGAAGAGGCTCCGTAAATGCAATTAAAGAATCTAATAGAGCATCAAAGGTTAATTGCGGAAAATTATTAGTGTTTTTTACATCATCAATGGTGGCTAAGGGACTGGTAACATAACGCACCTGATCGCCATAATGAATACCTAATTGCAGGTATAAAAAACTACGCATGCAGGCAATATCCGCATAACGCTGTGTATAATCGGCCTCACTTATTTTTTTATCGGTGTACATTTTATTGAGGTTAAACAACACATCGTTGCAATTAATAATCACTTCATAAAAAGGACGTGGATTGGCGTATGGATTATCTTCTGCAACGGTATGGCTGCTAATCTGACGTAACCATTTATCAGCGTTTTGCGTATAATCCAGCAAATCGGCTCTTAACTCGTTGAGTACAATGTATTGCTCTGCTAAGCCCATAAATTTTCCGTAAACACCCATTACCGCTGCATCGGCATCATATACGTTTTCATAAGCCTGAGTATTGTCCAACTCGTTGGTGGGCAGTTTATCAAACATTTTTTTACAGCCGGTCAACATTATTATGGCTACTGCGCTTAGCAATGTTGCTTTTATAAATAATTTATTCATTTCCATCATTTTATATTTTCAATTTTCCTTTTTTAAACCAATCGGGAAAATATTATCAATTATATAAATACCTGTATTGTATTGAGCACTTGTAAAAAATCTTTTAAATATGAAGATTTCTCGCTATGCTTTTGCATCGCTCGAAATAACATTCTAAATTTTACAAACCTAACCGTACACCTAATATTACACTTTTAAATAAAGGGTCTAACCCTGTATCAATACCTTGCGCCAATGGGCTGGGCGATGCACTAAACTCAGGATCATAGCCCAGATATTTTGATACCGTAAATAAATTATTACCGGTTGCCATTACTGCAATACTCTTAAACGGCGCATTGGGTTTCATTGGAATATTATAGGTAAGATTTAAGGAACGCAGGCGTAGATAAGAACCATCTTCTATCCAACGATCACTAAAGCGATTATTCCCCATAGGGTCGTCCCAACTGGCTTTGGGCATATTGGTTTGTTGCCCATCCACCTGCCAGCTATTCATTACACTTTGCAATTGATTGTCCACGCTGCTTTGCGACTCGAGCCTGTAACGTAGGTAGTTATATACATCGTTACCTACAGAAAAAGTAAATAAGGCATTCAGTTCAAAATCTTTCCAAATTAACCTGTTGTTAAATCCTCCAAAAAAATCGGGGTTAGGATTACCAATTACAGTCTGATCATTTTCGTTAATTATATTGTCGCCTTTTATATCCACAAAACGTATGTCTCCACCCGTAAAAGCGGATGTGGAACCATCGGCATTGACTTTTGTAAGACCTTCGGCGGCGGCTTCGGCATTTGTGGAATAAACACCGTTGGTTTTATAACCATAGAACAGGTTTGCAGGCTGGCCTACAGCCGTTAATATGGTAGCACCTGCGTACTGGGTGTAAAACCTGTTATTGGGTACAGCTACAATTTCATTTTTGTATTTGGCAATATTAAACCCGGCATCCCATTTAAGCTTTGTTTTATCTATGATGCGTGCATTTACGGTAGCTTCAATACCAGTATTTTTCATTTCACCATCATTTGTTAATGTGGATGTAAACCCTGTAACTGTTGACAATGGCATATATACCAGCATATTGGTAGTGCGGTTACTAAATACATCTAAACTAAATGTTACTCTTTCTTTCCAAAAAGCCAAATCTACCCCCCCATTTAATTTACTAACCGTTTCCCACTGTAGTGCAGGATTGGAAATCCATTTGCGAACCGAACCGATTGCTCCCAAAAAATTTTGCCCCGTATAAATATATCGGGAAGTATAGTTGCCAATATCATCATTACCAGAAATACTGTAAGAAGCCCTTAGCTTTAACAGATTAAGAGAAGTGTTAGACATGAATTTTTCTGAAGACAACAACCAAGCTGCCGCCAGTGATGGGAACAATGGAAATTTATGGCCTGCAATAGTAAGTCCGTTAGCAGCTTTTACTCCAAAACGAGATGAACCATCTAATGCCATATTAAGGCTAAGAAATAATTTATCCCTATATCCATAATTGGCTCCCAAGTAAGTATTTAACCAATTCCACTCTCCCATATCGCCTCCAACCTGGCGTAATGATGCCAGGCCGTTCTGTACGCTAACTAAATCGTCTGTAGCAGAACCGGCACTGGTTACGCTTACCTGATTAGCTCTATTGTTTTGATAACGCACACCAAGGCTGGCATTTAGAGAATGAACGTATCCAAAAGTACGGTTGTAATCCAGCTTTGTATCATTAAACAAAGAGAACAACTGTTTTACCTGTGATCCCAATCGATTACTGGCAATTGCATTCCACATTGTATCCTGTACTACACCCAAGCTGGGAACAAAATAAGTTTCGCGTACTTTATCAAATTGTATGCCTATAGTAGTACTGGCGGCTAAGTATTTAGATATATCGTATTTAAATTTAAAGGTTCCGAAAAAACGATACGTCTTATTAAATTCTTCAATTTTTTCAATAATTGTTGAAGGATTTCCGACGCCCAGTATATCTACACCATCCAGATTAGGCGACTGCGTACCGTTTTCAGACACTATATGATCAGTTAAAAAGGGAGCTTTTACCAATCCGTTAAATAGCGGTGCTGTTTTATCGGCAATGCCCTGATCTTTTAAATTTTGATTTGAGAAAGAAAAAGAGAGATTGGCCGTACCAGTAAGCCTCTCCGTAAAATTAAACTCGGCATTAAAACGGGTATTGTATCGCTCCCAATCCGTATTTTTTATAATACCGTTATTTTTCATGTAGCCTACAGTAAGCCCGTAGGTAGCAATATTATCGCCACCGGTAATACGCAGGTATGCATTTTGGCTCAAACTATTATTCATTACTTTCTTTTGCCAATCGGTATTGTTATGATATGTATAATAATCATTTCGTAGTGGGTCATCCATCATATAGGGCTGTGAAGCAATCTGATTAACACTCCACCCTCGGCTGGATAGCATTCTACTTAAATATGTTCTAAAATCTGCTGCATTTAAAATCGGCAAATTTTTGGGAGCCAGATTTACGCCGGCATAAATACCTGCATCAATTTGTGTTTCTTGCCGGCCCAGTGCACTAACGGTAGTAATAATGATGGCTCCATTGGCACCTTTTGCCCCATAAATGCTTGCTGCATCTTTTATAACGGTAATATTGTCAATGTCTTTTATATCAACTAAACTTAACGGATTGGTATAGTTGTTAGCAACAATACTTTCTCCATAATCATTGGCATCAAAAGGCATTCCGTCTATTATAATAAGCGGCTTATTGGTAGCGTAAATTGAATTAATACCATTTAAAAATAGATTGGCTCCTACCCCCTGCATTCCTGAACGGCGAATTGTATTAAGCCCTGCCACACGGCCTTGCAACCAAGCATCAACTGTTTCTGTTGGATGATGCCAACCGTTGGGAGATAGCTTATCTGCCGAAGCTGTTATCAGCTTTTTATACTGGCTCCCGATTGGTGTTATCAACACATCGCTAAAAGACTGCACCGATTTTGATCGCAAAACAATTTCGATATTGGTTTGATACTTTACCGACACCAAATTTACATCGAAGCCATCGGCTTCTACTATTATTGTAGATGTGGGTTGGGGAATTTTTAGGGAAAAATGCCCTAAGCTATCGGTTATGGTTGCCGAAAAGCCATCAACCCTAAGTCTGGCTCCATTTACTCCTATTCCGGTACTCGCATTTTTAACAAGCCCTTTAACAATAAGGGATTGCGAAGTAGCCGCAGCGGTATTGTTTGCAGGTTGTGTTTTTTGCGCACTGGCCATATTATTGACCAGCAATGCCGAAATTGCTGCTATCAAAATATATCTAAATCCTATATTCATCATAAGTATGTTTCTTTATTAAACTATTCAAAAACAGGTACCAGCCTGATATAATTACAAACAAGCGCATTTACATTGGCCGAAGTGCTATTTGCGGCTACCAGATAAAGATTAAAAGTTGGCTTGTATTGGGTTAAAGTAAATTCACCTGCAAATTGTTCCGCATAAGTATTTAATTGAACTACTTCATAATTGGGAGTAGGTGAATTAAACGAATCAACTCCTATCTTTTGGCTGAAAGGTGCCGTCATTCCATTGATATTGTCATTTAAAGCCATCCAGTAAGCCTGATATTTTATGGAAGGAATTTCGGTAAGCCTATAACGAAGATTGAATCGGGCTACGCCATGATTGTAAACCAACACATCTCTGAAAATTCCACCTGTTGCAGAATCTGTTTTATCTCTGATAGAAGTATTGGATAACCTGTTGGCACTGGCCGAGCTATAATTTTCTCCCTGAATAATTATATCCATAAATTTATTACGAAAAGGCACTTCTATACTATTTAAAATATACACTATACCATTACTTGTTTTAATAGTTGATACAATGGATGATTGATTAATGCCTACCCTCACACCGGATTTAGAAACAATCGTATCCGGAATATCTGCAGCTGTTTTGTATAAGGTATCAACAACCAAATCTTTTACTACCACCCAACCAGCTACTTTTGTAGTGCTATCGGCATTGTTTAATACATTGGTATATGGTTTATACCTGTCAATTTCCGATTGCCAGGCAGCATCCTGCAAAGCAAAGAAGGTAAAGTTCTTAGACTCATCGTTCAAATTATAAACCCTTGAACGGAATAACGTTCCTATAGAATCCACCAGTAGCACTTTTTGAAGTTCAGGCATACGGGAATCATTTACCGCAAATTCCCATGTATTCATGAGTATCGGCAGTGCAGTTCCTATTACCTGTATCACGCCATTACGGGCTGCTATATCCTTAGTTATGTATGCGATATCATCAATGGCTGCGTTAGTAATATTATGATATTTACCACTCTGCACTCTTATCCGTTGTGTACCTGTTACCGACTGCGTATAATAAGCAGTAATCGCAATATGATTAGCCACAAATTTTTTCAAGCTGTCCAAATTTGTTTCTAAACCAGCCGCGATGCTGCTTAATGCATCATTAGTGGGAGCATATACCGTAAACACTCTTGATGAGGCCAAAGTATCTGCATAGCCGGATTTTACCAGTAGCGAGGTAAAAGTGCTGAGGTTGGATGAGGACTGTATAGCCTCCAGCAAATTGATATTTAAGTTGCTATCAGTTATCCGATTATGGTCATCCCACTTATTACACCCCGTTGTCAACAAAATGCCCACAACCATTATCAGAAAAATATTTTTTATTTGATACATCTGCTTATTTTTTCAGTTTCATAAATAGTGAATGCTTGCTAAATGTGTTATGGCACCCATGACATTGAACCATCAGTATTGAACCGCGGAACAATCTGAGGGTTATCAATCGGAATAAAATGGATCATATCTAATTGCAGTGCATTACTTCCGGTACCGCTATAACTCTCAAAACGAATTGTTTGACTACCGGTGGTTGCTATATCCACAATCCCCACCAAACGGCCATTATGGCGATAAGGACTTGAGGCCGTAACATAATTTTTCCAACCAATTGACTCCCTTTCTTCAGGCGTACCAGCTGGCATAAAGTCATTGAAATTAACGCCTCTTGTCATGGGTATTCCGTTTACAAATACATTTGTTTTCACATTTACCTGTGCTATATAACATACCCATACTTTATAACGGCCTTTAATAATGGTAGGTGTTTGAAGCTCTGCCCAGGTAGATCTGTTAGGACCTCCAAAATTCAGCGCAATACGGTCTCTGTTCACATTGTAAATATCCGGAGTACCGGTACCTCCATAAAAGTAATTTATGCCTGCTGCAAATTGCGTCCATCCCCAGTCAATACTGGCAATAGGTTTATCAGCCTCTGTGGGTCTTGCAAAATAGTAAGACTGCCTTCTAAAATATGCCGGTTGGTTCATTAGCTCAGGAAACATAGCACAATCCCAATACAATGCCTGAGGAGCCCGGTATTTAGCCATTGTATGAGCACTGGCACTATGCCAAACCCCGTTAGTAGCTGAATTATCGCTGGTTGGGCGCATAAGTATAACACCCGGCTCTACATTACCATCAAATTCCAATTCGTTGATTACTACTTCCTGATTTTCGCCTTTTATTGTAATTACTTCGTCTGGCAATAGGGTAAGCTGAGCCGAGTAATTGATGATATCACCCAAAAAATACAGTCCGTTCATAATGTGATAGGCTATGTACATGTGCAGGCTGTCGCTGGTACTGGCAGGATTTCCGGTTTGACTATATTTTGCTTTTAAATCAGCATAAGAATAATAGCCACTATCGGCCAAGGCCTGATTACTTTCTGCAATCACAGTCATCCATCTTTTGGTAGTATCCGGATTAACAGTATTTAATAAATCATAATAGCCTGTTTCCTTCATAGCCTGTACAAAAATTGAGAACTCGGGTTTGGCCTCTAATTCTTGTGCAATAGTTTTTGCCGCCGGTGTAAGCATATTATCTATAACCTGAATAATACCATTGCCCACTCTGACATTTGATTGCACGATAGATGCCTGCCTGTTCACGGTATAAGAAGAAATTCCATTTGCATAACCCACACCCGTAATTAAATACTGCCCATACATGGTAGCCGTTTTTAGTTTACCGTCAGTAAATTGATTTGTGGTAATCGTATCCTCCAGTAGGTGAAATTTTACAAGGTTTTTCAAAACATTTACATCGGCAGCAGCAATTGTAGAAACCCCAACAGAGTCCATCCAATGTTGTACACCATCGTTAGTAACAAGAAAACAGGTATAGGAACCATAAGCATCCAAATAAGAAGCCGTACCTGTTATATCCAAAATTTCTTTAAAAAGCGAAAAAGAGTCTGGCCGCTCATTAATGTAAGTGGTAATATTTACATCAGTGGTTGTTTTTAAAGCATAATGTGTTTTTTTACAACTTAGAAACAACAAAACAGAAATGACAAAAATACTACCTATTTGTACTATGCGAAATTGACTTTTTGTTTTCATGATGTATAATTTAAAATCCGGTATAATTTAATTTGTAAAGAAGTACCGATTTCGATTTTATTTATAAAAAGGATTTTGTACCAACAAAGGATTACTGCTTAATTCGTAATAATAAATAGGCATATAATGACAGTTGGGATCTTTTAATTTATTAAATGCAGACTGCTGTAAACTGGGGGCTAAACTTATAGCTGCCGAGTTATTCAGCAGAAATAACTGCGAGTAGTTATCCCTTTTAGCATTACGTAACAAATCATACCATCGCTTACCCTCAAAAGCAAACTCCCTTTGTCTTTCGTTTAAAATATAAGTAGCCATTGCAGTTTGGTCGGTACTATCCATCGGGTTGAGCTCAATGGCTCTGGCTCTTTCCCTGATTGCTTTTACTAAACGAGAGGCTTCTAATGGTTGATTTAATTGGTTAATAGCTTCTGCCTTCATTAATAAAGCATCGGCATAGCGGTAAAAAATCCATGGGGCAAATGATTGATCAGCTGCCCTAAAACTGCTGCCATCATCATCAGCACCCACATATTTCCAAATACTGAAATCACCGCCTCTGAATGCAGCATTTTGACCTCGATAATCTAATTGTGGGGTTGCATTTACTAAATCAAGTCCGAAAACGGATTCGGGGAGGTGTAGTGCAGCTCCCCATCTTTTTCTTGACGGATAGTGAATATCATAAAAAGGGTTTAAAATTTGCTCATCATATTGCAATTCGAAAATAGTTTCCTCTGAAGCACCTTCCAGAAAAAGGCTGTTGAAAAACTGGTTGCCAGAAACGAGTTGAAATGCACCGGAGTTGATAATTTTATCGCATTCAGCAGCAGCCTCGGTGTATTTATCCATCCATAAATACACATCGGCTAAAATAGCACTGGCACCATATTTGGTAACACGCCCTTTGTCAAATATAGTAGTGCGGCGATAGGTTGTAGGTAGTTTTCCTTCAGCTTCAACTAAATCGGTAACAATTTGATTAAGGATAGTGTCTGCACTTGTTTTAGGGATAGGCGTAATTTTTTCATCGCTTACGGTAGCATCTAATTTAAGCGGAACATCTCTAAAAGTGCGTACCAGATAAAAATACATAAGCCCTCTAATGGCAAGTGCCTGACCTACCGACTGATCTAAATGTAATTGGGTTAAAGTATTATCTCTTTGTAAAACGCTAGGTGCTAAATCAATAACAAGATTACAATAGTTGATAGTTTTATAAAAGCCTGCCCAATCAGCAAATGCGTTATTGGCAGTCATGTTAATATTTATTATGTCTTGCTCATCCTGGCTGGTTCTATTTCCTGTTGTAACCATATCGGCACGGGCTTCACCCCAAACAAACATATAATCGGTTAATGCACGGCTATTGCTATTACTGGCCTGAATAGAAGCATAGATCCCTGTTACAGCCGCATCAATCTGTTCTTTGGTTTGCCAAAACTCATCGCCTACAATACCATCGCGGGGTTTTAGATCTAACCATTTTTTGCAACTGCTAAAGCCGGAAACAAACACTATTGCTATCAAAAAATGTAGTAAAATATATTTTTTCATCTGACTATATTCTTTTATTAATTTATATATGATTTAAAAACCTAATACCATGCCTAAGGTAATGTTCTTAGACGGCGGCGTCATGGAATAATCAATTAGAATTTTAAAAGGATCGTCGCTACCACTCATACTTACTTCGGGATCCTGCCCGGTATATTTAGTAAATGTTAAAAGGTTTTCTGCTGTTAAATATGCACTTAAAGATTTAAATCCTATCCTTCGCAAGCGAGCTGGGGGAACCGTGTATCTTAAAGTAATGGTTCTAAACCGTAAGAAAGAGGCATCTTCTACATACCGGTTGCTACCCAACCAGTTGTAGCCGCCTCCAATTATGGCTCTGGGAATGTCGGTTTCATCACCCAAATAGCGCCAGCGCCTTAAAACAGCCGTACTTTGATTATCATAATTGGTCATACGGGTTGTGTTTATCTTTGTACCGTTTACTACGTCAAAATCATATCGGTAACTAAAGAAGGCCGACAGGCGCCACATACCGTTTTTCCAACTTACATTAGGCCCGAAACCGCCATAAAATTTGGGATTTGTATTACCAAGGTAAACCACATCTTTATAATCAATATTACCATCATGATTAATGTCTTCATATATAGCATCACCGGGCTGAAAAGTATAATCTACGGTTGGGTAACTAAAACGCATATAAATGGTTTGCCCGTTGGGTCCAACAATAGGATTTCCGTTGGCATCTTTAGCAATGGTGGATTCAACATCTTTATATACTCCTTTATACTTATATCCGTAAAAAGAGCCAAAAGGATTGTCCAACTGTAATACTGCCAAATAATTACCGTTGGCAGCCATATTTCCTTTTTCCTGTGGGTAATAAGGAGAAATTTCTGTTATTATATTTTGATTACTCGAAATGTTAAAATCAAATCCAATGGTTAGTTTTTTGGTTTTATAAGGCTGTGTCCACAAGGCAAACTCCCAACCCTGATTTTTTAAAGTACCTACATTCATATCAATGGCACTATATCCAGTATAAGATCCAATTCTCAGATTTCTGGAGAACAGGTCGGTTGTACGGTTCAAATAAATATCAATATCACTTCTTATTCGTCCTTTAAACAAAGCAATATTAAAGCCAATGTTAGCCCCTTTAACTGTTTCCCAACGCAGGTTACTTAGCTCCATAGAAGAAGGGTAAATAGCACTTTGCCCCTGATAGCTCCAATCATAAGTACTGTAAGTGTTATAAAAAGAATAATCATACCGAGGTGCATTGCCGGACTCTGCATAGCTTGCTCTAAAACTTAATTCATCTAAAAATTCCATTTTCTGAAATAGTTTTTCATTAGAGATCCGCCAGCGTAATGATACACCCGGAAATAAACCAAAGCGGTTTTCCGAACCAAATTTGGAATTACCATCTTGGCGCAAACTACCATTAATTAAGTATTTGTCTTTATAATTATATTGCGCCTGCACTACAGCACCAATTGATCTTGACTGTGTTATTCTGGAAGCTGCTCGAAGTTCTGCATTTTGGGTTCGGCCATCAGCTGTAACATCAACAAGTAAAGAAGAAAATGCATTTGAAGTCATTAGCTCTTGCGAATTATGAGTATAATCACTGGTAAAAAAATTAGCAAAAGCCATAAATACATGATCCCTATTTTTAAATTTAGGTGTAAAGTTTAATCCTGTACGCGTAGTAACACCAAATGCGTCAATATCTCCATTATAGGACCGATTAACAACTGTTTCTGTATTTGGCCGGCCTGTGGCAATTTGCGGTAAGAAGCTGCTATTGTTTGTACTATTTATATCAAACTGTACGATAGCATTGGCAGTTAAAACGCCTCTGATGATATTGTATTTTAACTCAAAATTGGGTACAATCCTATTTCCAATAACAGCGTATATTGCTTTACTCGCCATGGCAACCGGATTATAAATACGACTATAAGATCCCTGAATATTGGAGACCGGCGACAAATAATTGGTTGTAAGGTTACCAAATTCGTCATACTCAAAAACACTCATATTGGGCATTTTTAAATAGGCTACATTTCGGATGGCTCCCTCACTATTACTTGTATAATTACGATTTCTATCGGTATAGGTATAAGCTATCCTTGTAGAAATTGTTAACTTATTGGAAATATTATAATCCAGATTGATACGGGCATTCATTCTTTGTAAATCATTGCCAATTACAGTACCCTTTTGGCCTAAATAACCTATAGAAGCAAAATATTTTGCTTTTTCACCACCACCCTGTAAACTAATTGTATGATCATGTAAAAATCCTTGCCTGGAAATGGCATCTACCCAATTGGTATTATTACTATAATTATGGTACCAGTAAGGGCTATAAGGATCGTAATTAAATTCCTGATTATTTACATAGTTAATGGTAGTTGCACCTGTCAAGCGATTCATATAAGCTTCTGGTATTAAAGTGGAGTATTGATCGCCATTTAACATTGGAATAGCCGGAGGACGGAAGGATGTATTAACCTTCATGGTATAAGCCAAAGACGGTTTGGCTATCCTACCGCGTTTAGTGTTTATTATTAGCACACCATTAGCAGCACGGCTTCCCCAAACTGCTGTGGCCGCCGCATCTTTTAAAACTGTAATATCTTTAATATCGGCAGGTGAAATATTTAAAAGGCTGGCATAACCCTGTTCATCAGCAGAACCAAAATTAAAATCGCCGGGAATTTCTGTTTCGTATGGCATACCATCCACCACAATTAAGGGGTTACCATTAGAACTTAAAGAAGATACACCTCTAATACGAATGTTCATAGCTGCACCGGGGTCTCCGCTTGAAGCAGTAATATCTACACCCGAAAGCCGCCCTTGCAAGGCCTGATCTATAGAAGTAGCCGCCATTTCCTCCAATTGATCGGCTCCAATACGACCAACCGAAGTAGTCAAATCTCTTTCATTAATATCGCTTAAGCCGTTATTAGTACGTCGCAGACTTACCACGATTACCTCATCAGCCATTTTAGCGTCACTTTCTAACTGGATGTTGATAGTTGTACGTCCTGCAATGGCAGTTATAAAAGTATTGTACCCAATATAGGTTATTGCTAAGCTATCATTGGGATTAGTAATATTTAATACAAAATTTCCTTCCACATCAGTAGAAGTTGACTTAATAATACGCCCCTCCTTATCCTGCTCAGAAACAGATGCTCCATGTAGTGGTGATTTGGATACTTTATCAGTAATTTTACCACGTATTACAAGCGCATTATTTTGCGAGATTGCCTGAAAACTTCCAATTAAAATAAATAGAACAGGAAGAATATTTTTAAGAGATATTTTCACCAGTTTATTTTTCATTTTATAAGTTTGGTCTGATGTAATTTTGATGATAAGTTCCTTACAGTTTGCAGGAATATCAACCTCAATTGTTTTCAATCGTTATTAATATATATATTGCAAATAGTTATCTATTAAATGTATTGTAGCTCTGTTTGCCAGATAGTTACTGCTTGCTAATATGGTATTTGCCAGTCGATCATTCATATCCTTCAGGTTTAAATTGCCCGGTGTATTCGTAACGAATATGGTAGTATTTTCTCCCCGATTGTCCTTTAACAGTGTGGGTATGGCACCACTTTCTACACCATCTGTGCCAATGTTGCGTTTATCCAAAATATGGTATTGAATGAATTGAGCTACTTTTTGACGATCTAATTCTGTGGATGGATTAAAATTGGGAACTTTATTAGGAGCCGTTCCGGTGCCAGGCAAGAAACCATCATTTACAGCCTGCAATATTGCTGCATTATTAGGTATAAAAATGGTGTAAAAAGAACCGTTGGCAACACCTGTTATTAATTTAGTAGCATTCGTCCACATAGAGGCACTACTACTTAAATACCTCCAGAAATAATTAAACTCAGATGTAGTGGGAGTACCCAGTCTTTCAATATCCTGCCCTACGGTTTCCTCACTAAAATCTAATATACGGTTAGCATAATACACCCTTCCATTTTTTGCAATTTCAAAACTATCAACTGCTGCTACATTATTAGAATCCACATTCCCAGCTGTAAAAGCAGTATTATTTATATAACGTAAATATTCTCCCCCATATGTCATTGCAATACCCGACGGGCTAAGATTGTCTAAAATTTTATTGGGGACAACATGCATGTTTAATATTCTTTGAAGCCGTGCTCTGGTGGTAGCTCCTGTACTGGCAGGCAATGTAGAACCAGGTAATGGTGTAAAACGCCATTGGTCAGCCGGGTCGGTACTGATAGATTGATCAACAGTAAAACCTGCATCATTAAACATTTTATTGCTAATCATGAAAATGGTGTAATTATTATAAATGTTGGAGATGGAATTACGAAGTTCCAAGTCTAATAATGTTACCATCATAGAGTATTCGGGATTCAAATATGCTTTTCCGTAAACGCTTGAAAATATATTAGCATCCTGTACTTTGTTGGTACCATAAACAATTCCGTTACTCAAAAACTTTTTATCAACCACATCTATAACAGGATCAAAACGGGCTTCCTCTCCTACAAAGTTAAAAGTAGTGCGAAACTGACTAGGCCAAACCGGAGCTTGCCACATATGCGCATTTAAAAAATCCCAAATGATGGATGGCGGCATATCGTCCAAAGATTGATAATGTTTTAAAAGCACAGTATCAATGTATGCCTGTAGTACATTATTAGTTGGTGCAAATAGTGTATAACAGCCCTGTTGGCCATCGTTATTAGGTGCTAACAAAAATCCTTCATTGTTTAATGAATATGCCAACGAAGAATTAAACACTTTGGTAAATACTTGATTGCTACCACCATTCATCACCTGATAGGTTCTTGTCATTGTAGGGTTAAGAACATAAGACACCATGTATTTTTGATACAAACTATTAAATAAAGAATATTGAGCATTGTATTTTATGTATTCGTCGATTGAGGGTAATGTGTGTAGTACTTTGTCAACAACATGAATAATACCGTTTTCTGCAGGAATGTCGGCCTCCTTAACCGTTGCATCAAGCACATTAAAACCTGTATAGGCAGTGCTTGGATAGAAATAATTATAATCCGCAGCTCCCAGCCCTTTCGCTGTCATAAAACCATCTGCGAAATAAGGGATATATTTATAGTTGTTATCGTTATCAACATAAAAAGTAGATCCGTTATTATTACGATTACTTGCAATGGCCTTCATAACAGTACCACTATAACTGGTATCATCATATATACCCTGGTAATTAGCCGTCCGCCTTCTGAACGCCAGATCTTTTATCCAACCAGAACTTGCTTGGTAGTCATCAATCAAATCTTTGGTATAGGCATAATATGCCAAACTGTATGTTACAATATTCCTACATTCCTCTTGCGTAAGGTCATTTATACCACTAATCCCTTTTTCTGCAAAATAGGTTTGAAAAGCTGCATCATCCGGCGCAAAGAATGTCCAATATCCGGCAGCATCAAGTGTCCTGGTGTATCCGGCTTTATCAATAGCTGCTAATATGTGCGTAAAATTTCCTTTGTCCTGCAAAACGCTGTAAATAGGTTTTGCCAGATTATCCGGCCTGGCATAATATTCGTCAAAGGCCTTTTTGCTACACGCTGATAATGTTGTTAAAACAGCGAAAAAGACAATCCATGCAATCGAGTAATTTTTTTTCATTTAGTCGAAAGTTTTTATAATATGTATTTCTTAAATGATAAGCTTGAGCTACATCGGGTCAATCGTAAGGTCAGGCAAGCTCGCTAACTAATCTGATGTAAAAATAAACTTAGGATAGCCGGCTGCCATCCTGTACCATCCTGAAATTTAACATTTTTTTATGCAAACGTTTGCGTAAAATACCATATATAAAATAAAATGTTAATATGACGTATATTGTTGATTTTCATAGAATATTACTAGTAAAATAGCTATATAAAGTACAAAATATCCTGCTTTTAAGAATACAATCATCATCAAAAAGCAGCTTAGAATAAAATCGCAGATAATTATTGTACTTATTTAAGAATAGAAACAGCGATATACAGGTTTACAAAAGGACTTTTTAAACAAATACGGTAAGCAAGTATTGTTAAACCGAACTGAGAAACTATGAAAAAGAGTTCCTTATTATATTAATTTAATACCACTAATCACCATACCGGTTCCTATAATGGCCAAAATTAACCCCATTAGTTTATCCAATACACTAATTACATTGTTGCCCAGTTTTTTAACAATTAAATTACCGGAACGGAGTGCCAGATAATTGATAAAAATCACAACGGCACTTGTTATTACTACTAATATTAAATGAAGAATAGAGGTGTTTGAAACATAATCCATTGCCGTTACAATAGCACCGGGCCCTGCCAGTAACGGAATGGCTAAAGGAGAAATGGTAATACTGTTAATATCCACTTCAACATTACCATTATTTTTAATACCCGATGGTTTTGATTGCAACATATCAAAACCAATTTTAAAAACCAACAAGCCGCCGGTTATTTTAAAAGCCGGTATGGTAATTCTAAAAATTTCAAAAACAAATTTTCCTAAAACAATAAAAAAGCAAGTATTACAAAAGCCACCACACTGCCTTTTAAAGCCACTTTCTTTTTTTCAGTTACGGAAGGCCCATCTGTAAGCCCTAAGAAAACAGGAATATTTGCCACAGGGTTCATTACAGCTATTAAACCGGTAAGAACGGTTATACAAAAAGTAACCATATTAATAATTAATATCCTTTTAAAATAAACGATGTGAAAAAGAGGAATTTAATAAAATACCACAAACTTATCTAAAACTTATTTTGTAGAAATATGATATACCGAGAAATTGCTAATTGCGGCCTGATCAAAACTATCATTAATTACTAACCGCCATTTATTAGAAACTATAGGTTGTGGCAACAGATGTATAAACTTATGCCCAATAGAGGTGCCTTCAATAACATTCACCCATTTCCCTTTTAGCATGGCCTGTACGCTAAACTTTTTTACACGTTGCCCTTTGGCAATTTCTTCTTGTATTACAACTTGATTTACGGGTTGCTTTTTCTTTAAATTGATTTGTATTACATTATTATTACCGCTTGTTATTGCAGCGGGTAATGAAAAACGACGTTTAATTTCGTTACCGAATTCCTGCATTCGCCGCACATCCGGCTCAGGCAATAATCCGTTGTTATCGGGTGTTAGCCCCAATATTAAAGTAGCGTTTCTGCCAACGGATTTATAATATAAATCTATTAAATGTTCCAAAGGAAAAATATGTTTTTCATCTCCCGGTTCCCAAAACCATTCATGACGGCCATTGTAGCCACGTAAAGGAGCATCGGCCATTGCCGGCATATAGTATTTGCCGTTCATATCGCCATGTTTAAGAAGTGCGTAATTGTCTTTAGTTAAATCAGCCACAGCACTTTCACCGGAACCGGTATGACTGTAAGGAAAAGTAGCCCAACAGGGATAACCAACAGTACCAGTTTCGCTACCACCCCACCGGGCTTCAGCTAATTGATCGTTGTGATAAAATAAAGCATCGGGTTGGTATTTTTTTACAATAGGTAAAACATCCGGTGCTCCTTTATCAGGATGACTGGCACCACCATCAAACCAAATTTCAAATAAATTGCCATAGCGGGTACAAATTTCTTTAACCATCCCCTCTATCATTTTATTATAATACGCCTGACGCATTTTTTGTATATCCCCGGTACCATTTACTTTAAAATCGTGTACGCCAAAAAAAGAGTTCCACCGGATTCCTATGTACGCTCCGGGCAAAATATCATGTTTTCTGCAAGCATCAACAAAATCTCTTAGCAAATCACCTTTGCCATCCTTCCATTTTACAGCTTTAAGACAGTAAGGATTTACATCGCTTTGGTATAGGGCAAAACCCGTTTCGTGCGTTACCGTGAACAGTGCAAATTTTGCACCAGCACTTTTTGCAGCTACTACCCATTGCTCTACATTTAACTGCCGGGGATTAAAAATATTATAATCAGCAATAGGAACTATTCTGTTGCCCGACTGTTTGTACAGGCTGGTATCAAAAACATGTAAATCATAATGGAATACCACCCCTAATTCCGCCTGCTGCCAGGCTAATTGGGCTTTATTGGGAAGCGGAACTGACTGTGCAAAACTGCTAATATTGCAAAAAACAAAGAATGCAAGAATAGTTTTTTTCATTGTAAAAAATAAAGTGTACTAAAATATTTAACAAGCAAAAATGAAGGAACGTAACCGTCAGTTTTAATACAAATCAACAGAACTGTGAAAATAAGAAAATGTAAAGAATTGTTTTTCAAAATCTACCAGTAATTTAAAGATGTTGAAAAGAAATTACCTTATCTTCGCCGCGCAAAATAGTTCTTGAGTACATGATAAGCAGAAGAAATATAAGAGTAAAAGTGATGCAGACGCTTTATGCCGTTCATGCATCAGAAGAAACAGACAAACCTCTTAACCCCCAAAAAATTTTACGCAATCATTTTAATCAATCCAGATCATTACTATTATATACCATACAGTATTTAACAGATGTGGCACGATATGCTGAAAAGGATGCCTATAAAAAAAGTCACAAATTTATCCCATCGGAAAAAGATTTAAATGTAAATACCAAACTGGCCGGTAGTAATTTACTTTGGCAAATGCTGGATAACCCCTGGCTGAAAGATTTACAGAAAAAAGAAAAACCCGAACTGCAAATTGACGAAGAACAGATAAAAAAAACCTACAATAAATTAGTTGCAACATCGGAATATCAGCACTACATTAGCATCAACCAACAAAGCAAGCAGGAAGACCGTAAGATATTTGAATTTATACTTAACGACCTCATGCTGGGAAACGAGGAATTTGTAAGTCAGGCAGAAGAATTGTTTAGCAACTGGGATGATGACGGAGAAATATTATCGCAAATGTTGACCATGTTTTTAAACAAACCGGCAACATTAAATTTACAGGATATTATTTCAAATGATAAGGAACAATTTGCTTTTGACCTGCTGAAAACAGTATTGCAAAAAGAAGAATATTTATTGGAAATAATTAAACCAAAATTAAAAA
Organism: Niabella sp.; assembly: GCA_047975735.1. Classification (GTDB taxonomy): domain Bacteria; phylum Bacteroidota; class Bacteroidia; order Chitinophagales; family Chitinophagaceae; genus Niabella. Next base: position 31,954 of record JBKEEB010000072.1, read on the forward strand.
ATTGGGATCCGGAAAGGATTGCGCTGTTAGATATGGTTTTGATGAAAATGGGGCTAAGCGAATTTTTGTATTTTGAAACCATTCCGCCAAAAGTTACGATTAATGAGTATATTGATTTGGCCAAAGAGTATAGTACGGCTCAAAGCGGTCATTTTATTAACGGCATTCTGGATAATATTCATAAAGAACTAATTGAACAAGGAAAGCTTAAAAAGAAAGAGTTTAAAAGAGGTTAGTATATATTTTAATTACCTTTGCGAAAATTTTAAAAATTCATAAAATGAAGAAAATTATAATCCCTATTGCAATTATAATAACTCTATTAGCCTGCAACAGTACCGAAAATAATGCTCCAGCCACACCATTAACAGCAGAGGAAAAGGTAAGCTCTTTACAGGACTCTGCAAATTTTACAACAGCAGAATGGATTGACTCTACAAGTAAAAATGTGGGCAAAGTAAAAAAAGGGCAGGTAGTTGAAATCCCTTACACTATAAAAAACACCGGCGATAAACCCCTTATTATTTCAGAAGTACGACCCGGATGTGGTTGTACAGTAGCCGAAAAACCTGAAAAACCCATCATGCCCGGAGAAGAAGAGAAAATAGTGGCTAAGTTTGACAGCCAGCATCAAAATGCCGGAGCACACATGAAAAACGTAGTTGTAAAAGCTAATACAAAACCACTTACAGAGTATGTATTAAATTTTACAGTAGATGTAGTTGAATAATTAAATAAAAAATAAATGAGTAGTATTTACATTTTACAAGCACAATCTTCCGGCCCTTTTGGCTCTATGACAACCATGGTTTTTATGCTGGGTATGATTCTGGTATTCTGGTTGTTCTTTATCAGACCACAGGCTAAAAGAGCTAAGGACCAAAAGAAATTTATTGAGAATCTTCAAAAAGGAGATAAAATAGTTACCATTGCCGGTATTCATGGTAAAATTAATCAAGTTAATGAAGATGGCACCCTGAATATTGAAATCAACCCGGGTAATTATATTAAGATTGAAAAAAGTGCTATTAGCATGGATTGGACTAAACAGCAAAATAATGCTGCTGTTGCCAGCAATAAATAATTCTTACAATCAATTGGCAATAGCCAATTGATTTTTTTTATGCAATTTGTATTAACGAATGTTTGTTATAAAATAAATGCTTATGCTAAAAATTGGAATCACCGGAGGTATTGGCAGCGGCAAATCTACAGTGGCCAAAATATTTTCCAGTTTGGGTATTCCCGTTTATGATGCTGACAGAGCTGCAAAAAGACTTGTATTAACAGACCTTGAAATGCGCCAACAAATTATTCAACATTTTGGGCAAGATGCGTACATAAAAGGTCAATACAATAAAAAATACATATCCGAAATTGTATTCAGCAACCGAGAAAAACTAAATCTTTTAAACTCCATTATACACCCGGCAACAATTGCCGATGCTAATCGTTGGTTTACCCGTCAGGAGGCACTATACGCACTAAAGGAAGCTGCGCTGATTTTTGAAAGTAACAGCCGGCAATATCTTGATTATGTAATTGGGGTTTTTGCACCGGAAGCTATAAGGATACAACGTACTATTGAACGAGAAGGCATTACCAGCGAGCAGGTAAAAGATCGCATTGCAAAGCAAATGAACGAAGATGAAAAAATGCGATTTTGTAATTGATAACGGCGGAAAAGAATCAGTAATATCTCAGGCATTAGAAATACATGTAACCCTTACCGGCATTGCTTTAAACAAAAACTGACATGTGATTTATAAAGGTTGTTTTTCCTTTTTTATTAACCGAAGGCTATTATTATTGATATGAAAATAGTCAATCTCCAACCAGCTCCAACTTTTATTATCGCGGAGATTTGTGCCGCTTGCTTTAAATGCTATTTGAATACTATCTACATTACGATATATAGAAATAATATCAAAAGTAGTTTGTATGGTTGCTGTTTCAGGAATTAGCGGGCAATTTTCAATTGACAACTGTTTTAAAGTTTCAGCATCGCCATTAAACATCATATGTAAAAACCCAAGGTGCTGTTGGGAACATTGATACCCCAATTTTAATGCCGAAAGCAATTTACAGGTAAGGTTATCTCTTCTCTCAGATACCTTACCATCCCAATAACACTCATTACCAATAAATGTAGCTACATAAGCCAGTGCTGCTTTCTCTACAGTAGAAATCGTATCGCAATAAGATTGATTAATGGCAATATTAGATACATTTCCTTTTATTGTGCTGTCATAAATATCCTTTCGCCATAACACTTTAATAAAACCTCTATTCGGAATTATTGTAGAGTATTTTTCTAACTCCCAATAATATTCAAAGGGGTCATGCGTAAGGGTTTTATCAGTATCGGCATTCACAGTTTTAAACAACCTGCCATCTTTGTAGAACTTCCAGATACCGATGGGTGAGTATTCGCATTCATTACATCGTTCTGCAATCAAAATACTATCCAATTGTTGTTTATGATTAAAGAAAAATGTTTTTTGTATAACATCAGGCACCCCTTCAAAATACTGGCCACTGAAAGAATACTCGATTAGCCTTTTAATAGTACCATTTTCATTATACAAATAATGTGTGCCTATTGGAAGATTATGTAAGACCTGAAAAACACCGCTATAAATAATTGAACTGCCGTTATAATAATTAATCAAAAACCTTGCAGAGTCCTCTAATGCTATGGCTTTTTCAGAATAATTACTTTTTTGTGCTACCAGATTTATTGAGAGCAAAAGAACTGTTATACTTAAAATACTTTTCATGGATTTAGCAAAATTATTAATTCAAAACTAAAAAAAGCAAAGCAATAAAAAAACTAATACATAAAATAGGGTGTATTTCAAATTTTCGCTTTGTATAAGCGCATTTGTTTGAGTCATTTCGATGAGGTTTTGAAAAAACCGGAGAAAACAATTTCACCGAAGGTAAACCTGCCTGTCGGCAGACAGGTCTCCAAAAATAGCCAATGAGATTTCTCCCTACACTGCGTTTCGGTTACAATGACTGGCAGTATAACCCTGTCATCACCTCTTTGATTTTGTGAAACAAATTGTTTACTCGACATGACGATACGAAAATTTGAAATGCACCCATAAAATAAGTTTTTGAAATTTTAAAATACCTTTTCTACTAATATTTAACCACTGCAAATATTCATTGTAACTCAAAAAACAATATCTTTAAAACATTATTCAGGTATGTTCCCCTTGCCGGTAATTTTTTAATACATCCTATATCAAAATAAAGTCTGTAATAAAAATAATTATGAAAATAAAAATTACAATCTTCCTATTGATAGCAACACCTATATTCCTTTTAGCCCAAAGCAAAGAAGAGCTGAAGCAGAAATATAAAAACAGCGATTTGCAAGATGAAATTCAAAAACTAAAAACAGAAACCACATATCCGGACAGTATTATTCTTCCGCCCCTTCACTTCACCAATACCTATTATTCACTAAAAAACGATATTGAAGATTTTAATTCGATTTCGATTGATATAGAAATTTGCAATAAAATTCCCCAGAATTATTCTTTTTATATTTCGCCTTTCAATCTAAGATTTAACAATATACCTATGTACTGCGGTATTCAATCCAAAGGTGGGGGAATAAGTTCAAAAACAGGAAAGAATGAAGAAATTTCGTTCAACGGAATTTTTTCCAGATGGTATGAGCGCGACAAAAATGCTTTAAAAACCGACGGCTACTTTGCAAGCGCAGCCGGTGAGGGCGATTTTATCAGTGTAAGAGAAGCGATTGGGTGGAAAAAAGGAAAATACCGTATCACTCTTAAAAAAGACGGGATTATTCCGGGAAACCCTCTTCCTAAAAATATAAATGAAAAAGACACCTATTTTACCTGGGGAGAATATGAGCATACCTGGATTACAATGACTGTTGAAGATTTAAAATCTCATAAAACCTCCGTTATTGGCTCATTAGCATTCCCCGGAAAAAATATTGTACTGGGTAAAAAAATTGTTTCATTTTTGGAGCAGTACAACTACATTATTGATTTTGCAGCTAAGCCTCGTTTTGCAAATTCTAAAAACCATATCTATTATACGGATATTCCTTATATAAAAGTCATCCAAAAAAATATAAGGATAAACGGTAAACCAGCAGCTATTGAAAATGTAAAAACCCTTCATAACAATACTCACAATCCCAATCAAAGTTCTATTAACGGAAAAATGCCGGTATTATCAACAGATAGCTTGGATGTTAAAAAGAATAGCGTTATATTGGAAACCGGAATTTTCAATAACCATAAAAAAAGCTGATATCTTAAAGAAATCAGCTTTAAAAATATATAGGAATCCTTTTATTTTACTTTTTGTTTTTTCTCCCCGGCTTCGTTTCTAAATACTACCATATTATCAAACACATCTACCAAAATAGGATGCTCCCTGTCAATATTTCCCTGTAAAATACGCTTGCTAAGTTGGTTCACAATTTCTTTTTGAATTAGGCGTTTTAGAGGTCTGGCTCCAAACTGGGGGTCAAAGCCCTGATCGGCTAAATACTCTAACGCATAGTCGCTAAACTCTAATTTAATACCGTTTTCGGCCACCAGTTTTTCTAATGCTTTCAATTGAATTTTTATAATACCGATAATATCTCTTTTAAGTAAGGGATGGAACATAATAATTTCATCCACACGGTTTAAAAATTCGGGTCTTACAGTTTCGCGTAAAAGAGTCATCACTTCTGCTTTTGCCTTGGCCGTAACTTCCTCTACGTTCATTTCATTTACATCTTCAAAAGCATCCTGTATAAGATGGCTGCCAATATTACTGGTCATAATAATGATGGTGTTTTTAAAATTAACCACACGGCCTTTATTGTCCGTTAAGCGGCCATCATCCAATACCTGTAACAATACATTCCACACATCGGGGTGCGCTTTTTCAATTTCATCTAACAGCACTACACTATAGGGTTTTCTTCTTACAGCTTCGGTAAGCTGTCCGCCTTCATCATAACCCACATATCCGGGAGGAGCTCCCATCAGGCGGCTTACAGTATGCTTTTCCTGATACTCGCTCATGTCAATACGTGTCATCATACTTTCATCATCAAACAAATATTCAGCCAAAGCTTTTGCAAGCTCTGTTTTACCCACACCGGTTGTTCCCAAAAATATAAAGGAGCCAATAGGTTTGCGGGGGTCGCTTAATCCGGCACGGCTACGCCTGATGGCATCTGCAACAGCTGTAATCGCTTCGTCCTGACCTACAACACGCTCATGTAAATGATCTTCCAAATGCAACAGTTTTTCCTTATCGCTTTGTAACATTTTGCTAACCGGAATACCTGTGGCTTTTGCTACGCTTTCGGCAATATCTTCTGCATCAACTTCTTCTTTTAATAAACGCTTTTCCGTAAGGTTCTGTAAATTTTCAGTTAAGGCTGTAATCTTTTCTTCCTCTTCTTTTATTTTGCCATAACGTATTTCCGCTACTTTGCCATAATCGCCATTGCGTTCTGCCTGCTCTGCTTCTACTTTGTAATTTTCAATAGCTACTTTGGCAGACTGAATTTGCTCAACTAATTCTTTTTCCTCCTGCCACTTGGCTTTTAATGTATCTCTTTCTACAGAAAGGTTTGCAATTTCTGTATTTAATTGTTTGAGTTTGTCTTCATCATTTTCGCGCTTAATAGCTTCTCTTTCAATTTCTAACTGCCGGATTTGTCTGTCTAATCTGTCTAATTCTTCCGGCATTGAATTCATTTCTAACATCAACTTAGCTGCACTTTCATCAATCAGGTCAATAGCTTTATCAGGTAGAAATCTGTCTGTAATATAGCGGCTGGAAAGTTCTACGGCAGCAATAATGGCATCATCTTTAATACGCACATGGTGGTGCGTTTCGTATTTATCTTTCAATCCCCGTAAAATAGAAATGGCATCTTCTATAGAAGGTTCATCCACCATTACTTTTTGAAAACGTCTTTCTAAGGCCTTATCTTTTTCAAAGAATTTTTGATACTCGTTAAGGGTGGTAGCCCCTACAGCTCTCAGTTCTCCACGAGCCAAGGCCGGTTTTAAAATATTGGCGGCATCCATTGCGCCCTCGCCGCCACCGGCACCTACCAGCGTATGAATCTCATCAATAAATAAAATAATTTCACCATCGCTATCACCTACTTCTTTTACCACACCTTTTAACCTTTCCTCAAACTCTCCTTTGTATTTGGCTCCTGCAATTAACAAGCCCATATCCAAAGCATAAATAATTTTTGATTTTAGATTTTCCGGAACATCACCATTTACGATCCGATGAGCTATACCCTCGGCAATAGCCGTTTTACCTACACCGGGTTCCCCCACTAAAATAGGATTGTTTTTAGTACGGCGGCTAAGGATATGTAAAGTTCTTCTAATTTCTTCGTCGCGGCCAATTACGGGGTCTAATTTTCCCTGACGAGCCAGTTCATTCAAATTTTTGGCATATTTATTTAGGGCATTAAATTCCTGCGATTGTGTTTGAGATGAAACCGCTGCACCTTTACGCAAATCTTTAATAGCGGTTATTAATCCTTTAGCAGTTAACCCGGCATCTTTCAAGAGTTTGCCGGCAGCATCGTTGCCCTGCACAATAGCTAATAACAAATGTTCAGGCGTAATAAATTCATCATTAAATTCTTTTAAAGTAGCACCTGCCCTTAAAATCACAGTATTAGCATCACGACTGATTTGCTGTGCCGGCTCGCCACTTGATTTTGGAAGTTTTTGAATCAGTTCGTTCAATTTGCTTTCAACCAAATTAATGGTTACATTATTTTTTTTCAATAAATAGTCAACCGGAGAATCTTCCTGCTCTAACAGTGCTTTTAAAATATGTTCGGTCTCTATATTAGGATTCCCTTCATTAAAAGCTATTTGCTGAGCCTGCTGAAACGCTTCGGCTGCTTTAATAGTAAAATTTCCTAAATTCATATACTTGTAATTAAAGTTTGATTGTAATAAGGTTTATAGCCCGGGCTAATGATTCTTAAATATATTTTCATAAATCACGTCAACATCTACCACTCGAACCTACGGACTATAAATTTACTATTATTAGCTTCAAAATAAAATCCAAACATAATTCTTATGTAAAATTGTCATAATCAACCGATTACACATGACTAAAATGCAGTTTTATTATGTAAAACCTGCAATAATTACAGTAAAAGGTAAATACCCCATAACGCTTACTCATTGCCGTAAATGTAAATTTCAACCGCTCCGGTTTTAGTAATGGCGGCACGATACATTCCTGCCGTATTAAAAGGCATGGCAATATTTCCGTTCTTATCAAGGGCTATCAGCCCTCCGTTACCTCCCATATCACCCACTTTTTGTATTGCAACTTTTGCAGCATTTGTAACAGAAAGATTTTTATACTCCATCATAGCCGATACATCATAAGCTACCACGTTCCTGATGTAAAACTCCCCCCATCCCGTACAACTAACGGCTACTGTTTTATTATTAGCATAGGTACCTGCACCTATAACCGGGCTATCGCCCACCCTACCAAATTTCTTATTAGTCATTCCTCCGGTAGATGTTCCGGCTGCAAGGTTTCCATTATCATCCAAAGCAACAGCTCCTACCGTACCAAATTTATAATCGGGATAATTATCAATTATATTAAAACTATGATCCAATTTAATTTTATCTTTTTCTATAGCTTTTTGTAAAGCCTGCCACCTGTCTTTAGTATAAAAATAAGAGGGTTTTACAATGGTAAGTTTTTGTTGCTGGGCAAACTCGTTGGCTCCTTTTCCGGCAAGCATTACATGCTGAGATTTTTCCATTACTGCTCTGGCTGCATCAATAGGATTCTTTACAATGGTTACGCCGGCCACCGCTCCGGCTTTAAGGGTTCTGCCATCCATGATGGAGGCATCTAACTCGTTGGTACCTTTGTTGGTAAATACGGCTCCTTTTCCGGCATTAAATAAGGGGCTGTCCTCCATTATTTCAATGGCAGCCTGCACGGCATCTAAACCGGAATGGCCCGATTTTATTTTTGCATAACCGGCTTCTAAAGCCTGTTTTAATACTTCTTTATATGCCTGTTCTTTGGCAGCTGTCATATTTTTTTTAAGAATAGTTCCGGCTCCACCATGAATTACCAAAACATATTCTCCCTGATGAGCCGGAGCCTGACCATAACTAATAAGACAGACCAAAAAGATGAGCATACTTACAAATAAAAACTTCATAACAAATATTTAAGTGCTAAAAATAAAACTATACCTGCTAATTTAATTGTTCGTTTAAAAAGAAAAGCTATTTTTAGCGGCAATGAATGGAGCCGTACATACAAAACTGGTAAAACAAACTGCAAAAAACTTGGGTTTTGATTATTGCGGTATTGCAAAGGCTGAAAAATTAGACGATGATGCCCGCCGTTTAGAAAATTGGTTGCAGAAAGGGTTTCAGGGAAAAATGAGTTATATGGAAAACTATTTTGACCTGCGTACAGACCCTACAAAATTAGTACCGGGTGCCAAATCTGTAATCACGCTCATGCAAAACTATTATCCGCATCAAAAACAAAACCCCAATACTCCAAAAATATCAAAATATGCTTATGGTAATGATTATCACGAAATCATCCGATCTAAACTAAATCATTTTTTGCAGATTATCCGGGAAACCATCGGAGATATTAACGGACGGGGATTTGTTGACTCTGCGCCTGTTTTAGAAAGAACCTGGGCCACAAAAAGCGGGCTGGGCTGGATAGGTAAAAACGGAAATCTGATTACAAAACAAAGCGGTTCTTTTTATTTTATTGCTACACTTATTACAGATTTAGCATTAACACCCGATGCCCCTTTTGCAAAAGACTTTTGCGGCACTTGCACCAAATGTATTGAAGCCTGCCCTACTGCAGCCATTTTGCCCAATAAAGAAATTAATGGTAGCCGGTGTATTTCTTATTTTACTATTGAATTAAAAGATGCATTGCTACCGCAAGAGCATAAAGATAAATTTGACAATTGGATATTTGGTTGCGATATATGCCAGGATGTTTGCCCCTGGAACCGCTTTAGCAAACCTACTAACGAACCGGCATTTGAACCCTTGTCAGAAATCTTAAACCTTTCTACAGCTGCATGGGAAAAATTAACTGAAGATGCTTTTAAAAAAATATTTAAACACTCTCCACTTAAACGAACCAAGTGGAAAGGCCTGATGCGTAACATCAAATTTATTAAGAATACTATTTAACCCAAACCTACTCGGGCTTTGCCTTCCATTTTCTTACTAAATAATATACCGGTATTAAGGATAGCAGAATGGATACAAAGCAATTGGTGGGTGTAAGCTCGTAACTATAATAGGTGGATCTTGAACCGCAAAACACTTTGGTATATTTAGTTGAATAATGAATAATCATATTGATTAAGAAAAAAATAATTGGCATAGAAATATACAGGAGTAATAAGGCTTTATCCCTTATCCATTTATTAAACAGCTGCGAATTACCAATAATAAAGCAAACAATAGCAATTAAAGTAGTGTAAATAAAGGCACTGATAGCATTATCAAAGTCGTTTGAGTCATATTTTAATATGGAAATCACAATAAAAAAATATAATAACAATAAGGCACCGGCTATAACGGCTGCTATTAAAATATTAGCGAGGTTCGTAAATTTTCCTGCCAATACAAGCATTGCTAAAGAAAAACAACTGTATAGAATTATCCAAAAATAAGCATCATCCATCTTATTTGAAACCACTGTATCCTGATTGCGATAAACTTTTGTTAACGCATAATAATCTATTCTGTACTGCTTACATTGTTGCACCAATTTGTAAGTTTGAGAATCAGAAAAAAGATCTTGACTGTCTGAAGCAGCTGCATCTGCAGGATATTCCACAACATCATCTCTGTAATAATTACCATATGACTCCCCTATAAGCCCTGCTTTCAATTCGTCTAAATTCAGGTTAATCGCTAAGTTAGCCAACACCGCAGGATCGTACTTGTGTTTAATATCGTACTTATTAAGAATTTTTGAAAAAGCAATAAGTACTTTTTGTATGGAATCTTCATTTTTATTAATTAACCACCTGTGTACTGTAGGAGCTATATCATTGCGATACTCATCGGAGGAATTATTTTTTGAAATAAAAACATTACTAAAGTTATAAATTGAATATTGATGAATACCATACACATTAGATACATCATAGATTGAGTCAATCTGATTATTGGTGGTACAACTGTCAATCTTTACTTCTTTATAGGTGCCAAATTGATATACTGCCCCATTAAGAATTAAGTGAGGTTTGGAGTAATCTATTTTATATCGCAGTGCATCATCCTCTATAGCTCTATCAGCATCTGTTGCAACTGCAGCGGCAGTTTCATCAACAGCCATTTCTGCTGGCAATTTTGTATGATTTGACGGATATGCTTTTTTATTAACTAAATGAACTAATGATAAAGGAAACGGAGCAGGATAACATCTTTGCTTAATTTGATATTCATCATACGCCCTCACCAAAAAAGGATAAGCAAGGTTTACCGTCTTTCTGTCCTGCTCTAAAGTAGTTTCATTTAAAACCTTGTTAGTTTTTTTAAATGCGCCTAACGTAAACGAATAGTTTCCCAACAATAACAGAAAAAAAACAACAAAAACCTGTATGAATAGAGCGTAGAAATACGTTTTTTTTACAGGGTAGAAATATTTGAAGGGGTTATGTTTATAAAATCGCAGCAACCAGATCACAACTATTATTATGACCATTATATAATAAATAAACGGCATCCCGGAGCGAAAAAAATAGTCCTCAATATAAAAATCTGATAATACGGATATATTAGTGATCATGTACCCTACTAAAAACATAAAACCGTTTAACAATAAGGCCACTAATACCATCCAGATAAAATTAGTGTTCCACAAAATGGGGTAATGTTCTAATAAGTAATTATTGATTCTTTTATATAAATTCATGGGTGATGTATTAGCTAAAAAAACGACGTGTAGAATGGGTGATATTACGATAATATTTCACATTGATATGATGTTGGGAGAATCTGCCTAAGAGTGCCGTACTTTCAATTTCGGCAATAGTAATCATATAGGTTCCTCCGTTCAACTGCAAATCCTTAATTTCCAAACCGGCTAAGGCTTGCAGCAACTCCTCACGGGAGTTAGTGGTTTCTAATTCAAATATCAGGTCGGTTACTTGTTGCCCGGTCATTTTCGTTTCCTTCAAACTCTTGGGCGATCCGTTTTTGAGGAAGATTACTTCATCAGAAATTTTTTCAACCTCGTATAATTGCTGAGAGCTTAAAACAATGGCTAAAGGGTTTCGCAAGCTTTGCGACATAAATTTCAGATCTTCCAAAATAGTTTGCTGGGCAAAAATATCTAAGTTAGCCAGCGGCTCATCTAATAACAGTAATTTAGGGTTACGTAAAAAAGTACGCGCCAGTTCAAAACGCATTTTATAGCCTGATGACAACTCGCTCCATTTCATATTGCGGAAAGGCCATAAACCAAACCGTATCATCATCATTAAAACCAACTGCTCATTTTTGTAACCAGTAATGCCATAATGAGTAGCCGTAAACTTTAGATTATCTTTTAAAGAGCCATACCATTTAGGCGTACGTTGCGGAATATATGTAAGTAGGGTTCTAAGCTCATACGTATCGGTTGCAGCGTTTGAAAAACTATAGTTTATTTCTCCGCTATTGTAATGAAGATCTTTAGCCAAAATTCTCAACAAAGTAGTTTTACCGTTTCCGTTTTCACCTACCAAGCCAATAACTTCTCCTGCTTTAATTTGTACCGATACATTGCTGAGCGTAAACCCACTGCTACCACTATATGTTTTAGAAA
>JBKEEB010000076.1:0-5912 GCA_047975735.1 Niabella sp.
ATGGTACAGTTTCTGATATTAGTACCGGCTTTGCAACGCTCAATAGTAATCTTAATTCATTTAAGGTATTTGATATTGCTTTTGACAGGGTAAATAATATGTACCTGCTGGTAAGAGATATGACCACAGGCCTGCATTATATTTATTTTTTAGATGGAGCATTATTGGCAACAACAGGAACCATTACCATACAACCAAAATGGAAAATGATTGATTCCCAAGGCACCGATGTGAAGTTCAAGGGCGATTATTATTCCTGGTCTGGCCAGCCCTTTGATGCATATAACACCTATGAATGTGATGGACTGGCTTTTGACAATAATGGTAATTTAGTAGTAGGTGTAGATAAAACACAGATTGGCTATAGCACTACCGGACTTATGTTGCATACCGGGAATTATTTGTATGAATATAAATATGACCAGCAGGCAACAGAACCCACGTTGAATGCCAGACTATATAATTACACACAAAACAGAACGTCATCACCTGTATCGTTTATACAAGATGCGGCAACCAATATCTATCCGGCGTTTATTCCGCTAACTTATCAATCTGTATCTGCAACTTATAATTCAAATAATGAATTAAATGTAAACTGGGTTACAGATGCAGAAAAGGATAACAAATATTTTGAAATTCAAGCCTCAACAGACGGCGTTAATTTTAAACCGATTGGCAGCATCAATACAAAAGCTTACTTGGGAAATAGTACAAAGAGTATCACATATTCTTTTTCAAAATCATTACAAGGGATATCATTTTCTTTTATACCGTTTCTTTTATTAACGCTATTATCTGGTGCTTTTTCAAAAGCAAACCGTTTAAAATATTTTGTCATTATTGTAGTACTATTAATCGCCATTTCCTGCTCCAAAAATAATAACGGAGAGGCTCCACCCGTACAGTACAATAAGGTTTATGTAAGAATAATGCATGTAGATACGGCGGATAAACAATCTTTTTCGAAGATCGTTTTAGCGGTAAAACAGTAGTTTTTGAATAGGTGTTTTAAAATAATGGCAATATTTTTACTGATTATCAGTTAATTACAAAGGCGCGGTAAAAAAATAGTCCCTTTTTCTTTGTTATTTTAATATAAGAAATCTACCTTTGCACTCCTTTAAAAAGGTGCCGGGGGTTAGCCCGGTATAATCTTAAAATAAAAATATAAAAATGAGTAAACAACATTTCACTACAAAGCATGCGAACGAGGCTACCGTGCAGCGTAATTGGTACGTTGTAGATGGTACTAATCAAACCGTAGGCCGCATGTGTTCCAGAATTGCCGCCGTGTTACGCGGTAAGCACAAAGCATCCTACACGCCGCATGTAGATACCGGAGATTATATAATCGTAATCAATTGCGAAAAAGTTAAACTTTCCGGTAATAAAATAGATCAAAAAGTATATGATACTTTTAGCGGTTACCCCGGTGGCCGTAAAGAAGAGCTTGCTTCAGACCTTTTAAAACGCCGCCCCGAGGTTATTATTGAGCGTGCGGTAAAAGGCATGTTGCCTAAAAACAGGTTAGGCCGTAAAATGTACAAAAAACTTTTTGTATATACCGGAGATACACATCCGCACACAGCACAACAACCAAAGGAATTAAAATTCTAAAAAAAGCATAAGGTAATAAATGTTGCATGTATTTAGCCTACAACATAAAGCCTACAGCATAAAGCAATAAATAAATGGAAAAGCAAACAAATTCGGTTGGTCGTCGTAAAGAAGCCGTTACCCGTATTTTTATATCAAAAGGTACAGGGGCCATTACCATCAACGATAAAGACTACAAAAACTATTTTTCACTGGTATATTTACAAAATCAGGTAGAGCGTCCGCTTAAAACAATTGAAGCTACAGATAAGTTTGATATCAAAATCACTGCTTCCGGTGGTGGTGTAAAAGGTCAGGCAGAAGCTGCCATGCTGGGTATTGCCAGAGCACTGATAGAGATTAATCCTGAATTTCGCCCTGCATTAAAAGCAGCCGGATTACTTAAAAGGGATCCCCGTTCGGTTGAACGTAAGAAATTTGGTAAAAAGAAAGCAAGAAAGAGCTACCAGTTCTCTAAAAGATAATGGCTTAGGGTTCATAGTTCATGGCTATGAACTATTGACCATGAACTATGAGCAAATCATTAAAAAATTCAAATTTATACGATGGAAAATAACAATACATCTTTACAACAGCAGCTTTTGGAAGCCGGGGTTCATTTCGGCCACTTAAAAAAGAAATGGAATCCTAAAATGTTGCCTTACATTTTTGCTGAAAAGAAAGGCATTCATATCATCGACCTGAATAAAACGGTTGAGTGTATGCAGGAAACTGCTGCTGCCATGAAACAAATTGCACGCAGCGGTAAAAAAATTCTTTTTGTAGGAACTAAAAAACAGGCAAAAGATATCGTAACAGAATCTGCTCAAAAAGTAGGGATGCCCTATGTTACCGAGCGTTGGCTGGGCGGTATGCTTACTAATTTTAATACGGTGCGTAAATCTGTAAAGAAAATGCAAAGCATTGATAAAATGCTGGGCGACGGTTCTTTTGACAGCATCACCAAAAAAGAACGCCTTACTTTAAGCCGCGATAAAGATAAAATGGAAAAAGTATTAGGCGGTATTGCGCAATTAGGTCGTGTACCGGCAGCTTTATTTATTATTGATATTGGCCATGAGCATATTGCACTGGCAGAAGCCAAACGCCTGGGTGTAACTACTTTTGGTGTTGTTGACACCAATTGCGACCCTAATAAAGTTGACTTTGCAATTCCTGCAAATGATGATGCTACTAAATCCATAGCCATTGTAGTAAACTACATTACAGCTGCTATTGCCGAAGGTTTGGCAGAAAGACAGGCTGCAAAAGATGAGGATGTAGAAGATAATTTTGCTGATGAAAATGAAAAGCAGGCAGCAAAATTACAGGCTGAAGCCGAAGCTGAAGGTGGCCGCACTGGCCGTACCCGTAATGCCGGAGGTTCCGGCGGTGGTCAGCGTCGCAGAACAACTACCGGTGGTGGTAGAAGTGGTGCCCCCAGGAAAAACTAATTTTTTGGTGAGTTTGCAAATGCAATTATACATTGTTGTTATAATTATAGCTGCAAGCCTCACCATATCAATTTAAAATATGAAAGTATTATGTCAACAGTAACTATAACAGCACAGGATATTAATAAACTGCGCCAGGCAACCGGTGCCGGCATGATGGATTGCCGTAAAGCCTTACAGGAAACCAACGGCGATTTTGAAGCCGCTATCGACTGGCTTCGTAAACAAGGCCAAAAAGTAGCCGCCAAGCGTAGCGACAGAGAAGCAAAAGAAGGTGTTGTAATTGCACAAACTACTGCCGATAATAAATCGGGCATTGTAGTATGTGTAAGCTGCGAAACAGATTTCGTTTCAAAAAATCAGGACTTTATTGCATTCGTACAAAGTATTGCCGATGCAGCCATTAAGCATAACGTAAAAACTTTGGAAGAATTAAGTGATGCCGATGTAGATGGTGCCAAAGTGAGCGATTTGATTAATGATAAATTAGCTTCTATTGGTGAAAAAATAGGCATTACAAAATTTGAAAGAATAGATGCGCCTTATGTGGCATCTTATATTCATGGTGCTTACAGAATTGGCGTATTAGCCGGGCTTGATAAAGAAGCCGACGAAGTAGGTAAAAATGTAGCGATGCAAATTGCAGCTTTAAACCCTGTTGCTGTTGATGCCAGCAGTGTACCGGCTGATATTGTAGCGCGTGAAAAAGCTGTGATTATAGATGTAATGAAAGAAGATCCTAAAATGGCCGGCAAGCCGGAAGAAATGCTTACTAAAATAGCCGAAGGTAAATTAGGCGCTTTCTTTAAAGAGCAAACATTAACCGCACAGGCGTATGTAAAAGATGCCGGAAAATCGGTAGCCGATTATTTAAAAGAAAACGGAGATGTAAAAGTTACCGAGTTTAAAAGAGTAGCTTTAGGATAAATATATTTGCCGAATTTTTATAAAGCACTTCAATTTTTTGAAGTGCTTTTTTGTGCAACCCATTGCACATTATACTACGGATTAAATACTGTATTTTCAAACATACGATTACCAATTAGTTAGGTGTATATGAAAAAAAATCTTTTACTAATAGCCGTTTTACTCATGGCATATTGTTCAGTGCGTTCTCAAAATAAAGTAATCCAACACGGCGCACACAGAGAAGGAAAACGAAACGATGCTGCCATGCAGGAATGGAGGGATTACGGCTTAGGTATGTTTATGTGTTGGGGAATTTATTCCATGTATGGAGGCCAGTATAAAGGCAAAGATTTTGGTAATGCCGCAGAATTCATCAGGGGCTTTGTTCCTAAAAATGAATATGATATTGCGTATAAAAAATTTAATGCAAAACAATTTAGTGCTGATGACTGGGCGTTAAGAGCTAAAAAAATGGGAGCTAAATTGCTTTATTTTACAGCAAAATACCATGACGGTTTTTGCATGTGGCCCAGTAAATATACTACTTACAATATTGCTAATACTCCTTATAAAAAAGATGTGGTAAAGCAAATAGTACATGCTTTTAACAAACAGGGAATAGATGTTCATCTATACTACTCTATTATGGACTGGGCTGATTCAAATAATAGGCTTGTATTAAAAACGCCGGATGATTATGAAGCAAATGAGCGTTTTAAAATAGTCATAAAAAATCAGTTAACCGAGTTGGTTAAAAATTATCCAACTATTAAAGGATTATGGTTTGATGGTACCTGGGATGATTTTTGGAAAAAAAGCGGTGCTTTTTCCGATTCACTTGAAATATATTTAAAATTATTAAACCCCAACCTTATTATAGGTAGCCGGCTACGGGCTGATGAATATGGGAATAGGCATATTGATGGAAATGGAAAATTAATGGGCGATTTTCATCAGGCATGGGAAAGAAAAATGCCTCAGGATTATAATGCTACCAAAGGGTACGATTGGGAATTTATCACCACACTGGCTGAGAACGGATGGGGGTATCAAAAAAATTATTTGGGTCATTTAAAAACGACTTCCGAGTTAATTGAAATGATGGTTAAAGCATCCTCTCTCGATGGAAATACTATGATTAATTTTGCACCAATGGGAAATGGAGCTGTTAGACCCGAGGAAGCCAGCATAGCGGATAGTATTGGCCAATGGATGGAAATAAACAATGTAGTAATTTATAACACCGGGTATGTAAAAAATTGGCCTAAGCAGGATTGGGGCTATATCACCCAAAATAATCAAACAGGAAAAATATATTTAACTGTTTTTAATGTGCCCGTTTCCGGGAAATTGCGACTTACTGTTCCCAAAGGAGTTTTACTGAAAGGAGCAAAAATGCATATTGGTAAAACCGCATTGAAAATAGAAAAATTAGACGGTTTAGATTATTTTATTTATTTACCAAAAAAGAATTATTACGAAGCATTTGTTATAGAACTATCTATCCTAAACGCTGAAACAAAAAAAACGGAAAAAAATGCATTAACATAGTTTTTAACCAATAATGCAGGTTTTGGCAATTGTAAAAATGCTTGGGAAAAAAATCTTATTAAACAATTTTAATTGGGTAATTTATTTTTACTTTAGCACTCTACATTTATCAGCATGTTTACAAAAGAACAAACCATACAATTACAGCAGCAAACGCAATATTTTTTTAAGAACAATTTGCAGATTATTGCAAATCCTGAAGAAACAGAAGTACTGCGAAATGTTTTACGTTTTCATGAATACCGGTATTATGTTTTGGATGACCCTTTAATTGCTGATGGAGAATATGACCAATTGTATAAATTATTTGAAAGAACTGAAAATGCCCACCCCACATGGGTTACGCCCGATTCCCCCACACAGCGGGTGGGACAAATGATAACCGGGAATTTTGTTACG
>JBKEEB010000054.1:0-23975 GCA_047975735.1 Niabella sp.
ATTACTAATACAGATGATATGGCCAACAACATCCATTCCTGCGAATGAGATACCTCATGCACCGGAAGCACGGCATAAGAATCGGCAAATATGGGTTGTAAGAAGTTTTTTAAAGAATGTGCCCCTTGTACCATAAACTCCGGAATACCTACAAAACCGCCAATAGCCGATAAAATAGCCAGCACAATTAAAGGAATAGTTATGGCTGAAGGGCTTTCGTGCAAATGATGCTCCTGCTCTTGTGTGCCACGGAAACTTCCTTTAAAAGTAGTAGCATACAAACGGAACATATAAAAAGCCGTTAATAAAGCACCAAAAACGCCCAGTCCCCATAATAAAGGCGACTTGGCAAATGCTCCGGCAAGTATTTCATCTTTTGAAAAGAAACCGGAAAAACCGGGAATACCTGCAATGGCAAAACACCCAATTAGGAAAGTAATATTTGTAATTTTCATGTATTTGCTGAGGCCTCCCATTTTACGCATGTCCTGTTCGCCACCCATTGCATGAATTACACTACCGCTTCCTAAGAATAATAAGGCTTTGAAGAAGGCATGCGTCATTACATGGAACACAGCAGCCACATAAGCACCGCTGCCCAAAGCCAAAAACATATAACCCAATTGGCTTACAGTAGAGTAGGCCAATACTTTTTTAATATCGTTTTGTTTTAACGCAATAGACGCCGCCAACAATGCTGTAGCCATACCAATGATTGCAATTACATTTAGTGTAAAAGGAGCCATACTGTACATTAAATTACTACGGGCAATCATGTAAATACCGGCAGTAACCATGGTGGCAGCGTGTATCAAGGCAGAAACAGGTGTTGGGCCCGCCATAGCATCGGGTAACCAAGTGTATAACGGAATTTGGGCACTTTTACCTGTGGCACCTACAAATAATAATAAAGTAATGGTAGTTATCTGTACTGTTGATAATTTTGACAATGCTGCCGAAGAAAAAATTTCGGAGAAGCTGAGTGTATTAAAATTGCCAATTAATATGAACAACGCTATAAGAAATGCTAAATCCCCAATGCGGTTCATAATAAAGGCTTTGGATGCTGCTTTGTTATAATCTGCCCTTTTAAACCAAAAACCTATTAACAGATAAGAACATAAACCAACACCTTCCCAACCAATGAAAAGAATTAAAAAGTTAGCTCCTAATACCAGCAGCAACATGGAAAATACAAAGAGGTTGAGGTACGAAAAATACCGTCCAAAATGCTCGGGTTTTTCCTCATGCATATAGGATGTAGAATATACATGAATTAAAAATCCAACACCTGTAATAATAAGTAGAAAAAGTGCCGACAGCTGATCTATTTGAAATGCAAACGGAATATGTAATTTACCTACATTAATAAACTGGAAATAATTAACAACCTGCCCCCCATTAGCCTTTACATCAAAAAAAGCCAGTAAGCTAATAATAAAAGACCCCAGTATAACACCGCTGCCTATAATACCCATAAGGCTTTTACTTAACTGCTTTCTTAAAAGCCCGTTAATTAAAAACCCTGCAAACGGCAGCAGCACAATCAATAGTAAATACAGTTTCATTAAGAGTTATTATTGAGTTTTTTTAACTTTTTTTAGTTGACTAATCTTTAATGCTTTAGTCTGTTTAAGAAATTAATATCTACCGAGTGTATATTACGGTACATCATTACAATAATGGCCAGCCCTACACTTACTTCTGCAGCTGCCACTACCATAATAAAAAATACAAACAACTGTCCATCTATACCGGCGGCAGCATTAGTGGCCGCCTGCGTAGCGTGATGCATTTTTGAGAATGCTACTAACAGTAAGTTTACAGAATTAAGCATAATTTCTATACACATAAAAATAATAATAGCATTACGCCGGGTAAGCACCCCCACAATACCTATTGTAAAAAGGCATAACGCTAACACTATGTAATAATTTATTGGCATATTATTTTTTTCAAATTGATTTTGCTATAAAATTTAATCTTTTTTCCCAATTACCACAGCTCCCACCATTGCACTTAAAAACAATACACTTGCTATTTCAAAAGGTACTACAAAAGTGGTAAATAATTCCCTACCCAAATTTTTTATCAGTCCAATATCGCCGCTACCTACCTGCGCAATATTTTTAGTAATTTCAGTATTTCTTAAAGCAGCTACCAATACAAGCAGCAAGCATCCGCCGGCAATACCGCCAACCATTTGTAGCCATTTGTTTTTAAACTTATGGCTGGGGTTGTTCAGATTCATCAGCATAATAACAAAAAGGAATAATACCATGATGGCTCCGGCATAAACAATAATATTTACAATGGCCAAAAACTGCGCATTTAATAAAATATAATGGCCGGAGATGGCAAAGAATGTAACAATTAGCCATAACACACTATGCACCGGGTTTTTGCTGGTAATTACCATAATGGCACTAAACAAGGCCGTTACAGTTAGTATCCAAAACAATATTTGAGTAATGCTCATTTGCTTAAATTATATTATACATCTTGCTTTTGAACAAGATCCAAAATCTTCTACTTTATTTTTTGTTTTCTATTGTTCCCAATGCTTTCTGGTATTCTTCCGGGTTTGTTACAGGATTGGGAATTAACAAATCTTCTTTTTTATAAATAAACCCTTTGCGCTGGTAATTGGCCGGCGTAAAAGTTTGCGATAAATAAATCGCATCTTTAGGACAGGCCTCCTCGCAGTAACCACAAAAAATACAACGCAGCATATTTATTTCATACCGGGCGGCGTATTTTTCTTCTCTATATAAATGTTCCTCACCCTCTAACCGCTCGGCTGCCTCCATAGTAATGGCTTCTGCCGGACAAGATACGGCGCACAGGCCACAAGCGGTGCATCTTTCTCGTCCTTCTTCATCTCTGTTTAATATATGCAGGCCCCTAAAAACCTTGCTGAATGGCCTTTTTTCTTCGGGATATTGCACTGTTACTTTTTTTGAAAAAAAGTGTTTCAGCGTAATCATCATCCCTTTAAAAATATTCCACAGATAAATCCTTTCCAGAAAACTCATTGGCCTTCTATCTACCGGCTTTGCCCTATTTGTAAGTTGTACACTCATCCGTTTTACTAACTTTTTTAAAATGTTATTTTTAAATCCTTTTGTTACGGTTCTAAAATTACCAACCGAAAAAATCTTTAATTTGTGGCCAGGCTAAAATCAGTACTGCCGTAATTACCATATTTAACAATGCCAATGGCACTAAGCGTTTCCACCCTAAATGCATTAATTGGTCAAAGCGGAAACGGGGTATCGTCCAGCGTATCCACATAAACAGGAACATGGAAATACAGGCTTTCGCCATTAAACTGCAATAGGTTAAAAAGGCTACCCAGTTTTCTCCAATACTTTGGGCAAGGCTGGCCTCGTTTACAAAAGGAATATCGTAACCGCCCCAAAATAAGGTGCTCATTAATATGCCGCTCATAAACATATTAATATATTCGGCAAAGAGGAAAAAACCCAATTTCATGCTGGAATATTCCTGATGGTACCCCATATTTAATTCACTTTCTGCCTCTGCCAGGTCAAAGGGGTTCCGGTTACACTCTGCCAAGGCACAAATAAAAAATATAAGAAACCCTAATGGCTGTTTCCAAATATTCCAACTCATCAAATCGCCAAAAGCACCTCCCTGTTGGCTTTTTACAATTTCGCCCATTTGTAATGAACCGGTTACCATTAACAAAGCTATTAAAGAAAGCCCCATAGCCAATTCATAAGAAATCATTTGAGAAGCGCTTCTTATTCCAGACAAAAGAGAGAATTTATTATTAGATGCCCAAGCCCCAATCATGATTCCATATACGCCCAAGCTAACTACAGCAAAAACATATAAAACGCCTATATTAATATCGGCAACCTGCAAAGGGATTGCTTTATTGCTTATTAGGATAGAAGAGCCCCAAGGAATTACAGCACTGGTAATTAATGCAGTTACCATAGCTAATGAAGGCCCTAAAATAAACAGAAACTTTGAAGATGCTAATGGTATAATTTCTTCTTTAAAAAATAATTTTCCACCATCGGCAAGGGGTTGCAGCAGGCCAAAGGGTCCGGCCCGGTTTGGGCCATACCTGTCTTGAATAAAAGCTGCTACTTTACGTTCTGCATAAGTAGCGTACATGGCAACAACCATGCAGAGTATAACTATCAATGCAATTAATACCAACTTTTCAATAATAAACAACCAGTCAATTGCCAATAAGTACATTTAATTTCTTTTTATATATTGTTAACCTAACTGTTTTATTTTTTTTCTTCAATCAACTTTTCATCAAAAGTTTTACTGGTGGCGGGTCCTTCTATCTTGCTCAGGTCAATAGATGGGTCATTTACATTGCTAATGGAATGAATATCCATTAATAATTTAGGGTTGCGCCCCAATACTTTATTAACCGTTTCTTTTGGCACATCTAACATTGGATATTTGTTAGCACCAATAACCGAGTGCCTTGGAATGGTTGTAAGCCCTTCTACTACCCAATCTTTTACGTCCTTTTTTTCAAACCGGCATTCATTACAAATCCAACCGGGTTCACCGTTTTCGGTGTTTTGAATTTCGCCCCATTGATCTTTTCTGGCAGTAACCCTTAATACTTCATCGCCTCTTTTCCATAAGGTTACTTTACCACAACAGGTGGGGCAATCGCGATGTGCATCTTCCGGCTTGGTAAACCATACCCTGTTTTTAAACCGAAATGTTTTATCTGTTAAAGCACCTACGGGGCATACATCAATTACATTACCAATAAAATCATTATCTAAAGATTTTTGAATATAGGTAGCAATTTCTGCGTGATCACCACGGTCTAATACTCCGTGTTGCCTTTTGCCGGTAACCTGATCAGCAGTAAACACACAGCGATAACATAAGATGCAGCGCGTCATGTGTAGCTGTATGAACTTGCCCAAATCGTGCTTTTTGAAGGTTCTTTTTTTAAATTCATACCGAGAGCCTTCCTTGCCGTGATCGTAACTTAAATCCTGTAAATGACATTCCCCTGCCTGATCGCAAACAGGGCAATCTAAAGGATGATTTATTAATAAGAACTCTACAACACCTTTTCTGGCATCTAATACCCGCTGGCTGGTAATATTTTTAACTTCCATACCATCCATTACACCGGTGCGGCAACTGGCTACCAACTTTGGCATAGGGCGTGGGTCTTTTTCGGAGCCTTTACTCACTTCTACCAAACAGGTACGGCATTTACCGCCGCTTCCTTGTAAAGGCATATAAAAACACATAGCGGGCGGCGTAACATCGCCACCTATTAATCTGGCTGCCTGTAATATTGATGTACCGGGTTCTACTTCCACGGTAACATTATCAATAGTTATTTTTATTTTTTCAACTTCGGACATAATCTTTTTTTTCAATAGAAATCTTATACTGCCGGTGGTTCTGCAATCACCAATTCATCAGCATAATGAGCCAAGCCGAAATTTCGTTGCTGTGCTTCAGCTGCATGAGTAATATGCCACTCAAACTCATCGCGAAAATGCCTGATAGCAGCGGCTACAGGCCAAGCGGCTGCATCGCCCAAGGGGCAAATAGTATTGCCTTCTATCTTGCTTTGAATTTCCCATAACAGATCTATATCGCTCATTTTGCCTTCGCCTTTTTCAAGACGTAACAATAATTTCTCCATCCATCCGGTACCTTCGCGGCATGGAGAACATTGCCCGCAACTTTCGTGGCGGTAAAAGCGTGCTAATGTATAGGTATTTTTTACTATGCACTGATCTTCATCATAAACAATAAAACCGCCGCTACCCATCATAGAACCGGTGGCAAAGCTGCCATCAGAAAGGCTTTCGTAATTCATCATCCTTTGTTCGCCCTTTGCCGTTTTTAACAGTAGGTTGGCCGGTAAAATAGGTACTGACGAACCTCCGGGAATGCAGGCTTTTAATTTTTTGCCATTGGCTATACCACCACACCACTCATCGCTGTAAATAAATTCTTCCACCGAAATGGTCATATCTATTTCATATACCCCCGGCTTATTAATATTGCCGCAGGCTGATATTAATTTGGTACCAGTTGAGCGTCCCACTCCTATTTTTGCATACTCGGCTCCGCCCTCATTAATAATGGGTACTACGGCGGCAATACTTTCTACATTGTTCACAACGGTGGGTCTGTCCCATACGCCTTTAACGGCAGGGAAAGGTGGTTTTATACGGGGATTGCCACGTTTTCCTTCCAAAGATTCTAACAGGGCGGTTTCTTCTCCGCAAATGTAGGCACCGGCACCGCGTTGTACATGTATTTCGCAATCAAAGCCGCTACCTAAAATATTTTTTCCTAGAAAACCATTGTTTTTGGCTTCCTGAATGGCTTGTTCTAAAATGTCAACTATCCAAGCATACTCCCCTCTGATATAAATAAAGGAGACATTGCTGCCCAAAGCGTAGGATGATACAATAATTCCTTCAATTAAAATATGTGGAATATGCTCCATCAAGTATCTGTCCTTAAATGTTCCGGGTTCACTTTCATCGGCATTTACAACTAAGTGGCGGGGAATACCTTCCGGCTTTGCCAAAAAACTCCATTTTAATCCGGTAGGGAATCCTGCACCGCCACGACCCCGCAAACCGCTGGTTTTTACTTCTTCGGTAACTTCTTCCGGAGACATGGTTTTCAAGGCTTTTTCTACGCTACGGTAGCCACCCTCGCGGCGGTAGGTGTCAAAAAACCTGATACCCTCTACGTGTGCTTTTTCTAATAATAGTTTTCTACCCATTTATATTGTCCGTATTCTTAATTATTTTTAACCCTGCATTCTTCAATAATAGCATCTACTTTTTCTTTAGTAAGATGCTCTTTATAATGTTTGCCCATTTGCATCATGGGTGCATAACCACAGGCACCCAAACATTCTACTGTTTTTAAAGTAAACAAGCCGTCCTGCGTAGTTTCGCCGGGAGCTATGTTTAGTTTTTCTTTAATATAGTCAATAATATCGTCGCTACCGTTAATCATGCATGGCCCTGTTTGGCATACTTCAAAAACATATTTGCCTACAGGTTTTAGGTTGTACATACTGTAAAAGGTGGCTACCTCATACACTTCTATGGGTTCCAAGCTAAGTATGGATGCAACATAGTCCATTGTTTCGGAACTCAACCATCCAAATTGTTCTTGTGCCAGATGCAATAAAGGCAACAAGGCACTTTTTTGTTTGCCCTCCGGATAGCGGGCAATAATTTGGTTTACCTTGTCTAAATTATCTTTTGAAAACTGTATCATTTATTTTAAATACTATATTAATATTATTGTATGCATATATAGGCTCTGCTTACTATGCATCCAGTTCTCCTGCAATTAAATTTAACGATGACATTACCATAATGGCATCGCTAAGCATGCTACCTTTTATCATTTCTTCATACGCCTGGTAATATACAAAACATGGACGACGAAAGTGTACCCTGTATGGTGTGCGACCTCCATCACTAATAAAATAAAACCCCAGCTCTCCGTTTCCTGCTTCTACAGAGTTATACACTTCTCCCGGTGGCATATCAATTTCTCCCATGATGATTTTGAAGTGCCAGATGAGTTCTTCCATTTTGGTATATACATCTTCTTTGGGAGGCAAATAATACTGAGGCACATCGGCATGGTAAACCGTTGCTTCTTCTCCTTTTAGGTTATTAATTTTTTGCATGGCCTGTTCTATAATTCTCAGGCTCTGCCACATTTCGGCATTGCGCACCTGGTAGCGGTCATACGTATCGCCTTGGGCACCTATGGGTATATCAAAATCAAATTCTTCGTAACTGCTGTAAGGGCTGGTAACGCGCACGTCATAATCTACACCGGCAGCTCTTAGGTTAGGGCCTGTAAGGCCGTAATTGAGTGCCCTTTCTGCAGAAATAGAGCCTACCCCAATAGTGCGGTCCATAAATATTCTGTTGCGTGTTACTAATTTTTCAAACTCGGCCAGTACTTTTGGATATTCTTTTAAAAATCTTTCTATTTTTTGAAAAGCAATATTATTAAAGTCTCTTTCAAACGCACCAATACGGCCAATATTAGTTGTTAACCTTGAACCACAAATTTCTTCGTAAATTTCATAAATCAACTCGCGGTATTCCATTACATATAGGAAGCCGGTAAGTGCGCCAGAATCAACCGCCATTACGGATGTGCAAATGAGGTGGTCTGCAATCCTAGCTAGCTCCATAATAATTATACGCAGGTAGTCAACCCGTTTGGGCGTTTTAACACCTAATAATTTTTCGCAGGTTAAATGCCAGCCTGTATTATTAAGCGGCGAGGAGCAATAGTTTAACCTGTCTGTTAATGTAGTAATTTGATATAATGGCCTGCGTTCTGCTATTTTTTCAAAAGCCCTGTGAATGTACCCAATAGTTTGTTCTGCAGAAATTACAATTTCGCCATCCAATTCTAAAATATTCTGCATTACACCATGGGTGGCAGGATGTGTTGGGCCTAAGTTGATGGTGGTAGTTTGCTTTTCAATGCTACCTGCGGGTAAATTAATATGTTGATGTTCTGACATTATTTTATTTGAGTATCCGGCTTCAATAATTTTTTTAGGTTCCGCTATTAAAACGGTAGTTTTATTTGCATCATTTTTCGTCTTGTGCAATGGTTCCCCGTATAGTTGCTGCATCACCAAAACCGGTAACACCTCCACGCCCGAACATTTCATCGTCCTTATCAATACGGCTTTGGTCTTCTAAAGGAAACTCTTTACGTAATGGGGAGTAATCCATTTCATCTACATTTAAAATACGTTTCATATTAGGATGGCCGATAAAATTAATTCCAAAAAAATCGAAGGTTTCCCTTTCCATCCAATTAGCACAAGAAAAAATGCCTGTGACTGTGTAAACTTCCGGCTTTTCAATATCGGTAAATAATTTCATTCTGATGCGTACATTTTCCATCATATTATGCAAGTGGTATACTACACATAATTCTTTCCCTTTTTGGTTTGGGAAGTGTACACCACAAATGTCTGTAAGGAAGGTAAAACCCAGTGATTCATCAGATGATAGAAAGTTGAGCACTTTGAGGCCAATTTCTTTATCGGCTGTAAAAGTTAACAGGCCGTATGGTTCTTCAAATTCAGATACCTGGCCTGCAAATTTTTCTACCAGTTGTTGTTTAATTATGTCGTTCGTTACTGCCATGTTAACGAAAATTATTTATTTAAGATTATTCTACTGAATACCGTAACTATTAAGCAGGGCTTTATATTGTTCGCCATTTCTTCTTCTAAGGCTTTCTTTTTCTACTAATTCCTGAATACGCATCAGCCCGTCTAAAATAGCTTCGGGCCTGGGTGGGCATCCTGGTACATACACATCTACCGGTACTACTTGGTCAATACCCTGTAACACGCTATAAGTATCAAAAACACCGCCGCTGGAGGCGCAGGCACCTACGGCCATTACCCAACGTGGTTCTGCCATTTGCAAATATACCTGCCTAATTACAGGACCCATTTTTTTTGATATGGTACCCATTACCATTAACAAATCGCATTGGCGTGGCGTATGTGCCATCCTTTCGCTTCCAAACCTTCCCAAATCGTAATTTGCTGCAACAGTAGCCATAAATTCTATACCACAACAAGAGGTTGCTAATGGCAAGGGCCAAAGAGAGTTTTTGCGAGCGAGGCCTATTACATGATTTAAACTTGTTGCAAAAAAGCCTTGCCCCGTAAGCCCATCGGGTGTTTCGGCCATGCTAAGGTCGTTCTCAAGTTTTTTTACATTTATATTATATGATACCGGACGCATTATTAATAATAAGTTTTTATTTTTTTCAAACAGGTTGGTTTATTTAGTCTTCCCAATTTAAGGCTCCTTTTTTAACGATGTAATAAAATCCACACAAAAAGAAAGCTACGAACATTGTAACTGCCCAAAATGCAGGCCATC
This sequence comes from Niabella sp., assembly GCA_047975735.1. Classification (GTDB taxonomy): domain Bacteria; phylum Bacteroidota; class Bacteroidia; order Chitinophagales; family Chitinophagaceae; genus Niabella. The sequence goes on from JBKEEB010000054.1 coordinate 9,954, forward strand.
CAAGTTCTTTAAAGTTAACGGCATAGGGATAAAAGAAAATTACCTCCACATCAAAAAGCACAAATAATATGGCGGTAAGAAAATACTTAATAGCCATTGGCTGGCGAGCATCCCCGTGCGAGGCAATACCACTGGTAAAGCTTTGAAGTTTATCGTTGGTTTTTCTTTTAGGCCCTAATACATGTGTAACAATAACCAAAAGAACTATTAACCCTATTGCAAACGCAATTTGTAACGCTACTGGAAGATATGCAACGGCTCCTTCAACTGTATTTGCTTGTAATAAATAAATCATTGTATTTGTTGAAACTTATAGGCAAAAATAAGGTAGTCCAATAAATTAACCTTAAATTTTAATCTTTAAATAAAAAAAACTGCCGAGAATCATCTCCCGACAGTTTTAAAATTGTATAAAGTATGTCAGCCAAAAAAATTTGGGCTAATAATTACTTAAATTTTGTTTATTGGGTTTTAGTAACGGAACCGCCCAATTGCTCTATGAAAGGTGCTAACTGCTCTTTAACTGCCGGATTTTCTTGCGCATCATATGCTATTAGCAAGTATTTTAAACCGTTCTCCTTATCGCTTTTAACATTGTTGTAGTAAGTGGCTAATGTAAAAGCAGCATTAAAGATATTTGATTTTGCATCTTTTGCAGAATCGGTTTGGGAAAAAGCAATTAGCTTTTCTGCATCTGGCACCAAAACATTTTTAGCATTTACAGAGTCGAAGATTTTACTATTTTGGAAAGTCCAAAGGTATCCGTAGTTTACATTGGAGTATTTAGTTCTTACCTTATCAAAAATTTTCCATGATTTTTCATACTGGCCGCTACGGTAATAACCATAGTATCCCGCATTAAAGTAGTCGTTAATCGTAACTTTGTCGGCCGGTTTTACGTCTAACAATTTAGCATTCAAATCGGCCTGCATAGCGTAATTACCTTTTGTAGCATAAAGTTTTGCAGCTTCTTCTAAAATTTCAATTTTATTGGCAACAGAAGTATCCGCATCTACCGCAGTCATAAGAGTTTGATATACTTCCTGCTCTTTTCCCGGAGTTGTTGAATAGGCAATAGCTTTTAAAATATAGTCTTTAGGTACAACCTGCTCTTTATTCTGACGTTTAAAATAATCATCTACATACGGAATGGCAGCAGCAGTATCTTTTTTACCTTCAATAAGGCTGTAAGCTATTACTTTAAAAGCCGCAGGGTTTACCATGCTACCCGCTGAAGCAATTACACTTTTTGCTGAACTGATGGCTTGGTCATATTTCCCGTCAATATAATAAGTAGAGGCTGTAAAGTACTCGTTATTAGGATTTTGGGGAGTGGCCTGTTTAATTTTATCGGCAATTAACTGTGCGGAATTCAGATCTTTAATACCTAACCAGTAATAGTACATTTCATATAAGGCGGGAACGAAAGCCGAATTTGCAGCAATTGCTTTTTCCAGGCGTTCCATCATCATTTGATAATTTCTTTGAGACTTAAATATTAATGCTTTCCTAAATTCTGCCTGAACAAAAGTAGGATCAAACATTAGGGCATCCTGATAATATTTGTAAGCCTCGCTACCTTCGCCCGGGTTTTGTTTACGTAATGCATCGCCCAAGTTTACCGCAATAGCAGCTAATAATCTTTTGTCCTGCTTTTTTTCTTTTAAACCGCTTTCGGCATTAAAAGCCTCCTTTAATATGGTAACGGCATAGTTTATGTCCCCTATCTTTTCAACATTGTTAAACTCTTTTGCAATGGCACCGCCTACAGCATTTAGAATAACATTTTTATCTCCTTTTCCGGCAGCAGCTATCGCGGCTTCAAAATCCTTTTTAGCTTCGGCAGGTTTTTTATCAATTAAAGCTAACTGACCTTTGGCTGCTAACAGTAAGGCATTATTGGCATTAGCTCCTATTGCAGAACTTAGGGTAGATTTTGCTAAATCTATATCATCATGTGCGATGTAGGCTTTTGTGAGCCAATAAGCAGCTTCGGGATTACTACCGGCTTGTGATTTTAAAATCTCTACTGCCTCGAATAGCTTACCGTCAAAATAAGCCTTTTTAGCATCCTCAACTGATTGTGCGTTAACACCTGCATTTAGTAAAACACCCAGTGTTATCAACTGTATTGTTTTTCTGATCATTTTTTAATTTGTTGTTTTGTGCGTGTAAATATAAAAAATTGTTGTTACTCTTCCTTTAATTCTGCCTGCCGAATAATAAAATTTTTTCTACCCGGCATTAAATAAGCTCTTTTAAAAACCAACTGGCCAATCTCACCACTAATAAATTCTGCAAATCCTGAGCCTAATCCTCTATACGATTCTTTTAAAATATATGTCAAATCTCTTGTCATTGGATACCGTTTGCCATATAAACTGGCTTGCACAGGTAAGATATATTTTCCGGGTTTATCGTTGCTTTCTAAACGGGCAATTTTAATTTTTTTTAAGAAACTCATTTGCTGTGCATCATCCTTACTACCCACCCAAGTAACACCTATAAAACCAACGGCATTGGGATGAGTGGCTACATAATCAATAACAGAATCGCTGGTATTAGCGGCTACTGCTGTACTGCTTAAGCCTACACCCTGTAATACAGAATCTACTAAATACCTAACTGTACTGGTGGCTTTTACACCATCAAAAACAGGTATTTTTTCTTTAGAATAACGACCAGAAAGAATCATTTTTATTTCATTCATATCAAACATAAAATCGGGAGAAGATGGATTTACAATTACGGCAATGGCATCCCTAGCCACCGGCAACTGACTTACTACTACATTCAAAGAATCTGCCAATCCTGCTCGCTCCCACTCAGAGACCTGATATGTGGAAATAACCATGCGAATACTGTCGTTCCACAAATCTTTTATACAATCCGCTTCCGGTTTGTACTGTACGTTTATTTTTGTGCCGCTGTTATTGCCTTCATAAACTTTCACTAATTCATCAACAACCGGTTTAAAAGATTCGTCAGCACTAATTGTAATTTCTCCTCGTATTGGAGAGTCGGGATTTGTTGCTTTTTTATCCTCTCCTGTATTACAAGAAAAGATTATTGCAATACCTGCCAGTAAAACTAATAAGCTCCTCATAGCAATATATTAATCCACTCTCTTTTTATAACCCTTATACAAACGCCAGATGCCGTACAAAATGGCAACAGAACCAAAGGCTATCATTACAATATCCTTTTTAAATTTTACAAAACTTACAACACCTATAACGATGAATACAAGCCCTACCAAAAAATCCAAAACCGACCTAATACCGGCTACTTGCCGATTGCGCTGCGTTTTATAATCATCTGATGTTTTATGTTCCATGTTAAAATTTAAGGTCGAAAAGTAATGATTTTTTTTATTAGAAGCGAATTAAATCCAAATCCATAATTTAAGACTGTATTTTAACAATACGTAACAGCCCTCTAAAGTGGACTTTATCTTTATATTGATTTAACATTAAAATTTACAATTCTACCCAAAACAAATAAATACCAAACCTTACAACACTCCCCAAACATAAATAGTATTATTTTTGAAACCTGATGTATTTTATAAAAACGCCCTGGTGGCTAAAAAAAATTTACAATAAATACCTTTGGGATATTCCTACAAAGGATAAAAATTTATATTTAACATTTGATGATGGTCCCCACCCTGTTGCTACTTGCTTTGCATTAGATACCCTTCAAAGATATAATGCCAAAGCTACTTTTTTTTGCATAGGTAAAAACGTTTTATTATACCCTGAAATATATAACAGGATTGAATTTGAGAAACATGCTATTGGCAACCATACGCACAACCATTATAACGGTTGGAAAACTAATAATACTGAATATCTGAATAATATTGGCAGGGCTGCTGAGGTAATCAAATCAAACCTTTACAGGCCTCCTTACGGGCGTATTAAACACTCTCAGGGTAAGGCATTGCAAAGCTTAGGTTATCATATTATTATGTGGGATGTATTGAGTGGTGATTTTGATAGAACCCTATCTCGGGAGAACTGTTTAAAAAATGTAACTGAAAAAGCTACTACAGGTTCCATTATTGTATTTCATGACAGCGAGAAGGCCTATAATAACATGAGTTACGCATTGCCTCATGTATTGGATTATTTTTCTACTAAAGGGTTCCGGTTCAACAGAATAGAGCCTCCATATAACAAAACAGGGCCTGAGTGAATACCCAAGCCCGATTTTTAATCCGTACCCTATGAAAACTTGTAGTGAAGGTATTATGTTTTATATAAATTAACAAATAAAATAATGTTAACTATTTTAACATTTCTTTAAAATAAAGTATTGATGTTTATAGATACACATTCTCATATATATTCCGAACAATTTAAAGACGACAGTAAAGGCATGCTGGAACGATCTGCCAGTGCGGGTGTAACAACCATTTTAATGCCGGCTATTGATGCAGATACACATATTGCTATGTTGCAAATGGAAAACAGCACTATTGTTGACTGTATTAGCATGATGGGCTTACACCCATGTTCGGTAAATGATTCCTTAATGTCTGAATTAAAAATTGCAGAGGAGTATTTAAAACAACGACCTTTTATTGCCATTGGTGAAACCGGATTGGATTTTTATTGGGACACAACATATAAAAAGCAACAGTACGAAGCTTTTGAACAGCAAATTGAATGGGCTATTCAATACGATATTCCTATTGTAATACATAGCCGGGAATCAACCAACGAATGTATTGATGTAATTAAACCCTACACTCCTAAAGGACTGAAAGGTGTATTTCATTGTTTTGGCGGCTCAGTAGAGCAGGCCAAGGCAATTATAGATAATGGTTTTTATTTGGGTATTGGCGGAGTATTAACTTTTAAAAAATCGGGATTAGACCTTGTGTTGAAACAAATACCACTTGAGCATATTATTTTGGAGACGGATGCCCCCTACCTTGCGCCGGTGCCATATAGAGGAAAAAGGAATGAACCTGCCTATATACCCTTTATAGCACAAAAGTTAGCTGATATTCAACAAATCTCTATTGAAGAAATTGCCGGTATTACTACAAAAAACGCAGAAAACTTATTCAAATTATAGCAACGAAACACTATCTTTGCAGCCCTAATTACGGAGACCTGCTCGAGTGGTTGAAGAGGCACGCCTGGAAAGTGTGTATACCCCTAAAGGGTATCAAGGGTTCGAATCCCTTGGTCTCCGCATTTTTTATTAATGGTTACATTCTTAGCTAACTATCCAACATTTTTGTAAAGCATCAACCATTAATGATATAGCAATTTTTCACTTTTTATTTTTTCGCCAACTGCATTATAATCTATCACCACTCCGTTAGCATACATTTTACCATTTTTTTTGACAATTTTTGCAGAAGAAGGAATTAAAACTATTACAGTTGCTTATTAAAAATTGTTAACCACAAATAAAGTGAATAGGGTATTCGTAAATTTATACAGTTTGTTGATTTCTCACTATCTCTTATTTTATGTAAGCCATGCCCTTGTTCATGAGCCACAAACAGAACATCGGTAATAATATTTTACGACAGTAATTTTAGCATAAAATGCGGCAGCTTCGTTATTTCAATATTAACCCTCCTAATGGGGGAAGGTTAATTGTTATACGATATTTTTTAGTGTCGTCTTCTAAACATTCTGTACGAATGTGGTTGTTAAAAACATCTCCATTTCCATCAAACGCTTTATCATTACTATTAAATATTTCCCGGGTATATTCTTTACCATATACTTCAATCACCCAATCGTGCCGCACTACCGGCGTCATATTTAAAATTATTAATAAATCATCTTCGGGTTCTTTTCCTTTACGTTTATACACAATAACAGTTTCGTTTCGGTGGTTTACGTCCACCCACTCAAACCCATGCACATTAAACTGATTAATATACATGGCCGGTTCTTCTTTAAGTACTTTATTCAATGCTTTCAAGCACTCCCTTGCTCCGGTATGGCTGGCATGTTCTAATAAAAACCAATCCAGCTCCCGCTTATAATTCCATTCGGAGGTTTGTCCAAACTCGCTACCCATGAAAAGGAGTTTACCGCCGGGGTGTGTCCACATATATGTAAAGAACAGTCGCAGATTGGCAAATTTTTGCCATAAATCACCCGGCATTTTAAATAGTAAAGGGCTTTTCCCGTGTACTACTTCATCATGGCTAATGGGTAGCATAAAGTTCTCATCGTAATAATACATCAAACTAAAAGTAAATTTATCCTGATGATCTTTTCTTGCTAACGGATCCAATTCAAAATAATCCAAACTGTCATGCATCCAGCCCATCATCCATTTCATGCCAAAACCCAGACCGTCAGCATAAGTAGGCCTTGATACGCCCGGCCAATCTGTGGCTTCTTCAGCAATGGTTTGTACGTCGGGGAAATCTCTATATACCATGTGGTTTAAATCTTTAATAAACTGAATGGCTTCCAGATTTCCATCACCACCGTGTTCGTTGGGCTCCCACTCTCCTTCTTCACGGCTATAATTAAGTTTTAGCATAGAGCTAACGGCATCTACCCTAATGCCGTCAATATGAAATAGGTCGAACCAAAAACGTGCACTGCTGATTAAAAAAGATTTAACCTCCCCTCTTTTATAGTTAAAAATATAACTGTTCCAATCCGGATGAAAGCCTTTACGCATATCGGCATATTCGTATGTATGCTCACCATCAAACATAAACAACCCGTGTGCATCGTAAGGAAAATGAGAAGGCACCCAATCTAAAATAACACCTATTCCTGCCTGATGAAAAGCATCTACCAAGCGCATAAATCCCTGCGGATCGCCAAAGCGTGATGTTGAAGCAAAGTATCCGGTAACCTGATAGCCCCAACTGCCATCAAACGGGAACTCTGTAACCGGCATCAACTCTACATGCGTAAAACCCATATCTTTTACATAAGGCACTAACTGTTCTTTCAATTCATCATAACTATAATAACGGTCCTCGTCATTAGCATCGGGTCTTTTCCAACTTGCCAAATGCACTTCATATACACTCCATGGCGATTCTAATGAGTTGTGATTTTTGCGGTTTTTCATCCAATCGCTATCCTGCCACTCGTAATACATATCCCAGGTAATAGAGGCCGTTAAGGGCTTTAGCTCCCAAAAATTAGCAAAAGGATCGCCCTTATCGTTCACTACATTATTTTTACCTACAATATGGTATTTATATACCTCGCCCAAATTAATATTAGGTATAAACCCTTCCCATATTCCGCTGCTATCCCACCGGGGATGTAAGGGATGCGATAATTTACTCCAATCGTTAAAATTGCCGGTAGCAAACACATAAGCAGCATTAGGTGCCCATACGCAAAAGTACATACCCCACACTCCGTTTACCTGTAACGAATGAGAGCCAAATTTTTGATAGAGACTGTAATTTGTACCGTTTTGGAAATTACTAACGTCCTCGTCTGTTAATAAAGAATAATTCCACACCGGTTTAGAAGTATCAATAAAATGATTCTTTTCAAATTCTTCCTGTAGTTGTTTGTAGTTATCTGGCATAAAAAAATATTAGTTAAGACAAGTTAGTAATTATTTAACAAAATACAGTTACGATATATTCGTAGGTTAATCTTTTTCACTTACCTTTACCCCGTTATTCAGTTTTATAATTAAAAGTATGTTTCTTACCCTTTTGTAAACGTTTTACTAACCCTTAGAAATAATGCTTTAACTATGAGATCAATACAATTCAATTAAAAAAAATACATTAACTGATGTGGGAAATTACGCTTTTAGCGTCGTATCCAATTACTATCATTGTAAAAAATACTTCATGACAAAACACCTTTCTGTTATACTCATTCTGTCCTGCTTTATATCTTTTACATCAATTGCCCAAACTACCGGTATTAAAGGCCGCCTGATAGATTCGGCAGATAACAGAAGTCTTGAGAACAGTGTAATTTCCATATTAAAAACCGATACTACATTGGTAACTTTTTCCAGAGCAAATAGTTCCGGGCAGTTTACGGTATCATTGCCCGATAGTACTCAAAAATATTTATTATTAGCCACGCATCCTTCTTTCGCTGATTTTATTGACAGTATTTTTATTAAGCAAGGCGAAGTGTTGGACTTAAATATTATCTCCATGCTTTCCAAAGCCAAACTGTTGGAGGAAGTGATTGTAAGAGGCAACCGATCGATGTTTATGCGTGGCGATACCACCGTTTTTACCGCTGATAGTTTTAAAGTAGCAGAAGGTGCCAGTGTAGAAGAGCTGCTTAAAAAACTGCCCGGTTTTCAGGTGGACAGAAGTGGCAATATTACTGCTATGGGTGAAACCGTAAGAAAAGTATTGGTTGATGGTGAAGAATTTTTTGGCAGCGACCCCGGTATTGCCACAAAAAATCTTCAGGCAAATATTGTTAAGGAAGTAGAAGTTTACGACCGTAAAAGCGACCAAGCCAATTTTACCGGTATTGATGATGGTACAAGCGATAAAACCGTAAATCTTAAACTAAAAGAAGATAAGAAAAAAGGATACTTTGGTAAAATTGATGCCGGTGCCGGTGTGATGGACAGCAAAGAAAAATCAGACCCCCGTTATTATGGAGCTGCCATGATTAATGCTTTTAAAGCCAAAAGAAAATTATCGGCCTATGGCATTTCCAGCAATACCGGATTTATGAATTTAGACTGGCAGGATAACGACCGGTTTGGCGGCGGCAATAATATGGAAATGGCGGGCGATGGAATATTCATCAGTAATAACGACTGGAATTCTTCTACGGGATTACCCACCAATTACAATGCCGGATTTCATTACAGCAATAAATTTAACGAAGACAAACATTCCATTAACGCAGGATACAAATATGTACAAATAGATGCCCCCGGCAGAACACAGCAGTTTTCTAAAAACTTTGCCGACTCAACCTCCGCCTGGAACATGACCTCTATAACAAATTTTAGAAACAATACACAAAAACATAATATTAACCTTATTTACGAATTAAAACCCGACTCGGTCAACTCCATTAAAATCACCACGCGCGGAGATATGAATTTCGGTAAAACCCATTCGGCATATACTGCCGAAAATACGGATGATAACACCGGGGAATTCATCAATACAAATACCCGTAATTCCGACGGCAATTCTGACAGCAAAGCATATAACCTTAATGTATTGTGGATGCATAAATTTAAGAAACCGTTCAGAACAATTTCTGTAAACACATCGCTTAACAACTCCTCCTCTAAAAACAAGAGTACCTTGTACTCTAAAACCGATTTTTACGAAAACAATATCATCGATAGTTCCTATGTTATTGACCAATACAATTTAATTAACGGCAATAACACTAACACTACTACACGCCTTGCCTATACCGAGCCTTTGGCAAAGGATTTTTATATGGAACTGAGTTATGCGCTTGCCTATAACAAACGAAATACCCTAAGAGATATTTTTGGTAAAAGTGCAAGTGGCTTATATGATGATAAGATTGATTCCTTAAGCAACAATTACGAGTTCAACGATGTTTCTAATTCTCCGGGAATGAGTTTTAGATACAATCGTAATAAAATAAATGCTACTATTGGAGCTACTGTAGGCTTTACCAATTATACGCAAATCAACAAAACCTTAGATGATAAAACCGACTTTAACTACACCAACTATTTTCCAAGAGCCAGTATTTATTATAAGTTAACACCGTCGGATGGTATTCGCTTTAATTATAATGGAAACACATCAGCTCCAAGTTTACAGCAAATGCAGCCCATTCGTGATAATACAGACCCACTAAATCAGGTAATTGGCAATCCTGACCTGCGCCCTTCTTTTAGCCATTCGTTCCGCTTAAGTTATAACAGTTGGAAAATGCTCAATCAAAGAAGTATCTGGGTTTCGGCCAACGGTGGCTTTACGCAAAATATGTTTACCTCTGCCAGCTATATTACTAACGCTGCCAGAACCACACAAACCGTTAACGCCAATGGTGCTTATAATTTTTCTTTTTATGGATCCTATTACAGATTAGTATCAAGAAAACTTAATTTAAGGCTGGGTTTTTCACCGGAGTACAATATTTATAACCGGGTAGATTTTGTTTCTTACAACGGAGGCTCCCTGATTAAAAACAATACCAACAATACCACCTACCGCTTCAGACTGAGCATCAATACCGATAAAGAAAAGAAATATGAAATTTATCTGGGACCCAATATTGCTTATAATATTGCAAAAGGAACCATTAGTGAACAAGCTAATGCGGAATATTGGTCATCCGGGGGATATGCCGGCATTACAGTGTATTTACCAAAGGAGTTTGAAATAAATACCAATATTGATGCTGAATACCGGCAAAAAGATTCTCGGTTTCCCACCAATAATAATTTTACAATTTGGGATGCCGAAATCAGAAAATGGTTGTTAAAGAAAAAACTACAGGTTAAACTAAGTGCCAAAGATATTTTAAATCAACAAAATGGTTATAACAGGAACTTTGGCAGTAGCAGCTTTACCGAAACCTATAATCAGGTATTACAAAGACATTTCCTTGTTGGGGTAGTATGGAATTTCAACAATTCGAATACCGGAAACGGAGGCAACCAGTAATATCCATTCTATAAAAACATATACATGAAGCAGATTATAACCATATTTATTATTTTCCTATCGTTACAACTACAGGCTCAAACATTTATAAAAACCGGTATGATTGAATACGAAGTAAAAACCAATGTTTACAGGCAAAATGAAGATAACGAATGGTTTGAACGATTTAAAGATCAGGTTGACCAGTTTGATATTAATTACTATACCTATTATTTTTCCGATAATAAATCTGTTTACAAATTTACCAGAAAACCGGAGAAGCAACGAACTTTTAGGTTTTGGGGTTCTGGTGATGATGAAAGTGTTTGGTACAACGATTATACCGCCGGAACTCAAACCAAACTTTCGCCCTTAGATGGTTATATACTTACCAAAGGCTCACAACGAAAAATAGTTTGGAAGTTAGACCCATCCGACCAACGGGAAATTGCCGGTTTTAATTGCCGAAAAGCACAAACCATTTTATTTGACAGCGTATATGTGTTTGCATATTATACCGATGAAATAGCTATTAGTGGCGGCCCCATGGGTTTGCACGGCTTACCCGGCATGATTTTGGGCGTTACCATACCCCGCATGTTTACCAGTTGGATTGCAACAGGTGTACAACTTACAACACCCGATGCAAAAATAATTTCCGCTCCCACCAAAGGAAAAGAAAAATCTAATGCGGAAATAAAAGCAGCCATAGAACAACTCAGCAAATCCTGGGGCAGCAATTCTAAAAAATGGTTAGATGTTTTTATGTGGCGTACGCTTTTGTAAAGCTATCGGCTTTTAGCCGTAGGTAATATTATTTTCAGCATATTTGCTATTTCAATTCCAACACCGTATTACTCATGGCTGGTAATTCCAGTGCTTTTCCAAGTTGAAAAGTTGCACCGGTAGCCACATCCATAGCCAATGAAAAACCGCTCACCCTTTCAGCAAACCTATCTAAAGCAATTGTTACTACTTTTTCATTGGTATTCATAGCACACATAACGGTTTGTTTTTTATCGTACCTGAAATACACATACACGCCGTCAATTGGCACAAACTGCAGCAGTTTTCCTGTTTTAATGGCTGAGGATGTTTTTCTGAAATTGGCCAGCGTTCTGATATAATCAAACGTATCGTTTTCTTTTTTAGTACGGCCTGACTTAGTGAATTTATTTTTCTTATCGCCCTTCCACCCACCGGGAAAATCCTGGCGCACATACCCGTCATTGGGTGATGTAAGCCCTGTCATTAATATTTCATTACCATAATATAATTGTGGAATACCGCGGCTGGTGAGCAACCAAGCCAACGCCGCTTTGTATTTTGCCGTATCTTCTTTTACTACTGAATAAAAACGGTTGATATCGTGATTATCTAAAAATATTACCTGGCGCATGGGATCTTTGTAAACAAAATCCTGCGCCAATGTAGTGTATAATTTGTTTACGCCTTCTGTCCAGCCAAAGGGTTCTGTAAGTGCCGGCTGAATGCCATAGAATAAGGTTTGAAAATCGGTAGTGGCTTGTAAGTTGCTTTTAAAAGCAATATCATAATTGTTCTCGCAAAAAAAACTTTGATTGGGTACACCATGCACCCAGGTTTCTCCAAACAAACTTATTTTAGGATACTCGTCATACAAAGCCTTGTTACAACGATTCATAAATTCTAAATCATTATAAGCATAGGTATCAATCCGCCATCCGTCAATGCCAAATTCTTCTACACACCATATGGCGTGTTGTATTAAAAATTGCTGTACAAAAGAATTGACTTGGTTCCAGTCGGGCATGGAGGGTACAAACCATCCGTCGCTCATTAGTTTTCTGTCTTGTTTGGAAGCATAAGGATCAAACAATACCTGGTCTTTATAAGTTGTTTGCGTAAACTTTGGCCAGCGGTGAAACCAAGTACTATCGGGCTGATCTGTAAATAAAAAATGTTCTAATCCCACATGGTTGTAAACCGCATCCTGTACAATTTTTATACCTTTTGCATGGGCTGCATCAATCAACGATTTGTACGCCGCCGCACCTCCAAGTCTCGGATCGATAGTGTAATGATCAGTAAAAGCGTAACCATGTTCGGTACGTTCCGGCATATCATTTTCTAAAACGGGGTTTAACCAAATAGCTGTAACACCTAAATCACTTAAATAATCCAATTTATTTTGAACCCCTTTTAAATCGCCGCCATGCCGGTTAAACACCGTATCTCTCCTAAGCGATTGATCGCGCATACCTTTTATTTGATCGTTGGATGCATCTCCATTGCTAAACCTATCGGGCATTATCAAATACATCAAATCGGCTGATGTAACCCCGTTGGCAAATTTTGTACCGTTGCCACTACGCCGCTTTTCTAAAGGCCAAGAAATAAATTCATTCCCTAATTTAATTGGTACGTTTCCGGGTTTGGCCGATGGCGAAATATTAATATCTAAAGCCAAATAGTGCGGATTCTGAAACCGATGCACTTTCTTTAAAATCACTCCGGCATAATTAATAGAAACTTTATAATTTTTGATATTACTGTCCGATGCCCTAACCAATATTTGTACTTTATTATGGTTCATGCCCACCCACCAGTTGGACGGATATAATTTTATTGATTGCGCCTGAGATTTCATCACAATTGTCATCAATATACAAGTTAGTAACTGTTTCATAAAAATCAATTCTTTTTTAAAATTTATATTTCCCTCCTTTGGAGGGGTGTTTCGCCTGCAGCGAAACGGGGTGGTAAAAACAACTTATTATTGCGTAATACCAAACTTTTCTACAATGTAATTTTCCAAATTCTCCATCACATAGCCAATCATATTTTTAACATCCTTATCTTGTATAATATATACTTTTAATCCAAGAGATTCTAAATATTGAACCCGTACAGCGTCATATTCCAATTTAAGATTATGACTACTCCCATCTATTTCTACCACTAAGCCCAGCGTCTTTACATAAAAATCAACAATATAATTTCCTATTACACGCTGCCTGTCAAAATCAATTGCATGAAATTGGCGTTTATTTACTTGCAACCAAAAAAGGACTTCAGATAAAATTCCTGCCTTTCTATTTTCTCTTGCAAGTGGTTTCAGCAGTGGGTTATACGGCAGGCTTTTAACAAAATTTCTCCTGATGGGGATAGTTTTTATCGTTGTAAGAATTTCCATACTTTAAAGTTAAATATTCCGTTTAAACCTCCCCTTCTATGAGCGCATCTCCCATCCCGTTCCGCTTGTGCCAAAACACTACACTAAAAAAATGAGGATCCCACCCCGTCTCGCCTACGGCACGACACCCTACTAAAAAATAGAGCCCACCCCGTCTCGCCTACGGCAAGACACCCTACTAAAAAATAGAACCCCCCCCGTCTCGCCTACGGCAAGACACCCAACGAAAAAAGAGAACCCACCCCGTCGCGCC
>JBKEEB010000126.1:0-26609 GCA_047975735.1 Niabella sp.
AGAAGACCCCAAAATGGCATCGAGAAACCTACCTTCCTATGTTATTGATAAGGTACAGGTAACGGATGATAAAGAAGAGCTTTTGCGTAGAGGAAACGACAATTTAAATAACGTAGGAAAGGTAATTAACCTCACATTAAAAAATGGCATGAAAAAAGGAATTTTTGGTAAAGAATACGCCGGTGGTGGGGGCGGTCCTAATGGCGGACGTTTTGAAGCCGGTGCCATTGCCAATGTATTTAGAGATACCATGCAGGTTAGTTTACTGGGATATACCAATAATTTAAACAGGCCGGGTTTCAACTACTCCGATATTTTAAATACAGGCGGTATGGGGCGCACCAGCGGTATTACCGGCAGCAGAAGTATTTCCATTAACAACTCCGACTATGGCTCGGGCATTACGGTTAACGGCATCAACTTTGGCGGTCTTTCACCTCAAGGCGGCATTAGTACCAGCTCTGGTTTGGGGGTTAACTTCAACCATTCTCCTAACAAAAAACAATCTGTGTATGCACAATATTTTTTTGGAAATGTAAAAACAGATTTAGCTATAAAACAACAAGAAGATATTACCAACAATAATGAAGTCATCACAAATAAAACCGATAAAAAAGGCACTATAATAAATAATGCACATAATATTGGAGCAGGTATTAAACTTACACCAGATTCCGTTACCACATTTTCGGCTAATGTAAATTATATTATTGGTGGGCAGCAAACAAATAATGAAAATATAAGTGAGAGCACTAATAGTGCTGTAGGCTTGTTAAATACGGGTCATGTAAGCCTTGATAATAAACTTACATCAAACCAATACAGCCACTATATTAGTTTTGTAAAACAATCTAAGCATAAAAAGGGAAGAAGAATTAGCCTTTCTAACAAAACAACCTGGCAAAAAAATGTAACGGATGCTTATACGGATGGTACTATTTCGTATAACAACCCTACTGTATATGATAGTAGTTTTGCACAACTCCGTAATGAAAGGGTTCCTACATTTTTTACCAACTTTAGTACAAATTACAGCGAACCGATTGCCGAAAACTGGTTTATAAGAGCCGGAATTACCTATGAGTATGAAACACTAAAGAACAATACATCAACTTTTTTAAAGAACGGCAATATTTATAATAACCCCGTAGATGATTTAACCAGCCGGTTTAACAGAACCAGTAACCGGCTGGGGACTTTGGTGGGTGTAGAATATAAATACAAATCGCTAAGGGTTACACCGGCATTAAAATTTCAATACCAACAATTTCAAAACCAAATATCGTATATCAATCATCCGGTGGTACAAAAAATCAGTAACATATTACCACAGTTAAATATTACATATAAAGATTTAGATATTAGTTATAACAGAGATGTGATTCTGCCCGATTATCAGTACCTTATTCCGGTACGCAATAACACTAACCCTTATTATGTTAATTTGGGTAACGCAGATCTATTACCGGCCGTTAAGGACGAAGTATATGTAAACTATAACCATTACTCTACGGAGCATAGTTTTAATTTTTGGGGATGGGCCAGTATGGCTTTTACTAATAAAGACGTAGTCCAATCCATCGTAATTGATGAAAGTGGTATTCAAACGCTTTTGCCTATAAATGCAGATGGTTCTAAAATAGCCAGAGCTAATTTTGGAATTAATAAAGATTATAAAAATAAAAGTAAATTTACTTTTTCCTGGAATTTAGGCAGTTATATGCAGTACAAACAAAATCTGTTTTATTTTAATAACGATGCCAGCCAACAAAAAAATGCCATTATAAACGGATGGGGTGGCATAGGACTAAACTGGAACGATGTGGTAGAATGGAATAATAGCATGGGCATTACATATAGTAATGTGAAAAACACCAATGAGGGGTTTGCAAATTTTAAAACGGTTGAAAACAGTATTGCAACAGAATTTGTTTTACGTTGGCCTAAACACGTAATTTTTGAAACCAAGGCCTCTTACGGAACAAACAGCCAAATTGTAACCGACGATTACAGGCATTATTTATTATGGAATGCAGCTGTAAACTTTACCATGTTTAAGGATGAACGGGGTGTTTTAAAATTAGGTGTTTACGATATACTTAACCAAAGCCGTAGTGTAGATGTTTACTCCAATCAAAATATTGTAAAAACAAGTTATAACAATATCATTGGTCAATATTTTATGGCCACGTTTACGTATAATATAAGAGCCGCCGGTGCCAAAAAGAAAGTGGGCGGTAGTATGTTTGGATTGTTTTAAAGCAGCTAATACTTTTCAATAACACCCAATCCAAACAATGCAAAATCATATTTTACGGGATCAATCGGGTCAAGTGTTTTTAAATGTTGTGTAAGTTGTAATGCAGCCAGCCAGTCGTTTTGCGGCCGGTTTAATAATTGAAAATGGCGAGCCACCCGGCTCACATGTACATCTAAGGGGCATACTAATTGTGATGGTTTTATCGTTTTCCATAATCCAAAGTCAACACCTTTGTGGTTAAACCGTACCATCCAACGTAAAAACATATTCAATCTTTTGCAGGCCGATTTTTTTGCAGGTGTAGCAATATGTTTTCGGGTTCTTTCGGGATACTGTTCAAATATTTTAGAATTGAAAAAATAATTATGAAAATAAATAAGTGCCTGCTCTACGGTAGCATCTTCGGGATTCATCCCTTTTGTAAAAGCCATTTCCAGCGATGCCTGTTTGGCTGTTTTATAATGATATTGTAAAAAAATGAAGAAATGAAAAAGATCGGTAGCGTTAAAAGTACGATGCACAAAGCCCATGAATGGCGCTAAATCTTTTTCTTTAAAATTCATTATAAAATCATAGGGCGCATCATTCATTAACAACATTAACTTATTGCAGGAGTTAATAATACTGGTACGATTGCCCCAGGCAAGGATAGCGGCAAAAAAGCCTGCAATTTCAATATCCTGTTTTTTACTAAAACGGTGGGGGATAGAAATAGGATCATCTTTAATAAAATCAGGCTGCTCGTAGTAAGCAGCCTTTGTATTTAAAAAGGTAATAATTTTGGAGTTCATGTTTTTAACCAATGGCCTGTTTCAAATCATCAATAAGATCCTCAGCATCTTCAATACCAACGCTCAACCGGATTAACGCATCGCTTAAACCATTTTTTATTCTTTCCTCCCGGGGAATAGAGGCATGCGTCATGGTAGCCGGATGGTTGATAAGCGACTCTACGCCACCCAGGCTTTCGGCTAAGGCAAATATTTTAGTTGACGCTAAAACTTTTGTTGTGGCTTCCATGCTTTCATCTTTCAGTTCAAAACTCATCATACCGCCAAAGTCCCGCATTTGACTTTTGGCAATGTTGTGTCCTTTAAAATCCTTAAAGCCGCACCAGTAAACAGTTTTTACTTTATCGTTACTGCGTAAGTATTCGGCAACCTTTCTGCCGTTTTCGCAATGTCTTTGCATTCTTACATGCAGGGTTTTAATACCGCGTAAAACCAAAAAACAATCCATTGGCCCCGGTACGGCTCCGCTACTTTTTTGTATGAAGAATAATTGTTCTTTCAGGTCATCGCTGTTTACCATTAAGGCTCCCATTACCACATCGCTATGGCCTCCCAAATATTTAGTTACAGAGTGCATTACAATATCGGCACCCAAATCCATAGGGTTTTGTAAATAAGGAGAGGCAAAAGTATTATCTACACACAATAATATACCACTGTTTTTTGTGAGAGAAGCTACTGCTTTTATATCCGTAATATTCATTAAAGGATTGGTAGGTGTTTCAATCCATATCAATTTTGTTTGTGGTGTAATAGCGGCTTTTACCGTATCAATAGAAGTAGTATCAGTAAAAATAAAATGGATGCCATAATCAGCCCATATTTTTGAAAACAACCGAAAGGTACCACCGTACATATCGCTGGCGGCAATCACCTCATCGCCCGGTTTTAAAAGTTTTATTACTGTTTCTGTTGCTGCCACACCACTGCTAAAAGCCAAGCCGTATTTTGCATTTTCCAAAGCGGCCAATGAAGCCTCTAAAGCAGTTCTGGTGGGGTTGCCGGCACGGGAGTAATCATACCCCTTGTGCACATTAGGGCCTTGTTGTACATAGGTAGATGTTTGAAAGATGGGTGTCATGATAGCACCGGTAGATGGGTCGGGTGTTACACCGGCATGTATAATTTTTGTATCTAATTTCATGAGTATATGTTTAGGTAACAAATGTAAGCAATACCATTTGCTATATTATAACAATGGGTGCATTTAAAATTGTCGTTGTGATTTATTGTAGCAATTTATAACGCCTCATTCCCTAACCCCTTCTCCGTCCGGAGAAGAGGAATTAGCATCGATATTTTGCATTGGTTTTACAAAATACGAATTGCGACAATTTTAAATGCACTCATAACAATGCAAACAAAAACAAAGAGGCTCCTCACCCGGTAAATAATTGTTATTGCTTTCATCATAAAAAAGATGTTGAGTGCCATCTTTCAAATTGTCGTATTAGTACAAGAATATTTTTTAAACTATGTTTAAATTTGCTGTGGAAACCAATCAGACTGAAAAGGTATAGTATAAACAAACCAGAAAAACACTCGCAACTTGTAACAATTTTGTTCTTATTACGATTACTGTATAAAAGGTGTTATACAGCGTTATTGCCAACTTCTTAATTACTATTAAAAGTAGGTTGCATACTTATATTGTATTCGCCCCCGCATTACCGCAGTTCGCCGTTAATTACAGGTTTGTTCACCAGATAACTATTGTATAACTGTGCTTGTGCGTAGTATTTTTGTTTTAACAAACGATATAAAAAAACATTAATAAAAATTTAAATGAAAACAATGAAAAACTTAATCCTTCTTACCACACTGTTTATAGGGCTTAATACGTTTGCTGCAAATGGCAATCCTGTAATTAATGCAAAAGTTTTAAAAACCTTCAACCATGTTTTTAAAGATGCAAAAAATGTTTACTGGTATAAACATACTAACTATTTACAAGCATCTTTTACTGACGGCGATATTAAAACCAAAGCCTATATTGATAGTAATGGACAACTATTGCAAACCATCAGGTATTATAAAGAAAATAACCTGCCGGCTAATGTTTTATACAAGCTTAATAAAAAATATAGCCAACAAACAATATGGGGCGTAGTTGAAGTATCCGATAACCGTAGCACGAATTACCATATTACTTTAAAAGATAGAAACAACTGGTATAAAATACAAGTTACTAATGAGGGTAATATTGTGTTAAAGAAAAAGTTTAAAAGAGGCGATATATAAATTGTAATCACATTCTCATGTAAATATACGGAGGGGGCATTCTTGTTCTCTCCCTTTTTTTATTAGGCTTTGTACATTTTACGAACAAAACATTAGATTTGTTATTGAGAACACATTACTACTGTTTAATATTTTTTGATATGAGAAAATTTTTGTTGCTATTATTAGTGGTTTCCTTCCAAAATTCCTTTGCCCAAACAAAGCTTACAAAAACGATTGCCGAAAATTTAAGTACGATGCCG
The DNA here is from genome assembly GCA_047975735.1 of Niabella sp. Taxonomy (GTDB): domain Bacteria; phylum Bacteroidota; class Bacteroidia; order Chitinophagales; family Chitinophagaceae; genus Niabella. Next base: position 5,535 of record JBKEEB010000126.1, read on the forward strand.
CTGCATTGTATTGAAACGGAATTCCCCAATAAAACGTCGCATTTGTCTGACGGAGTGGCTGATGCAACATTACTGCCTTCGCAATTACACCCGGTATTTTACGGATGTTTGGACTGGCACAGTAGTGTTCACGGGCATTGGATGTTAATAAAGTTACTAAAGCTGTTTCCAAATTTAAACAGCAAAGACAGCATCATCACTTTATTAAACCATTCCTTTACATTGGAAAAAATGCAGCAGGAAGCTGCCTACTTTGAAAAATATACAGCCTCCAATACTTTTGAACGTACCTACGGTTGGGCTTGGTTGCTTAAATTAGACGAAGAATTATATACATGGGATAATCCTTTGGCTAAAAGCTGGCACAAAGCACTACAACCGTTAACAGAAAAAATTGTACTACTATGGAAAAATTATTTGCCCCGGCAAACCTATCCTACCCGAACCGGAACACATTCTAATACGGCTTTCGGCCTTTGTTTTGCATTGGATTGGGCAAGAGTTGTTAAGGACACTGCTTTTGAAAGAATGATTAAAGAAAAATCAAAGATTTTTTACTTTAATAATAAAAATATTCCCGGCTATTTAGAGCCTGATGGCTCTGATTTTTTTTCGCCAAGCCTGCAAGCTGCCGATTTAATGAGAAGGGTATTGCCTACCGATAAATTTTTAAAATGGTTTAATGCATATTATAGCCCCGAAAGTATTAAACGCCTTTGCGAAGCACCAAAGGTGAGCGATAGAAATGATTACCAGATTGTGCATTTAGACGGATTGTCTTTTAGCAGGGCTTGGTGCATGAAAGGAATTGCTGCAAAACTGCCGGCTAACCATCAATACAAATCTTTATTTATTAAAACCGCCGATAAATTTTTAAATCAAACCCTACCAACCATATTTAACGGTGGGTATGGTGGAGAACACTGGTTGGCTTCTTTTGCTGTTTATGCACTTTCGGTAAAATAAGATTGAAGGTTAAAAAGAAACACAAACGTTCTATGCATCGTATAAAATGCAAGGTGGATTATTTAAAAAAGGTATAGGCTAATAATGCCAAAATATAGGCCAATCCGGTCATATAAACCAATTGAATCATCGGCCATTTCCAGCTACCGGTTTCTCTTTTTACAATAGCCAGTGTGCTCATACATTGCATGGCAAATACATAAAATATCATTAAAGAGATGCCTGTTGCCAGTGTATAAACTTTAGTGCCATCAGTAAAAGTGGCAGCTTTCATCTTTTCCCGTAAAACTATATTTTCTGCACCGTCATCTTCTACGCTATATAATGTGGCAATAGTGCCTACAAATACTTCTCTGGCTGCAAAGGAAGTTACAATTGCAATACCAATCTTCCAGTCGTAACCCAGCGGTTTTATAACCGGTTCAATAGCTTTACCCATAATACCTGCATAGGAGTTTTCTAATTTTGCCGATGCCCATTTTTCTGTGGCCAAAGTAGTGTCGGCTCCGGTAATACTTATTTCCTGTTGGTATTGGTTATACACCTGACGCATTTTTTCTTTTGGTCCAAAGGAACTCAAAAACCAAAGTATCAGGCTGATAATCATAATAATTTTACCCGCTTCTACTACAAATATTTTTGCTTTTTCTACCATGGTTTGTAGTGCATTTTTCCAACGCGGTGTCCTGTACAGGGGTAATTCTAAAATAAAAAAACTTTTTTCTTTGCTACGTATAAACCATTTGGCTACATAAGAAACCAGCATTGCAAAAACAACACCCAATAAATACAGTCCCATCATTACCAAACCCTGCGTGCTAATAAAACCCAATAAATAGGTTTGGGGTATTACCAACCCGATGAGGATTATATACACCGGAAGTCTGGCGGAGCAACTCATAAGAGGTGTAACTAATATGGTAAGCAGCCTTTCCTTTTTGTTTTCAATATTTCTGGCACTCATAATAGCTGGTACGGCACAAGCAAACCCACTAATCATGGGCATCACGCTTTTGCCGTTAAGCCCCACGCTGCGCATAATCCTGTCAGAAAGAAAGCTGATGCGCGCCATATACCCGGTATCTTCTAAAACAGTTATCAGCCCAAAGAGTATCATAATTTGCGGAATAAAAATTACAATACCACCCAACCCCGCAATAACGCCGTTAATAAGAAGATCGGAAAAATCATTATCCGGTAACCAGTTGCTCAATGTAGTACTGAGTGCTGCCGTACCACTTTCAATCCAGTCCATAGGATAAGCAGCCAACAAAAATACGCTTTGAAATAAAAGGAACAGTACAGCCAGTAAAATAATATAACCCCATAACCGGTGCAATAAAATATTATCAAGTTGCTCGGTAATAATTGATTTTTTATTTGGGTCGGGAAAGGTTACCGATTGATCCAGTACATGATTAATTTGTTTGTAACGTTCTAAAATTTCTTCTGCCTGTGTTTTGGTTCCATTGAACTGATGGTCGATTTCTACCTGCTCAATTTTTTCCTGGACTGTAGTGTCTAAGGGAAAACTTTCGTGATTGATTAAATAATGTACTGCTTCATAATTACTAATGCCCGGTATTATTTTTTTAGCGTCCTTTACGGTACTAAGTACATTATCGGGCATTAATACAAAATCTCTTACTACCGGTTTGTATAAAGGCCCCGATACCAACTCGATGGCTTTTTTTAGGTTATCAATTCCTTTGTTTTTGCGTGGGTTTATGGCTACTACCGGCACGCCCAATTCCCTTTCCATAGCAGCTGTATCAATTAGAATACCTTTTTTGCGTGCTAAATCCATCATAGTCAAAGCAATCACTACGGGTCGCTTCAAATCAATGATTTGCGTACAAAAAAGCAGGTTACGTTTTAAGCTGCTGGCATCGGCCACTACCACTATTACATCGGCTTTAATATCCATATCCTGATTAAGGATTACTTTATAGGATACTTCTTCGTCCATTCTACGCGGGTAAAGGCTATAACTTCCCGGCAGGTCAATAATATGTGCCTTTTTGTGGCTAATTTGGAAGGTTCCCGTTTTTTTATCAACGGTTACTCCAGGAAAATTTCCCACTTTTTGGTTAAGGCCTGTAAGGGAATTAAAAAGGGAGCTTTTTCCACTATTGGGATTACCTACTAATGCATTATGTAATGCTTCGTTCTTCAAAATAAGGTTGGCAAAAATACCTTCTTAATTTTACAATGGTTTACGAAATACGATATTTATCTTTATTGAACTATGGTTATCCGAATCTGAAATATATTGCTTGTTCCAACGGTATTAATTACTGCTAAAAAAAATCCCGCACAAATGTCGGGATTATAATATTGTGTATTTGTTCAATTACGAGTTCATGCTTGCCAAAAACTCTTCGTTACTCTTGGTTCCCTTCATGCGCCTTAATAAGTCCGACATTGCTTCTTCGGTTTTCATATCGCTAAGATAAACACGTAATAGATTCATTCTTTGTAAAACCTCTCTATCTAACAACAAATCATCGCGGCGGGTAGAAGATGATGTAAGGTCTATAGCCGGGTAAATACGTTTATTGGAAAGTCTTCTGTCTAATTGCAATTCCATATTACCGGTACCTTTAAATTCTTCAAAAATCACCTCATCCATTTTACTACCGGTGTCAATTAATGCCGTAGCAAGGATGGTTAAAGAACCGCCGTTTTCAATTTTACGGGCAGCTCCAAAAAATTGCTTGGGTTTTTGCATGGCATTGGCTTCTACACCACCACTTAATACTTTACCACTGGCTGGTGATACGGTATTGTGTGCGCGAGCCAAACGTGTGATAGAATCTAATAAAATAACCACATCGTGTCCGCACTCTACAAGCCTTTTGGCTTTTTGTAGTGCCATGGTCGATACTTTTACGTGCTTTTCGGCAGGTTCGTCAAATGTAGAGGCAATTACTTCGGCTTTAACGCTTCTCTCCATATCGGTAACCTCTTCAGGGCGCTCATCTACCAAAACCACCATTAAATAACACTCGGGGTGGTTTTCGGCAATAGCATTGGCTACTGATTTTAAGAGCATGGTTTTACCGGTTTTGGGCTGTGCCACAATTAACCCACGCTGTCCTTTACCTATTGGAGTAAAAAGGTCTATAATGCGGGTAGAAAGATCTGAAGGTCTGGTAAACAGATTTAACTTTTCAAAAGGGAAAAGCGGTGTCAGATAATCAAAAGGCACTCGGTCTCTTACATCTTCGGGCGATTTACCGTTAATGGTATCCACCTTTAAAAGCGCAAAGTATTTTTCGCCTTCTTTGGGAGGCCTTACGGCTCCAAAAACCGTATCACCGGTTTTTAAACCAAATAATTTTATTTGCGATGGTGATACATATACATCATCGGGGCTTGATAAATAGTTATAATCTGATGAACGAAGGAAGCCATAACCATCGGGCATCATTTCTAAAACACCTTCACTTAAAATAATTCCGTCGAACTCTACATTAAAGCTTGATTGTGGTTCTTTTTTGGAAGGAAGTTTAACGGGTTCTACAACTTCCTCAATAACAGGCTCTGTTGCGGCAAATTTCTCTGTGGCTTTAAATGCCTGAGCAATGAATGCTTCTGTAGCTGCATCAAAAGAAAAGTTTGATTTAGTTTCTTCACTGCTATTATCATCGTCATCGTCAGCATCCTCAATATCTTCTAAAGACTTGGATTTTGTTTTTGCAGGTTTTTTTGCAGCGGACTCTTTTTCTTCGTCAGCCTTTTCTTTTACGGTCTTTTTCTTTTTAGCGGGGGCTTTTGTTTTTTTAGCTGGGATTTTGGCTGTTTTCTCTTCTTCTTCTTCATTTTCGTCTGTACCATCGCTTTCAACAAAAGCTTCTTCGCTGCTAATGGCCGTACTGGTTTTTACGATTCTTTTTCTTTTAGGCTTTTCTTCTTTACTTTCTTTTGAGCCTGCAATAGCCTGATTATCTAATATTTGATATATGAGATCCTGCTTATTTAATTTTTTTGAATTAGATATTTTAAGCTGGTCAGCAATATCGTGTAGTTCGGGAACGAGCATCTCGTTCAGTTGTAAAATGTCGTACATAAATATGATTCGATTAAAAAAAGTTAAACCCGGATAATGGATTTAATATGAATTGAGGTTTTAAAATATTTTGGATTTTAAAATATTGAACTGAAAATCAATACCTTAAGAGATGATCACAAGCCATAGGGTCATTTCTACCAGCGAAGGTAGGTTGTTTTATGCAATTTTAGAAATTTTTATATGTTAAAGTGCCATTAGGGCTTATTTGCAGGTTATTATTAGGAAAATCCTGCTGGGATAATCTTATTAGTTTTTTAATAACCGCACCAGTACTGTCATAGGCCGGAGTGGCATGATTCATAGGTTTTTGCATTGTGGGAATAATTTTTCCACTTACAAAATTGCCGTTTTTTGATAGCACAAGTTTAAGAATTGGAGCCAGTCCCTTAGCCCCTTGTACACTTATTTTTCCATATGTTGCAAAATTGCCCAAGCTGTAAGCGATGAGTTTGTTTTTGTATAGCTCCAATGCTCTGGTTACATGTGGGCCGCTGCCAATTACAAGATCGGCACCGGCATTTACACATTCGTGCGCCATTTCGTGTACATTTCCACGTTTTTCGCCTAAGTATATTTCTTGTTTTTTGGGTACATTTTCTTCTAAATCACCTTCTGCTCCACCATGAAAGAAAATAACCACTAAATTTACCTTTTCTTTTACTTCTTTTATACGGCTCACAATTTGCTCATAGTTGTTGATGTGTATATGCCGGGCTCCATGCCCCACGCCAATAATGCCGATTTTAATTTGATTGTTCTCAAGTATTGCATATTCTTTAGTGTTTTTTATACCGGAATATTGTATGCCTGCATTTTGCAATGCCTGCATGGTTTGTTTTAACCCCTCATTACCAAAATCTGCCGAGTGGTTGTTGGCTATACTTAAATAATCAAATCCCGCTTCTTTAAAATAGTGAGCAAAAGCCGGTGGCGAGCGAAAAGCATAGCAATATGTTTTATCCTTACATTTTTGAGAACTTAGCGTGTTATTGGCTAATACGCCTTCTAAATTACCAATAGTAAAGTCGGCATTCTTCAGGGTATCTGCCAAGGTGGCTAATATATTATTGTGTGTAAATCTATTTTTGTCGGGGTAATTGGTACCCAGCATCATATCGCCTACAGCTATAATAGTACAGGTGCTGTCAATGCTTTGGTTTGGTTGTGTATTGATGGGAATATCGGCACTAACGGGTTTATCCTTTTGTACATAATTACAGGATAGCAGAAAAATCAATAAAACAGGTAACGGTGGTTTCATGAGATGATATAGTTATAAAGGTAAAACAGTTTTTTGATGTTTTATTATTTTATTGATACTTTGAAGCGTAGAGAAAAGCCAATGCAAAATATTTACATGCATTTGTATATAGATTTATTTTTTGTTATTATATTGCTCGCATAATGCCATTGTTAAGTCCGGCTATATCATCACTTGCTCGCATGCGTCATTGGCGTATTGATGCGTGGAGAGGTCATCCTGTAGATGCGCAACGAGAGGTATTGCAAAATTTGGTTACCTCGGCTCAATATACCGAGTTGGGCAGGAAGTATAATTTTCACGATCTTTTTTCCATACGTAATTTTAAACAAGCAGTTCCTATTCATACTTATGAGGATATGAAGCCTTATATAGAGCGTATTATGAACGGAGAACAAAATTTGTTATGGAACAGCCCTATATACTGGTTTGCAAAAAGTAGCGGTACTACTAACGACAAAAGTAAGTTCATTCCTATTAGTGAAGAAAGCTTAGAAGACTGTCATTATAAGGCGGCCAAAGATGTGCTTACCATGTATTATCAGTTTAACCCCGATAGTGAAATGCTTACGGGTAAAGGACTGGTATTGGGTGGCAGCCACAGCATCAATCCAATGAATACGGAAGCGCAGTATGGAGATTTAAGTGCCGTATTGTTGCAAAACAGCCCGTTTTGGGGGCACTGGCTGAGAACACCTGATTTAAGTATTGCACTCATGGATGAGTGGGAGAACAAATTAGAAATGATGGCACAACAAACCATGAACGAAAATGTAACCTCAATTAGCGGAGTGCCTACATGGACGCTTGTTTTGTTTAAACGTATTTTAGAACTAACAGGCAAAAGTACGATTGCAGAAATTTGGCCTTCGCTTGAGTTATACATGCACGGCGGTGTATCCTTTACACCTTATAGAGAACAATTTAAAAACATTATTGGGAAAGACATTAATTATCTGGAAACCTATAATGCCAGCGAAGGTTTTTTTGCGGCTCAGGAAATTCCGGGTGATGATGGTATGTTGCTGTTTACCGACCACGGCGTTTTTATGGAGTTTATGCCCTTAGAGGAATATGGTAAAAACAATCCTGAAACGATTGGGTTACAGGATGTGGAATTGAATACCAATTATGCATTAGTAATTAGCACCAATGGTGGTTTATGGCGGTACCTCATTGGCGATACGATTAAATTTATCAGTAAAAATCCATACAAAATAGTTGTTTCCGGCCGTTTAAAACATTACATGAACGCGTTTGGAGAAGAAGTGATTGTTGATAATTCTGATAAAGCGATAAACGAGGCTTGTAAATTAACCGGTGCCATTGTAAATGATTATACAGCCGCACCAGTGTACTTTTCAAACGCATCAAATGGCTGCCATGAGTGGTTGATAGAGTTTGAAAAAAAGCCGGAAAGTTTGCAGGCATTTACAGAAGCTTTAGATGCCACATTAAAAGAAGTTAACAGCGATTATGAAGCTAAAAGGCATAAGGATATTGCATTGCGTATGCCTATTGTTCATGCTATGCCAGTAAATACTTTTAACGCCTGGTTACAATATAAAGGTAAATTGGGAGGCCAGCACAAAGTACCAAGGCTCAGTAATGAGCGTACCTATGTTGATGATATTCTGGCAATGCGAAATAATATGGTAGAAGGAATATGAGGAATCATTTTTTTACTAACCGATAGCTGTCATCAATCCAACCGGTAAGCTGCTTGAAAGGTATCGACCCGTCAACAACAATAGTATTCCAATGTTTTTTGTTCATATGATACCCGGGCAAAACTGCGGTATAAGCATCGCGCAATTCTAAAGCAGTATCGGGCATACATTTTACGTTGAATTGAAGCGGCCGGGTAGTAAGGCTTACCAATAGAAATATTTTACCTTTTATTTTAAAAACAAGCGTATCGTCTCCAAAAGGAAAGCTCTCTTCTACCTCTGGCTTGCTAAGGCAATATTCCCTCAGGGCTTCAATATTCATGTATTAATTTTTTATTTCTATCTGGTTATCCTGTATTAAGGCTTCGCCAGTTAGTCTTAAATATATTTGTGCAATAGTAATAACATCTTTTTGACAGTATGTTACAATACGTTCAATATTTTTTTCTTCGTAAAACACTTGGCCTACCATACTGCCGTCAATATCATCTTTAGGTGTAGGTACACCAAGGGCATGTGCCAGCAAATTCAACGAAGTGTAGTTTTTAAAATCGCCAAATTTCCAAAATTCCATAGTATCTAAATGGGCAATTTCCCAAGGCTTTTTTCCGGCAATATTTAAAAGCAGCGGTAATGGCAAGCCGTTAATAATCAGCCTTCGGCAGATGTAGGGAAAATCAAATTCCTTACCATTATGAGCGCATAAAAACTTTGGCTCGTTAGCGCTCCATTTTGTCAACATTTCGGAAAAATTTATTAATAATTCTTTTTCATCTTCGCCGGCAAATGATTTTAAAGATATTTTCCGATTGTTTTCATTACCCTGAACAATACCACAACTAATGCAAACTATTTTACCAAATTCGGCATAAATACCGGCACGCTCATAAATACTTTCAACATCGTCATCGTCCCGGTTTTTTAATAAAGCGGCTGCTTTTTTTTCCCATAATGTCTTCCAATCTTCGGGAACATCATTAAAGGATGCGTACTGCGGCACCGTTTCAATATCTAAGAACAAAATGTTTTGTATAGGTATGGATGAGATCATGGATAATGAATTTATTAACAAATCGGTGTTCCGCTATAGATATTTTTCTCTTCCGTTACGCTTAATTTCTGTTACATATTCTTTAATTTCCTGCTCTTTTTCTTTTTTGCAAATCATTAGCACATCATTGGTATCAACTACAATATAATCTTCTAAACCTTGTATTAAAACCAGTTTGTTTTCCTGAGCATGAATCATACAATTGTGGGTATCATGTATTACTACATTGGAGCCTACCACGGCATTTTTGAAATAATCTTTTTCCATATTGTCATAAGCACTGTTCCAGGTTCCCAAATCGCTCCAGTAAAAAGATGCCGGAATGGTATAAACATTGGTGGCTTTTTCCATCACGCCAAAATCAATTGAAATATTAGGACACTGGGCATAAACGTTTTCAATTACCTTTTTTTCGCTGTCTGTATTTAGTTTATCCTTTTCGGCAGTAAACGGCTCATGAACCTCCGGCAATAATTTTTCAAAAGCATCAATAATACTCTTGCATTTCCAGGTAAAAATGCCAGAATTCCACAAAAAATCGCCACTATCAATAAAAGCTTTTGCTAATTCTAAATTTGGCTTTTCGGTAAAAGTTTTTACCTTAAAAATTCCTGAGGCCGCCTCGTTGGCTTCTCGTTGGATATAGCCATAGCCTGTATTAGGATGGGTGGGCATAATGCCAATGGTTACCAGTGCATTTACATGCTCTACAAAACCCAATGCCTTATTCATTACTTCAGAAAATTTGTCCTCTTCTAAAATAAGATTATCGGCAGGAGCAGCAATCATAATTGCCTCGGGGTTTTTATTTTGAAGTTTAAATGCAATATAAGCAATGCAGGGTGCTGTGTTTTTACGAAATGGTTCGGCCACAATATTGCCGGCTTGAATGTCGGGCAATTGTTCTTTTACAATATCCACATAGTCATCAGAAGTTACTATATAAATATTTTCATCGGGTACTAATTTACGGTAGCGTTCAAATGTAGCTTGAATCAGGGTTTTGCCGGTTCCTAAAATATCAAGAAATTGTTTAGGATAGCCAGTTCGGCTTTTAGGCCAAAAACGGGTTCCAATACCACCGGCCATTATGGCCACATAATAATTCTTGTTCATAAAATCTTAAATTAATCCTTCTTTTAATAAATCGTGTATATGAATAATTCCTAAATATTTTTTTTGGTTGACAACAACAAGCTGCGTAATAGCATTTTTACGCATCATGTCTAAAGCAGAAACGGCCAACTCCTCGGCTTCTATGGTTTTGGGGTTACGGGTCATAATATTTATAGCTTTTATTCCGTCAATATCAGCATTTTTTTCAAGCATCCGTCTTAGGTCGCCATCGGTAATAATTCCCAAAAGGGTCTCGTTTTCATCGGCCACGGCAGTTACTCCCAGCCGTTTCTTCGTCATTTCTACAATTACCTCTTTAATGCTATTGCCGGGCGATACCATTGGACGCTCGTTGTCGGGAAAAACATCTTCTACGCGCAGGTATAGTTTTTTGCCAAGTGTTCCACCAGGATGAAATTTAGCAAAATCGCCTTCTTTAAAACCTTTTAATTGCATCAAACAAACTGCCAACGCATCGCCCATTACCATTTGCGCGGTAGTACTTGCTGTAGGTGCCAGATTGTTTGGGCAAGCTTCTTGTGATACCGTAGTATTTAAAACAAAATCGGCCTGGCGGGCTAAGTAGGAATCCTCGTTACCTACTATGGCTATAATTGTATTGCCAAAGTTTTTTATTAAAGGAACTAATGCCTTAATTTCGGGGCTGTTGCCACTTTTACTAATTACAATTACTACATCATTTTCCTGAACAATACCTAAATCTCCGTGCAACGCATCTGCGGCATGCATAAAAATTGCCGGTGTACCTGTAGAATTAAACGTAGCTACAATTTTTTGTGCTATTAAGGCACTTTTACCAATACCGCTTATAACCACCCTGCCCTTTAAGTTGTTAATGGTTTGTACTGCCGATTCAAAATCGGCATTAATAAACTCCTCAAGCGACTGTATGGCCTGAGATTCTAACCGGATGGTTCTTTTGGCATTACCTACAATATCAAATGGCATAATACTTGAAAATGAGTTGCAAAGCTATTGTTTATTTTCAAACTAACAGGTGTTCGCAATTAAATAATATATTCAAATCAATTAACAGGCTGTATTATATTATTAAACAATACAAGAAAAGCTGTAAATAGTTGTTGTAAAAGGGTCATGTTTTTAATAAAATTGTATTTCTATATAATAACAAGTTAATTTTGCAGCCCGGAATTTAAAATATTATTTTTTTATTAGCAATAAGTGCTGTAACTTTTACAGTCCTAACAATTAGCATAAATTATATTACATATTTACGATGGCAGTAAAAGCAGCAAAAAAAGTTTCAAAAACAACTACAGGAAAAACAAAAAAAAACATTTTGGTCGGTAGTAAAATAGATTTGAACCAGGAGCTCCAAAAGAATTTTGGATTTTCTAAGTTTAAAGGTACACAGGAAAAAGCTATTAAAACCTTATTAAGCGGTAAAGATACTTTTGTAATAATGCCTACCGGCGGCGGAAAAAGTTTGTGTTACCAACTACCGGGTCTTCTTTGTGAAGGGGTAGCTATTATTGTAAGCCCGTTAATCGCCCTTATGAAAAATCAGGTTGACCTTGTACGCGGTTATAATAGTAACGATGAAATTGCTCATTTTTTAAACTCTACATTAACAAAAAAAGAAACTAAAGAGGTTCATGACGATTTACTAACCGGCAAAACCAAACTACTGTATGTGGCACCGGAAACACTTACCAAACAGGATAATCTTTCTTTTTTTAGCGATTTGAATATTTCCTTTTTTGCTGTGGACGAAGCACATTGTATTAGTGAATGGGGGCATGATTTTAGGCCAGAGTACCGCCGATTAAGGGAAATGATGGATCAAATTAATCCCCAACTACCCGTAATTGCCTTAACAGCTACAGCCACTCCCAAAGTACAAAGCGATATTATTAAAAATCTGGGACTAAACGACCCGGAAATTTTTATTTCTTCTTTCAACAGAGAAAACCTTTATTACGAAATTCAACCCAAAGTAAAAAAGAGCCAAACGGATGAGAGTATTGTTCGCTTTATTAAAAGCATGAAGAAAAAAAGCGGTATTATTTATACGCTGAATAGAAAAACAACCGAAGAATTAGCCGATATTTTAATGGCCAATGGCATTCAGGCTGTAGCTTACCATGCCGGGCTTGACAGTAAATTACGCTCCGAAAGGCAGGATAAGTTTTTAAGTGAGGATGTACAGGTAATTGTGGCTACCATTGCTTTTGGAATGGGTATTGATAAGCCGGATATACGCTTTGTTATTCATTACAATATTCCCAAATCCATTGAAAATTATTATCAGGAAACCGGACGCGCCGGAAGAGATGGTTTGGAAGGCAAATGCCTTTTATATTATTCCCATAAAGATGTAAGCAAATTAGAACACCTGATGCGCGATAAGCCGCTAAGTGAAAGAGAAGTGGGAGCCCAATTGATTAATGAAACGGTTGCCTATGCCGAAAGTGGCGTTTGCCGCCGTAAAGTAATCCTAAGCTATTTTGGCGAAGAATACAAAAAAGAAAACTGCGGTAGCTGCGATAATTGCAAACACCCCAAAGAACAAATAGAAGCCAAAGCCGAAACTGTTTTAGTACTGAAAACCATTAAAGAACTTGATGAACGTTTTGCAACAGATTATGCGGTAAATATTATGATTGGCAAGCCCACACCTCAGGTGAAAATGTTTCGCCATGAGGGATTAACAACCTTTGGTGCCGGTAAAGAAAAAGACATACTTTTCTGGAACTCACTCATCCGCCAAATGCTATTGAATGGCTTGCTGAAAAAAGATATTGAAGAATATGGCGTACTAAAAATTACTCCTGCAGGTAAAGAGTTTTTGAAAAAGCCCAAAACATTTAAAATGGTGCTTAACAACCAATTTGAAAATGCCCATGGCGATGATGAAGAAGGAGCAGACGGGGCAGATGGTGCCGCAACCGACCAGCGATTGTTTGATTTGTTGAAAGAACTGCGCCAAAAAGAAGCCAAAAAGAAAAACCTGCCGCCCTTTGTGATTTTCCTAGAAAATTCATTACTCGATATGGCTACTATGTACCCCACCACCATTGAGGAATTAGAAAAATGCCAGGGAGTTAGCAAGGGAAAAGCAATGCGCTACGGAAAGCCTTTTGTAACATTGATAGAGCAATATGTTGCCGATAATGATATTGAAAAACCCGATGATTTTGTGATGAAAAGCGTAGTAAACAAAAGCGGCAACAAAGTATATATCATTCAACAAACCGATAAAAAAATACCGCTGGAAATTATAGCCAAAAATAAAGGGTGGGCACTGCCGGAACTATTGGAAGAAACAGAAACCATTGCTGCAAGCGGTACTAAATTAAACCTGAACTACGCTATTGATGAAATGTTGGATGAGGAAGATCAGGATGAGATTATAGAATATTTTAAAAGTTGTGAAACAGCTTCCTTAGAAGTAGCGCAAAAGGAGTTGGCCGATTTTGACTTTACTTGGGAGCAATTAAAAATTATGAGGATTAAATTTTTAAGCGAATATGGCATGTAAAAAAAATTAGAAAATATTGAATTATTCCGCTTATTCATCTATATTTGCATCCCCGAAACGGATAAGGTGCGGTAGCTCAGTCGGTAGAGCAAAGGACTGAAAATCCTTGTGTCGCCGGTTCGATCCCGGCCCACACCACAAGCTGAAACTGTAAAGTTTCGGCTTTTTTTTGTATTCATAGTATTTCACAAAAGGGAGTTGGATTAGGCTGTATTAACATTAAATACAATGCAAGACAAACTATTTGACTTTATATCAAAATACATTTCTTTAACAGAAGATGAAAAGAACGCAATCATTTCTTTTGACATATTCCGCTCGGTAAAGAAAGGGACTACTTTACTCAAAGAAGGACAAATATCGAAGGATAGTTACTTTGTTCTAAATGGTTGTATTCGGACATATTACATAATAGACGGAGAAGAAAAAACTACTGCTTTCTACACAGAAATGGAAGCTTTTACACCCCCTTGCGTCATAAGCAAAACTCCATCCGAATATTATATAAGTTGTATAGAGGACACTATACTTACCGTTTCAAATTCCGATATGGAAGTAGTAGTAAACAGTAAATTTCCCAAGTTTGAAATAATGTGTAAAGTATTGTCGGAAGAATTATTAGCCAAACAACGAATCAATTTTGACGAATTTAAAACTTCTTCTCCCGAACAACGATACCTAAACCTATTACAAAAAAGACCGGATCTTATCCAACGTGTGCCTCAACACCAATTAGCGAGCTATCTGGGTATCACTCCTCAATCTCTAAGCAGACTAAGGGCAAGGATTCTTGAAAAAAAGAGCTAATACAATTTCTTAACTTAAGTGAACGAGTTAAGGCTTCTCGCCAAGCTATTTTTGCATTTCGTTATATGCTAAGAAGAATAGTTATGCAAAAGAAAGTTTTATTAATCGGACTTGTTTTAATGTTAACAGGCCGTTTACAGGTAAATGCACAGGAAGCCAAACAAGACAGTACTTATAAAAAGTGGTATATAGGGAGCTCTCTCTATTTATTAGGAAATCTTATTCCTAATGACCCCAATCCACCAGAGTATGTACAATTAAATGTAGGGTATAGGATAACACCCAAAGATGTTATTTCCTTTGAATTTAAAAGATCCATTTACGCTTGGCCATTGGGTATCCCTTTTGGATCATCATCATTTGATGCATCGGGAAAAAATTATCCCGGACATGCACGCATATTGGCTCCTACATTAGGTTACCAACATTTTTGGTGGAAAGGGGCCTATTCCTCTGTTTATGCTTTGAACGCTTTTGAAAAATATATGGATGAGGATAAAAAGAAGATTGGAAACGGATTCACATTGTACCTAAACTTCCATTTGGGTTACCAGTTTAAGTTTTTAAAAAACCGGTTCTTTTTTGAACCCGCAATCGGCTGTAGTTATTGGCCTTTAAGAACCAATGTTCCGGAATCTTTTAAAGTAGTAGAAGAAAAATGGCCTACCTATTTTATTCAACCAGGGCTTCATTTTGGGTTTAACTTTTAAAACTACTATGAATAAGTATCTTATAATAAAAACTATTAAATATATGCAAAGGAAATTTTTATTCATTGTTTTAGTCTTAATAATTACAAGTACGCAACAAGTTAAAGCACAATATGCCAAAACAGATAGCAACTACAAACGATGGTTCGTTGGTAGCACTTTATTTTTATTGGGCAATTTTTCTAAAAAAAATCCGCCCAACTTTGTCCAATTCAATTTAGGTTATCGAATTACGGGGAAAGATGTAATTACATTGGAGCCCAAGACCTGGAAATATGCCTGGCCCAATGGTATTCACCCGTTTTTAAATAAGGCCTACGGAAAGACGGAGGAAAAATTCCCGGGCTATGTTCGCGAGTATGGTCTTTCTGTAGCTTACCAACGATTTTTATATAAAGGCTTGTATGCCGAATTAAATGTAATGCCTACTTTACAAAAATTTGTGAATGATGAAGGTAAAAAAATTGATAATGGTTTTCAGATTTTTAATACCTACCGCGCTGGTTATCACATCAAACTTTTTAAAGACAGGTTTTTTATTCAGCCGTCCATTGCAATTACTCACCGTGCTTATCACACAACATTGCCTGATGGGTTTAAACAGTTGGATGATAAATGGTCCAAATTTGTATTCCCAGAACCCGGTTTGCATTTTGGGTTTAACTTTTAAAATCATAGAATATGAATACACAAAAAACAACACAACATTCATTGGAAGATATAAAAATCAACATAAAACTGAAACTTGCCCTACTATGGGCGAGCTTGATGTTTCTTATTATCTATCTTGATTATTTCCACTTATATATGCCGGGTAAGATAGAAGATATTTTAACAGGGAGCGTGTTTGTATTTGATATTACACAGGGATTTCTTTCGGTAGCACTCGCCTTAGTGGCCACTCCGGCACTCATGATTTTCCTTTCGGTAGCTCTACCAGCTAAAGTGAATCGCAGGGCAAATATCATTATTGCAGCAGTGAATATTCCATGTATATTATTTAATTTGGCAGGAGAAGCTTGGGTGCACATGGTGTTTGGTGCTGTTGTAGAGGTAGTTCTTCTTTGTCTAATTATCCGTTATGCATGGAAGTGGCCACATATTGGCTCTGGTTATTAGCACCAAACAAATTAAACCCAGTTGCTAAAGGAAATGGAATTGTTGACAGAACACTCGGGATAGTAATTTTATGTATTTCACATTCTGACAATCAAATATTAATCCTCTCATCAAAAATAGAAACACCCTTCTAATACACAAAAAAACAACATCCTCAGCCACTTTTCTTTCGCGTTCTCAACACATCAAAACTTTTCACTGTATCTTTACAGCCTTATTAATGGGGTGCCTTAATATTTCGGGCTGAGATCATACCCAAAGGAGCGTTGCTCCCGGAACCTGATACGGATAATACCGGCGTAGGGAAAATGAAACAGTAAAGTATTTTAGACACTCCCCAATTTGTTTTGTTATGAATATGGGAGAAGGCGTACAGCAATTAATTGATGAAATAAAAAACACTCCGCTGTTGGAGTGGTTGGGCGTAAGCTTTGGTGTGGCAGAAGTACTTTTTGCTAAGGCCAACAAAGTATGGCTATATCCCACAGGTATTATTTCTGTACTAATCACTTGTTACCTTTTTTATCACTCACAATTATACGCAGAAAGCCTACTGAACATTTACTATTTTGTTATGAGTGTATATGGCTGGTGGTTTTGGGTTTTTAAAAGAAATATTACTCCGTTGCCCATTACTACTACCAATAAAAGGGAATGGATTATAACAAGCGGTATCGTGATTGGTGGCTTTGGACTTTTGTACTTTGTGTTAAAAAATTATACCGATTCTAATGTGCCGGTTATTGACGCATGGGTTAGTGCCACAGCATGGGCGGGTATGTGGTTGCTGGCAAAAAGAAAATTAGAAAACTGGATTTTGCTGAACATCAGCAACGCCTTTGCCATACCACTTTTATTTTACAAAGGCCTGCCACTTTATGGTTTATTAACCGTTTTTTTATTTGTAATTGCTATACAGGGTTATTTTAAATGGAAAAGAATTATTGCACATGAACCAAAGCATTCCTTTTAATACAATAGAAAATCATACCGCAACAGTACTCGCTTCCTTTTGTGCAAAAGCAGAAGAGGACGGAACTTTACATCCGGAACAACTTTCAATAATATACAAAAACAAATGGTTTAAAATATTTGTTCCCGAAGTTTATGGTGGCCTGCAAATGTCGTTGCCCGATGCACTGAAATTAGAAGAAGACCTTGCAAGAATTGATGGCAGTCTGGGGTGGACGGTTACCCTTTGCGCCGGAGCCAATCTTTTTGTAGGTTATATAGATGCCGGTTTGTCAAAGACAATTTTTTTAGATAAATATGTATGCCTTGGAGGTAGTGGTGCCGCCACCGGTATCGCCGAGATTACCGATAACGGATACTGTATCAATGGCCAATGGAAATATGCCACCGGCGCACCCCATCTTACTCATTTTACGGCCAATTGTGTAATTCAAAAAAACGAAACGCCTGTTTTAAATGAAGAAGGCAACCCTCTTATTACTTCTTTTATTTTTGAAAAAAACGAGGTTGAAATAATTCCGGATTGGAATACGATGGGTTTAAAAGCTACCGCCAGTCATCGTTTTAAAATTAATAATTTACACGTAAACGCCAACAGGGCTTTTGTTATTAATAATGCTCATACGGTAGAAAAGAACCCTATTTATCATTATCCCTTTTTGCAATTGGCAGAAACCACGCTTGCAGTAAACAGCTTGGGTATGGCCGAACATTTTTTAGATGCCGTTTGCCGTTTAAAAGATACTATGCAAAACTTTACCACTTCTAAAGACAGCAGGCTTCTTTATTTTAGTAAAAAAATAAAGCATTTTCAAACCACATTAATACAACATAAAGAAACGTTTTACTCCGCTGTAGAAAAATCCTGGAGGCTGCTGATAAGCGATAATACTATTGAGGTGGATTTACAGGAAAATATTAGTTATCTAAGTAAAGAACTGGCCTGCGTTAGCAGAACGCTGATTGCCGATTTATATCCGCTTTGCGGAATTTCAGCCACCGAAAACAATACGGAAATCAACCGCATTTTAAGAGATGCTTTTACCGGAAGCCAACATGCTTTATTGGCAAAGTAAAAATTATAACTTTCCTGCTAATTCCTTTATGTCTCCGGCAATGCGGCTGATAAATAAAAACTGATCAAGAATCGGCTTGTACTCCATCATTGTTACTTTTGTTTCTGTATCGGTAAGGCCTTGTTGTATTTCTTTACGACGTTTTGTTTCCAGCTCTTTAATATCTTCCTGTAAAGCTGCCGTATGTATTTTTTCGCCCGCTGTTATTTTGTCTCTCGCTAAGATATTTTTTGCTTCCATCAGTTCGGCTACTACGTCGTTTGTTACCGGTAATAACTCTGCAGTTGTATATTTGGCCGCATATTTTTGGGCAAAATCTGCCAGTGTTACAATATGTGAGTTTAAAACATTAATCAATACCGTAAACTGGTGAACCAAATTGGCCTTATGCTGTTTACTTTTCGGTTCGTTTAACATACGGGTAAAACCTCCCGATAGGTTGGCCTGCGCAATAAAAGCCTCTTTACGGCTTACCCTATAGGGATGCTCCTGAACAAAACCTTTATTAAAAGTTTGTGCCACTGTTTTAAAATACAATTGCGACTTTTCTACAGCCTCAATCATAAAATCCTTCAACTGATCTTTTTCCCAAGTAGGTGCCAACATATAGGTAGCCAGAAAAGCAATAGCAGAACCAATGGCCGTGTCCATAACCCTTGTTTCAAGCAAATCGAAAATATTACGAGGGTTTAACATAAAAAAGAAAATAATTAAAAACGCCGTCATAAAAATAACACCGGTAAAATATCGAACTCTTATAAAGCTGAAAAATAATAACATAAATCCTATCATAATGGCAAGTTGCCAGGATTGGCTATTGGTAACCCATAAAACACCCACCCCTAAAAATGCTCCTATAATTGTTCCTATTAAGCGGTTATAATTTCGTTGTTTGGTAAGGCTGTAACTGGGTTTTAAAATTACCAATATGGTAAGCAACACCCAATAACTATGCCCCAAGTTCAACATCAATGCTACTAAGTATCCCACAGTTGTGGCAATGCTAACTCTTACAGCATGCCGAAAAGTATTTGAATGTATAGAAAGATTTTCTACCAATAATTGGCTATTAAAATTAGAAGGTTTTACAAAATCATCTATACTTCCGCTAAGCTGATAATCTTTTATATGCCGTTTATCATAGCGTGTGTAATGATGCAATGTATATATGCGCATGGTCATATCTTCCATCGACTGCATAATTTTTTGCATACTAATTAACGGTCCTATACTATTAGTCTCCAGCTCTTCATCAAAAAATTTTTCAAAATCAGCCTTTAGGTTTTGTAATGAATTGCTCAGGCTTTTTGAGGCTCTTGATGCGTTACCGCTTTGCACGGCAAGGCCTATTTCTTCCAGCTCATCTACCATATCTAATATAAAAGATTGAAACCGGCTTAGTATGCCGCTGGCATCAAACCGGCGGTGCATGGATTGATAATTATACACAGCTCCTGTAACTTTTTCAAACAAATCAATCGTATCAATAAAAATAACTAACAGGGTTCGGCTTGTAATGGTTGACTGCCGAACGATGCTCCGGCTTTTAAAAATCATTTCGCGCAGCATTTCCTGTTTTTCATGAATATTATGTTGCTGCTGCATCAGACTTTTATAGGTTAAATCGTAATTTACCTGGTGGCCATAAAAAGCGGATCGTATTTTTAAGTATTCTGCAATCGATAAAATATATTCTCCTAAAGCCTGCTGTATTATTCTGTAAGGCCTTATTCTAAACAAGGCCAGGCTTAACAACATATACCACAAACTTCCACAAAGTAAATATAACCCGTTATACAAAACCTCCCAACCACTACGCTCACTATCCAAGGTAAGTACCATAATAATCAACCCTGCAAAGCCCACAGTATTTACCCTACTGCCATATACACCTATAATTGTTAGTGCAAAACAAAGTACAGCTATAAGTATAGTTACCAATACAGGGTTGGTGCTGCTATACCCCGTAAGTAGGGCAATGCAAAAATTAAGTATTAGCGTTGCAGCCATTGCATTAAAACGCCGATGCATGGGACCCGGTACAT
Source organism: Niabella sp. (assembly GCA_047975735.1). Lineage (GTDB taxonomy): Bacteria > Bacteroidota > Bacteroidia > Chitinophagales > Chitinophagaceae > Niabella. Next base: position 25,926 of record JBKEEB010000126.1, read on the forward strand.
CTGCATTGCTTACCGTCATGGCTCCCATAGAAGCCACTAAACCTATGTGAAAAAGATTAAAATAAGAAAAAACAATTGCCGGTAATGTGGTAGCTACTGTTACGCGAAGGGCATAAGAAAAATTATACCCGTTTACAAATTTTCGGTATTCTTTAATATAATCCACGGTTGCAAAATTAAAGTATCACATTGGGTTGCGGCTATATTATGCTGTAGTACTTTCAGCCATCTTAGCAAAAAATATTTCTAACTGTTCAAATAGGTTTTTAAATCCGGGAACAATAAATCCAACACCATCAATTGCAAAAACGCCTACTTTTTTTATTCCCTGAAATGTAACTGACTTTTCCAGTGTTTCGGGCTGTATTAAATGCATTTGCGTAATATAAAATAAAAATATACCAAAAATGGAAAGGTATAATAATATAAATAATACCGCGCCGCCCAACCGGTTTAACCACCCCAGCATTATTTTTTTAAAAAAAGCCTGTAATAATTTTCCCAACCACCTCACTACGAAAACAAACAAAACAAATACCAATAAAAAGGATAGAAACGGCATCCATTTATCGGAAACACTTACTACATTTTTAATGTGAGATGCCGCCACTACCGATAATTTTAGGGCAGCAGCCAAGCCAATGATATATGACAGATATGTAAAAACACCAACTATTAAACCCA
>JBKEEB010000098.1:0-26586 GCA_047975735.1 Niabella sp.
ATACGCCACCGCTATCGGTTATAACTGAGTTACAGTTTTGTAAAAAACCTTTCATTTCTTTGTATCCGAGCGGTGGTAGAAGGTTAAATTTGGGTTGAATATCGTAATCTTTCAGCCTTTTTTTTGTGTGTGGGTGCTGGGGTACCAATACTGGTATTTGCTTGTGAATATAATTGAGAGCATTTACAATAGCCAATAATGTTTTGGCATTGCCGATATTAGCTGCCCTGTGAATGGTGCAGGCTATATATTCTTTTTCATTTAGTTGTGGAATTATAGGTTTTGTTTTTAAAAAGGCATCAAACATCAAATCTCCTGTTAGAAAAGTTTTTCCGGAAATTCCCGCACCATGCCCCTCATTTTTCAAAGTATTGTAATTTAATGCTGTGCAGCAATAATTTACATCGGCCAGCCTGTCGGTTATTATTCGGTTCATTTCTTCCGGCATACTTAAATCGCCCGTGCGGATACCTCCTTCAAAATGGTGTACTGTCATGCCGGTTCTTTTGGCTGCCATAGTTGCGGCCAAAGTAGTATTCGTATCGCCATAAGTAAATACAATAGCTCCCGAATACTGCCGAAACAAAGGTTGCAAAGCATTAGAAGTATGTGCAATGAAAAGGTCGTTATTACCCGAATTTTCAATATGTAAATGATGATGAGCCGCAGGTATGTTCAATTCTTCAAAAAAAACACCACTCATTTCCTTACTGTTATGCTGGCCGGTATGTACAATTTTCTGCTCTATATTATCATCGGTAGCCAATTGGCTATAAAGCATTGCCAGTTTAATAAAATGAGGCCTGTTGCCTACTATATGTAATATTGTATTCAATGGTTATGATTGTTATATATTCTTTCTATTAATTCTATGCTGGTTATACTTTCGGCTGCTTTTAAAATACTGTGTTTTTTGCCTCCTATGGCGTTTACTAAATTCTCATATACAGCAAAATGGCTTTGATCTTTTAGAGTGTTTGTTGTAAAGAGATCGGGAATCTGGTCAATATTTTTTATTGAAAAATACTCAAACCTGTTTAACATTGCGCCACTTAGTTTTAAACTGCCATTTTCGGCAAAAACAGCAATACTGTTTTCCACGTTTTTGTTGTAGGCGTTTACCGTATAAGTTAGGTTACCAATACTGCCGTTAGGCATAAGGAAATTTACAATGCCTACATCTTCAAAATCAACTTGCGGATGCGCAAGATTGGCTTTTAAAATATTTTCTTTTTGCGGATAGCCAAACAGCCAGATGATTGCATCAATATAATGGCTGAATTGAGTAAAAAGCGTACCGCCGTCTTTTTCTTTATTCCCTTTCCATTCTTTGTAATAGGATGGAGGCCTGTTCCAAAAACAATTAATATGAAAACTGTAAATTTTTCCTAATTGGCCATTTTGTATAAGTTCTCTTATATAAAATAATCCGGGATAGTAGCGCAGTTGTTTTACAATAAAAAGTTCTTTTTGTGCTTGTTGAGCCGCGGCAACCATAGCTTTTGCATCGGTTACGGTAATAGCCATTGGTTTTTCGCAAAGCACATGTTTATCGGCTTCCAGGCAGGTTATAGATTGCGGAGCATGCAGATAATTTGGTGTACAAATACTGACTACATCAATATCTTTTTCCTTGTAAAGCATTTCGGAAAGCGTGCTATAAGCCTTACAATGAAATTGATTTGCCAATACTGACGCTTTTTGATAATCATTATCGCAAACAGCAGCAAGTTTACCATAGGTTGTTGCTGCTAATGCATGTCGAGCTGCAATATTTCCACAACCCGATATGGCAAAATTTACTTTTGTATCCATTAGCCTGCAAAAATAGCAGAAATGTTTTCAACCATAAAACGAAAGGTGCTGCAAGGTGATACAGCACCTAATAAATTATAAAAATATAATGACTATCCGTGTTTGGGAAATATGTTTAATTTTTTCCGTCATTGTAATTCTGAATGCTTTCGCATGAGCGTCAAGTTAGGGATATAATTCGCATTGGTGGAAAAAGAGTTGCAGTTAAGGTTATAAAGAAATAGCTATTGCAAAAAAAGTAAGTAAAATGAAAATAAGCAGCTATTTCGCACCAGGGCAAAAAAAACTTTGATAAGTTCTTTGACAAATCTGTAATGGAGAGAAAAGGCAGCGTTTCTGGCTTTGTGGCTCGTAAAAGTAAAAAGATAAGTGCCCGGCATTTTGTATTAGGCTTTGTTTTAAGTGTCTTTTGCCTTCAAAATACATTTTTGGGTTGGGCTGCCCAAATATCAAGCTGGAAGGGTTGTAAGCAAGCGGGGCTTGTTTGACAAAATCCTATTTTTTCTTAGCCGTCTTTTTTGCCGGAGCTTTCTTTTTGGCTGCTGTTTTTTTAGCAGGTTTTTTAAAGGCATCGGGTAGTTCTGCCTCAATCATTTTTTTAACATCGTTAACGGAAACAGTTGTAAGTTCTTCGGTTGTGTATTTTTCGCCGTTTTCCTTTTTCCCTAATTTTATCATCTTTTTGCCAAAACGGATAAATGGTCCCCAACGTCCATTTTCAATAGCAATTTTTTCTTCCGGCCATTGCTGTATAAAGCGATTGGCTTCTTTTTCTATTTTAGCGGCAATCAATTCATCAATTTCAGACTGGGTGAGGTTTTCAAAATTGTACCGGCGCGGAACGTTAATAAACATGTTGTTCCATTTAATAAACGGGCCAAACCGGCCTTTGCCTTTGGTTACCGGCAGCTTTTGATATGTGGCAATGGGCGCATCTGCTTTTTGTTTTTCGGTAATTAAAGCAATGGCTCTTTCCATATCAACTGTAAGTGGGTCTTCATTGCGAGGAATACTTATAAAATTATCACCCCATTTTACATAGGGGCCAAAACGACCTGCATTTACAGATACTTCTTTACCTTCATGCTCGCCTAATGTTACCGGAAGCTTAAAAAGTTCTAAAGCCTCTTCCAGCGTTATGGTTTCTATACTTTGGTTTTTTTGCAGGGATGCGAATTTGGGTGTATCTTCTTCATCGGCACCACCAATTTGTATCATGGGGCCAAAGCGTCCTATACGTGCAAAAACAGGTTTGCCGCTTTCGGGTTCTGTTCCTAATTCTCTTTCGCCTTTTACTCGTTCTGCGTTTTCAATGGTTTTTTCTACATCTACTTTAAAAGGACTGTAGAAGTCGTTAATCATTTTGTTCCACTCTAATTTACCATCTGCTACTTCATCAAATTCGTTTTCTATACGGGCGGTAAAGCCGTAGTCCATAATATCTTCAAAATACTGTTTTAAAAAATCGGTAACAACTAATCCTAAATCGGTGGGGAACATTTTAGCCTTTTCCGCCCCAGTGTTTTCTGTTGCTTTGGATTTATTGATTTGATTGTTTTTTAAAACTAATATTCTGTAATCTCTTGGTGTACCATCCTTATCACGCTTTTCTACATACCCTCTTTTTTGAATGGTAGAAATGGTAGGAGCGTAGGTTGAGGGACGACCAATGCCCAGCTCTTCTAATTTTTTAACCAGCGATGCTTCTGTATATCTGGGTTGGGCTCTGGTAAATTTTTCGGTAGCAGTCATTTGCACTAAGGGTAATTGTTGCTCCACTTGTAATGGAGGTAACATACCTTCCTGTACCTCATCTTCATTAATATCTTCTTCGTCCTTGTCTTCGCGATAAGCTTTTAAAAAGCCTTCAAATTTTATTACTTCACCACTGGCGGTAAGTTCTTCTTTATTGGTAGAAATATTAATTTTAGCAATCGTTTTTTCTAATCGGGCATCGGCCATTTGGCTGGCCATTGTTCTTTTCCAAATTAGGTCGTAAAGCCTTTTCCAATCGTTGTTTTCTACCGTAGTATTACTCATGTACGTGGGGCGAATGGCTTCGTGAGCTTCTTGTGCACCCTGTGTTTTGGTTTTATATTGGCGAAACTGATGGTATTCTTGGCCATACATTTCTTTTACGGTATTGGTAATATCTCCTAAAGCACTATTGCTTAAATTCACACTATCGGTACGCATGTAAGTAATTAACCCATTCTCATATAATTGCTGTGCTATCTGCATGGTTCTGCTTACACTATACCCTAATTTACGGCTGGCTTCCTGTTGTAGGGTAGAAGTAGTAAATGGTGGCGCCGGACTTCTTTTTCCGGGTTTTACCTGAATATCACTAACAGTATAATCGGCATTAAAACAACTGGTTAAAAAAGTTTCGGCATCTCCCTCATTAGTATATTTTTTACCTTCGGCCTTAAAATTAATTTGCTTATCTGCCGTATCTTTTGCGGTTAAAACAGCTTCCACTTTAAAACTGTTTTGTACTTCAAATGCATTAATTTCTCTTTCCCTTTCGGCAATGAGCCTTACAGCAACGCTTTGTACCCTTCCGGCACTCAAGTTATTACGAACGCTAATCTTTCTCCATAGTACGGGGCTTAATTCAAAGCCTACAATGCGGTCTAAAACCCTTCTGGCTTGTTGCGCATCTACCAAATTCATATCAACCGTGCGTGGGTTTGCTACGGCTTCCTGAATGGCAGGTTTGGTTATTTCGTGAAAAACAATTCTTTTGGTTTTTTTTGGATCCAATCCCAAAACTTCACATAAATGCCAACTAATGGCTTCTCCTTCGCGATCCTCATCCGTTGCCAGCCACACTTCTTCACTTTTACCGGCTAAGGATTTTAGTTCTCTAACTACCTTTTCTTTACCGTCGCTTACAACATAGCGAGGCGTAAAGTGGTTGTCAATATCAATGCCCATACCGGCTTTTTCCAAATCCCTAATATGCCCAAAAGAACTTTTTACCTGGAAATCTTTTCCCAGAAATTTCTCGATGGTTTTTGCCTTTGCCGGGCTCTCTACTATTAATAAATTCTTTGCCATTAATACAATTAAAAGGTATTGTTTACACGCAAGATTAGGATATTTTTTATAAATGCAAATTTTTTTGTAAAAAATCATTAACCCAGATGCCTAATTATTGGCAGTAAAACAAGTTTTGTATAATTGTTATACGAGGTGGCTATCCACTATATTTTTTGCTATAAAATAAAACTATGGCCGGATAGTAGCCGGTAAAATATAAGTAAAAAGTTTGAGGAGTCAATTATAGTAAAAAACATCTGTGGATGCAGATGTTTTTTAATTATCTAGAATTTTTGTTGCTTGCTCCAGATTACTGGAAAAAATCCGCACTTCAATTCCTGACAGTGGTGTTAAACCCACTACATTCATATCATCTATAATGGCTTTAATGCCGGCTTCTTCTAATTTTTCTTTTGCAGAAATGGCCTCTGCCATATTATCGTAAATTTTTACAACTACAATTTCATCACTGTTATTCATGTTGTATGCTTTATTTATATAAAGGTACAAAATAATAACCAACGAGGATTAACACAGGTTACCAGCGTTTATGTTCGTCCTTTAAAATTTGCAAAAAGGCTTCGCGGCAGTCGCTGCTGCAAAAGCCCAGTACTTGCTCTTCCAACATAATGGTATCCTTTACATTTTCATCAACATGCATATGGCATATTGTATCGCGATTAGAAGCTAATTTGAAGCCGTGAATAGAATGTTCAGTTTCTTGTTTTCCTGAATTGTTTTCTTGATGATGATTGTGATCGTGTGTATTTTCTTTTACATCTTGCGGTTCGTTGCAAGATGTGGTTAATAACAATGATATAAATACGGTACTAATAATGAGTATTATATTTTTCATAATATTTTTATTTAATTTGATAATAAAGGATTTGTGATGAACTTTTCATCATTTAGTGTATTCAAAAAACTTATTAGATCCTGTTTCTCCTGATTTGAAATATTGATACCGTTTTTTACTGATTCGTGCACATTGGCAGATGATTTTGGACGGATAATAAGGTCAATCACAGCGTCTAAGTTATTAATCGACCCATTGTGCATATAAGGTGCCGTGTATTTAAGATTTCTTAAAGTAGGTACTTTAAATGTATATAAATCCTTTTCTAAGAGCGTTACAAGGTACCTGCCCGAATCTAAACTCGTGGTTCCAATACTGCCGAAAGTATTATTTGTAAACAACGGTTCAGTATGACAAGAACTACAATGTTGTTGAAAAACCTGATAGCCATGTTGTTCAACTGTTGTAAATACTGCCTGTTTCCGCATAACACTATCGTATTTAGACTGGTCGCTAACGCACATAATCATAAATTGTGATAATGCTTTAAGGAACGGTACTGATGTAACGGACTCCGTATTAAACGCTTTTTTAAATAAAGTACGATACGCTGTATTATTATTTAGTTTTTGAAGAATATCACTAACAGCATCGGTTCCCATTTCTACATGATTGGTTAATGGTGCAATTGCCTGTAAATCTAAGTCGGCAATGCCTCCGTCCCACATAAATAAAGGGTTCCATGCCAAATTGAATATAGATGGACTGTTTCTGGTTCCCAGATGTCCATTAATGCCTGTACTAACTGTATTTCCGGCGTCGGAAAATGCGGCTGACTGGCGGTGACAACTGGCACAACTTACGGTGTTATTGGCAGACAATATTTTATCATAAAACAACTTTTTACCCAACTCAAACTTTTCTTTAGTAATCGTATTGTTTTCGAGCCTGTACGTTACCGTAGGAAAATGGCTTGGTGTATTAAGTACTAAATCAGGCTGTTGTTTTTGAATAAAATCTTCCTTACCGCAAGATAGAAATCCTGCGATAAAGAAGATTGCCTTAACATGAAAAAGAACTTTCATTTGTATGTATTTTCAATACTACGGAAAATGTAAAAGAGGTGAACTCTTTCCGTTTATTTCAATCGTTTAATTTGTTGTAGCATCATGCGTAAACATAGTAGCATAGTTATTGGCTACAGTAGCACTAAAAGGACTTGCCATTACAACAGTATTGGCTGCAATTGAAATGTTGGAACTTCCATTAAATAATTTTAAGGCATCAGCTTTTAATTTAATACTAAGGTTTCTGCCATATTTTGCTTTTAACTTACCTTTTGATGTAAGGTCTATATTAATCACTTTTATATTATTTAAGGTAGCACTATTCATGCCTCCAAATAACCCAATATGGTAACGGAATGCATTCCCTGTAGCTGCTGAGGCCGGAGAAGTTCCTTCTAACTTGTAGAATATATAGCCGCTGTTCCAGCTCCAATACATACCGGAAGCTGTTCCTGTTACATCCAAATTGCCTGTGCGGTGGCTTACATCCATAGTGTTTCTTAAGCTATCAACTCCCAATACAAAACTAAGCTGGGTATATTCGCCTTCCGGCACCTGTATTACAGGTTTTAAAGAGGATGCAATACTTTCGTCAGTTAAGAAATAACAACTATCCTGAGGTACTACATATTCACTGCCATCAGCTTTGGTTAATTTAAAATTGCTTACAAAGTATTTAAAAAGAGTTACTTTAAACGTTTCCCCGGTAGCATTTGTATAATCTGTACTGCCTAACTGAAGGTTTTGATTACCCACTACATTATCATACTCTATTACAACTTTGGCTTTTACATTGGAATTGTAGTCAACATCATCTTTACTACAGGCCGAAAAAAGAAGGATTAAAGAAAGAAGGATAAAAAAATATTGTTTCATATTAATTGTTTTTAATTTTTTAAAAGTAAATAGTACCATGAAGGATGATATTTCTACCCGGTCTGGGTAGTTTTATTACATCAATATGTTCATAGTAATATTGGTTGAATAAATTGTTACCGGTGATGCTCAATACCATCCGGTGATTTTTAGCCGAAATGCTTTTTATAATGCCTGCATTTACAATATGGAAAGAAGGAGTAGTGCCTTCGCCATAAAAACTACTGGCATTATTTTGTGCAGCAGCAAATACCGATTCTGCATACAGGTTCCATGATTGCTGCGGTTGCCATTCTACCTTATTGGTGGTATGAAAAGGAGATATCATAGGCATGGCATTTTTATTGGCATCTATACCTTTTTGAGATACATTCACACTGGACAGGTTCCATTGATTTACAGGTTGCCAGCTTATCATCCATTCTCCTCCCATAATTCTTGCACTGCTGATGTTTTGATACCTTTTTACACCGTTGGAGCCCATAGTAGCTGTTAACCCGTTTTCTACCATTCCGGCAATGTAGTTGTTGAAAAAATAGCCAAAACCTTTAATGCCTGAATACAGGTGTTTGGAACGATAAGCTATTCCTGCATCTATATTGATGGCTGTTTCATTTTTAATACCGGGGTTCCCTATGTATTCAAAACCATCCACCCTGTTAAATAAATAAACAGCGTAGAGCTCCTTTACGGTAGCAGCCCTTTGCGCTCTTGCTAATTTTACATCCAATTTTACCGATGGTGATATTTGATAAGTTGGCTGCACAAATACATTCCATAAAAAATGATTACGGGCAAGGTTCTTGTCGTAAATAACGGTTAGTTGCTCCAATCCTTTATCGGTAAAAATAGAAGAGGAATTAAGCTCAGCCCTCAGGCCTGCTTTTGCTTGTACTTTATCTGAAAAATGGATAATGTCTTCTACGTCAAACCCTGTTACATTTCTTTGAGCATCGGGAATCGTCATCATAAACATTGTAAAATCTGCGTTATTAGCGTACATGGTCATTTCTGCATGCCAGCGGTTAACGTAGCTTTCTACTTTTGCCTTTAACTTGTGATGTTCAAACTGAAAAGCTGCCTTGCTATAAAAACCACCCGTCCAACTATAACCGGGCATATCCATGTGCATGATTAATTGTTCAGCCGGGCGTTTTGTATCGTCCATTGCATGGTAAATATGGTTAAAATACAGCTTGGTTTCCAATGAAGAAAAATGGCCGGATGTTGGTGTAAACCGATGACTTACGGAGGCAATATTGGCATCAGCAAGCCCCACATCCATTGTTAATGCCGGGTACCCTATGTTTCTACCTTGGTCTGTTATATAATCGGCATGCAAGGAATGCTGCCCGTTTAGTTGATATACAGCATTCACACCAAGGTTCCACTTCTCAAATTGTGAATACAGAATCCTGGCTTTGTTATCAACAGTAAAACCGGTTTCTTTTGTCCAGATGCCATATTGGTTTACAACATCTTTTACATCTCCTCCCGGAGTATAATTATTGGCTTTTCTGTAAATACCGTTCAGGTAAACTGCAAACTTTTTACCGCTGTACTGCATGTTGCCCAAAAACTGCCTTCCGGCTGCATTGGTTTCATACCCGACACCTAAAGAAGTTTCCAGTTTCTTCTCGGCACCAATCATCGGTTCTTTAAGTGAGAAATTAAAAGAACCTCCAATAGTTGCTCCTCCGGCATCAAACCCCGGACCATTGTTGAGTTTAATTGACTTCAGATTATTGGGCTCAATATAAGAGGAAGTAGGATCCATTCTGTCGGTACAGGCACCAAATATTTTCATACCGTTAATGGTTACAAAAATTTGTCCATCACTTAGGCCTCTTATAAGTGGCTCCTGCGCAAAGTTACCCCGGCTGATGATTCCTGCTCCCGGAATACTATTGATGATACGCTCCGTTCTTGCTTGCCCATCCTTTGTTTTTAATTTATTATTGCGTGCGTTTACATCGTAATAGCTTTCAATTGTAACCTCATCTAATGGTGTTACCTTGATGCTGTCATTTTCGTTTTGAGCTATTATAATCGTATTGAAAAATATAAACGTAATAGCCAATAAAACGTATCTTCTCATAATCAATATTTAAAAAAGTACATCCAGGTAAGGATTGTCTGTAAAGCTGCTGCCATTTCCGATAAGGGTAAAGGTTAAACGCCAATCGCCGGTCATACTAAAGTTTACTTTTCCTTTATAGTGTCCGTTGCCAATACCAACAGGGTTTACATTATTTGGAGAATCGTGCCCCATAGATGGCATAGTAGGTATAAAAGATACTGTCATGCCATCAACAGGAGGAAAGCTCATCATATTTTCTCTTTTATAGATTGCTACTTGCAAATCATTTAAACCTACCTTTTGTTCCGGTTTTTGCGGATGTACCAGTGTGATGTAATGGAACACATTATTTTGGTCTTTAACGGATGCTATTAATTTAATAGATGATGGGGTTGCTTTTACCTCAATAGGAATAATGTTGTTATAACTGGTCCCATTGATTGTTGTGGTTATTTCTATTGTCCATCCCATAGCACCCTGTGTAGCCATTATAAAAGCGGCTGCTCCTGTATAACTTTTTTCGGCATCATTATATGCCGGCTGATCTACCGGGCAACTGTGCTTCATACTCATCATATCCATTATCGGTTTTATTGATATGGAGGCATTGGATATAATAGTTTTCGTTATTGTATCAGTAATTACAAAAATCAACGGGTTATATCCTACAAATAAGGAATCGCTGGTACTATAAATTGCCAGCTTGTTACTGGTAGATCCTACTACAACTTCGGCAATTTTATAGTTATTGTTTACCGGAGGCTTAGTATTTGGAATTTGATCTTTTACGCAGGATGAAATTGTAATAGCCAGTAAGTATGTCATACACACACTTATAGCTATCTTTTTTAAAAAAAAGCGCATAATTTTTATTTATATGTAAAAAACAGATACAAATGGTACTGCACAACAGTATAGATTGTACAGTATGTGTATCTCAGGAACGATAATTAGTTAGGTGGAAAATAAATTATGCGCAAGGTGGTTTAAATACTGATGCAGTTAAGGGATTAGGAGGGTAGGGTGTAATGTATAATTGGTTTTCAATAGAAAGTTCTTTAGCAGCCGGCGGAATTATGTTTGTATGAAAAGACATGGTTGAAACCACCTCAATTTTGGCCAACTCCATAATGGCGGCACCTGCTTCACGTTTTTCCTGTTCTTTTATTTGTTTAGCTAAATAACATTTACCATCGCAATGTAATTTGGGTTTATTTTTATTTACACAATATTTGGCTATAATGGCCTCTTGATTGGCATAAAAATTTAACAGCAATAATCCTTTGCTAAATGCCATTAAAAGAAAACAAAGTAAAAATAATATGGCTCCGGCTTGTTTCATTCAGTTTTGCAAAAATAAGAGATATCTTTATCCGAATATATGATTAATATCAGTAAAAAAAGAATCCTGCGATATTTGCAGGATTGTAGAAAGAAAAATTTATCCTTTTAAATAATATCCATAGCCTTTACAAAAAAAGTGGTTACAAAGGGAAGAAGGAGTGTTAACCAGGGCCAATGGGTAAATACGGCAAATAGAAATGCGGCGGTTGAGATGAAAAATAAAATCCACATTAATGCCTTGTTTTTGCTTTCAGATGCCATAATATTTTGTTTTGTGGCAAAAATAGGGTATCATGCCGACAAAAACTAGACAGTTACCGAAATTTATTTTTTGAAAAAAGATTCTTTTTTTACATTCTCATATAAATGTGTATTAGGTACACATTTGTTGTTTGTGATTCTTATGTGTAAGAAGATTTTCGGAATTCTGTTATATGAAAATAAATGCGGATGAAAATTCATTTTTTTGTCAGGTTTCATACAAAGTTTGGAGAAAACCTGTTTATGTCGGGCAATTCTATCGGATTAGGTAGTTTAAATACTCATAGCGTAGTTCCGATGCGTTTTATGAATAGTGAGTACTGGAAATTAGAAGTAGAAATTGACCCATCTACTGTGGAGGGAGATGTTTTAATTTATAAATATTTATTAAAAAATAAAGAAGGTGAGTTAATAAGCGAGTATGGGTATGATCGTACTATACATTTACGCGCCATCAAAGAGAATAAGGTTTTAAAGGTTTATGATGTATGGAATTTTTCGGGTACCTACGACAATGTTTTTTTTACTTCTCCTTTTAAAAAAATATTATTACCTGCTACAAACGGCATTACCGGCATATTAGATACAGCGGCTACCCATTTATTTAAAATTAAAGCCCCTTTATTAAAGAAGGGAGAAATTGTTTGTTTGTTGGGAGATAATGAACACTTGCACAACTGGAATACCCAATCTCCTATATTATTAGAAAAACAAGAAGACTGGTGGGTTATTGCATTGAACTTACCGGAAGTAAAATTCCCGATTGTATATAAGTATGGTATTTTTAATACTGACACCAATGAATTTGTAACATATGAAGGAGGGGATAATCGCCTGTGTTTTGAACCGGCTGTGGTTGATCAGCAAACAATATTGCACGATGGTTTTATAAACAGGCCTAATACATCGTGGAAGGGAGCGGGAGTATCTGTACCGGTATTTAGTTTAAGAACGGAAAATGGGTTAGGAGTAGGGGAGTTCAGCGATTTAAAGTTGTTAACAGACTGGGTAAAAAAAACAGGGATGAAGCTTATTCAGTTATTACCTGTGAATGATACAACAGCCACATTTACCTGGAAGGACTCCTATCCATATGCAGCCATTTCGGCTTTTGCTTTGCACCCCATTTATATTAATATAGAAAAAGTAGCCGGTAAAAATTATGGTGATATATCCAAAAGTCTTCAAGAAAAACAACAAGCGTTAAATGCTTTACCAGAAATAGATTATGAGGCTGTGACGCAATTAAAATTATCGCTGCTACATGAAATATACGAAGCTGATACACTTGATTGCTTAAAGGATAATGCCTGTAAGCATTTTGTTGAAACAAATGAGGCATGGTTAAAACCTTATGCCGCTTTTTGTTATTTAAGAGATAAATATCAAACCATTGATGCTTCTCAATGGAAAACAAACTCAGCATATGACAGCACTGTTATTGAAAAATTTTTCAAACAACGTTCTGCTGCATACAAAAAAGTAGGTTTTTATTGTTGGGTACAATATCATTTGCATTTGCAGTTAAAGGAAGCTGTACAATATGCTCATGAAAACGGCATTATTATTAAAGGTGATATTCCCATAGGCGTTTATCGTTACGGATGTGATGCATGGATGGCTCCTGAATTGTACAAAATGAATTTGCAGGCCGGTGCACCGCCGGATGATTTTGCTGTGTTAGGGCAAAATTGGGGTTTTCCTACTTACAACTGGGAACGTATGCAGTTAGACGGTTTTGCCTGGTGGCAACAGCGTTTCGAGCAAATGGGGCATTATTTTGATGCTTTCAGGATTGATCATATTTTAGGATTTTTCAGAATATGGAGTATTCCCCTCAATTCGGTACAGGGTATTATGGGGAAATTTGACCCTTCTATTCCTGTAAAAAAGGCTGAGTTTGGAGAAAATGGTATTCGGTTTGACAAAGAGAGATTTTGCAATCCCTATATTACCGATGCTGTATTGTATGAGTTGTTAGGTGAAAATTCCGACTTTTTTAAAAAACAGTTTTTACAAAAAAGCGGACCTGATACATATGCTTTAGATACTGCATTTGATACCCAACAAAAAGTAGCCAACTGGTTTCAAAATAAGGAAGCTACAGCAGAAAATAATTATTTAAAAAATGTGTTGTTTGATTTGATTTCAAACGTACTATTATTTGAGCAGGAAGGTTCTGAAGGTAATGAATTTCATTTTAGAATTTCAATTGATAAAACCATTTCTTTCAAATACCTTTCACATGTAGTACAAGAGCGTATGATGGTACTTTATTATAATTATTTTTACAGAAGGCAGGATGAGTTTTGGCGGAAAGAATCTATGAAAAAGCTACCCGCTTTAAAGGAAGCTACCAATATGCTGGTTTGCGGAGAAGATTTGGGAATGGTACCTGCTTGTGTACCGGATGTAATGCGAGAACTGGGTATTTTAAGTCTTGAAATTCAGCGTATGCCAAAACAGTCTGAAAAAGAATTTGTAAACCTGGCCGAAGTACCTTATTTGTCTGTGGTAACACCTTCTACACATGATATGAGTACAATTAGGGGTTGGTGGCAGGAGGATAGAAATATCTCACAACGGTTTTATAATACTGTTTTAAGTCAACAAGGGCTTGCTCCCTATTTTTGTGAGCCTTGGATTAACCGGGCTATTGTATTACAACATTTATATGCACCGGCTATATGGAGTATTTTTCAAATTCAGGATATTTTAGGTATGAGTGCCGAATTGCGCCGGGAAATGCCGGAGGAGGAGCGCATTAATATTCCGGCAGATTCGCAGCATTATTGGCGTTATAGGATGCATATTACTTTGGAGCAGCTTATTAATGAAAAAATATTTAACGATGAACTAAAGGAGTATGTTAAAAATAGTGGCAGGGGATAGCGTATATTTAAAATAGCCTGTAATTTATCTTCCAAAAAATTTTGACCAGTTTAAAATGATTCTACCACCATTGCGCTGGCACCACCGCCGCCATTGCAGATGCCTGCGGCACCATACCGCGCTTTGTTTTGTTGTAATAGATGAAGGAGTGTTACAATAATTCGGGCACCACTGGCACCCAAAGGATGCCCTAAGGATACAGCACCACCGTTTACATTCACATTAGCAGGATTCAGGTTCATTCTTTTTGTATTCTCAATACCTACTACGCTAAATGCTTCATTCAACTCAAAAAAATTGATGTCATTTAATTGCAGTCCGGCTTTAGAAACAGCTTTAGGTACCGCTAATGACGGCGTAGTTGTAAACCATTCAGGAGCTTGCTCGGCATCGGCATAAGATAATATTTTAGCAATGGGGTTGATGCCCAATGATGTGGCTTTTGCTTTACTCATTAACAGCAAAGCCGCTGCTCCGTCATTCATAGTGCTGGCATTAGCAGCTGTTACGGTTCCGTTTTTTTTAAATACCGGTTGCAGGGTTGGTATTTTATCAAACTTTACATTAAATGGTTCCTCATCACGTGCAATAATTAATGGTTCTCCCTTGCGCTGCGGAATATTTACCGGAATAACTTCATTATCAAATAAACCTTTTTCCCAAGCATTTTGGCTACGCCGATAACTTTCAATAGCAAACGCATCCTGCTCTTCTCTTGATATATTACATGTTGATGCACATAGCTCGGCAGCCACACCCATAGCATTCCCGTCATATACATCCGTAAGTCCGTCTTTGGCTAATCCGTCAGTTAAAATGCTGTTACCGTATTTTTGTCCCCAACGCATGTTGGTATAAAAGGGAACATTGCTCATGCTTTCCATGCCGCCGGCAACAACAACCTCCGCTTCGTCAAGCATAATACTTTGTGCAGCATACATAATCGCTTTCATACCACTGGCACACACTTTATTTATGGTAGTACAGTTTACGTTATCCGGTAATCCTGCAAATTTAGCAGCCTGTCTGGCAGGAGCCTGCCCTAATCCTGCTTGCAGTACGCAGCCCATAATAGCCTCATTAATATCGTTAACAGAAATACCCGCTTTTTCTACAGCAGCTTTAATAGCAGCGGCTCCCAATGCTGTGGCACTAAGGGATTTTAAACTACCTCCGAAACTGCCTATTGGCGTACGTACCGCAGAGATGATGTAAACTTCATTAATCATAACGCTAATTTACAATATTAAAACGGATAAATATAGTAATGAATCGGTAAATTGTTAATGCCTTTTGCCATAAGCAATTTATTTTTTGTAATAAATTTACACAACTCATAACTTATAACTATATCCTACACGAATGACTTGCGTTTCGTAGTAGTCATCACTTGTGTAATAAAATCCATTGCCTTGAATTGTTCTTTTAATAACCATTGTGTTTAATAAATCATTGGCATTAAAAAACCATTCACCTTTTCCTTTTTGGATAGATTTTTTAAGGCCTAATTCCAACGAAAAACACTGTCCTATTTTTCCTTGCGGAATAATGTCGGGTGCAACCAACGGACAAAGTAATGTACTGAAAGGACGACAACAACTAAAAGAAACTTTTTCCAATTTCCTATCAAACTTTCAAACTGTTTACCACAAAAATGGGACAGCAAACCATTGATGAACTAACCGAAAACACAGCCAAAACCACATCATATTGCCGTGTCATTCGTGTAGGGAAGCAAAGCGGGAAGGAAACAAAAACTACGCCTTATGTTATATCCAACGACGAGTTTGTCAAAGAAAACGGAACTTGGCTCATCAAGCATCGCCATTCAAATTTCGTAAAAACAGAAGTTGAGTAACTTCTTGTAAATGACGAATCGCAAAACAATAATTCCATATTCGTAATTCATCATTCATCATTCGTTATTGATAATTGAATCTGTAAAATTGGTAATTCAAACCGTAATCTGTATAACAAAACTTCTTTTATTTCAAAAGACCTTTTAAGAACAAATTATTCAACTTTTCCAAGTTCCTTTTTGGGCTTGATAATTTCACGATTCTTATTACTGTTCACAAGAAGAATATAATTCCCCAATAGGGAAATGCTCGTTGTTGAATTTGGATATTTTATTTGAAAAGGATTACTGCTAACTCAATCATAATGGCAAGATTGTCGTTTGTAACCGCTTACAAACGACTATATCCGAAAGTAAACCTATAAAAACCGAGTATCGCTTTTGAGCTGCTGCATCTTTGTATCGTCATGACAATAGCACTGTTGCCGTGATTGAAATAAAGAATTATTCACCGTGCTCCGGCACACAAAATTTTAAAGATGTACGCATTAAAAAACAAAGTTCAGTTAATTGGAAATTTGGGCGCAGCACCCGAAATTAAAACCACCGATAACGGTAAAAAAATGGCTCGTTTTAGCATTGCCACCAGTGAAGTGTATAAAAATGCTAAGGGTGAAAAAGTAACAGAAACCCAATGGCATCAAATTATAGCCTGGGGTAAAATTGCCGATATTGTTGACAAATACTTGGATAAAGGAAAAGAAATAGCTCTGGAAGGGAAATTGGTGAACCGAAGCTACGACGATAAAAACGGTGTGAAAAGGTATATAACAGAAATTCAGGTAAACGAAATTCTCCTTTTGGGAAGCAAGACACCGGCTTAAAATTCCAATACCTAATAAAAATCGGACTACAGTTATAAAAAGCAGTCCGATTTTTTATTTTCGATATTGAGTTTTCCCTAAATTTGCATCCCTTTAGTTCTTAAAGATGTATGCCCGGGTGGCGAAATTGGTAGACGCACTGTCTTCAGGTGGCAGCGTTCGCAAGGACGTGCTGGTTCGAATCCAGTCTCGGGCACATATTTTTTTAATCGCTTATAACTGGTTGTAAGCGATTCTTTTTTTAAGAATCCACTCATTTCCTACAAATTCATAAATACATTATACACAATTACTTTTGCGGGTAATTATGTGTATTTTTAATGTTGGTGCTGGTGGCAATATCCATTACCGATGCGTGTCATGTGCTTACAACGTATTCCTTTTTTAGTAATACCCTTGCATTGCCTTGTTTGACCAATCCCTTTTTCTTTTTGTGTAGCTGGTAGAAGCCGTGCAGCATTAGTATTCGATGGAGTAGGGGGCTTACATATTTTGCAAGGAGTTAGACCATCTTTAACTGCATTTGATAGATTTAAGGCAGTAGAAACATTTTTTACACTTCTGCATTTAGCACTATGATAACGACTACCTGATGGAGTTTTATACACTGTTTGTCCAAAAGTGTAAGATGCAATAAAGGTTAATAGTATGAAAAAGGTAAAACGCATGTCCCTAAAAACAAATATGGCAAAATTTTTCATTTTACCATATTATATAATATTTGCTGCTGGTGATAGTCAGCATTTTTTAGTGACCCCGTCAGGATTCAAACCTGAAACCTTCTGATCCGTAGTCAGATGCTCTATTCAATTGAGCTACGGGGCCATTTTTAGGTTTGTTATTTTAGAAGGCTATAACTGAAACCTTCCAAACCCTTGTGAGAATACCCAATTTTAGCCCTGCCAATGATTATTTGAACCTGCAGTTAAGCTACTGATACCGTAAAGGGACGGCAAAAGTAGTTGGTTTTATTGATTTCTCAAAATCATTTTCTTGCAACATTTCTACACTCCATTATTTTACCGGAGGTTTCTAAAAAATAACAAGTTTGTGCTCATCTTAAAGTGCAAGATCTTCTTTAAATTAGAGGAAAAGTTTCCTCATAAAAATGTATCCACTTTTGTAAAATACAATGTACCAAATACTTAGAGCAATGTAATGTTCTACAACTTAAAAGATGTAATTGTACGTAACAAAGCTGTATTTGGAATATGACAGCTATTTTATATACGTTATGGCATATTTTAGCAGCATATTATATATGGGTATAAATTTGTAACCCAAAGTAATGGTATGAAATGTGTTTATCCAGTTCAAATGCCTTTTTCTACTTTTGTTTTTATATGATGCTGTGGCCAACGGTTTTTTATGAATTACTTACATAAACAAATATCGATATCCTCCCTTGTAAAAACTAACCCAATAAGTAAACTGTTATTTTATGTCTTTGCCTTGATTGAGATATTTTATAGGAAACACCAACATAGAATTGAAGAACCTCGAAAAAAATACCCTTTTAAAACTTAAATACGAAATAATTTGCTACCTTTGCGCCCAAATTAATAGGATATTTAAAATCGGATGACATTTTAAAAAGAAAAAGATGCCACTTACAAAAGAAAGAAAAGTAGAGATTTTTACAGAATTTGGTGGAAATGCCGCCAACACAGGCTCTATTCAGGGTCAAATAGCACAACTTACAGAGCGCATTGCTCAAATAAGTGCTCATTTAAAACAAAATAAAAAAGATTTTTCAACGCACCGTGGTTTAATGAAAATGGTGGGTCAGCGTAAAAGCCTTTTGGCTTACCTTCAAAAGCATAACCTTGAAGGATACCGTTCGCTGATTGAAAAACTGGGCTTAAGAAAATAATATTCCTTCCTGCGGGTTGGGAAAACTATTCTTAGCCGGAGTTGAACAAAGATTTTACTTCTATAATAATATTTATTCCCGATGCCGCTGGGTGTTGGGAATAGCTGTTTTTACAGGCGTTGGCTTAATTAGCCAATATAGAGGAAAAATCTTGGCAAAATATAGTTTTTATAGCCCCAAGATATATAAAACCGTTATTTACAAATTATAATTAACCGGGAAGGATAACAAAATTGCGATTGATTGCTGCATAATTAGTCTTCCCGACCTTCAAATACAAGTATATGTTACAACAACCCATCAGAAAAACTTTTGATATAGGCGATGGAAGAGAAGTTACCATCGAAACTGGTCGTTTGGCTCGTCAGGCCGATGGCTCAGTAACCGTTTCCATAGGGAAATGTGTGCTTTTGGCAACCGTAGTTGCTAATAAAGAACCTAAAGAAGGGCAAAGCTTCTTTCCGCTAACAGTAGATTATCAGGAAAAATTTGCTTCGGCAGGGCGTATTCCCGGTTCTTTCTTTAAAAGAGAAGGAAGATTAAGCGATTATGAGGTTCTTATTAGCCGCTTAATTGATCGGGCTCTAAGACCCCTTTTCCCCGATGATTATTTTTGCGATGTTCAGGTATTAGTTACACTTGTAAGTAGCGATCCCGAGATATTGCCCGATGCTATGGCCTGTCTGGCTGCTTCTGCGGCTTTAGCGGTTAGCGATATTCCTATTAAAGAAATTATTAGCGAAGTACGTGTAGCCCGTGTGGGTGAAAACTATGTTGTTAACCCAACAAGAAGCCAGTTAGAAACGGCAGATATGGACTTTATTGTTGCCGGAAGCTCTAAAAATCTGGTAATGGTAGAGGGTGAAAGCCAGGAATGTAGTGAAGAAGATTTAGTAAAAGCACTTGAAATAGCACACGATGCCATCAGAATACAAATAAAAGCACAGGAAGAGTTGAGGGACTTAAAAGGTGTAGCCGGTAAAAGAGATTACACAAAACCCGAAACCAATGAAGCCCTTCGCGATAAAGTATATGCCTTTGCTAAGGATAAAGTATATGAGATATCTAAAGGTAAACTGGCAAAACACGATAGGAGCGACCGTTTTTCTGCAGTAGAAGATGAGTTGTTTGAACACCTTGTGGCTACAGCTACCGAGGAACAACCTTTTGATGATGCACAGAAAAAAATGGCTGCTACCTATTATCATGATTTGCAATATGATGTAGTAAGGGATATGATTCTTGATGAAAAAACCAGATTAGACGGACGTGAGCTCACCGAAATCCGACCCTTGGACATGGAAGTGGATGTACTGCCTTCACCGCACGGATCTGCATTATTTACAAGAGGTGAAACCCAATCACTTACAACTGTTACCTTAGGTACTGGTTTAGATGAATTACTGATTGAAACTGCTGCCTCATCAAACTATAATAAATTTATTTTACACTATAATTTCCCTCCGTTTTCTACCGGTGAGGTTAAAATGATGCGTGGTCCCGGCCGTAGGGAAGTAGGTCATGGTAATTTGGCTATGCGTTCTTTAAAACAAATGATGCCCTCCAATGGTGATTTTGGATATACCGTAAGAGTGGTGAGCGATATTTTAGAGTCAAACGGCTCCTCTTCTATGGCAACAGTTTGTGCCGGTTCGCTGGCTTTGATGGATGCCGGTGTGCCTTATCCTAAACATGTAGCAGGTATTGCAATGGGGCTGATTACTAAAGGTGAAAAATATTCTGTATTAAGCGATATTTTAGGAGATGAGGATCATTTGGGTGATATGGACTTTAAAGTAACCGGTACCCGTGATGGTATTTGCGGAGTGCAGATGGACATTAAAGTAGATGGGTTACCGATGGATGTAATGAGGCAGGCTTTAAATCAGGCCAGAGACGGTAGGTTACATATTTTAGAATATATGTATTCGGCTATTCCTGTTGCTCGTGAAGAAGTGAAACCACATGCACCACGCGTAGTGAAAATGTTTATCGACAAAGAATTTATTGGTGCCGTAATTGGACCGGGCGGAAAAGTAATTCAGGAAATGCAGCGCGAAACAGGAGCTACCATTAATATTGAAGAAGTAAACAATATGGGTGAAATTAGCATTTTTGGTGTTGAAAAAGAAGCCGTAGTAAGAGCCGAAAACTGGATTAAAGGTATAGTAGCCGTTCCGGTAGTTGGTGATGTTTATGATTCTGTAGTAAAGTCGGTAGTGCCTTTTGGAGCCTTTGTTGAGTTTTTACCCGGCAAACAAGGTTTAGTACATATTAGTGAAATTAGTTGGAAACGACTTGAAACGCTGGATGGCCTAGTTAAAGAGGGCGATGCTATGAAGGTTAAATTGATTGGCACCGATCCAAAATCCGGTAAATTTAAATTGTCCAGAAAAGCTTTAATCCCTAAACCGGAAAGGAAACCACAGGAAGGCGGCCAAACTGAGGCTTCAGCCAATCCTGAAAACAATTAATTGTAATAGTTAAAACTTAATCTGACAGAATAGGTTTTTTAAGGCATTTGAGACAAAAATGAATTAGGAGAAGAAGCGGTTGGATTTTCAACCGCTTTTTCATTTCCGTCTGTCAAACTATCCCTAACAGGTTGCTCCTCAGCAGAGCCTGTTTCCGTTTTATCTGACAGTTTAAAGATAGCATTTTGTCTGAAAAAGTTATTGAGGTCTTTGCCTTGAGCCAATTCTTTACTGTCTGCAAAAGTTTGCATGGGGGTTTTCCCAAAACAGTAACGACCACTGTGAGGACGCTCGCCATTGTAAAAATCAATCCATTGATCAATATCTGACTGAAGGTCTTCCAAACTATTGTACATCTTTTTTCTGAATGCAATGGCATAAAACTCTTCCTGCATGGTACGATGAAAGCGTTCACAAATACCGTTGGTTTGTGGACTTTTTGCCTTTGTTTTTGTATGGTCTATATCTTCAATATTGAGATAAAGTTGATATTCATGATGCTCCTTTGCGCCACAATATTCAGTACCTCTGTCTGTTAATATACGCAATAGATCCACATCCTGTTCCTGATAAAAGGGAAGTACTTTATCATTGAGCATTTCAGCTGCAACCAATGCATTTTTGCGGTCGTAAACTTTTGCAAAAGCCACACGGCTATAAGTGTCTATAAATGTTTGCTGGTATATTTTCCCAACCCCTTTTATGTAACCCACGTAGTAAGTATCCTGAGAACCCAAATAACCCGGGTGGTGTGTTTCTATCTCTCCTTTACTTTTTTGATCTTCCTTTTTCTTTTCCAATGCGGCTACCTGTGCATCACTAAGAACTAAACCATCTTGTTGCACTTTGGCTTCTAAGGCTTTTAAACGCTTCTGAAAGGTCTCTAAATCATGGCGTAGCCAAACACTCCTAACTGTAGAAGGTGCAACCGTCTGACCTCTTTTAAGCAGTTCATTGCTTGCTCGCTGCTGCCCGTGAGCGGGCTGCTCTGTTGCGTAGGCAACTACTATGTCTTCCAGCTCTTTTTCAATCCGGTTCTTCAACAATGGTTTACTACGGCTGATCTCTTTTAAGGCCATCTCTCCGCCTTCTTCATACAATTTCTGAAAACGGTAAAAGCTATCACGGGAATACCCCATTACTTTACAGGCTTCCGAAACATTGCCTAGTTTCTCTGCCAACTTTAATACGCCTAACTTTGGCTGAATTAACTTCTTTTGTGTTGTCATCTTAATCCGATTTTTATTTGACTAATTTACGAATTGTCAGATTAAGTTTTAACTATTACAAATACATAAACAATTATAGTCCGTTTTTATTTCCTTATTTTTTAGGGTTGATGAATTCCTTATACTTTTCATTTACATATAGCAACATGGTTGTTCTATTACTTTTTCGACAAAATTTGTAGGAAGGGCGGTATTTATACAGGAACAGAGATAATGAGTCTCCTTTAAGCCTGTAACACTGCTGACCCATGCTGTAGGAAATGAATAATCAATATAATAGTCTTTTTCCTGCTCTTTTATTTTCTTCTTTAACCGTCTTATCTGGCGGCTTTGCTTAGACAGATAGCTAACAGGGCTCAAAACAATACCTACTCCTGCTTGCGGAGTATTACCTCCTGTAACACCGGTTTGTATATTAAAAAGATGCGCATAATATTGATGTCGCTCTAATGAATCGGCCGAATAATTTCCCGAAACTATAACATTGGACAACATTTTTACTGTTTCTTTTAAATAGGCATCATATCCCGAACGTAATAACTCAAATTCTACTTTAACCGTGTCAGGTTCATGCTCCAAGGCAAAAAACACAATATTATCACCTTCTTTTGCATAGATTTTATAAGATCCGTTTCTGTCAGAAAAAGCATAGATCTTTGTATTCATATTCATAATGGAAGCTCCGCTAATAGTAGTTTCATCTTCGTACTTATACACTTTCCCTTTAAGTAAGGATTGTCCCTGAATAATTAGTGGAAATAAGAAAACAATCAGTAAAAAATACTTTAATGGCATAAACAAATCTATGATATGTGTATAAAATATTTTGTTAAATCACCGCTTGCCTAAAATCACCGTGTAGGTGCAAAACCAAAAGAGCCAAGCCCTTCTACCACCGTGGTTGCAAAAGTAATTTTACCCACAAAAATTGTAAATTCGCAATAGAAACAAACAGAAAAAGGATGTAGTATGAACACCCTCTTTATTAAAAATATGGTTTGCAACCGTTGTATTATGGTAGTGCAAAATGAACTGGATAAATTAGGTTTGACTGTCAGAAATATAAAACTGGGAGAAGTGGTATTGGACAAAGAGCTAACACCCGAAGAAAAAAACGACTTGGAAAATACTTTAATTCCGTTGGGATTTGAAATCATTGACGATAAAAAAAGTCGTATTATAGAGCAAATTAAAAATATAATTATAGATATTGTACATCATCAAGACAGTAAATTAACGACTAACCTTTCAGAAGTACTAAGTAGCCGGCTGCACCACGATTACAATTATTTATCCAACCTGTTTTCAGAAGTAGAAGGTACAACCATTGAAAAATATTTTATTGCCCAAAAAATAGAAAAGGTAAAAGAACTGTTGGTATATGATGAATTGACCTTGAGTGAGATTGCCTTTCGTTTGAATTATTCGAGTGCGGCATATTTAAGCAATCAGTTTAAAAAAGTAACGGGATTAACACCGAGCTATTTCAAACAAATAAAAGAAGACAAAAGGAAGCCTTTGGATAGTTTGTAAATCTTACAAATCAAACCATAAATTCCACAATAATCATTCTGAATATAATGGCCAATTTTGCAGTATCCACTTAAACTTGCAAAAGATGGCGTCAAATAATAATAAAGAAATCATTTATCTTCCTTTGGAAGATGTGGAAAGCGAACATTGCGCATTAATCGTAGATAAAGGACTGGCGCAGGTTAAAGGTGTTAAAACGCATAAAGTAGAATTAAACAACCAAAGGGCTGTTATTACAGTAGATAACAATGAAGCGGTAGCCGGGGCAGTAAAGTCCATAGAAGACCTGGGATATGGGGTTACAACGGCGAAAAACACTTTTCCAGTATTGGGTATGACTTGCGCTTCTTGTGCCAACAGTGCGGAAACGATTGTACAACATCAGGAGGGCATTGTAAATGCTTCCGTAAACTTTGCAACCGGCAACCTTACCGTTGAGTACCTGCCCAATATGACCAATGCGGAAAAATTGCAAAAAGCGGTACAGTCCGTAGGTTATGATTTATTAATAGAGGATGAAACCAAGCAACAGGAAACTTTAGAAACTATACATGCCCAAAAATTCAAGAAACTAAAAACCAAAACTATTTGGGCAGTTATACTCTCATTACCAGTTGTGGTCATAGGAATGTTCTTTATGAACCCGCCTGCCGGACGGGCAGGTATCCCTTTTGCCAATGAAATAATGTGGGCATTCGCAACACCTGTTGTAGTATGGTTGGGCAGGGATTTTTTTGTAAATGCCTGGAAGCAAGCCAAACACCGCTCAGCCAATATGGACACATTGGTAGCTTTAAGTACAGGTATTGCTTATCTGTTCAGCGTTTTCAATATGCTTTTCCCAGAGTTTTGGCATCAAAGAGGATTACACGCCCACGTTTATTTTGAAGCAGCAGCCGTCATTATCACATTTATTTTACTGGGTAAATTATTGGAAGAAAAGGCCAAAGGCAATACCTCTTCTGCCATCAAGAAATTAATGGGTTTACAACCTAATACCGTTATGGTAATACAAGCAGACGGTACGGAAAGGCAAACCGCCATCGAAGATGTTAATGTAGGCGATATTATTCTTGTAAAATCGGGCGAAAAAATTGCCGTGGACGGTATGGTAACATCGGGTAGTTCTTATGTGGACGAAAGTATGTTGAGCGGCGAGCCCGTACCTGTACTAAAAAAAGAAAACGAAAAAGTATTTGCAGGAACGATAAACCAAAAAGGAAGTTTCCAATTCCGAGCCGTTAAAGTGGGTAAGGAAACAATGCTTGCCCAAATCATTAAAATGGTGCAAGATGCACAAGGCAGTAAAGCACCAGTACAAAGGTTGGTTGATAAGATAGCAGGAATTTTTGTGCCTGTTGTCATAGGAATTTCAATACTCAGTTTTATTTTATGGTTTGTATTGGGTGACGATAACGGAGTTGTACAAGGATTATTAGCAGCCATTACGGTATTGGTCATTGCCTGCCCTTGTGCGTTGGGATTGGCCACACCTACGGCAATTATGGTTGGCGTTGGTAAAGGTGCCGAAAAAGGCATTTTAATTAAAGATGCCGAAAGTTTGGAATTAGCCCAAAAAACAGATGCCATCATATTAGACAAAACAGGAACGATTACGGAAGGCAGACCAGAAGTAACAGGCATCAAATGGCTGAACAATAACGATGTTACTAAAGACATTTTAGCAAGCATCGAAAAAAAATCAGAACACCCATTAGCCGAAGCCGTAGTAAAACATCTTGACGGAACAGCAAACACAGCGATTTTAAATTTTGAAAGTATTACTGGTAAAGGAGCAAAAGCCGATTACAATAACCAAACCTATTTGGTAGGCAATAAAAAACTGTTGGTAGATTACAATATCAATATTGCAGAACAATTACAACAAAAAGCCGATGAATGGGGCTTAGAGGCAAAAACCATTATTTGGTTTGCAGACAGTAAACAGGCTCTTACCGTAATAGCCATTTCCGATGAGGTGAAAGAAACATCAATACAGGCAATTAAAGAGTTGCAGGAAATGGGTATTGATTTGTATATGCTCACAGGCGATAACGAAGCCACAGCCAAATCCATTGCTGAGCAAACAGGCATCAAGCATTACAAAGCGGAAGTACTGCCACAGCAGAAAGCCGATTTTGTAAAAGAGTTGCAACAACAAGGCAAAACGGTAGCAATGGTTGGGGACGGCATCAATGATAGTACCGCTTTGGCAACTTCCGATGTAAGTATTGCTATGGGCAAAGGCTCGGATATTGCTATGGATGTAGCCAAAAGGACCGTCATTTCATCAGACCTTACCAAACTACCACAGGCAATAAAATTGTCAAAACAGACCGTTGCAACTATTAAACAAAACTTGTTTTGGGCATTTATTTATAACCTGATTGGTATTCCAATTGCAGCAGGAATTTTATATCCGTTTTACGGCTTCCTACTCAATCCTATGATTGCAGGAGCAGCGATGGCTATGAGTAGCGTGAGTGTGGTGAGCAACAGTTTGCGTTTGAGATGGAAGAAGTAATTTTGGTAAAACCAATTTAGAACAAAAAATAGTTAAGCTTATTTTGATTCTCTTATCTTTTATGTAAAATAAATTAAACCTGTCAGAAGTTAGGA
>JBKEEB010000080.1:0-7793 GCA_047975735.1 Niabella sp.
TTACTTTTGAAAACTTCAAATATGATGCTGCCAACCAATCCCAAACCACTGTTAGTTACATTATGCTAAACGGGCTGATGCCAGGCAAAAACTATTTGTGGAATATCATGCTCACCAAAAGGCTGATGAACAATCTGGAACTTAACTTTCAATATGATGGCCGCAAGCCGGGAACCGGAAAAACCATTCATACAGGAAAAGCCACCCTTACCGCTATCTTCTAAAAACAGATAATAAATTTTTAATGCCTATCCGCAATCTGGAATACCCATAATCCTGATTGTCATACGCTGCAGCGCACAGGTTTCGATAAGTTTTCTGAAAAAAACGAAGAGAACAATTTCACCGGATGTAATACGAAACATATTTATAAAACAGACCAATGATACTTCGTATAATGCTCCCGAAAATATTCGGGACGATAGTCGTTTACACCAATTACATTGGTCTATTACGAATACCCAATCGGTATAAATCTCATTTTGATTAAGTAGGGGATTAATCTTCCGAATGCCTTCGGAAGATAAATGACGGGAAAAACTAAACATATTTCCAAAACACGGATAGTCATTAAATTTTTTGTAAAAATTTTTGACAATTTTTTTATACCCGCCACAATGCTTAATTTTCACTTTTTACCGTTTGAATATGAAGCAATATAGCATCTACTTAATATTTCTTGCAGTAGTTTTTTGTAGCACTCAAAAATTGTACTCACAGGATTTAACCACAAAAATTGAGCAATACGCAAACCTTTACAGCCCCGAAAAGGCCTACCTGCATTTTGATAAGCACACTTATGCACCGGGTGAAACAATTTGGTTTAAAGCCTATTTGCTAAACGAGCTAAGTCCGGCTTTGGGTAGTAAAACTTTTTATGTTGACTGGATGGATGAAAAAGGGAATATTATACAACATACCGTAAGCCCGCTCATCAATGCTGTTACGGCCGGGCAGTACGAACTGCCCTCCGAGTATATAGGAAACAGTATTACCGTTCGTGCCTATACCCGATGGATGTTAAATTTTGACACGGCTTTTCTTTTTAAAAAAACCATTCCCATAATTTTAAAAAATTCTACAGGCAAGCCACAGAAAATTGAAATTACTCCGCAATTAGCGTTTTTTCCTGAAGGCGGTGATGCTATTGCCGGCATTAATAATAAAATTGCCTTTAAAGCTACCGACCAATATGGCAGGCCTGTTACTATTAAAGGCATTGTTAGCAGTACCGATGGAAAATTTGTAGATAGCCTTCGCACGATGCATGATGGCATGGGTTATTTTAACATCAACCCTAAAGCCGGAACAGCTTATAAAGCCAAATGGACATACGAAAAATCAGCAGAAAAAACAACCCTGCTTCCGGAAATTAAAACCAATGGATTGAGCATTCAGGTAGGTGTAACACCAGGCAGGCGCAGCTTTGCCATTAATTTAACACCAAGTTTTGAACAACAAAACGACAGCCTGCATATTATAGGCACCATGTACCAACACATAGTGTTTAAAATTTCAAAACCCACCAATGCTCCGGTTGCAGGTATCATACCCATTAATAACCTCCCCTATGGTGTGCTTACCATTACTGTTTTTGATAAAAACATGAAACCGCTGGCAGAGCGCATCACCTATATCAATAACAATAACAATTATACCATTACTCCCGAGTTTGAAGTAGAAAGATGGGGGCTTAGTTATCGGGCAAGGGATGAAGTTAGAATAAAACTTCCCGAAGCTGTAGTTTCTTCCATTTCTGTTGCGGTTACAGATTTGGCCATTGGTACTGACAGTAGTGAGAACATTTTATCGAACCTAATGCTGACAAGTGAACTAAAAGGAAAAGTACATAACCCCGCCTATTATTTTTCCGATACGGCAAATAAAGTACAACAACAATTAGACTTGGTGATGCTTACCAATGGCTGGCGCAAATTTAATTGGGAAGCCATACAAAATAATCAGCTACCAAAAATCAATCATCCAAAAGACACAACTTTCCTTTCCTTATCGGGAAAGGTAATTGGTATTATGCCTACGCAGGTAGGTCCCACATCATCAGTAGTTGTTATGATGAAGCAGAAAGATGCTGAAGGAAAAGTTATTGTTAGCCCCATTATGAAAGACGGAACTTTTAATGATCCTAATACTATTATTTTTGATACGGCAAAAGTGTATTATCAAATTCAGGATAAGGGAATGGAAGGTGCTTCCATACAATTTATGCCTTACAAATTACGGATGCCGCGAGTAGGTAAAGGATGGATAAGCCCAATGGTACCTGATACAACCGGATTAGCATATCATTTATTGAGAAGCGATGAAGCCAATGGCTATGCCGATAAGAAAAAATATAAAGAATTGGAAGAAGTGATTGTAAAGGCAAGAGGCAAAACACCCGTTCAACTTTTAGATGAAAAATATGCCAGTGGCCTATTTAGTGGCGATGGTATTCAGTTTGATTTGCTGAATGACCCGACAGCACAAAGTGCCTTAGATATTTTTACGTACCTACAAGGGCGTGTGGCAGGGCTTCAAATAACCGGACAGGGTTCTAATGCCAGTTTAAGCTGGCGTGGCGGAGCTCCCCAATTGTATATTGATGAAATGCCTGCCACAACCGATTTTGTTGCTAATTTAAATGTAAGTGATGTGGCTTACATTAAAGCATTTAGACCACCTTTCATGGGAGGTTTTAATGGTGCCAATGGTGCTGTAGCCATATATACCCGCAGGGGTGGTGATATGCAGCAGGAATCGGGCAAAGGGCTGAGCGGCGCAAAAATTGAAGGATATACTGTTATTAAAGAGTTTTATTCGCCAAAATATTATTCTATGGAAGTACCGCCTGATGCCGACAGAGATGTGCGTACTACCATTTACTGGAATCCAAACGTAAGTATTGACCCGGCAAAAAAAGAAATTATTTTATCTTTTTATAATAATGATGTTACCGATGCATTTAACGTAATTATTGAAGGGATGACGGCCGATGGCCGACTGATTCATTTAACAACTACGATGGAGTAAACTGCTATAAGCTGTATGCTTTAGGCTAACGCAGTCTATGAACCATGAACTATGAACCATGCGCTACACATTAAAGCGAAAATGCATAACATCACCGTCTTTTACCACATATTCTTTACCTTCTATGCGTAGTTTACCGGCTTCTCTGGCTCCGGCTTCTGATTTGTAAGTAATGTAGTCGTCGTAGCCAATCACTTCCGCTTTAATAAAGCCTTTTTCAAAATCGGTATGAATAACGCCGGCACATTGCGGAGCCTTCCACCCTTCGTGAAAAGTCCAGGCTCTAACTTCCTGTACCCCTGCGGTAAAATAAGTATTTAAACCCAGTAGTTTATAGGCGGAGCGGATTAAACGGTTCAATGCGGGTTCTTCCATGTGATATTCATCCATAAACATGGCCTTATCGTCGGCATCATCCATTTCACTAATCTGCGCTTCAATGGAGTTGTTCATTATTATTATTTCGGCACCTTCTTCTTTTGCAATAGCGGCCAAGGCTTCGGAATATTTATTTCCCGTATGCATTGACGGCTCATCAACATTTGCCACATATAACACAGGCTTATCGGTTAACAAAAACAATCCGGCCACAATGGCTTTATCTTCTTTACTCAAATCCAACGAGCGAATGCTCTTACCCTGCTCCAAATGCGCTTTACATTGTTGTAATATCTCCAGTTCTGCTTTGGCTTTGGGATCTGCTTTGGCTTGTTTTTCTTTTTTTACAATTTGATTTTCTATGCTGTCAAGGTCTTTCAATTGCAATTCGGTATCAATAATTTCCTTATCGGAAACCGGGTTAATCGCTCCTTCTTCGCGCAGCACATTTTCATCCTCAAAACAGCGTACCACATGTATAATGGCATCTACCTCACGTATATTGGCCAGAAACTTATTACCCAGTCCCTCTCCTTTGCTGGCACCTTTTACAAGCCCTGCAATGTCAACAATTTCAATTTGCGTGGGCACCGTCCTGTCCGGCAACACCAGTTCTGCCAGTCTATCTAAGCGCTCATCCGGTACATCTACCAATCCCGAATTGGGTTCAATAGTACAAAACCGGTAATTGCTGGCCTGCGCCTTTGCACTATTACTTACTGCGTTAAAAAGTGTTGACTTTCCTACATTGGGTAAACCCACTATTCCTGCCTGTAATGCCATTTTCTTATATTAATTTTATACTGTTGGCCATTTACCAATAACCATTGGCCACCTATCAAAGGCCGCAAATGTACAACATCATTTTGGAAGTTAAAATCCGAAATCAAAGTATGGCAAAAAGCAAGATTCAACAAAATAGAGTCAAGATGAATAATTTAAGGCATAATACACTAACTTCCGCTTTTAAAACAGGCTGCATGTAAAGTTATTTAAAGCTTGTCATCTATAAAAAACCTAAAACTTAGAAATTTTCAATATGGTATTAAGCAGGGTTTGGTCGGC
This sequence comes from Niabella sp., assembly GCA_047975735.1. Classification (GTDB taxonomy): domain Bacteria; phylum Bacteroidota; class Bacteroidia; order Chitinophagales; family Chitinophagaceae; genus Niabella. Next base: position 4,474 of record JBKEEB010000080.1, read on the forward strand.
GTTCATCATTATTGCACTGGCAGTAGCCTTAGGCAGATTTTTGTTTCAGGATGGAGAAAGAGAGATTTTTAGTCAGATGGTAACCGGCAAATCCGGCGATACTACTTTTGTACAGAACCTGGGCGAACAGATTGTTCCTACTGCCGTAACTGCACAATTAGCAGCCGGGCAAAAAATTGCTTCCTGGGATGGAAAATCGGTTATAAAAACTGAAACCGGATATAAGGTTTATAAATTGCAAGGCACCAATGGTGTGTTTGAAACCACCAAAGATGCCGTTAACTTATGTATAAGCCTGATTGGTATAATGGCCTTATTTCTCGGTTTTATGAATATTGCAGAAAAAGCCGGCGGCATCCGGTTTTTGTCCAAAATCATTGGCCCTTTTTTCTCAAAAATATTTCCCGAAGTACCCAAAGATCATCCGGCCATGGGGCACATGGTAATGAATTTTTCTGCCAATTTACTGGGATTAGATAATGCCGCAACCCCCTTTGGCATTAAAAGTATGGAAAGCCTGCAAGAGCTTAATCCCGATAAGGATAAGGCCACCAATGCGCAGGTAATGTTTATGTGCCTGCATGCATCGGGGCTTACTTTAATACCAACAACTATTATTGCCGATCGGGTAGCTTTACACTCACAATACCCTACCGAAATTTTTATTCCCTGTATGATTGCCACATTTGCTGCTACCATTGCTGCATTGTTAGTAGTATCTTTCAAACAAGGCATTCGTGTATTTCAACCTGTAATTTTGGGATGGGTTTTAGGGATTACCGGGTTATTTACGGCTTTAATTTTATACGTTAGAACTTTAGATACCAAAGGTATTACCTTATTTTCAAGCAGCCTTAGTAACGGGCTTATTCTGCTTATTTTTATATTGATTATACTGGGTGCCATTTATAAGAAAACAGCCATTTTTGATGATTTTGTTGATGGTGCTAAAGATGGTTTTACAACAGCTATTAAAATTATTCCTTACTTGGTAGGCTTATTGGTAGCCATTAGTTTATTACGCAACAGTGGTGCTTTTGATTTTATTATGGATGGCATCAAACAATTGTTTATGGTATTTAACGGAGATACGCGCATAGTAGATGCGCTGCCTACGGCACTTTTAAAACCTTTTAGCGGCAGTGGTGCCAGAGCCATGATGATTGATACATTGAAAGTTCACGGCCCTGATTCGTTTGTAGGAAATCTTACATCCGTTTTTAGAGGCTCTGCCGATACTACTTTTTACATTATTGCAGTTTACTTTGGAGCCGTTGGTATTAAAAATACGCGCTACTCGGTAGGTGCTATGCTACTGGCCGATTTGGCAGGTATGCTTACCGCCATTGGCATTAGCTATATTTTCTTTGGATAATGAAAGTTATAACCAATTGTATTATTTTAACAGGCGATGATATTGTATCAGACAAAAATATTCTGATAAAAAACCATAAAATCATTGGCATTGATGCTGTTATTCCTGATAACGCCGAAATCATTGATTTGAATGGCCAATATATTGCACCTGCGTTTATTGATATTCAGTTAAACGGCGGAACTACAAAGTACTTTTCCAAAACACCTAATACGGAAACCCTGCAGGAAATGGAAGCTGCAGCTGCCCAATATGGCACCGGCTATTTTTTACCAACGCTTATATCATCGCCCGATGAAAAAATTATAGAGGCGATAGCTGCTGTTGGTGATTACATGAAAACCGGTAATAGTGTTGTAGGAATGCATTTGGAAGGCCCCTATCTGAACCCAGAAAAAAGAGGTGCCCACAATATTGATATAGTAAGAAAACCTACCGATGCTGCATTGCAACAAATTATACAACACGGAGAAGGAGTTATTAAAATAATGACCATTGCGCCGGAGTGTTTTACCGATTATCAATTAGACATGTTATTAGAATCTGGAATTATCCTTTCGGCCGGACACTCAATGATGACCTATAAACAGGCGCAATATTATTTTGATAAAGGCATTCATTTAGTTACCCATTTATACAATGCCATGACGCAAATGGGGCATCGGGAACCGGGTACAGTAGGAGCCGTTTTTGACAACCCAAACGTGTATGCTCCTATTATTTTAGATGGCGGCCATTGCAGTTATGCCGCTGCCAGAATAGCGTATAAACAAAAAGGCAATAAACTGATTTTACTTACAGACGCCAGCTTTCTTGGCAGGCAAAAAACCGAATTTAACTGGGATGTATTGTCATTAAAAATGCAGGATGGTTTTTATCGCAACCCCGAAGGCAATTTGGCAGGTGCGGCTATTAGTATGCCCGAAGCAGTACAAAATGCTATCACCCACTTGAATATATCTTTACAGGAAGCGGTTGCAATGGCCAGTTCCCGAGTAGCAAAAGCCATTAATATGGAAACTTACATCGGTTTTATCAAACCCGGCTTTACTGCAAAGTTTGTAGTGTTTAATGAGTTGGGGGATGTGGCGTTGTTGTCTGTGTGAAAAATCAGTACCATATATCACAATAAAAAGATGTTAATACCAATGGTAAGATGTATTTGCCAAAGGGTCTTGATTTTCCCAGTCTTTATTTTTATAAGTACGCCACCAATTTTTATAAATATCGCTGACAGATTGAATTTCCTTTCCTGAAAGGCCATTATACTGTGCACTTTCATCCAAAGTTGTATTAATCAATATAGGGTCGAGTGAGCCATATCCGGATTTATTTCTGATGCCTTCAACTGTCCAAAGCAGGCACTCGCCTAAAAGGCAATAATCTTTGCCCTGAGGAAATGGAGTCCGTGAGGATATAGGGTTAAAAGGATAATATTTAATATGCGTAGTGTCTTTTGCAAAAGCAATTAATGCCCCAATATGTTCCCCGGTAAATTTTGGCATTAAAAGCCAAAGATTTTCTCCTTCATCATTATTTTCATATTGGGCATAAGTACCGTTTTTAATTTGCTGAACAAATTGTTCTACGTTAGGACTATTAATATCAAAAGTATTTTTATTACAACCAATAAGTAGCAGCACCAAAATTGGAAGAATAAAAAGATTTTTCATAATCATCAGGTTATTGTTAGTGCTATAAAATTAGCATCAAATAAATGATTTTACAAATTTTATATTGATGCCGAAGCCAAACGGTTATTGCTTTATACGAAACATATTTATAAAACAGACCAACGATACTTCGTATAATGCTCCCGAAAATATTCGGGACGATAGTCGTTTAGACCAATTACATTGGTCTATTACGAATATCCAAAATAATCATCCTACTTGATGAACGGTACGGCTATTTGCAGCGTATTTTTTACATTTACAAAAAACAA
>JBKEEB010000138.1:0-2417 GCA_047975735.1 Niabella sp.
AAACGAATCGTTTTTTGGAGCTGCTTTGGATGTTGAAAGCACGGCAAAAACAGTATTTTTTAATAGCACAGTTAGAGGCAATGTTGCCACAACTAATAGTGATGGTTATACGGGAGGTATAATTAACGCAGGAAAAGGCAGAAGTGATTTTTACAATAATGTATTTACGGGCAATACGGGTTTCACATCCGTTTTTCAGGCAAATACAATCATTAGCTTTGTTAATAACACCGTTTGGAACGACGATCCAGATGCCGGTATCTTCATCATTGGTAACAGTATTAAGCTTTACAACAATATTTTAGAAGACATTTTAGGTCCGGGGACTTCTGCCGAGGTTCAAAATAATGCTTTTAGATATACCAACAACTATACTAATAAAAACAATAATGTTAGTGAATCAAACCCGTATTTTGCCGATGCTGCAAGTTTTGATTTTAGCCTAACCGGTTGTAGCCCTATTATAAATAAAGGGAACAATACATTATACTCATTTGAATATAATAATATTGACATTTTAGGAAATAGCAGAAAATTAAACACGATTGATATTGGTGCTTATGAAAATATATTAGGTACCACCAGCAAAACAAAACCAACGGTTGTATCATCTCAAGTTTTTTGTGGTGCGGTTACCCTAAACGATTTACAGGTAACCGGCGAAAATATTAAATGGTACGGTCAAGCTTCAGGAGGAAGCCCATTAGCCAATACTACGGCTTTAACATCGGGCAGCACTTATTATGTTAGCCAGACTGTTAATGGTTGTGAGAGCGACCGGGCAAGTGTTGCCGTAACCCTGAGTACTACCGAGGCGCCAACAGTACAATCGCCACAAAATTTTACTGTAGGCCAAACTAACGCCAATATTGTGGTAAGTGGTAATAATTTAAAATGGTACACCCAAGAAACGGGTGGTACGGCCACAACAACTGCCCCAGCATTAAACCTGTCTTCAGTAAATACTGCAACGTATTGGGTAAGCCAAACCAATGCCAATGGTTGCGAAAGCACCAGAACCCAAATAGTGGTTAACGTAACCAAAATACCGCTTATTGTTACGGCGGATGATAAGTCTAAGATATATGATGGCAATGTTTATGGCACAACTAATTTTACGGTAAGCTATTCTGGATTTAAATCTGGAGATGATGCCTCCAATAGCATTTTCGGCACCCTAACATTTTCCGGCAGCGCTGTAAACGCAACCGAAACAGGCACTTATTCAAATCAAATTATACCTCAAGGTATTACTTCGGATAAATACACCATTGAATTTAAACCCGGAACTTTAAAAATATTGCCCGATGCTAATGCTTATACAGATAACACGATGTATGTAAAACAAGGCAATATAGGTGGTGACGGCTCATCGTGGGAGTTGGCATTTAACGATTTATCGACAGCTTTAAAAGATGCCAAATTGTTAAATGACGGTAGTCCGGGTACTATTAATAAAATTTATGTAGCCAAAGGCACCTATTCGCCAAAACATAGTGCCAGGGATGGTGCCAACTTTGCTAACGAAGGTAAGGACAATAGTTTTGTATTAGTAAATGGTGTAAAACTATACGGCGGTTTCGATGGCATTATTGCCGGAGAAAGTTTGGCCAATCGTGATATTCAAAAAAATAAAACCATTCTTGACGGAACGGATTTTAATTATCACGTTGTTACAGTCTCAAATTCATTAGGAGATAATCTAATAGATGGTTTTACTATCCGTAAAGGTAAAGCAGAAGGAACAGGCACTATTACAGTAAATGGAAAGATTATAAATAGAGGACAAGGAGGAGGTATTGTTGTAAACAATTCCAATTTAACTATAAAAAACGGTATTGTTTTAGAAAACAGTTCAAGCGCATACCCGTCTGGCTCCAGTATTGATATTAGTACACAATCTACAGTATCAATATATAATGCACTTTTTTATAAAGGTTCTGGAACTCATCTTGTGTCAGTAAGTGGCTTAGGGTCTAATTTAAAAGTAGTCAATTCCACTTTTTCACATTATTCTTATTATTTTAATCTTAGTGATAAGGCAAGATTGGAAATATATAATTCTATACTAAACAACTCATATCCTTTCCCTGTAAAGAAAGATTCTCCTGATGAGAAATGTATTATAAAAAATTCTTTTGTACCGAATGGAAAGCTTACCAGTACTGACTCAAACGGAAATGTTAAAGTTATAGCACAAGAAGATTTTACTACAACAAATGGCTATACTGTTGATAATACCACCTTTCATGCATACGACCCACAAGCCGGTTCTGAACTTTTTATAGATCATGAATCATACAATTTTAATTTAAAACCAACAGCCAACAAAGCTGTTAATAGTTGTAAATCGTCAGCAAAAAGTGGACACAATATACTAAAAACTTAAGGAGTGTTTTCAAAAAAAAAGAATTAGA
>JBKEEB010000017.1:0-9832 GCA_047975735.1 Niabella sp.
AAAGAAAGTACATTATTTTCTTTTAAAGAAGGAATAGCATCAGTAAATACAAAACTCATATTTGCTGAAGGGAAGAAATAGGAATTAGTAGCTCTTGGTAACGTGGACGATATATCATTCCTGCCGGTTAAGTTTAAAAATAACCAGTTCTTATACCCGAAATCTAAAATGCCAATAGTAGAACGTATTTTCTTTTTATACTGGTTTTCAGTTGTTGTTATCCTTGATGTGCTTTTGATGTTTGAGATAGTATAAGCCCATGGGTACTGCCAGTCATTGGTTTGCATACTTTGGAAATAATCGTTTCTTCCCCAATATACACCACCAATTGTAGCACTGGCACTAATATCTTTAAACAATTCGTCTTTGTGAGCGGTTAACATGAAATCTGCATTTAAAGCTTTTCCGCTACCGGTGCCATGATTATAAAGACCGTTTGTAATACCTGTAATATCTGTTGGCTTGTTCTTTTGCTCTCGCTCGTTAAAGGTCATGTCTGTAGAAAGGTTTCCTTTTAACGCTAACCATGATGTGATGTCGTAGGTTAGACCAACTGTTCCGAGTATTTTGTTGCGTTTCAGGTATTCATTGTTATTATGTAGCCTCCACCAATAATCGTAAAAGTATCCATAACCTTCATAATCGTTAAATCCTGTATAATCAGCTCCGGGAGGTTTAGACCAAAATTGATTTTGAGTTCCATCTACATTTTGATATATGTATTTATCTATAGGTTGGTAATCTCTTCCCCAGTTATATAGCAAATATTTGCCAGAAGACATCCTTCCTGTGGTTTGTCTTCTATCACTTTCTCCTAATTCTGTAGCATTCAATCTATTATAATTAATGTAAGACATTGAAACCAATGCCTTTATTTTTTTCGAAATATTTAAATTGGCACCAATATTGGCTGTTGTCTGGTCATAACCAGAGTTATAGTCCACCGAAGTATGATCTGTTCTTGTTAAAGAAACTCGTACGCTTCCAAAATCGCCACCAGCATTAAAAGCTAAATTGTGCGTATTGGTTTTCCCATTTCGATAAAACGACTTTAAATTGTCAGGCTGCGGCGAATATTTTCTTTTAACACCGTCCCACCAAACAACATCCTGTCCTTCCATTTTAGGCCCCCATGAAGCTCCAGGACCATACCAACTAAAACGATCCCATGATGCCCCACCTTGAAGGATAGGATTATTGGTGGCACCCAACATTCCTGTTACCCAAAATGAAGGTAATACATAATCGCCGGCACCGTTTGTTCTAAGGGTAGGCTCTAAATCATTAATTGCACCTCCGCCACCATATGTGTTTTGAACATCTCTGTACAGCCAAGGTTGTATTAATTTGGTTTCAAAGTTGTAGTCAATTCCTAATCCACCTTTTTTAGAACCCTTCTTTAATGTTATCATAATAACACCATTTGCTCCCCTTGCTCCATAAAGTGCAGCTGCAGGAGGCCCTTTCAATACATCCATTGATTCGATATCGTTCGGATTGATATTATTAATTGCAGAACCCCAGTCTTTACCTGAGGTAGCTGATGTCATACCTGGTTCATTTTCTAGAGGCATTCCGTCCACAATAATTAATGGCTGATTATTAGCACTAAAATTCAAACTGTTGTTACCTCTTAGTATGATTTTTGTAGTTCCCCCATCCACACCATTTGGTTGTACTACTTGTGCACCGGCCACATTGCCCGATAGCGCATTGATAATGTTGGGTGCTGATGATTGTACAATATCACCTCCGTTTATAGTTTGCGTGGAATAGCCTAAAGAACGCTTTTGACGCTTTATACCCAAAGCCGTTACCACCACTTCATCCATACCCTGTGTTTCGGATCTGGTGAGTGTAACATTTAGTGTTGAGTTGTTTCCAACAGGTACTTCCCGGCTGGCATAACCAACTGAGGAAAACACCAATACGGCATCGTTTCCGTTTACGGTTGTAATGAAACTGCCATCTCCCGAAGTAATACCACCGGTTGTTGTTCCTTTTACTACAAAAGAAACGTTTGCAATGGGTTCCCCCTGATCATCAGTTACGGTACCGGTTACTGTTCGCTGTTGGGCATAAGCGAGTTGTAGCATGCAACTCATCATGAAAGCAAACAGTAGTTTGTAGATTGTTTTCTTCATAATTGTTCTTTTTTTAATTTACAAGAATTAGGCAACTGTTTTTTGTTTTATTGTTTTTGTTTTATGTTGGTGAATCATTTCATAATTATCCATTACTAAAGCTGCTGCGCCTATTAAGGCTGCCTGATAGCCCAAAGTAGAAATAGCAATTTCGGTATGCTCTGCAATTTTTGGAATACAATGTTCGTTGATGGCCTGTTGTACGGCGGCTATCCATATTTTACCGGCCAGTGAGCCCATACCGCTAATCACTATCTGCTCAGGATTTAAAAGATGTATTAATATGGCGGCACCGCGTCCAATGTTATAAGCCGAATCGGATATAGCCTCTACCGAAAACTTATCGCCCTGTTTAGCTGCTTCAATAATCTTTTGTGCCACAATTTCGGTACTGTCTTCTTTTTGTATTTGTAATATAGAAGGCAGGCCTTTTTGTAAGCCGGCTAATACATTCTCGGCAACAACAGTCATAGAGGTTTCTGTTTCCAGACAACCGTATTTTCCGCAGCTGCATTGTTTGTTATTGTCAAAAAGGGGTATATGGCTAAACTCTCCCGCAAACCCTTCATTACCTCTAAACAGTTTTCCGTCGGTAATAATGCCTAAGCCCACACCCCAGCCAATATTGATTATCATGGAATGGCTTTTGTTTTTGGCAGCACCCCATTTTAATTCGGCCAGTGCTATCAGGCTGGAATCATTATCAATCATTACCGGAATACCAATTTCATTTTCAATGGCTGTAATAATAGAACTGTTGTCCGGTGTTTTTAAAAAACTATAATTAATGCCGCCTTTGGCATCTACAAAACCCGGCATTCCAATACCAATACCGGCTATTTTATTTTTTGGGATGGATATTTTACTTATAAAGGCATTCAAATGCTGCGTTAACTGTTGCAGACTGTCGGGATTATTAGCCAGCTTTAGCGGAATTTTTTCTACGGTTCCTACCTGCACGTTGTTGGCATCAACTACACCAATGCGGGTAACTAACTGATCCATTGCCACAGATATTACATAAAACAGATCATTCGGCAAGGAATATACCTGTGGGCGACGGCCGCCGGTAGAATGGGCATACCCTTTTTCAATTAACTGCCCTTCAGCGAGCATTTCGGTAATGTACCGGTTGGTGATAGGAATACTTTTTCCTATTGCTTCGCTTAAGTCGTTACAAGACAATTCCTTGGAGAAGAATAGATTTGTAATTATCTTTCTTTGGAACTTATTTTTCTTATCCTGAGCGATTTTGGACATGACTTGATTTAGCTTAACAATCGTAACTATTTCGTAAAAGTAATGAAACTTTTAATCAAATATAATAAACTTTTTAAAATATTTAGATAACTTTTTATTAACAATTATGAAAAAGTTTCAAGTGAAGCTCTTTTTCGCCAAAAAATAATAGTCAAAATAGCAAGGGTATATTTCAAATTTTCGCTTTGTATAAGTAGTATCTGTTTGAGTCATTTCGAGCGCAGCGAGAAATCTCTTCATATTAGTAATGAGATGTCTCTTCCGAACGCTTTCGGAATCGACATGACGATGCGAAAATTTGAAATGCGCCCAATAGCAATATGAATACTTGTTTTTTAATTTGTTACCATTAAAATTGAACATTGTTATATTTGTACATCATAAACGCCTTTTGTGAGAAAAAAAACAATATATATTGTTGCGGTGTTGGTTCTTTTCCTGTTTATGGGGATTATGGCCACCCGTTGCACGCAACCCTCTAAAAAGCAAAGTACTCAAGCAAATGAGTTTGTGGGCGATAAGGCCTGCATAAGTTGTCATAAAACCGAACATGATTTGTGGCAACTTTCAGATCATTTTAAAGCGATGGAATTGCCTAATGACAGTACGGTACTGGGCAATTTTAACAATCAATCTTATACAGCCGATGGCATTACCTCAAAATTCTTTAAAAAAGACGGTAAATTTTTTATCAATACACAGGGCGAAGATGGTAAGTACCATGACTATGAAATAAAATACACTTTTGGCTTTTATCCTTTACAGCAATACCTGGTAGAATTTAGCCGGGGGCGGATGCAGGCAACGCGCCAAAGCTGGGATAGTAGGAGTAAAAAATGGTTTCACCAGTATGCCGGAGAAAAAATTGCACCTAATGATTGGTTACACTGGACAGGAAACGCCCAAAACTGGAACACCATGTGCGGCGAATGTCATACCACCAATTATAAAAAAAACTATGATTTTGAAACAGACAGTTATCAAACAACATTTAGCCAGATAACTGTAAGTTGCGAATCCTGCCACGGCCCGGCAAAGCAACATATTGATTATATCAACAGCGATTATAAAGATGGCGATAAAATAACGGGTTCCTATCTGCTCATGGCAAAAAACAGTACACAAATGCAGGAAATACAATCCTGCTTTCCCTGCCATGCCCGCAAAGGAAATATAAGTGCTCATCTGCTAAATACCAATGAAATTTTAGACGATTATATTCCTGAAATACCCAGCACGGAATTTTATCATGCCGATGGGCAACAGGATGATGAAGATTATACTTATGCTTCTTTTTTGCAGAGCAAAATGTTCAGGCATAATGTCAAATGCAGTAACTGTCATAATCCGCATTCTGGTAAATTAATTATAGCAGGAAATGGGGTCTGCAATCAATGCCATACCAAAGAAAAATACGATGCTCCGGGGCATACTTTTCATGCAATAGGAACTGATGGTGCGGCCTGTAAAAACTGCCACATGCCGTCAAAAAATTATATGGGCAACGATTTAAGGCACGATCATATTTTTAGAGTGCCTCGTCCCGATCTTTCGGCAAAGTACGGAACCCCTAATGCCTGTAATGATTGTCATAAAAATAAGTCGGCGCAATGGGCGGCCGATGCTGTTGTAAAATGGTTTGGGGCTAACAGGCCTTATCATTTTGCTGAGGATTTAATACCCGGTAGTAAAATGGATGCATCGTCGCAGGCACATCTAATTAAATTATTGGGCGATACTGCTGTTTCGTCAATCATACAGGCTACTGCTGTTCATTATATGGGGGGAATCCAAAATAATAATAGTCTGCAAGCCATTATACAGCAACTAAATAATGCTAATGCTCAGGTAAGGTATAGAGCCATTATAGCACTTACTAATTTTCCTCCATTACAATGGCAGGCTTCGGTGGTGCCTATGCTGCAGGACAAAGTACGGGCGGTTAGAATAGCTGCGGCTAATTTACTACTCACAGCCAACGATCCGCAAAACTTAGGACAGTTTGGAGAACCTTATCAAAAAGCGGCTTCAGAGCTGAATAGTTATATTTTATATCAAAGTGATTTTGCAACCGGTGATGTAATGGCGGCTGATTATTTTTTAAAAATACGCAACTACGACCGGGCAGAATCTTTTTATCTGCGCGGCATACAAAAAGATTCGGCTATGAATTATGCGAGGTTGAATTTATCGGCAATGTATAATATTATGGGGCGTAATGCCGATGCTTTAAAAGTATTGCAAGCGGCTTTAAAAACCGATCCTAAAAATGATCGTATTTATTTTAATTTGGCTTTGCTATATAATGAATTGAATGAACCTTTGCAGGTAGAAGAAAATTTAAAAAAGGCGATTGCTTTAAATACTACAAACCCGCGTGTGTATTATAATTATGGTGTGTTGTTGCAACAAAAAAATAAGGCCAGCGAAGCCGAAAAGCAATATATAAAAGCGCTTTCATTCGCTCCCAATGATGCTGATATTAATTATGCACTTTGTGTTTTGTATATACAGGGGAATAAACCTACACAGGCTATACCGTATGCTAAAACATTACAAAGAAATTATCCGGGCGATCAAAGGTTTTTGCCCATATTACAACAATTAGGGCTTTAGAAGAATGGTTCATAATTCATGGATGATAGAGGATAGCGATACCTTATGAACCATGAACTATTCCCTATGAACCATCATCTATACATACTATTTCGTAGAGAATTTGTAATAAGAAACCGTATGATAGGTTTCTCCCGGTTTCAATAATGTACTGGGGAAAGAAGGTTGGTTAGGGCTATCAGGATAATGTTGTGTCTCTAAACAAAAAGTGGTTCTAAACTCATCCTTAAAGCCTCCTAACATTGTATTTTGCCCCTGCATAAAATTACCGGAATAAAATTGCAGACCGGGCTCCTGCGTATATACGTCCATCACAATACCGGACTTGTCGCCTATTGCTTTTGCTGCATGGGTTAAACCATACTCCCCTTTGGTGTTATTTAAAATATAATTATGGTCGTATCCTTTACCAAATTTTAATTGTTCATTGTCGTCATTAATTCTGGCACCAATAGCGGTTGATGTTGTAAAATCAAAAGGAGTATTGGCTACAGGAGCAATGCCGGTAGGTATTAAAGTAGAGTCAACCGGATTGTATTCATTGGCATAAATCTGTAACAGATGCCCCAGAATATTGCCGTTGCCGGCACCGTTCAAATTAAAATAAGCATGATTGGTAAGGTTTACAACGGTGGGTTTTGTAGTAGTAGCGGTATATTCCATTTTAATAGCATTGTCCGCCGTTAAACTATATACCACTTTTGAGGTTAGTTCTCCCGGGTATCCCTGGTCTAAATCCGGGCTCACGTAGCTTAATTCTAAAGTACTGTCGTTAGGTTGCACAGCATCCCATACAACGTACTGAAACCCTTTGGTGCCGCCGTGTAGAGAGTTGGCACCATTGTTTAACGGAAGGGTATAGGCTGTGCCGTCTATTGTGAATTTCCCTTTTGCAATTCGGTTTCCATAGCGGCCTATTGTTGCGCCAAAATATGGCTCTTTTGAGTTTTTAAAGTCTTCGGCACTGTTCATACCAATAATTACATCGGTTTTATTCCCGTTTTTATCAGGTACCAAAAGTGTTACAAAGCGACCTCCATAATTGGTAATGGTTAGTTCCATACCATTGCTATTTTTTAATGTATAGAGGGCTGTTTCTTTACCGTCAATAGTACTTTTGAATTTTTGCATATCTGCTTTTAAAGTAATAGCAGTATCCTTATTTTCTGTTGTTTTTTCTTCTGCACCATTGTTACAGGAAATGGTTACACCAAGTACCAAAACGGTGCATAAAAACAGGGTCAATTTGTTCATGATGTGTATTTTATTATATGAATCCCGATAGGGAGAAAATTATTGACAACTCATATAGCCGATGAACCGTCGTAAATAAAAGTCTAAAATACAATTTTTGTTCCTGAATCAGGAATTTTGTTCAAATATTTTTATTCTGACGGATGCGATATAATACCGATTGGATATTCGTAATAGACCAATGTAATTGGTCTAAACGACTATCGTCCCGAATGTTTTCGGGAGCATTATACGAAGTATCATTGGTCTGTTTTATAAATATGTTTCGTATAACAAAAATTATTATAACGAATTAAAATGCCATTTGCTTCAAATATTCGTTCAGCCTAAAACCGGCATCAATCCTTTTCTACATTCATTTACATAATTATGAGCCTGCCGGGTAGGTTCCGGTATTCTATATTTGCTAGTGCAATGTTTCATTATTTCTATACTTTGCTCAAAATCTGTTTTATTACCAGGGGAAATAAAAACAGGTTTGCAATTTAGTTTAGTCCTCATTACAATTCCAATTTGTTCTTTTTTATGTGAAAGGATTGATGTGGCAAATTTTATGTTTGCCGGTTCTTTATAATCGCCCACCAATTTACTTTTGGCACATCCGATGGTAGGCATATCGGTAAGAACTCCCAAGTGGGTAGCAATGCCCATTCGTCTGTTGTGAGCATATCCATGCCCATCCATGATTAGTACATCCGGAATTTGTTTTATATGATTCAGTGCTTTTATAATGGCCGGCACTTCTCTAAAAGCCAGCAGTCCCGGAATATAAGGGAAGGTTACTTTTATTTTTATAGCAACCTGTTCTACAGGAATTAAATCGGGAAACGATAAAGTTATAATTCCTGCATATACGGTTTCTTCGTGTTTGTTAAATGAAATATCTGCACCGCCAATCAATTGTATTTTTTTTACAGTAGGGGTAAGATTGATTTTCTCCTGTAATTTTTTTTGTAATGCAATTGCATCTGCCGGAAGCAAATTGTTATATGCCGGAATAGAAAACATGCTTAAAGATATGGCTTTATTGCAAGGGGAGTATATTATGGACGACGTATATGTGTGGTATCCGGGATAAACTCTTTGTTTATTACCAGCGGATAATTTGTAACAATATCCAATTCGTATTCATTTCTGCTTTTTAGCAATTTAATAAATTTATGTAGTGCCAAGGAGTCTTCCGGTTTTTGAAAGGACTGGTCATGTGCCAGTAATATTACATTATCATCGTACCTTGTTTTCTTTTTTTGTATGATGCTGTCAATTTCTGCTACCATTTTTTCAGGGCTTTGTATGGTTCTCATTTTTTGGTGGTCAAAATGCCATTCTACATCCCATCCCATAACAGTAAAACCATTTTTGTGTATAGAGTCAATGGCTTGTTTACTTTTTTTAATATCGGTAATCGTTATACTACTGTCTATACGCCAGGCGTTGCGTCCGGGGCAGCGTGCAATATTATTGGTTAAGTTCATCACAAGCTGCGCTTTTTTAAAATCGTTAACCACGAGTTCCGGATGTGAGTAAAATTTTTCATATTGATTACCGGCGTGAGAATAACTGTGGTTGCAAAGTACAGAACTACGGACATTTTTTAATTGTTCCATAAGCTCTTTTTGTGCCACACTTCCTTCGGAATGAGCACCAACTAAAAAGAAGGTTACAGGCACTTGTTCTTCCTGAATAATATTAATTACATTGGAGGTGCCATTATTGGGGCCGTCATCAAAAGTGAGGTATATTTTTTTCTTTTTAGATGTTGTAGTGGTCTGCTGCGATTGATTGATTTGCGGTGTATGTACTTTGATCAAAGCCAATTTTTTAGCAGCAGGGATAGGCATTTTTGTTTCTTGCCAACTGCAAGCAGTAAAGCTGTATATAATAAATAACGACAGTGTATTGAACACCATGTTTTTTGGTGAAAAGGTAGCGGAGGAATAATAGTAATTCATAATGGGTTAATAATAAAAGTAAGAATATGAAGAATAAATCAGGGATGAATAATCAGAGATATTGGTTAGGGTGTCGGCGCACTACGAATTACAAAACAATATACTGAAAGAATCTTCAGGTAGCAAGAGCCGGGGGGGAGGGGCTCATCAAGGGTAGATACGGGGTTCATGTTTTTATAGAATATTATGATATAAATATAAGATTTGTAATGTAGGGTTCAATGTTTTTATTCATAAATATTTTTTAATGTTTTCTTTACGGTCTTCGTAGATAGGAAGACCGGGCAGTTTTGTTGTAATTTTTGAATCAAAATGATGAAATAGACCTATATTTGCAGCCCAACTGAAACAGGTCTGGTAGCTCAGCTGCCCGCCCGGATGACCAGGGTCGGACGGGGATAGAGCAACTGCCTTCAAAGCAGTAGGTTATTAGTTAGGCCAAAACTAATAAGTTGTATAGTAAAATATTTGGTCCGGTAGCTCAGCTGGATAGAGCAACTGCCTTCTAAGCAGTAGGTCATTGGTTCGAATCCAATCCGGATCACTTGAAAATAAAAAAAGAGTTGTAGATTTATTTACAACTCTTTTTTATGCACCTAAGGCATA
>JBKEEB010000120.1:0-2189 GCA_047975735.1 Niabella sp.
AGAGGTGTATGTTGTGAATTGCTTTCAACTTTTGATTTAACTTAGGTCTTTGACAACTGTGGTCAATCACAACCACTTCCCAAGCTTGTTGTGAATTGCTTTCAACTTTTGATTTAACTTAGGTCTTTGACAACGAAAAAGAAAACGGCTTATCCGGGTTAATGTTGTGAATTGCTTTCAACTTTTGATTTAACTTAGGTCTTTGACAACAGCGTTTTCTCAAAGCCGCTTACAGAAAGGGTTTCCGGTTGTCAATAGAATAAAAAAACGGGAGAGTTTCCCGTTTTTTTATTCCTATTTTATCAGTTTTTATTTTAAAAAAGCTCTAATTGTTGTATCGGGGCTGGGGTTTCTATGGTTTCCTTTCCTCTAAAAATTTCCATTAGCCCAAATTGTTTATCGGTAATACACAAAATGCCAATATGGCCTTTATCCGGTAAAATCCTTTTTACCCGTTGTATATGCACGTTGGCATTTTCCCGGCTACTGCAATGCCGCAGGTACATACTAAACTGAAACATGGTGAAGCCATCGTCTAATATTCGTTTACGGAATTTCGCATAGCGTTTCCGGTCGGCCTTGGTTTCGGTAGGCATGTCAAACATTACCATTACCCACATAACACGATAAGCATTTAAACGTTCAAAATTCATATTAATATAAAGTATTAGGGAGTTCCGGAAATAATAATTTGCGGCTTCCCCCTTCAAAACACTTAGCTAAACCGGCTGTAGTGCGCTGTACGGCATTTATTAGCGGACTTTTCTCTTTATTTATCATCACATCCATCGCCGGTATAGTTAGCAAATCCTGTTTCATGGTTGGTGTCATTTCTAAAAATTTTCCATTTCCTCGTATGATGTCGTAAACTACTTTATCTACATAAGGCCGGTACGGTTCCATGATATCATCTGCCAAACAATAGGCATTATACTGGTTACGGTGGTGAATGCCTAATGTGGGTAACAAACCGCTGCCCGTAAGGCTACGGGCAACCAACGCCCTTAGTATGGCATAACCATAGTTAAGCAAATTGTTGGGTGGCTCTCCTTCTCTATACCTTTTAAAATTAGGAAATAAAGGAAATACATGCTTCCAATAATAGGCTGCAGCCTGAGCCTCACAATTATCACTGTCCCCGCTCTTTACTTTGCCTGCCAAGGATAATAATATTTTATGCGGAATACGGTACTGTGCTAATAAATGAGCCTGATTAGTGATTTTGGCTATTACGGTTTGTTGCCATAACTGCTTTTTTAGTGGTATGCTGGCATTTATTTGCGCCTGAAAGCGCTGGCTTTGCAGGGTATGTCCATCTAAGTTTAATAACATGCCTGTTGGATGGTGCATGTGATTACAAGTGATTACTGCAGCATTATTGGCCAATAATTTAGCCAATAAGGATTGCGTAATGGTAATTTGTTGATGATCTAAAATAACCAGTCCGATGTCTTCAATAGCTGCTTGTTTTGTTTCTCCGGTTTCTACTAACTCTACCACTAATTGCTCATTTCGGGTTTTTAAATATGCCGGATTGCCAAAGTATAAGGTTCGTTTAATCATGGCTTATGTATTGAGTAAATAGTCTTCTACGTTTAGATAATTGTCAAACAAAATTTGTTTCTCTTTATGGATTGTCTCGTATTGGGTTGGGGTTTGAAAAATATTTATTGCCAATTGGTTTTGTTCTTGCCAAAAATCAGGGTATGATGTCCATTCCCATTCTTCAACCGTTTTGCAAAAGCCGTGTTTTACGGCATTTAGATGGATGTACAAGATGATGGTTTGTAGGTAACGTTCTGATGTAATTTCTTTTCGTTTGAAATTTTTTATAAAAAGAGAGCCTCTGCGTCCGTAAACTTTGTTGAAGGACTGTGTATAGGAGCTAAAGAAGTTGGAAAATTGTTTGGAGAGTAATAAGGATAGCTGTTTTTCTTTTTCCTCATTTGTTAGATTTTCCAAAGTTTGAAACTTTGGAAAATCTAAACGAAGCTGCGATATATCTTTTATCCGCACTAGCAGATGAAAATGATTGGGCATTAAGCACCAGACTTTAGTTTCCGCAATTGGGTCGATATGTTGGTGATATTTATTTAAGAAAAACGGATAATTTTTTCTTTCTTTAAACACGTTGTCATCGCCATTGGCGTGGTTGTATATATGGTAATATGTGGCCGGTTGCAGCATTG
>JBKEEB010000102.1:0-4245 GCA_047975735.1 Niabella sp.
TTATTTTAGAAGATGGCCCTGCTCCTGTAGATGTATTGGCGTATAGCGATGTAAAAGATAAAACACAAATTGGTATTGAAATACACAGCGGAAAAAATCGTATTGTGCGTATAATTTTTGAAAGTTTGGGCTATGAAGTGAGGCATCTGGATCGTGTAATGTTTGCCGGCCTTACAAAAAAGAATGTGGACAGGGGTAAGTATAGATTTTTAACAGAAAAAGAAATCCGTAATCTGAAATACTTTGGTAAAAAGCCAATGGAGAATTTTAATGAACACGGTAATGCCGGTAAAAAAAATATTGGTAAGAATAAACCTTATAAGAGCAACTAAAACTTTACAGCTATCATAAAGCCCGATATTATATTTGAAAATGATGAACTGGTTGCCTTGAATAAGCCTTCGGGACTACTTTCCATTCCAGATAGAGAAGGGAAGGAGATTTCGTTAAAAGATATTTTACAATTGCACCACCCCGAAATATATACAGTGCATAGGTTAGATAGGGAAACCAGCGGCTTAATTGTTTTTGCTAAAAATGCCCAAGCACATAAACATTTTAGTTTGCAGTTTGAGAACCGCCAAACTAAAAAAATATACAATGCTTTATTGGTAGGCTCTTTACCGCAAAAAGAAGGAAGTATTGATGCTCCCATTGCCGAGAACCAAGCCAGGCGTGGTGTGATGATTGTTCATAGGCGCGGGAAGCCGGCTTTAACGGATTATAAACTGATGCAGGATTTCAAAATTTTTTCGTGGGTAGAGTTTTTAATTCATACCGGAAGAACCCATCAAATAAGGGTACATGCCAAAGAAATAGGGAACCCGGTTGCCTGCGATAAGATATATGGCGATGGTAAGCCGATATTATTATCTTCTTTCAAAAATAAATTCCAGTTATCTAAAAATGTTTTGGAAGAACGGCCTTTGCTTAGCCGGTTGGCCTTACATGCTTTTCAATTGGAAATTAAGTCTCTCGATGGTCAGGTATTAAAACTTGAGGCTCCTTTGCATAAAGACATAAGAGCTACTTTACAGCAGTTAGAGAAAAATATGAAAAACTAAAGCAGCTTATTTAGTGGCTAACAGATGGTTGCAAATTTTATATACTTTGTTCGCTATTACCTGATGATTATATTGACCGGCAATAAGCCGGTGTGCATTTTCTCCGATTTTTATAGCAAGCTGATGATTGTTTTTAACTTTTATAATAGCATCTGCAATAGCCTCAGGCGTATTAGTTGTAAGCATTATATTTTCGTGGTTAGAAAAAACTTCTCTAATGGCTGTACTATCTCTTGTAATAATAGGAAAGCCCATAGCAGCATAATGATATATTTTATTAGGAATGACTAACGATGCCTTTAATGAGTCTCCGAAAATACCTAAAGCTACGTCAAAACTACTCATGTTTTTTTCAAGTTCATCATACGGTACCCACCCTGAAAAATGAATATTTGTTAATCCCAGTTGTTGTATGGCATACTGGTACTGCTTTTCATACTCAAAACCGGAGCCGATGATCCAAAATTCAATATCTTCTTTATTTTTTAGGATAAAGGCGGCATCTATTATTTTACCAATCCCCTGCAAGGGAACAAAAGACCCGTAAAAGCCTACAATGAATTTGCTTTTAGTTTTGGTAGCCGGTTTTGAAACCTGTTTAAACTCGGTTGTATTTACGCCCACTTCAACCACTTTTAATTTTTCTTCCGGTAAATTAAACGTGGTCTTGTAATATTGTTTATGGGCCTCTGTATCACATAAAACTACATCAGCCCGGCTCATAGATATTTTATCTTTGTAAAAATTTTTTTTGGCTCTAAAAGAGTTTGTTTTTACTAATTTATAATCAAATACTTTAGAAAGGTATCTGGAAATTAAGGGGTCAAAAATAATTGGTTTGTTAGTAAGCATATTTAGCAAGGCCACGTCCTGATGGCAAAAGGCGGGAATAAAAATAATATCGGCTTGCTTACACAGCTTGCGTAGTTTGAAATAGTTGAGCGTAAGCCGGTTTTTATAAGGAAATGTTAGGAGTGTAACATTTTGGTTGCAATGCAATCCGTCTAATATTATTTTAGTACGATTATAGTCAGGTTCATATTTTCCGGTAATCAGTATCTTCATTTTATTTGTTTAAATATTCTGTTAGCTGGTTGTAAATATGCTCTTTATTAAACATTTTGTTGCAATACGCAAAGCCATTATTACCCATACTTTGCGCTAATTCATTATCCTCAGCAAATAATTTTATTTTTTTAATCGTATCTTCTATATCATTAACGCCAGTAAGAAAACCCGTTTTGTTATTTATAATAACTTCCGGATTGCTGCTAACGTTAAAAGCAATTACAGGTTTACAGCAAAGCGATGCTTCGGCTATGGCATAACCAAAACCCTCCCATAACGAGGGTAGCAAAAATATATCGCACCGGTTCATAAACTGTATGGCATTTTTCTGAAAGCCCAATAATTTAACCTCGTGGGTTAATTGTTCTTTTTGAATTTCGTGCTCCAGTTCAGCTTGTAAGCTGCCAGTGCCACCTATAATTATTTTAAACTGAACACCCTGTTCTTTTAATTTACTAGCCAAACGGATAAGGAAAATTTGGTTTTTTTGTTTTGCCAGTCTTGCCAAATTTCCAATTACAATAACATCATTTTTTACCGGTTGGTTGTGGATCTTATTTTCAAGAAAAGGTGTTGTGTCTATCGGGTTGTAAATAACTTTTATCTTTTCCTCCGGAAACATTGCAGGATTAATTGCGTTGATACTTTTTTTTGTAGCCTCTGAGTTTGCCAATACATCTGTTAACCACTTGCCAAAAACACGGCGGTTAATGATAGTGTTTTTAATGGGTCTGGCACTTCCTCTTCGGTAAATAATTTTGCGGCATCCGGCTTTATGTGCTGCCAGTCCGCAGGCTTTTACATCGGGTGAGGAATTGATGATTACAGTATCTATCCGATGTTCAATAAATAATCGGGTAATTTTCTTTATTTTAAAGGGGTTGAGCCAGCTGTTTTTTTTGATCTTTATTAAAAAGGTTTTTACATTGGCGGCTTTTAGTTTTTTAGACAAGACACTATTTGGGTGGGTTAAAAAAAAAATTTCGTAATCTTCTTTCTGCAGCTGTAAGGTAGCTTCGTAATGCCACTTTTCACCACCGCCCCAGCAGGAAACCGTATTTACAAAACAAATTCTTTTTTTCTTTTCTGTCATTAAGAATATAAATTTATTAAAAAATTATCAAGATAGAACATTGTTTTCGGGGTTGATAAGATAGTAAATATTTTTTGTTCAAAATTAGGATGTTGAATTTAGTAAATCAATGAAGTTGTTTAAACTTATAATATTCAGAGATAAGTCCCAGAAATTAAGGACTTTTGTATTGGAACTACAAACGATTAATTCTGGGACTTATAGACGAAGATACGGTACAACGCTGGATTGTACCGCATTTAAAATTAGGAAAGAGAGGCTTTAAAACAAAATTTGATGTAACAAAAATCGTCCAGCTTATTTTAAAGCGCATGAAGACAGGCTGCCAATGGCGGGAGCTAAGTATAAAAGAATATTTTGATAATAGTGGGCCTACATGGCAAACCGTATACTACTATTTTCACAAGTGGTCCAAAGACGGTTCTTTTAAAGAAGCATGGATTCAGCTACTATCGGCACATAGGCAATTTATAGACCTGTCAAGTGCGCAATTAGATGGTAGCCATACACCGGCAAAAAGAGGTGGAGAGGCTGTTGGATATCAGGGCAGAAAAGCTACTAAAACAAGCAACAGTCTGTATTTGAGCGACAGTACGGGTCAAATGTTGGTAGCAGGAACGCCACAAAGTGGTGAACATAATGACCTGTATGATATTTGTGCCATCTTCGAAGAAATGCTTGAGGTTTTAGAACAGGCAAACATCAACGTCAAAGGAATATTTTTGAATGCCGATCCCGGTTTTGATAGCGAAGAAATGAAGATTTTTTGCATTCAAAAAGAAATTGAGTTGAATGTTAAAGCCAATAAGAGAAGAAGTAAAGAGCCGGATATGGAATACAGATACTTTGATGAGGATCTTTACAAACAACGCACAAAAATTGAGCATGCCAATGCGTGGCCGGATGCCTTTAAAGCAATGCTGGTGCGTTATGAGAAGAAAATATTTACTTGGATGGGATTACATTGGCTCGCTTTTACCGCAAGATTCTTAATCAAATTAAAAGTTTAAACAACTTCAA
>JBKEEB010000071.1:0-19756 GCA_047975735.1 Niabella sp.
AAATAGAACCATTAAAATCTTTACTGTCTTCTTTTTTTAAAATTATGTTGATGATGCCAGCTGTGCCTTCGGCCTCATATTTAGCAGAGGGGTTGGTAATTACTTCAATACTTTCAATCATATCGGCTGTAATTGTACCCAACGCATTACTACTTTGATCGGCCAGTACAGAGGGTTTACCGTTGATTAAAATTTGTACACCGCTATTCCCCCTAAGGCTCACCTGCCCTTCAATATTAACCATTACGGATGGAACATTATTCAATACCTCTAAAGCACTCATACCGGTGCTGCTAATATCCTGCCCCACATTAAACACCCGCTTGTCTAATTTAAACTCCGTTGTAGATTTAGCGGCACGTACTACCACTTCTTCTAATAGCACATCGGTTTTAGACAGCACTATTTCTCCAAGTAAAATTTCATTACCAGCCAATTTTGGCTTTTTAATAAGTTTAGTGCGATACCCAACATAACTTATTTCAACAATAATATTGGCTGTATTGCTGTTTGTTTTAAACCAACCGCTGCTATCCGTATTTACTCTTTGTAAAATATTTGGTGAATCAATATTACGAATTTCAATTACAGCATTTTGTAGTGGCTGTTTGGTATTGTTACCCATTACCGTTCCCGAAATAGTTACCTGAGCCTCTGTAATAAAAGAAATTAGCAAAGCCAATATAATAATATTAGTTTTTAATAACATGCTATTTATTTGTCCAATGTATTTTTTTAATGTTATAGAGGGTAAATATAATTTTTGTAGATTGTACAATAATATGAAATTGTTACTATATATAATTCATTTTCAAATATTACGGCTTTTATTTTTAGCTTTTCACTTTTCAGGCTTTATACTTTGGTTATTTTATAACTAAAAATATTGTTCTGCCTTAAAGCTCAAAAGCGGTAAATAACTTTTGCATAAATGTTGTAAAACACAGGCCGGTTTATTAAAAAGCAAAGGGCCACCCTTAATGGGCAGCCCTTCTTTTGCAAAAGTTTTTTAGTCTTTTTTCTCTTTACTTTTTTCCTTTCCTCTACCATTGCCGTTCCTTTCACCGCCTCTTTCTTTCATTTTCTGCTCCCATTTCTTTTTTTGTTCGGGCGTTAAAATGGCTAATCTTTTTTCATTTTGCGCTTTTCGCATTTCCATCATCTTAGCTCTTTTGTCATCATCAGACAGAGAAGCATCATTTCTAATGGCTTCAGCTTTTGTGCGGCCTTCTTCATTTAAAGCTTTCATTTTATTTTCCTGATCGGCAGAAAGATTTAAGTCGGCCATAGGATTAGGGCGGTTATCACCCCTTGCTGCTCTTTCTTTTTTTTCTTTTTTGGGGGCCTCTTTAGTTTCTGTTTGAGCAAAAGTATTTGTGATGCTAACACACCAAGTAGGGCGGCCAAAATAATCGTTTTTTTCATTGTATGTATATTTTATTTGTTGCTAAATTTTTTTCGGTTAAATGTTAACACCTCTCCGTCCCTGTTGCCGCCAGCCGCTCCGCATCTGTTGCTGCTTCATTTCCCAAGCAGCTTCTTGCTCTGGCGTAAGGATTGATTTTCTTTTGGTTTTGGTAGCCTTCATTATTTCTTCTATTCTGGTTTTCTTTTGGTCATTGGTTAAAGATATATTGTCTCTAACAATTTGAATTTCGGAACGTGTTTCTTCATTCAGGATTTTCATTTGCTTTTTTTGTTCCTCATTTAAGTTCAGGCTATTTATCCAATTGCCATTACCACGCCGCCTGTTATCAGCTTTACTTAACCCGTTTTTATCTCTTCCCGAGCCCAAACTTTTATCTGCATCGCCATTTTTCTTTTTCCTATCGTCCTTTTTCATATTGTCGGAATCGTTTTTACCGTTTCTTTTCCCTTTGTTAGAAGCCTGCATTTGTTGTAGTTTTTCATCCAACTTAGTCCGTTGGTCAGCGGTAAGAATCGCATCTCTTTTAATTTTTTGGCTTGCTATCAGTTCGTTAGATTGAGTGCGCTTTTGTTCCTGTGTTAGCTTTGAATCGTTCTTAATAGCCTGCATAGCTTCTCTCCCATCTTTATTTAAAGCCGTTAATTTTTGCTTTTGCTGCTCAGTAAGGTTTAAATCTTTATACATTTCTGCCCTTTTTTGGGTAGTTCTTTGATTTTGAACGCCTGTATTTTCCCTTTCGGGCATTGTTTGCGCCTGAACCGAAAAACTTATACACCCGGCAATAGCTGCAATTATTAATATTTTTTTCATCTTTTTATTTTAATATTTTATTTGTTAGATGTCCGCCAGTACCATTCGGGCAGGGTATAATTTAGCTCGCAGATTTTAATGTTCATTTCATGTTATTTTCATTTACCAGAATAAAATAATCTTTTCAGGAAACGCTCTAATAATCTTAGATGATTTTTTTTACGAATCCCTTCGCCCCGATTGTTAATTTTTTATAAATAAATCTTAGACTGTACAGGAATAGAAAAGGTTTAATTGAAAATGAAAAAATTATCAACATAATTGCCTGTTGTTACCCCAAATACAATACGAATAAAATGGATAAAAGCCGTTTAAAAGATTGTCTCTAACTCTTTTAAGGAAAACACCTCGTAGGTTGGTTTAAAATTGTGTGTTTTTTTATGATGATTAATATATACCTGATCTAATCCTGCTTTGCGTGCACCAATAATATCAGCTTCTAAATCATCGCCCAGCATAATACTTTCGGCTATATCTGCACCGGTAGCAGTTAGGGCATATTCAAATATTTCTTTATGAGGTTTCAGGCTATTACATCTTTCAGAGGTAAAAACCTCTTTAAAATAAGCATCTATATTGGAGTTTCTGATTTTATGAAACTGAACATCCTCAAAACCATTAGTGATTAAATGCAGGTTATAATTTTTATTTTTTAAATATGCCAAAATCTCCAGTGTATAAGGAAATAAAATATTGCGCTTAGGTAATTGCTCCAAAAATAATTTGCTCATGGTTTCCGCAAGAGTGCCATCCCCTATTTTAAAATCTAATAGTGTTAGCCGCATTCGTTTTACCCGCAATTCAGATTGTTGAATCAGCCCTTTTCGGTAGCGGGCCCACAAATTATTATTATGAATTAAATATTGCTTATAAAATAATTCGAAATCGTTTACACCCATGTCGTTTAACGAAAGCGTATAATACAACTCTTGTAAAGTATGTTTGGCGTTAGCATCAAAATCCCACAAGGTATGATCCAGATCAAAAAACAAATACTTGTATTTCATGTCTGCTAAACTAACAGCAATTTTTCAAACGGGCAAGATTTCCGCTATCTGTTATCAATATTATTAAATACGCCCAGGATTGCGCTTGTTTTATCTTTGGGCAAGATTTTGTTACTTCGCTGGTAAATATTATAACATGAACGTAGTTATCACCGGCGCATCCCGTGGAATAGGTTTTGCCATTGCCGAAATATTTGCTCAAAACGGGCATCATCTTTTTCTTACATCTCAAAATGATTTTAACCTTTATAAAGCAGTAGAAACCTTACAGACCCAATACGGGCAAGGCAATATAAACGCTAAAGCATTTGATCTTTCCGTAAAAGAAAATACAACGGCTTTTGCCGAATGGTGTTTGCAAAAAGCCACTCCGGATGTATTAGTTAATAACACCGGTATTTTTGAACCCGGCAACATTATTGATGAAGCAGACAATGTACTAGAAAAACAAATGGCTGTAAATTTATATAGTGCTTACCACCTTACTCGCCAATTATTACCGGCGATGATACAACAAGGTAGCGGCCATATTTTCAACATGTGTTCTATTGCGGCATTAAAAGCCTACCCTAATGGAGGATCGTACAGTATTAGCAAATTTGCTTTATATGGATTTAGTCAAAATTTACGGCAGGAATTATTGCCTAAAGGAATAAAAGTAACGGCTGTAATGCCCGGAGCCGTACTAACAGATTCCTGGGGCGGTTTTGACAATAGTAACCAAAGAATTATGGAACCCGGAGATATTGCCAAAATGATTTATGCCAGTTCCCAACTTTCATTAGCAGCTTGTGTTGAAGATATAGTGATAAGGCCGCAACAGGGAGATTTATAATACTTTCAGATATTTGTTATAACAAATGATTCTAAAAAACTCTTTATTATTTTTAATAGTACTGTTGTTTACGGCAAGTCTGTTTGCACAAAAAAGATACATCCCCTTAAAAGACAGGCTGGGCAATAATTTATACATAACCGTTAGCGTTAATAAATCGGAATGCTACGTAGGCGAACCCATTATTGCCACTTATAAATTGTACTCCGCCTTAGAGTCAGCATCTAGCATATTAAGAAATCCTTCTTTTTACGGTTTTAGTTACAAAGACATTATTACACAACGCGATGGTATTGCCGGCAAGGAAACCATAGATGGTAAAATATTTGAGGTACATACGGTAAAAAAAGTTCAGTTAACACCTAATGAACCGGGCTCACTTGAACTGGATGCGCTTACTATGGCTAATAAAATAAGAGTATTGGATGATAATGGCCGTAAAATAGATTTGTTAAATGGAGTGTTGGAGGATTACAGATTAGATGGGGATTATATCCACTTTACCATTTCCTCAGTACCTATTGCCATTACGGTTTTAAAACCAGTTAATACCGGTAACCCCATACAATATAGCGGTGCCACAGGGGATTTTTGGATGAATATTAAAATCGACAAAAGCATTTTAGCCCCCGGAGAAACAGGGCTTTTAACCATAACTATTTCCGGTAGCGGCGATTTATCAAAAGTTAAACAACCTGCCGTTTCGTGGCCAACCGGCATTATAACATACCCTGCTAAAGTTCAAACAAACAGCCATTCGGCTATTAACGGATATAAAGTATTTGGCATTCCTTTCAGCGGTTCTGCCGAAGGCAATTACACCATACCGCCCATACAGTTTTCGTATTTTGATACGTTAAACAACAGGCTGAACACAATAACTAACAAACCTGTCATATTTGACATTTACAAAGAAAAGGACGAAGCTATTATTTATACAGAATCTTATGAATACACAAAAGGAATACCGCTATGGAGCGTATTAATTTTTGCCACAGGTATATTATTGGCGTTACTGCTTTTATTGATATTTATACGAAAACGAAAAAAAGAACAGGTAGCAAATAACAGCATACCTAACAAGAAGAATGAACAAAAAACAACTGTTCCCACTGACCATAAAGACAACCCGCTTGACAAGTATTTACAACCGGCTGCCGATACCAGGCACCATAGTGGCAACGCTTTTTACACCTTTTTAAAACAAGGCATGGTTCGTTTTTTTGAAGACCGTTTTGCTCTGCCTGCTTTTTTATTCAACAGCACTTCTTTACAACAGTCGCTTAGGGATAATGAGGTTAAAGATGCCATACAAAAAGATATTTTAAACCTGCTTACAGAAATTGAAATGCATATATATAGTGGCGGCGGTTTAGATACGGACAAAACGGCCTTGCTTGAAAAAACAAAAAAGGTTTTAAGTAAGTTATAACTTTTTACAAAGTAAAATTATAAATCTGTTAAATAAAATCGAGCATTTCATAATTAGCTCCCAGTATTTTTCCGGCATCGGCCTGTAACCACTTATTAAGAATGGTGGCATACACCTGCTTAAAATCAATTTTATACTTCAAGTCGCCTTCGTTCAAATCTGCAAGGTCGGGTAAGCTATTTAACAGTCCTTGTTTTTTTAATCCACCGCTAATTAAAAACATATTATTAGCTGTACCATGGTCGGTACCGTTACTGGCATTTTGCGCCACTCTCCTGCCAAACTCCGAAAAAGTAAATAACAATACATCATTCATCCGGCCGTTCTTTTTAAGATCGTCTGTAAATGCTTTTACCGCTTCATTCATTTGGGTAAAAAGTCTGGTTTGTTGGCCATCCTGATTCACGTGCGTGTCAAAACTACCTAAAGAAATATAATACACTTTCGTATTGATTTCGGAATAAATAAGCGATGCAATAGTTTTTAGGCCATTGCCAAGATCTGTATTAGGATAAGTGGCACCGGTAGGATGCAGCCTACTTTGTTTAAAAATATAATCGGCAGATGAAAGCGTTTGCGCCATTGTTTTATAAAGATATTCTACTGGTTCCTCGTCATGATGCTCCTGGTGGTTTTTTAAAATATCTTTAAAATATTTTTCATTGGCCGTACCATATAATCTTTGCGGATTTTGAACGGCAATAGCATTCTGAGTTTCGCCTTTTAAAGCAAGACTTAACACATCATCAATTTCCAATGCCTGTGTAGGCTTATCGCACCCGCTACATTGTGCATCTAAATAACGGCCTACCCAGCCGGTATTCCAATATTGATTGCTTTGGCTGGCAGAATGCCAAATATCCATGCTTCTAAAATGCGACCTATCCGGATTGGGGTAGCCCACATTATTGAGTATGGCCATATTACCTTCATCATACAAGGTTTTAAATGCAGTAAGCGAAGGATGCAAACTCACTTCATCGGTAATAGTTGCAGTATTGGATTTGTTGACAGCCAATGACGGGCGTAATCTATAGTAAATATCATTCCTAACAGGGATTACTGTATTCAACCCATCGTTACCACCACTTAATTGTAAAACAACTACTACTTTATTACCTGCCGGTACTAATGCTTTCCCTTCAAAAGCTTTTAAAAACTTGGGCAACATTACAGATGCCGTTGCCAGCGAACCAATCTGAATAAATTCTTTACGTTTAATAAGCATATTAAATATTTTTAAAGGCTTAGCACATTTGATACTCCGGTGTACTCATCAATTGTATAGTAGCGGTTTTAATATAAGATTCACGGGACGACGCATCCAAAGTTTTTCCCATTGCATTTTCCAAGCCGGGTGTATTTACCTGCAAAAGGTTCTGTTTAATTGCCAACAATAATTCGGTACGTTTCACTTTTTCGTATTTTGAAATATAGGGAAGCCAATCAATTTTAGCATTAATAATATACCCTTTTTTCTTTTTATTGATATTAGGAATTGCTGCAGAGCCGTCATCTTTTCTCCCCATCATTTGGTCATCATCTGCCTTTGGTATAATATTTAGTTCATCCCTATCTGTAAACATTTGCGGTATGCGCATACGTGTCATTAATGTACTGCTATCTATCCAGCTTGTACCTCCCGGCCATCCGGCCACATTGGGCGGATACAGTAATTGCTGGCCAAGCAATTTTTGCAGGTTCAATAGTGCCGCATCATTATCTAATTGCATAGGAACCGCTCTTTGAATGCCAGCCAATAACTCAATAGGAGATTTAATTTGCGCTCCGATGTTCTTTTCATCATAAAACCAATCGGCCGTAAAAATATCCTCCATCAGTTTACTAATACTATAACGGCTTTTGTAAAACCTTTCGGCCAGGCTTTTAACAATTTCTTCGTCAATTTTTCTATTAACAAAAAAACTGTAAATTTTACGGGTGATGTAATAGGCAGTTTGCTTATTATCCAACAATATTTGTAAAATATCGTCGCCGTTAAAGTTGCCGCTTTTACCCATAAAGTGTTTTACATCGTCATCATGTGTGTTTTTTCTAAAAACAAACTCGCCTCTGGCATTAGCCGTCCATCCGGTAAAAGCTCTGGCCGCCTCTTTAATATCCTGTTCGGTATAATTTCCTCTGCCCAATGTGAACAACTCCATTACCTCTCTGGCAAAATTTTCATTAGGGCGGCCTTTCCTGTTTTGTTGGTTATTCAAAAAGTTTAACATGGCAGCAGCGTGCGAAACTTCCCGTAAGATGGTACCAAAATCACTAAGGGCATGCTCCCGAATACTATGTAACAATAACTGGTTATAAAAAATGTTCTGATTGCGACAAGCAAAATGACCATGCCAGAAGAAAGCCATTTTTTCGCGTAGCTGAGCCGGAGTAGCCACCATTTCTTTTAGCCAGTAAATATTCAAATCTCTTACCGCCTGCCTTTGCATACGGCCAATTTCTTGCCGCTCCACAGCAGTAAGTTTGGCTCTTTCTTTGTTATTCATAAGGCCGTCATATACATTTCTCAACGCCTCATTTGTAACATTAATATAGGCCGGTTTTTTGTTGGAAGCTTTAACAATTGCTTTATAATACTGTGCAGGAGTATATGCTGCCAGTTCGTTCAGTTGCTCTGCCGCGGGGCCAAAACCGGCACGCCACAACAAATGCTGATTTTTTAATTGATTTGACACAGACATATTTTTGAGTATTGACTAAAGTTATTACAGAAGGTTTAATAAGATTACAAAATATGTTTAAAAAAATAATAGAGCATAAAAAAACAAACCCCTTGTATTTTATTACAGGGGGTTAAAAATGTTTAAATAAACTACCAATCTATTTCTTAGCAATAGAATATACATAAGCTGCCAATTGCTCAATTTGCTCTTGCGAAAGCTTCGATTTTTTTGACATAGAATTCATTACAGGTATTGCCTCTTCGTATGTATGGCTTTTTACGTAATTAGTTTTAGCCTTATGGCATTTTGTACAACTTGTAGTAAAAATTGTTTCGCCGGCTGTAATATCTTCAGCGGCAGTACCGGCTACCTCCGGTATACCGGAAGCCGCAGCCTGTGTAGAGGGGGATGTTTTAGGCGAACAGGCTATTAATACTATAACCATAGTAAAGGCTGATACAATTATTTTTTTCATTGTGCTCTTTTTATTTTTTGCAAACAGGATTAACTATAGCAATATACAATAAAGTATTTAAAATGTAAAGCTTATAACACATTTTGGCAAACAAATACCAACTTATTTAGCTGATACGGAATATACATAAGCTGCCACCCTGTCTATTTCTTTCCGGCTGAGTTTCTCCATATCTACCATAGATATCAATAGTGGCATCATTTGGGTATATGTTTTACGACTCATGTCAATTTCTGTAGCTTCATGACAAATCTTGCATTTAGCCTCATACACTCTCATTCCTTCCTGTACTGCTTTAGGCGTTTTCTTAACCTGCTTAGCCGTTGGTACTGTAGGAAGAACATTAAAGCCAATTGCAGTAATGACGAATAATACCATGCAAAGCAAGGTTGCTAACTTCATCATTATTATAAGGGGATTGATGTTTTACCAAAATAATTGTGTAGCACCTTAGGCAAGGCAATTTCATTTTCTTTCTGATTATTTTCTAACAGGCAGGCCACAATGCGCGGTAAAGCCAAAGAACTTCCGTTTAAAGAGTGTGTTAATTGGGTTTTCCCGTTCTCGTCTTTAAAGCGGATTTTCATTCTGTTGGTTTGGTAACTCTCAAAATTTGATGTAGAGCTTACCTCCAACCAGCGTTCCTGAGCAGCACTATACACTTCAAAATCGTAGGTTAAGGCAGATGTGAAAGACATATCACCACCGCAAAGCCTTAAAATACGATACGGTAGTTCCAAAGAAGCCAGCAAACCTTCTACATGCGCCACCATTTCATCTAAGGCCTGATAACTTTTATCGGGTGCCGTTATTTGAACGATTTCTACTTTTTCAAATTGGTGTACACGGTTTAAGCCTCTTACATCTTTACCAAAGCTTCCCGCCTCCCTACGAAAGCAAGGAGAATAGGCCGTCATCTTAATGGGCAGTTGCTCTAATCTTACTATTTCATCTCTGTAAATATTGGTAACAGGCACTTCCGAGGTTGGAATCATATAAAAATTATCTACCGGCATGTGGTACATCTGCCCTTCCTTATCGGGTAAATTTCCGGTACCGAAGGCAGAAGCTTCGTTCACCATAAATGGCGGTAAATACTCGGTATATCCGGCTTCAATATTATAATCGAGAAAATATTGTACCAATGCTCTTTGCAATTTAGCACCGGCTCCTTTGTATAATGGAAACCCGCTACCCGTAATTTTAGCACCGGTTTCAAAATCTACAATATCATATTTTTTTATTAAATCCCAATGTGGCACAGCTCCGGTATGCAAAGCTGGTTTTACGCCACCTTCCTTTACTATTTCGTTATCAGCAGCAGTTGTACCTATTGGCACCAACGGAGAAGGTAAATTAGGCAGCATCACTAAGGTTTCTGCCAATTTGTTTTCAGTAGCCATTAATTGCTCGCTTACCGGTTGTAAAGTAGCTTTCAAATCGGCTACTTCCTTTTTTCTAACATCCGCAGTTTCTTTATCACCCGTAGCCATTAGCTTTCCAATTTCCTTAGAGGCACTATTAATTTGGGATTGTGTGGTATCAAATTCTAATTGTAATTTTTTCCGTTGATCATCTAATGCAATCACTTCATCTACTATCTCGGGGTTCTTAAAGTTTTTTACTGCCAAACGCTCTTTCGCTTCCTCTATATTTTGGCGTAACACTTGTAATTGTAACATATTTCTTATTTTGCGCAAAGATAAGGTTTGAATAAATTAACGGCTACATCTATGTTGGCCATTAATACGAGCCGGATGCAAGCCATAAGTACAATGGCCGAATTTTACCCTTCATTTGCCGCCACTACTTTTCTTTGTACCTTTGCCTCTTTTAATTTTTTGAATGTTAGATAAGAAAAATATAATACAGGGTTCGGAAACCGCCATCATCGTTGGAGTTGTGGCTAAAGACCAAACAGAGCAACAAGTGGTTGAGTACTTAGACGAGCTGGCTTTTTTGGCAGAAACGGCAGGTGCAACAACCCGAAAACGATTTATACAAAAATTGCAACACCCCGATAGCAGAACTTTTGTTGGGAAAGGTAAGCTGGAAGAAATTGCAGCCTATATTAAAACACATGATATTAATATTGCCATTTTTGATGATGAACTTTCGGGTGCACAAATTAATAATATTGAAAAAGTAATCAATATAAAAACCATCGACCGTTCTGATTTGATATTAGACATTTTCGCCCGAAGGGCAAAAACAGCACAAGCCAAAGCACAAGTAGAGTTGGCGCAATACCAATATATTTTACCCCGTTTGCGCGGAATGTGGAAACACTTAGAAAGACTTGGCGGTGGTATTGGAACACGCGGCCCCGGTGAAACCGAAATTGAAACCGACCGCCGTATTGTTAGAGAAAAAATATCGCTACTACGCAAACGACTGGCTGAAATAGACAAACAATCCTTTACGCAAAGAAAAGACAGAGGAGAGTTTATACGTGTGGCTTTAGTAGGATATACGAATGTAGGTAAAAGTACTATTATGAACCTGCTGAGCAAGCGCAATGTATTTGCAGAAAATAAACTATTTGCTACATTAGATACTACTACCAGTAAAGTAGTTTATGAGAATACGCCTTTTTTATTGAGCGATACTGTAGGTTTTATTCGTAAACTACCGCACCACCTTGTAGAGAGCTTTAAAAGTACATTGGACGAAGTACGGGAAGCCGATATTTTATTACATGTGGTTGACATTTCGCACCCCAATTATGAAGATCAACTGGCGGTTGTAAATAAAACTTTGCAAGAGCTGGATGCTTTTAACAAACCAACCATCACCATCTTCAATAAAATGGATTTGTATGAAGAACATACTTTTGATGAGTGGCTGGCACCCGAAACAAAACAGGAAATACTACAGGATTTGTACGATAGGTGGAACCATGAAACAAACGGCAATGCTGTATTTGTATCGGCCATTGAAAAACGCAACTTAGATGTTTTGCGCAATACTATTTTGCAAAAAGTAAAAGAACTTTACAAAATCCGCTATCCTTACAAATCAGTTTTTTATTAAAAAATAATAACGTTATTATTTTAACGCAATTTAGCTTTCCCTTTCATTAAAAAAATGTAGGTTAGCATTTTTAAAATTCATAAGTAATGGGAGTACTGGCCATTTCGAATCTTATACCTACTTATTTCAAAGAAAATAAAAAAAACAGTTCTGATGTTTGGGGAAAGGAAATTGAGGTTGCTAAAGGAAATCTTATAAAAATTGTAGCCCCATCCGGCACCGGTAAAACATCTTTGATTCATTTTCTATATAGGCTACGTAGTGATTATTCGGGAAGCATTCGTTATAATAAAAAAAATTTAAAGGACTTCTCTCAGGAAGATATTGCGCAATTACGTAAAAACGAGGTAAGCGTTATTTTACAGGACATGCGTCTTTTTAACGAGCAAACTATTTTGCAAAACCTTGAAATCAAACGGCAGCTAAATCCTTATCATCCAAAAGAAAAAATAATTGAAATGGCCAAGCGTTTAGGTATTGACCACCGCTTAGAAGCCTTGGCAGGCAAATGCTCTTATGGAGAACAGCAACGCGCAGTTATTATACGGGCACTATTACAACCTTTTAATCTTTTATTAATGGATGAGCCATTCAGCCATTTAGATGATGTTAATGCAAAAAAAGCAATGGAGCTGGTTTTAGAGGAAGCGCAGCAAAGAAATGCTGCCGTAATTTTTGCAGAATTGGAACGGGTAGATTATTATCCTGCTACAAAATTATTTCACATGTAAAACTATTTTCAATTGTCGTTATCGTTTAAACCCATACAACCTTTATTGCATACCGGCACCAACGCATCCTCACGATGGTTCTCTTATATTGGTTTGGGAATCGGTGTTTTATTATTGTTGTGCTCAGTTCAAATGTTTATTAATATTCAAAAATTATTAAAAGAGGGCAGCATACGTAAGGATGGTTTTGATTTTGTTTCGATAACAAAAACAATTACCAATGAAACGATGGGACAGCCAGATAAAAACTTATTTAACCAGGCCGATATTAACGAATTGCAACAGCAGCCTTTTATAGAAAGTGTTTCACCATTAATAGCCAACGAATTTAGGGTTACATTGAGTGCCGGGAGTATGTTACCTTTTAGAACAGATATGTTTTTGGAATCCTTAGATAACGAGTTTATTGACACCCTGCCACCTAATTTTACCTGGCAGCAGGGGCAGCCCAATATTCCTATCATTTTATCTTCCGACTTTTTTGAAATTTACAATGTATTTGCTCCGGGACAGGGATTACCACAAATATCAAAAGAAACGGCCATAGGCATTCCGGTACAAATTACCTGCTACGGCCCCAACTTTCAGGAATATGTTTTTACGGGAAATATTGTAGCGTTTAGCGACAGAATAAATTCTGTATTGGTTCCTAAACACTTTTTACAATGGGCTAATTCAAGTTTTAGTAATAAAACCGGAGTTAAAGCCAGCCGATTATTTTTAAAATTAAAAGACATAAACGACCCTAAGCTGATTCAATTTTTAGATTCAAAAAATTATAAAATCAATCGGGACAAAACACTGTTAGGAAGAAACAAAATTGTTTTACAAGGCATTTTTTCCGGACTGGGAATTTTTGGTTTGTTAGTGGTAGTGCTGGCACTGATGTTATTCTCTTTTTACCTGCAATTAGTGATTGCCCGCAGCCGGCAAAATCTGGAGCTTTTACTCACTTTAGGATATTCGCCGGGCTGGTTGAGTAAAAATGTATCCAAAAGATTTATTCCGGTATATATTATAATTGTATTGGCAGCATTGATACTGACACAAATTATGCAATGGGCCTTTCATCAATTTATAATGTTTAACCGGCCGGAGTTGTCATCGTTTGTACATTGGATTGTACTGCTTATAGCATTATTATTAATCTTATTATCAACCGCCACCAACTTCAGGTTAGTAAAAAAGTTATTGTATAAGATGAGTTGATATTATTTTTTGCCCCTTCTATAGGTTATGCTCTACAATAGCATTACAGAGATGCAGCAAATAAAACCAAAGGTGAAAACATGCAGAAATTATTACAAAAAATCGTACACTTACAGAAAGACTTTTGATGATTTTAAATATTTGTTGAACCAGTAGATTAATGAAGTAGTGTTGTTAGTTATTGGATTGCCTTCAACAAATCTTCTTTACTGATGTACCCCTTATTAGACCACGCTACCTGATTATTTTTATATAGTTGTAAATACGGTAGAGAATTAATGCCAAGCGTACTACACAGTTGCGGATTTTCATCAGCATTAATGCGCAAAACCGTTAATTCCTCTTTCATAGTAACCAACATCTCGCTGATATAAGGTTCCATTCTTTTACATGGTGCACACCAATCAGCATAAAAATCTACTAATACCGGCTTTTTTGAGCTTGTAAACTGTGTAAACTGCTGCATCGACATTCCCTGCTCCATTGCCTGTACTTCTCCGGAACTTACTGGAAGGTTAGCTGCCCGCCAGGCCATCAGGCCTCCCTGCAAATCATATACATCCTTAAACCCTTCTAAACGCATTATTCTAACAGCAGCAGCACTTCGTCCGCCACTCAGGCAATAAACAAAAACCGGTTTTGTTTTATCAAATGTTTTTATAGATGATTCAAAATCGGGATCATCAATATTCATATTTTTTGCTGCAGCTAAATGCCCGGTAGCAAACTCTTCGGCAGTTCTTACATCAATAATAGTTGCTTGTGAGATAGCATTTATTTTATCGCTAAAGGCTAAGGCCGAAAGTAAAAAATTGGTTGCCGACTGTGGTACAGCTCCTGATGCAGTTGTCTGCGGTTCATCAAGATTACAACTTCCCAAAACAATGGCTGCTGTTGCCATTATCATAAAACGCTTCATCATATTTTTTGTTTTTGTCGATTTTAATTGAGATGCATAAAAATCAATCACTTTTAACTGATTTTATTTTGTAAGCTCATCCAACCACCGCCGTTATACACTTCGGTAAAACCATTTGATTTTAGAATACTCTTGGCTGAAGCACTGCGCATACCCGAAGCACAACATGTGATAACCGGTTTGTCTTTTTTTATTTTTGAAAGACTGCCCGAAAGCCCCTGCAACGGAATATTTACAGATCCTTTTATATGACCTCCCTGATATTCGCCTTTAGTTCTTACATCAATAATCTGAGCTCCGTTTTTAACCATTTCTTTTAGGTCAACTTTAGGACCCATGCCTAACAGATTTTTAATAGCTTGTAACATAGTTTATTTTAATTATTGTTGATTTTAAAATTTACATCTAACCAACTACCACCATTTGTGCAATCAACCCCAACACTTTTAAGATAGTTTGCTGCTGCCCCACTTCTGTTGCCACTGGCACAACAAAGTACTATGGGTTCGGGCATTTGCTTAATTTCGTCAATGCGCGCTTCCAACTCATCAAGAGGAATATTAACACTCCCGGCTACATTACCGCCCATAAATTCTCCCGGAGTACGTACATCAATTATTGTAATTCTTTTTTCCATTATTTATTTTTTAAAAGATGTAAATAACAAGGCTCCCATAACGGCACCATACAAAGTACTATTAAAAGGACGGGAAGTAATGGCACAAGAACCACTTGCACAACCTATAAAATAATAATATACATATCCCAGTACAGCCCCCACAATTACACCAAGAAGTAAAAGTTTATTTTTTGTTATAAAATTCATAGAGCCAAATTTCAGGCAATAGTAATTATTACTTGGTAACAATTGTTACAATTCAATATATATAGCTGAATTTACTAATTATTGTTAAAGCGTAAGCGAGCATCTTACTCATTAAAAAACTGCAAAAAAAAGCCGCAACA
Organism: Niabella sp.; assembly: GCA_047975735.1. Classification (GTDB taxonomy): domain Bacteria; phylum Bacteroidota; class Bacteroidia; order Chitinophagales; family Chitinophagaceae; genus Niabella. Next base: position 15,534 of record JBKEEB010000071.1, read on the forward strand.
ATATTTTGTTACGGCTAATATTCTGAGGTCTCAAGCGGATTCGAACCGCTGTACGATCCGCCGCGGCGGAAGAGCTCTGCCTAATCTTCTTTTTCATCAATTCATCAAAAAAAAATCCGCAACACGATTGCATTACGGATTCTTATTCTGAGGTCTCAAGCGGATTCGAACCGCTGTACGAGCTTTTGCAGAGCTCTGCCTAACCACTCGGCCATGAGACCAATTATTGTTTGAAGGCTTGCAAAAATAGGGTATTTTTGTTAAATATTTTTTATTCACAATAATAATATTTCTATGAGCAGAATAGCAGAATCGGAACTAATTATTAACAATCGAGGAGCCGTATATCATCTTGACCTGAGGCCAGAAGAATTAGCCCAAACCGTTGTTACTGTTGGCGATCCTGACCGTGTACAGGAATTTAGCAAACATTTTGATACTATAGAAGTTAAACGACAACATAGAGAATTTGTAACACATACAGGATTGATTAATGGTAAAAGACTCAGCGTGCTTTCAAGTGGCATAGGGCCCGATAATATTGATATTGTAATGAACGAACTGGATGCATTAGTGAATATCAATTTAGAAACCCGCGAGATTAAGCCAATCCTTACACCTTTAAATATCATTCGTGTAGGTACATCGGGTTCTTTACAAGGCGATATTCCGGTAGATGAATTTGTAGCCTCCACACATGGATTGGGCTTGGATAATTTACTCAATTTTTATCGGCACGAGCAAAACGAAGAGGAAAGGCAACTTATACAAGCATTTTCTACACATGTGCAGTTACAGGGCATTGTTAGCAGCCCTTATATTACGGGAGCTTCCCCATCGCTGCTTAAACATTTTGCATTAGGTTTTCATCAAGGCATTACAGTTACATGCCCAGGTTTTTACGGCCCGCAAGGGCGTGTGTTAAGGTTAGGTGTAAAAAATCCACAACTAATTGACAGGCTGACCGATTTTAGTTTTGGCCAGCACCGTATTACAAATTTTGAAATGGAAACATCCGCTATTTTTGGTTTAGGAAAATTGTTAGGTCATCATTGCCTGGCTTTAAATGCTATTGTTGCAAATCGTATTAATAAAGAATTTAGCAAAGACAGTAAGGCTGCTATAGAAAAACTTATACTAAAATTCCTCCAAATCTTCAGTACCGAATTTTAACAAGCGGGCAACTTGTAAGGTTTACACATTGATATATTTGAAATACAAAAATCTCAGGCTATTTCTTTTATTTTTGTAGGATTGTAAATTATTTTTACCAGTACATGAAATTAAAATTTTTTAAATATCAAGGAACCGGCAACGATTTTGTTTTAGTTGACAATCGCGAAGGCTCATACAACAATTTGTCCGCAACAGTTATAAAAGATATATGCGACAGAAGATTTGGCATTGGTGCTGATGGTTTTATGCAATTGAACCAAAAAGAAGAATACGATTTTGAAATGGTATATTATAATGCAGACGGGCAGCAGGGAAGTATGTGTGGGAACGGAGGCCGATGCATTGTACAGTTTGCCAAGGACATGGGCATATATAAAAAAGCGTATCATTTTTTGGCTGTTGACGGGCAACACGAGGCCTGCATTCACGATGAAGAAGGTCTTGTTTCATTAAAAATGAAAGACGTAAAAAGCATTTCAAAATACTACAATGATGATGTTTTAGATACAGGATCGCCACATTATGTACAACTAACTACGCATGTAATGGACTTAAATGTAGTAACATTGGGAAGGAAAATCAGGAATAATAATGATTTTAAAAAGGATGGTATTAACGTAAATTTTGTTGAGAAAAAAGATGATCATAACCTGATTGTAAGAACCTATGAGCGTGGCGTTGAAGATGAAACTTTTGCCTGCGGAACGGGGGTTACAGCGGCGGCACTCGTTTTTTTCCAAAAAGAAGACGGTTCTAACAAATTAGAAATTGACGTATTAGGCGGACATCTTTCGGTAAATTATATACGACACAAAGATGGCAGCTATACCGATATTTGGCTGAAAGGGCCTGCAAAAAAAGTGTTTGAAGGAGAGATAGTGTTATAAAATTATGATAAAGTATTTTAAAAATATTAACCACCAAACCGTAGAGGTAGAAGAACCGGAAAACGATATTTGGGTAAATGTACTACCGCCATTAAAGCAAGAAGAATTTCGTACACTTTCTGAAGATTTAGAAATTCCTATCGACTTTCTTACAGACTCTTTGGATATTGATGAAAGAAGCCGCTATGAGGAGGATGATAACGTGCGCTTAGTAGTTATTAAAACGCCCACAGAAAATCATTCCTTTAACGAAAGTGATGCCAATTATATCACTATCCCCATCAGCATTATTCTTACACACAACCAAATTGTAACCGTTAATTCTTTTGAAAACCCCGCTATCAAAAAAATACTTACTTCTTTTCAAAATAATCAACCCGAGAAAAGAGGAATGATGGTTTTAAAAATTATTGAAAAAGTGATTCAAAACTATATGGATCACTTAAAAGAAATAAATCAAAAGCGCAATATTATTGAACAAAGACTGTATGATGCCAATAAAAACGAGCAATTGCTTGAACTGATGAAAATTCAAAAGAGCCTGGTGTATTTTGTTACTGCATTACGCTCTAATGAGATGCTGCTTGCCAAAATGCTTCGTACCAATTTTTTAAAATTGAATGATGATGAAAATGAATTGTTAGAAGATTTGATCGTTGACAATTCGCAGGCACTTGAAATGGCCAATATTTATACCAATATTTTAAGTAGTTCTATGGATGCCTTTGCCAGCATTATTGCCAATAATCAAAACGAAGTACTAAAAAGGCTTACCATTGCTACCATTGCTCTTACCATACCGGTACTATTGGCAAGTATTTTTGGTATGAACATTAGCAACGGAATTGAACAGTCGAAAACGGCTTTTTACATCATATCAGCCATATCAATTTTATTCTGCATTTTTACCGGCTATTTCGCTTTAAGAAAAAAAATGCGATAAATATGCTAACATCCTTCAACATCAGAGTTTACGGGGTACTAATAAACAAGCAAAAGCAGGTACTTGTTAGCGATGAAAGAATTTATAATAAAAACATAACCGTTACCAAATTTCCCGGAGGTGGGTTAGAGCTGGGCGAAGGTACAAGGGATTGCTTAATCAGAGAATGTAAAGAAGAACTGAATATAGATGTAGAAATTTCAGAGCATTTATATACAACAGATTTTTTTCAACAATCGGCTTTTAATAATAGCCATCAAATTATTTCTATCTACTACATCATACATCCTGTTAAAGAATTGGCTTTGCCGGTAAATAACGGTATGCCCGTTTATCCCGAAACAGTTGGTGAAATTTTTAGATTTATTGACTGGGATTACTTTAATGAAGGTGTAATGACATTACCCATTGATAAAATAGCAGCAAAAATTTTAAAAGATAAATTTTAGTTATCCTCAACCAACGCCGCTAAAATTTATATTGCCTTACAAAATCGCTCAGTAAGTTCATATCCTTTGCACCCGGTTCTGTTTCAAATTTACTATTTAAGTCTAATGCCAATAACTCCTTAGCATTGCCATTCTTTATAAACTCATTCACTAAAAAACTATCCTCCGGACCAATACCACCACTTAAAAACCAAGGTTTCCCTATTTGAACATTTTCAAATACTTTCCAGTTAAATTTTTTACCTGTTCCCCCATATGCTGCAGCCTTCGTATCAAAAAGAAAATAGGCTGCACTATCCATATAGGGTTTTGTAATTTTCAAAATATCCTCTTTATCCGAAACCCGAAAAGCTTTTATAATCGGAACTTCGGCAGCTAATTCTTTACAAAAATCCGAAGTCTCATCGCCATGTAATTGCACATAATTCAAACCATAAGTGTGTACTATACTTAAAATATTTTTAACGGTTTCGTTTACAAACACACCAACTTTCTTTATATCTATTGGTATATTATTAAAATCTTCCGGTAGCATTTTACCTACTACATACCGAGGCGATTTATCATAAAAAATAAAACCGGCATAATCCACCTGCATGGCAATAAGTTGATGCACCTGCTGCAATTGCGTCATACCACAAACCTTTATTTTTAATTCCGGCGGCATACAATCTCTTTACTCCTGACTTTTAGATTTTAGTGCTGTTACAAAACTTTCAAAAACCGATGCGGTATCAGGCTGCTTCATAAAATATTCACCAATTAAAA
>JBKEEB010000063.1:0-43735 GCA_047975735.1 Niabella sp.
ATCTGTTCCCAAACGCGATAAATTAAACCTTTCATCTGGTAAACCAGCTGTTTTTTTCAAGAGCCAAACATTTCCTACATCGGTAAACAGTGCTCCGTTTACAGGTATTCCTGCCATAGCAAATAATGGCACCCTGTATTCTATATTGGCTTCTAATTGCATATCACCAAACCTGTCCGGAATAATTATCCGTGATGGATCGCTATTGCTTCCGTTAAAATACTGTACTGTAGAACCCGGCCCCAGCCGCCTCAATTGCCAGGCACGCATGCTATTGGGGCCACCGCTGTAATATTGTTTAAAAAACGGGAGCTGTGATCTTTTATTGGGATTAGCCGTAAAATTAAACTCATAACCCAACCCTGCAAATCCTCTTAGTACCAATGCCGATTGAGCCCATTTGTACATCTTTGCGTATTCAAAATCTATTTTTACAAAACGGTATAATTGCGAGTCGATAAATTTACTGGGTATCATTCCTGTTAATAAGCCCGAAATCTCAATATTAGTTTTAAACACGTTTGTTATATGGTTGTTCTTACTGCTCCAGGGCATTGTAAATTTACCAATTACAGAAGTTACCAATCCATCGGAAAACATGTTTCTTATTGACGGGTTTCGCTGAATTAATTTATTGAGGCTGTCCCTTCTTACTAAATAGGAATACTCAATATTAGGAATCTTAACGTTTAGATTATATGTTTTGTTATTGGCATCATAATTTTTAGCCCGCCAGCTAAAATCGTACCCCCAATTTGTATTAATGGTAGTTAAATTATAAAGTTTTCTTCTTTCGGTATTGGCAACATTTATACTTAATATTGAATTAATATAGCCTGAAAAATTATTTTTGAATTTTGTAAAGCCGGGAAAAACAAAGCGGGGATATAGCACGCTGTTAGAAAGGCTTATCTGCTGGGTTTGAATTAAATCTCCCTTATCTAAGGCACCCAGCTCAATCCCATAGCGTAAATTACTGGTGGCCGTATTGGCTCCTCTTAAAAAATTTCTGTTTTGAACACCAATATTAAGACCCAACCCGAAAAAATTATTTGAAATAACGCTTTGTTGGTTAAAGCTTCCTTCAAAATTGGTAGAAAAACTATACTTGGGTGCCGGAATGAGCCTGGCAATAAAATCAATTGTATCCTGTCCCATACGGCGGGTAGTGTCCCAACCAATATCCACCAGCCGCCAACTACCCAAACTGTTAAAGCGGTTCAAGGTTCTTAGGTAACGACGTTGATTGTATAAGTCTCCCCGCTTTAAATAAATATTGGGTTCAAATATTTTAGGCTTAAACTTATTATAATGTTGAATAATTGTTACATCACCCGATTTTACTTCGGTTCTATTACCCATTGTAGTGTCGGCTTTGGCATCAGGATATACATATACATCGCCCACATAATATTTTTTTATAAGGGATGTATCGTTCACCTGCCTTAGTCTAATATCGAGGTTTGCCGTAGGGTGCAATAAGCGTTCCCTAAGAACTCTTATTCTTTCTGCCTGTTCAAAAGGGTCAAAAGTGGGTTGTAATAAAGACATGTCTAATGTATCCCATAACCCATATAACAGGTTTCTGTTAAATTTAAAATAGCCGTTTTCTTTGTATAAGGATACCAGCCGGTCTAACTCGGATGATATGGCTCCCTGTGTAAAAGGATCGTTCTTTTTTATAATTGCCTGTTGTAGATGTTGTTCTGTTAGTTTTTGTAAAGAATCATCTCTTAAGGTATAGGATAAGGAATCAATTCTGGTTACTTTGCCCGGCCATACCTGTAAATCAATATAGGTTCTTAACTGTCCCTTATTAGGTCTAACCGCTGTTGTAAAGTTAATCGAGTCGTCAAAATAACCTTCTCCCTGCAAATAATATTGCATGTATTGCATGGATTTGCTTATTAAGCTGCTATCTAAGCCTACAGGTTTTTTTAACACAGCAAATATTACTTTATCTTCTTTTCTCGCCTTAATGCTGTCGTCTAATTGCTCATACAATCCTGATTCTAATCTTACTTTTTCCTCTTTAGTTAAATCATCACCCAACACATCAATTTTTGTATCAAAAATAAAAGGTACATTATCAGGTCTGTTTTTTACAACAGTAAAAATGGTACAGGAAGAAAAAAAACCTACCATTAACAAGGGTAGTATAACAAGATGTATATTTTTGTATAATCGTATCAGTTGATTCAATTTAAAATTTACAGCACAATATGATTAGCAAAGCCGAAGTCAAATATATTCAAAGTTTATACCAAAAAAAATTCAGACAGCAAGAAAATTTATTTATTGCCGAAGGACCCAAAATTATAGAAGAAGCTTTAAACAATCCCGTTGCAAGGATTAAAAAAATTTTTGCTACGCAGGATTGGATTGATGTTAAGGACAATCAAAGCCATCAAATTAATGTAACTGCTGTTTCCGATGCTGATTTGAAAAGAATTTCGCAATTAAAAACACCTAATCAGGTACTGGCTTTAGTGGAGATTCCTAAAAATACTATGGTGCTAAACAAAAAAGTATTGTCGTTAGTGTTAGATGGCATACAAGACCCCGGCAATATGGGTACAATTATTCGTATTGCAGACTGGTTTGGCATTACACAGATTATTTGTAGCGATGATTGTGCTGATGTTTACAATCATAAAGTAGTACAAGCCAGTATGGGGAGTATTTTTAGAGCTGAAATTTTTTATACCGATTTATCAGCATGGATACCATTACAAAAAGAGAGTATTATATATGGAGCTATGCTGGAAGGTATTCCTTTAAAGTCCTATGGTTGTATTAGCAACGGATTATTGGTAATTGGTAACGAATCGAAGGGCATAAGAGCACCTATTGTTCCTTACCTGTCTCAAAAAATCACCATTGAGCGTTTTGGTCAGGCCGAATCATTAAATGCTGCCGTAGCCACCGGAATTATACTTTCGCATATTGTATAGCAAATATTTACAAAGCACTACCTAAAGTGAATGGCTTTTACCGGTTGTACTTTTTTTACAATATAGGTAGGTATCATTAATACCAAAAAACAAACCAAAAATGTACTGCCTCCAATTATTAAAATTTCCATGGGGCTTATTTTAACGGCTGCTTTATCTAAATAGTAGGCTTCTTCATTTAACCTTATAAACCCGGTTTTTACTTGTAACCACAGTAATGCCAACGCAAATACTATACCGCCGGTAATACCTGTAAGCGTAATAATCAGGCTTTGCCGTAAAAATATTTTCTGCACCTGCCAGTTGCTGGCACCAATGGCTTTTAAAACACCAATCATCCGCATCCGTTCCAGTACCAGTATAATAAGACAGGTGATGAGGTTAATAACAGCTACCACCACCATAATTACCATCAGCACATTACGGGTTACATCCTGCATATTTAACCAGTCAAAAATATTGGGTGTAATACTTTGTATGCTTACCGCCGACCAGGATGCGGGCATTTGTGGCAGGTTATACAGTTGCTCAGTTACCGAATCAATTTTTTTATAATCGTTTATAAATATCTCATAGCCTCCAATTTGGTTGGGCTGCCAGTCGTTGAGGCGTTGTATCAATTTTATATCAGCCAGTGCAAAGGTTTTATCATATTCTTCAATACCGGTTTTGTAAATGCCGGTAATGGTAAGGCGGTCGGGCCGTAGGCTTCTGTCTGGCCTGATAAAGTAAATAAATACACGGCTGCCAACTTTCAAGCCCATAGCATCGGCTGTTGGTTTAGAAATCATTATTTCCCGGCTATAAGTGCTATCATTAAATTGAATCGGTTTCCCGGCAACCATAAAATCTTCAATATGGTTAAAACGATAAGTACTGTCAAGCCCTTTAACCATTACACCTTCCAGATCATCAGCTGTTTTTAAAATAGCATACCTTGTTGCAAAAGGATGAACGGTGCTCACCTCCGGGTTCTTTTTTATTTCCTGTACTACGGAGTCATTAGCCTCAATAGGCATTTCTTCGGCCAAAACAGACTGGTACAACAATGCCTCCTGCAAGCGGATATGCCCCCAAAAGCTAAAAACCTTTTCGCTTACTTTTTGCTGAAAACCATTGGCAAAAGCCAGTGTAATAATCATGACTGCTACGCTTATAATTGTAGCAATAATAGAAAGCCTGATGATAAAACGGGAAAATGAACTTTGCTGATTGAATGCAATCCTGTTGGCTATGAAAGAAGAAACGTTCATTTGTAAAAACAAAGCCCTACAAGGTTATAACCCTGTAAGGCCGTCATAAAAATCTATTGAAATTTTTTAGCATCCTCTAAAAACTTAGCTAGGCCGTTGTCCGTTAAAGGATGTTTTAATAAACCTAATATGGGTTCCAGCGGACTGGTTACTACATCGGCACCAGCTTCGGCACACTGAATAATATGATTGGTATTACGTATAGATGCTGCCAAGATTTCTGTTTTATAACCCTGTATTGTAAAAATATTGGCAATTTGCTGAATAAGCTGAATGCCTTCCCAACCGGTATCATCAATACGGCCAATAAACGGCGACAAATAAGTAGCACCGGCTTTGGCAGCCAATATGGCCTGGCCTGCGCTAAACACTAAAGTGCAATTGGTTTTTATGCCATTATCGCTAAACCATTTTATAGCTTTTACGCCATCTTTAATCATGGGAACTTTTACCACAATATTAGGGTGTATAGCAGCCAGTTTTTTTCCTTCTTCAATAATACCTGCGGTATCGGTGCTTATTACTTCGGCACTAATATCCCCATCCACCATTTCGCAAATGGTTTCGTAATGCTTCATCACAGCTTCTGTGCCTTTAATGCCTTCCTTGGCCATTAACGAGGGGTTGGTAGTTACACCGTCAAGAATCCCCAAATCGTTCGCTTCTTTAATCTGCTCCAGATTGGCAGTGTCTATAAAGAATTTCATACGTAGTTGAATTTAGAGTAAAATAAATAAAAGTTACTTAAACAAATAATATGATATAAAGTTAAGGGAAATAGATAGAAAAAAGGCAGGCTACTCACATCGCGCCGCTACAACCGCCTATCCTTGCTACCTTCCGGTCCTGGGGAGATTCAGCAGGAGCTGGCCGTATGAGACCTGCCGGGCGCAAATATAAGGAAGTTTGGGAAATGCATAACATTAAAATAACTACGGGGCTACTTTTTCAATTTGCTTACTATACGGCAAATACATTTCCAAGGCCGCAGAACCATACCAAGGATAAACTTCTGGCGTTAATAAGCCCGAACGAATTGCGGGATCTGTTTGTAACAGGGTTTCCGTTTCTGCTTTATTGGTTTTAAAAATATAAAGCCCCCTAAAATTATGGTCGTTTTTACCAAAAGGCCCGGCAATTATCAACTTTCCGGCATCAGCCAGTTTTGTAATATTATCTAAATGCCCCCTAAAAATTTTACTCACCGAATCTTTATCATTAATTATGGTTTTTCCGGTTTTTAAAATTACTAACTGATAAGTGCGCATCCCATACTCATCGGCACCTAATTGTTCAGCTAATTTTTTATTGTAACTGCTTTGTTTGGTAGTTTTACAAGAAGTAGCGATTATAGCTATGCAAATGATAAAAAATAGTACAGTTGGTTTCATTATACTGGAGATTTCTATTAGCGAAACAGATTACACACTAAACTGACTTAAATGATGATCTAAATGCTTGGCAAACATATTGTTCCATTCCTTAGCTGTTAGCACACCAAAGGAATGGGATTCTTTTCCATCAAAATATTCGGCACCCAATTCCTGCGTTTTGTTTATATGCGCTATTAGCCGTTGCTTTTCCTGTTCAAAATCTCTTTCGGATGTAATGAGAAAATGAGGTGCTGTGCGCATATTTTTTTTATAGGGTTCTTCATTGACCACTACTTTTTTTACAAATGATTTTAACACCCATTTCATCACCGGATTTTTAGGGCGTGGATGTTTATCGGTGTAAACCAGTTCGTATGTAACATTACAATGCGCCAGCATTTGCGCTACATTCATCTGCCCCCATTGCGGTTGCGATTGCGGTGTTAGTTGATTAATTCTATCTGTAATTTGTTGTGTTCCTTTTGTAGTAAATATCTGAACCATAATTTGTTTTGTTGTTGTATTGTAAAAATACGGTTTTCGTAAACAACAAATTAGCAGAGTACATTTTTCTCAAGGAAAAGCTAAATGCATATTTAAAACAAAGCTACCCCACCTCATCCAAACTTTCTTTTACGGCATTTACTGTAACATCTAAATCGTCGGTTGTAAGGGCATTATTTAAAAACCAGCTTTCAAAAGCAGATGGCGGCAAATAAATACCACGCTTAAGCATGGCATGAAAGAATTTTTTAAAGAAATTAATATCAGATGCGGCAGCATCGGTAAAATTCGTAACCGGGTTTTCTGTAAAGAAAATACTTAACATACTGCCAATATGGTTTAGCTGGTATGCCCCACCCCACTGCTGTAACACTTTCTGTAAAGCATCTTTCAGGTATTCGGTTTTGGCATCTAATTCTGCCAACAGCGGAGGGTTTGCTTTCAATTCATTTAACAAAGTATAACCGGCAATCATGGCAATGGGGTTACCGCTTAAAGTACCCGCCTGATAAACGCCGCCTAATGGGGCTACCACCTCCATAATGTGTTTTTTGCCGCCAAAAGCCCCTACCGGCATACCGGCACCAATTACTTTGCCATAGGTTACCAAATCTGCATCAACAGAAAATTTTTCCTGTGCGCCACCCAATGCCAGCCTGAAACCAGTCATCACCTCATCAAAAATCAATACAATATTTTCTTCATCGCATATTTTTCGTATGCCTTGCAAAAACCCTTCTTTTGGTAAAACACATCCCATATTGCCGGCAACAGGTTCAATAATAATGGCCGCAATTTCTCCTTTATTTTCCGCTACTAATTGCCTCACGCCTTCCATATCGTTATAGGCACAGGTCAATGTATCGTTAGCCGCACCGGCAGTAATTCCCGGCACCGTTTGTATATTAAAAGTGGCTACCCCGCTACCGGCTTTTACCAGAAAAGGATCAGCATGGCCGTGATAGCAACCTTCAAATTTTATAAATTTATTTTTGCCCGTATAGCCGCGAGCAACACGTAAGGCACTCATGCAAGCTTCAGTACCGCTGTTCACCATTCTAATTAAATCTACATTTGGCACCATACTTTTTATTAATTCTGCCATTTGAATTTCTAATTCGGTGGGTGCACCAAAGGAAGTAGAGTCGGTTACTTTTTGCTGTATAGCCTCTATTACCGGTTCATACGCATGACCCAATATCATAGGCCCCCAAGAAGCGATATAATCAATATATTTTTGGCCGTCCACATCATACAAATAAGCACCATTAGCTTTTTTAATAAATACGGGCGTACCGCCTACGCTTTTAAATGCCCTTACAGGAGAATTGACACCGCCGGGAATACTTTGTTGTGCTCTTTCGAATAATGTTTTGCTTGACTGATATGTGTACATAATAAATTAAAATATTTCTTTTAGCTATTAAAGAATGATGATTGATACAATCCGCTATTTAAATTATTTTATAATCTCAGTAATAAGGAGTTCTCTCACTCCACTTCGTTTCGTTCGAGATGACGTTTTTATATGTTGATTGTTGTTTTAGGATTATTTTTTTCTATGCTTCCATAATCCCGGGTCAAGTTTTGTATTCTAGCAAATAATTCATCATGGTTTATTTTTAAGCGCTCTGTAACTATATTAACAGGTGTTTTAAGCGTTCCGTAATTTAGTTCCAACATTCTTCGTTTCATCGGGTTTTTTTCGGCAGCAATATATTTTTCCGGATCTTTTATTGATATTCTAATATAATATTTACCCTCACTTTCTAATTGTTCTACTGCTGTAACCTGCTTCCAGTAAAGCTTTGCAAACATCACACCCAATGAATTATCTACTATGCCTTCGTTATCTAATATCAACCCGGGCTTTTTGTTAAAAACTTTTTGTGCTACAAAGGCCGTACAAATAATAAAAATAAAGGAGCCGATATAGCCCACTACTTTTACAAAGCCGCCAGTTCCTGTTTTTACAAATAATTCCGGCCTGATGGCCATGAACGTAAATAGCAACATTGCTAAAGTAAAAATAATTAACTGCCGGATCAATCTTGATTTATTAAAAGGAACCTCTATAACCATAATGCTGTTTTAAAAAACCCGTTATACTGTCATTGAAAAAATACGTGTTTGAGGCTGCTTGCGTATCATCCTCAAATCGAATGCCATGGCAATATTACGTACAAATGTTCTTCCTTTTTCTGTTACATGCAAACTTGTATCATCAAAGTTTAGCAGGCCGTCTTGCTTCATTTCTTCCAAACGTTCTAATACTGCCGGCATTTCCGGTAAATGCATTGCCGCCCCTTGCCAATTGGTTTTAAGATGGCACATAATATTTAAAATATGGCGGCGGACAATTAAATCTTCTTCATTTAAAATATGCCCGCGAAATACCGGTAGTTCACCGGCATTCACCCTTTCTGTATATGCTTCTACCGATTTATCATTTTGGGCAAAAGCATACCAGCTATCGCTGATGGCAGACATTCCCAAACCAATCATTAGCTGCGTTGAGGAGGATGAATATCCCATAAAATTACGGTGAATGGTTTTTTCCTGCATGGCCTGATGCAAAGTGTCGGTAGGCAATGAAAAATGATCCATGCCAATTTCAACATAACCCAAAGCCTCTAAAAGGGTTTTTCCCTTTTCGTACAATTCCCTTTTTAGTTCGGGCGAAGGCAAATCAGATTCATCAAAACCTCGTTGTCCCACGCCTTTAATCCAAGGCACATGGGCATAGGAGTAAAAGGCAATCCGATCCGGTTTTAGCGATTTTGTTTTTTCAATTGTTGCAGCCATACTTTCCCAGGTTTGGTGCGGCAGGCCAAATACCAAATCATGACTAATACTGGTATAACCTAACTCCCGAGCCCAACGGGTAACTTGCTGTACTTTTTCGAAAGGCTGAATGCGATTGATGGTTTTCTGAACTTTGAAATCATAATCCTGCACACCAAAGCTACAACGTCTGAAACCTAAGCTGTATAAGGTTTTTAAATGCTCTAACGAAGTATTATTAGGATGGCCTTCAAAACTAAATTCCGGATTAGCATCAATATCTGCTAAAGCAAATATTCCGTTTAATAAAAGCATTAAATTTTCCGGACTGAAAAAGGTTGGTGTTCCACCACCTAAATGCAGTTCTTTTATTTTCGGTTTTTTTCCTAACAGTTCTACATACATTTTCCATTCCTTCAATACCGTTTCTATATAAGGCGTTTCAACGCCGTGTTGTTTTGTAATTCTTTTATGGCAGGCACAAAAAGTACAAAGGCTTTCACAAAAAGGTAAATGAATATAAATACTAATGCCTTCCTTATCGTTGGTTTCGTTAAAGCTGCGGACAACTGTTTCTTTCCATTTTTCCGGAGTGAATGTATCTTCCTCCCAATACGGCACCGTTGGGTAACTGGTGTAACGGGGACCGGGAATATTATATTTATTAATTAAGTTCATGGGAATAGAGTTAATAGTTAATAGTTCATGGTTCATAGTGAGTTGCGAAGTTTTGTAATCATCTTTACCAGCATCTCATAATCTGCATATAATTTCTTGTGTTGTTCTTCTGTAATATAATTCCTTTTAAAAGCAAGATACAATGCTGCAACAACCTCGATAGCTGAACGCAAAGATATATTCAAAAATCTTTTATACTCCGGAATAGTTTGGCCGGTAGACCCCTCAGCAATATTTAAAACAACAGAATCTGCTGCCCTTTTTATTTGTGATAAAAGGCTAAATTTTTCTTTTGATGGGAAAGCATTGGTAAGCGAATCTATCTCATTAGACAAATCTACCGCTATGTGAAATACCTTCAAATCTTCAAACCTAAACGCCCTATATCATTTTACTTTTTATAATCCATGAAACTATGAACCATCAACCATTCCCCATCAGCCCTTCATCAACCTCACGGCATCTTTTGCAAAATAAGTAGCAATCAGATCGGCTCCGGCACGTTTAATAGCCGTAAGACTTTCTATAATGGCTTTACCTTCATCTAACCAACCTTTTTCTGCGGCTGCTTTTATCATAGCATACTCGCCGCTTACATGATAGGCCGATACCGGAACAGTTACGGCATTTTTTACTTCTCTAATAATATCGAGATAAGCCATCGCCGGTTTTACCATCACAATATCGGCACCCTGTTCTACATCCTGTAAGGTTTCGTTAATGGCTTCTATGCGATTGGCATAATTCATCTGATAGGTTTTTTTATCGCCAAAACCGGGCGCACTATCTAAAGCATCCCTGAAAGGGCCATAAAAACAACTGGCATATTTTGCCGAGTAGCTCATAATACCTACGTTGATGTAACCGCCCTCTTCCAAGGCTTTACGAAAGGCTCCAATGCGGCCATCCATCATATCACTTGGCGCAATAAAATCGGCTCCGGCTGCTGCATGCGAAAGGCTCATTTTTGTTAAAGCCGCTACGGTTTCATCATTTAAAATTGTTCCTTTTTCTACATCTACAATACCATCATGCCCATATTGCGAGTAGGGGTCTAAGGCTACATCCGTCATCACTACCATTTCCGGAACGGCATCTTTAATAGCCTTAATGCTGCGCTGCATTAACCCATCCGGGTTCCACGATTCCTTTCCGGTATTATCTTTTACGGCATCGGCCGCTTTTACAAAAAGCAATACAGATTGAATGCCCATGCTCCACAACTCCTTAACTTCTTTTATCGTATTATCTAAGCTATTGCGATAATACCCTTTCATGGAAGATATTTCTGTTTTAAGGTTTTCGCCCTCATCAATAAATAAAGGTGCAATAAAATCGTTGGGGGTTAAAACCGTTTCTGCTACCATTGACCTTATGGCTGCAGATTGTCTTAGTATTCGATTTCGTTTTTGAAGATACATTGTATGATGTATGATTTAGGATGTATGATACTTATCACTATTAATTTTCGATTTGTTTGTTTTATCTGTTGCTGCAAAGATTGCAGTTAACTCATTGGCCTACTGTATCAATCTATCGAGTTCTCCACTTGCGCCCAATCCCGAATCTCTTACAACCTCAAGCCAATAATGGCTTTCATCAGCTTCTTCCAAAACAACCTCAATTTTATATAAAAAATCTGCAGCAGATTTTGCTCTGACCGTTGCTCTGTAATTTGCTCCTACAGAACCTGCCGGTTTTATTAGCTGCTTCAAACCCTACAGCATTTTTGGGAAACCTATCGCAAAGTTTAATGATGTCAATATGAAATTTTTTTGTTCTATTTTGCAATTGTACACTATCCATAATAACAGTTTTATATCACAAAATTAACACATCATCAATCAGGCATCTCACATCTCAAATTTACGACCACTTAAATTCTTTCACCGCTTCTACAAAAGCTTTTGCATGATCTACCGGCACATTCGGCAAAATGCCATGCCCTAAATTAGCAATATACCTTTCTTTGCCAAAGGCCTGTAGCATTTCTTTTACTTCTTTTTTTATTCCTGAAACAGGTGCCAATAATTTAGCCGGATCAAAATTGCCCTGCAAGGTTACAGAGGGCCCGGCTAATTGTTTGGCCGTATGCGGTTCAATACACCAGTCAATACCCAAACCATGAGTACCGGTGGCCGCCATCTCCGGCAATGAGTTCCAGGCTCCTTTTGCAAATACAATTACGGGAATTTCATCTTTCAGGGCATTTACAATTTGCCGGATATAGTATAATGAAAATATTTCAAAATCTTTTTTACCCAACAACCCGCCCCAGCTATCAAACAATTGTATAGCATCTGCCCCGGCAGCTACCTGGCCTTTTAAATAGGCAATAGTAGTATCTGTAATTTTTTGTAATAATTGATGTGCCAATTGTGGCTGCTGATAACAAAATGCTTTAGCTTCATCAAAAGTTTTAGAACCTTTACCCTGTACCATGTAGCAGAGCAGTGTCCATGGAGCACCGGCAAAACCAATTAATGGAACACGGCCGTTAAGCTCCTGTTTAATGAGTTTTATGGCATCAAAAACATAACCCAAACCTTCATTTACATCCGGCTCCCGTAATCTGTTTAAATCGCTTTCGGTTTTTATAGGCTGGGGCAATAAAGGCCCAAGCTTTTCTACCAATTGCACTTCCATTCCCATAGCTTGTGGTACCACCAAAATATCAGAAAATAAAATAGCCGCATCTACGCCAATAATATCTACCGGTTGTAATGTAATTTCGCAGGCTAATTCAGGCGTTTGGCAACGTTCAAAAAAAGAATACTTTTCTCTTAATTTAATATACTCCGGCAAATAACGCCCTGCCTGCCGCATCATCCAAACAGGTGTACGCTCTGTTTGCTCTCCCAATAAGGCTTTTATTAATAAATCATTTTTTATACTTATATCTCTCTTCATATACGCTACACGATTTTTTTTATGATTGATGCTGCATTAGGCGCATCTGCAACTATAATATTTACTTTAGCAAATTGTTGTACCGCCGCCGCAGTTGTGGTGCCAATACAATAATATTTTTGATGTTGTTGTACAACATTGGCACTAAAATAACTTTCCGCACCCGAAGGGCTGAAAAACATAACTCCATAAAAATGTTCTGTAATCATTTTAGGGCTAAGTGTATTTTTATAACAAACTACTTCGTAAAAGGATGCCTTTTTTCCCTTAAAAAAATCAGGAATTGTATTCATTCTCAAATTTCCGCAAAAAAATATATACCGGGTTAACGGTTCTATTTGTATTTTTTGAATGAGTAGTTGCGCATCACCTGCCGTAGCTATCACCTGCAAGCCCGCAGCAGTAACCGCTTGTAACGTGGCACCTGCAATGCAGTATGTATTATTTTGAAAGCCGTTTATTAAAGGTTCTATTGCTGCTACTGCATGTTTACTGGTAAAAACAAAAACATCATCATCCGTCATTTCAGGCAACTGTTGTTGTATTTCACTTTCTGGCAACTGTTGAATTGTAATAAACGGGATACAGGTAATCTCGATACCGTTAGCATAAGCCATCTCCATATCTGCCTGAGAGAGCATTGTTGTACTTAATATTTTTTTAGTAACATCAGGCATTGTTCAATTTTTCAATCATCTCTTTACCGCCTTTATTAATAACAGCTTTTGCCGCAATAAAACCTGCATTGTCTTTTAATGCCAGCGGATAATTTTCCTCTACCTTAATTTCTTTTACACCATCCAGGTTTACAATACTACCTTTAAAATAAATTTCATTATTCTTCAGTTCGGCCTTAGCACTAATGGGCGTAGCACAACCTCCCATTAAAGCTGAAAGAAAATCGCGCTCTATTTTTGTTGCAATAGCTGTTGGCAGATGGTTGAGTGCCGCACAGGCTTTGTTACTTTTTTCATCTTCGGCACGAGCCACTACCATGATGGCACCCTGTGCCGGTGCCGGTATCATCCAGTCTAAATTAATACTGTGCAATGGCCTAATTCCAATTCTTTCAACACCGGCTGCAGCAAAAATAGCTCCTGCCCAATCAGATGCTGCTACTTTTTTTAGGCGGGTATTTACATTACCCCTTAAATTTTCAATAGTGTGTTGCGGATATTTTAACAACCATTGTGCTTTGCGCCGTACACTACTGGTACCAATGGTAAACGATTCGTTCTGCAATAAAGTTTCAATTCGGTTAAATACCTCCTGCTCAGAAATACTATTTTTTAAAGCCAAAAAAGAAGTATTTACTACCAAAATATCTTTATCCGATGCACGCTCTAATACGGCGGCCTGTACAATACCCTGAGGCAATTGTATAGGCACATCTTTCATGCTGTGTACAGCAATATCAATTTTGTTATTCAATAAAGCTAAATCCAGGCTGCGGGTAAAAACGCCCTGTACTCCCATAGCATAGAGGGGTGTTTTTAAATCAATATCACCTTCGCTCTTTATGTAAACGAGTTCTGCCTGATGGCCATTTTTTTGCAACTGTTCTTTCACATTTGTTGCCTGCCATACTGCCAACTGGCTTTCTCTTGTACCTATTCTTATAACGGATTGTTGCATGATAAATTAACGCATTTGCAGATAATCGTTAATGGTATTGATAAACTGGCAACCCTTATCATGCTTTATTTTTAGATTTACTGCCAGTTGCTTTACTGCTTTTTGGGCACGTGCTACTTTTTCAGTTTCTTTAATCAATTCTTTATCCTCCATAAACTCACAGCCCAAAATATTAGGAGCCTGAATTTGATGTAATTTGTCTTTCCAGGCTTTTAAATGCGTACTGTAATGATACTCTCTTAACCAGGTTTTAAACTCTTTTGTATAATACGCAATAATGCTTAAAGCCTTTGGAACTTCCGCTTTTCTTTTTACCAACGTTTTATCTAAAATAGTTTTTGAGATTTCATCCACATCGGTAACCGTAATTTCCGGCATATTAATAACATCCTGATGCGTATTCATAGGTACTGAAAGATCGAGCACTAACTTTTGATTGTTAGCGGTAAAATATTGCGGAAGCAAAGTGGGTTCATCGGCATTTGTACAAACAATAATTATGTCTGCATCGCCAACTGCGTTTTTAATAGCTGCATAAGGCACAAAACGAAGTTGATTTTCCTTGGCTAAGATCATTGCCGTTTGGTCGGTACGGTTCATTACGGTTACAGGAGTACCCGGTAAATAAGTTTTTAAGTTTTTACAAACGACTGAACCAAATTTGCCGGCACCAAAAACCAATACTTTTTTATGCTGAATACCTACAACTTGTTGAAGCAATTCAATAGCTGCAAATGAAACAGATATTGTACCGCCACTAAGCCCTGTTTCGGTTTTTATTTTTTTAGATGCCTGATACACAAAGTTCAAAATTCTATCCATTACAGGACCAATTAACTGGTATGACCTGGAAACATCAACAGCTCTTTTTAACTGTCCTAATATTTCATAATCTCCCAGAATTTGAGAATCGAGCCCGGCAGACACATGGAACAAATGTTCTAAAGCATGATCGCCGTTTTTAAAATAACCAAACTCATAAAAACCTTCCTTTGAACCCTTCGTATGTGGTACCAGTAATTCCACCAGTTGCATTACCGAGTCTGCCATTCCATAAATTTCGGTTCGGTTACAGGTACTTACAACAAAAACACTTTTAATTCCGGCAATTTTTGCAGTTTGAGCAATATCTTCAAAACTCTCAGGCGTAACCGAAAACATACCCCTTGTGGCAGCATCTGCTTTATGATAATTGATGCCTGCTACACAGAAGCGGTCTAATACTTGTTTTGATATGTGAAATTCCTCTATTGGCATGTTTTGAGGAGGCAAATGTAACTTTGTTTGTAATGACTTAAGTCATTAATTTGTCATGAAGCATACCAAAGAAAGGTGACAAAAATCATATTTTTACATTTTAACCTCGCGTAAAAATACAATAACCGCTTTATCTAATTGTAATCATATTGCCATATTCAAGAGAAGGAAGGCTTAATCGCCCTTAAATATTATTATTTTGCATATTATTGCCCGTTTAAAATTACCGAATGGCAAAAAAAGGAATTATTTTAATGAATTTGGGATCGCCGGACTCTACATCGGTAAAAGATGTACGCCGCTACCTGAACGAGTTTTTGATGGATGAAAGAGTGATTGATAAACCCTATCTTGGCAGGCTTCTTTTGGTAAGGGGTATTATTACACCTTTTCGGGCACCAAAATCGGCAGAGGCTTATAAAAGTATTTGGTGGAAAGAAGGCTCTCCTTTAATCGTATTGACCGAAAGGCTTCGGAATGCTGTTCAAGCAAAAACTGATATGCCGGTTGAAATATCTATGCGTTACGGCAATCCAACGCCCGATGCATCGTACCAAAAATTATTAGCAAGAGAACCCGGCCTTGAAGAAGTGATTTTAGTACCATTATATCCGCATTACGCCATGAGCAGCTACGAAACAGCTGTGGAACACATGAAAGCGGCTCATAAAAAAAACAATTATAGTTTTAAACTATCGGTTGTGCCGCCGTTTTATAATCATCCGTCGTATATTAATGCCTTAGCAGAAAGCATCAAACCTTATTTGGAACAGGAATTCGACCAATTATTGTTTAGCTATCACGGCATACCCGAAAGGCATATTATGAAAGGCGACTCTACCGGTAAACATTGTATGCAGGTGGAAAATTGTTGTTATAAAGCCAGCGAATCTCATAAAACCTGTTACCGACACCAAGTTACCATGACGAGCGAAATTGTGGCAAAAAAATTAGGTTTGCGTAAGGATCAATGGCAACAAAGTTACCAAAGCCGCCTGGGCAGGCGCGATCCATGGCTAACGCCCAATACGCAGGTAAGACTGCCACAATTAGCAAGCGAGGGCATAAAAAAACTGCTGGTAGTTTGTCCTGCATTCATTAGTGATTGTTTGGAAACATTAGAGGAAATTCAGGTAGAAGGTAAAGAACTATTTATGCACAACGGCGGCGAATCTTATACTTATATTTCTTGCCTAAATACCAATGAAATATGGGTTAACACGGTGTTGGAATTAGTGAAGGAAGTGAGTGATGAGTTAGGAGAGATTACTTTAGAAAATAGACTTTGAGCTAAGCAATTATCCATTCATAACTCACCTTTTGTAACTATCAACTGTCAATTTATCCTTAATTAATTATGGCTTATTTATATTTAAAAGCAATACACATCATTTTTGTGGTAACATGGTTTGCTGGCCTGTTTTATATGCCAAGGCTTTTTATTTATAATGTAGAAGCTAATGATAAGCCTAAGGAGATAAAAGCCGCCCTGCAAAGCCAATTTGGCATTATGATGAAGCGGCTTTGGTATGGTATTACCTGGCCTTCTGCAATTATTACTTTGGTGATGGGGATCTGGGTTTTAATTAAAGGCGGATGGGTTCCTATTATATTTAAACCAGAGGGGTTGTGGCTTTTACTAAAACTGATTTTTGTATTGCTATTGTATGTCTATCATTTTTCTTTACAAAAAATACTCAACCAACAACTAAAAGGCAAATTCAAATACAGTTCGGATCAATTAAGGATGTGGAATGAGGTGGCCACTATATTTTTAATCGCTGTTGTTATTCTGGTTGTAGTAAAACAGGCTGTTAGTTTGTTTTGGGGAATTTTGGGTACTATTTGTTTAGTGGCGTTGCTGATGATCGCTATAAAAATTTATAAGCGTATCAGAATTAAATCTAAAAAATAATTGCTATGTCAAATCGCAGAGAGTTTATCGGCAATATATCAAAAGCCGGTGTTTTAGGAGCCTTGAGTATGGGTGGTGTAAACCATCTTACTAATGGCCCTGAGCAACTTGCAGCCAGACCGCAGGAAGGACATATTTTTCTTTCACAACCATACCTTCAAGCCCCTACAACTAATAGTATAAATATTTTGTGGATTACAAACAAGTTCTGCTTTAGCTGGGTAGAATTTGGAGAGGGTAACAACCTGAGTAATAAAGCTTTTGAAGTTACTGACGGCTTGGTAAATGCCCATAACAGAGTAAATAATATATGTTTGACCCACTTAAAACCAAATACAAAATACTCCTATAGGGTTGTATCGAAAGAAATTATAGATTTTAAGCCATACAAAGTTACATATGGCGATACTATTGTGAGCGAGCCAAAAACCTTTCAAACAATTGACCCCGCATCTGAAGAAGTAAGCTGGCTGGTTTTAAACGACATTCACGATCGACCACATTCATTTAAGGACTTGTTACAACTTAATAAAAACGATCCTTTCGATTATGTATTCTTAAATGGCGATATGTTTGACTATCAAACAGACGAGGATCAGCTTATTAAGCACCTTATAAAACCGTGTACAGATATCTTTGCAGGAAGTACTCCTTTTCTATTTGTACGTGGTAACCATGAAACAAGAGGTAAGTTTGCGAGGAATATAGTTGATTATTTTGCTTCGCCCTCAGGGAAATATTATTACAGCTATCAATGGGGTCCGGTGTACAATATTGTTTTAGATACGGGAGAGGACAAACCCGATGAAACGCCTGTTTATGCGGGAATTGTGGATTTTGATTCGTACAGAAAAGAGCAGGCCGCTTGGCTTGAAAAGGTGATGCGAACCCCTGCATTTAAGAAATCGCCATTTCGTGTTGTAATGATGCATATCCCTCATTATTACTCTGGCGATTGGCACGGTACTGTGCATTGTCGTGATTTATTTGCTCCATTATTTAATAAATATAAAATTGATCTTTTTATAGCAGGGCATACTCATAAATATGGCATTTTCGATCCAGTAAAAGGAGCTCACAATTATCCGATTATTATTGGCGGCGGTCCCAAACAGGGTAATAGAACACTTATAAAAATTAAAGCCAACAAGCAGCAAATCAATCTACAACTAATTAGAGATGATGGTAACGAAGTGGGTAGTTATTTAGTAAAAAAAAGGTAAGTACATTATTAATCTTCTAATGTAGTTAAGTCTATCTTTGGTGGAGCCAATTTCATTTGTTTTATTTCAGCAAGGCATTTGTCAACCATTTCCTGCGTCATATCATATACATAATTCCCATAGTCGCCAACATCAAATTTACCCACATAAAAGAAGCCATATTTTTTAAAAAAAGCGGTCAAATCTACTTTGCTTACTTCGCAAGCCGTTTTTACAAAATTTAATTGATATACTGCCGGGTTGTTTCCACGTGCACCCCAGCCGCCTCGTTGCCCCTTATTCTTAGCCGCATCAGCAGCACCCTGCTTTCTAAAAGCCTCAAATAAAGCGGGATAAAAATTGGAGTTATTGCCAATTCCGTTAAAGTAAAGTTGTAACTGCCAAAAAGGTACTAATCTGTTAAATACATCGTTATCCTGTAAATAGCAAATTCCTCTGGCAACAATACTGTCTCTTGCTTTTTGATAACTTTTTTGTTCGCTCAGGCGGCTTTTATTTCCAAATGATGTAGTTGCATACAAAGAAAAAACATTGTTGCTCACTTCGCCCATTCCACCCCAATTGAAATACGGACGAAGTTGATGTACATGTCCCACTTCATGGCTAAACCCCCAACAAGGATCTCCTTTAATTACCCTTTCCGGATTTACAACAAGCGGCATGGCATTTCCGGGGTTGGTACCCATATAGGCCACACCATCTCCATCGCGAAACATATAATAATTATAATTTACCCTTGCCAAAATATGATTATCGGGAACCATATTATATTTTACTAACCCCATTAACAGATGTTGTAAGTGTACCAAAGAATCATAATTACTAATCAATTCTTTCCCCCTGTTATATGCATATTTTATACAAGCCGCTACCGGATAAGCTATTTGAATATGTTTTCCTCTGGCATCTATTACCGAGTAAACAGCATTATCCAATAATTGATTCCAATCCTTATCGGTATGTTTTGCCAGATCAAAATACCCGTTCACGGCACCGTTTACAAAATGTACTTTCACAGGCTGCTCTTTTTTTGGTTCCTCAGAATAATAGCTGACATAAGCTAACCCGCCATATCCTTCTACATCAATTATGTTAGCACCATTATGCAGCGAAAAAACTTGTTTTTTTATTCCCCAACCTGCCGGGTCTTTAGATGGGTTTGTACTATCGGGTGCCCTCCTGTTCCAATTAGGGATTAGAAGTTGCACTTCCTTGCCTGCTTCAATACCATCCGTTAAAACTATATGCTTACCCACTGGTAAATAAATACCTGTAATACCTTCATACTTGCTGTATCCATTTCCTATCATTAGCATTTCTCCAAGTTTATCTACACTAAGAGTTGCATTATAAACAGCATATCGATATTGTTTATTATAATTTTTATTTAACAATGCGGTTGCCAGTTGCTGCAACTGCTCTGATTGCATTTTTTCGATATCCGATTTTTTTATACCTTTTTTTAATGCTAAACCCAATGGCGTTTCAAACATAGAAAGGTCTTTGCCCACATCTACAGTAGGAGCCGTTTTTTCTAATTGCTTTTTTGCCATATAGGCATTTACTATACCCTGAATGGCGGCGGAATCAATTTTTAAAGGACGGCTATCCAGTACGGTTCTTATTCCACTATGAAAAGCATTATTGTTTACAGGTGGCAATTCTGTATTATTTTTTAATGACCAGGCAACCAAAACACCTAATGCATAACTTGCAGAATCCTTCTGTGTTTCCAAAGGTTGGTTATATCCTCGCTGCCCATATATTGCAGAAACATTTAAACAAACGATGGCACAACACAAAATCACAATCATTGTTTTTTTCATCTGATTACTATTAATTTTCATATTTCAACGGAGCAGTTATTGCTCCAATACACTAAATTCGGCACCCGAAGCAAAATCCTGGCCATTTTGTTCGCTTAACGCAATGAAGCGGATATACCGAGTTGTAATAGGTTTACCAAACAATACTTTCTTTAGGCTATTATCCCTTTCAAAACTATTTTTTTCAATAACGGTTGTCCAGTTTTTGGCATCATTGCTCACTTGCAGGCTGTAATCTTTAACCACCCCGTTCATGCCTACACGCCTTGGCAAATACGTAAACCCTTTAATGGTACGTGTTTCGCCCATATCAAAGTCAACCCAATGCGGATGTTTGGCAACTGTAACAGAGTACATAGTGTGCCAGTTTGTATTAGGATCTCCATCCACAAAATGTGTGGCATCGCCCTCACCGGCTTCTTGGCTGCTGGCTCCTATAACGGTAATTTGTACGGTTTCAATTTTTTCAAAAACATTACTCACTACCGATGCAGGATCACTTGTAAACCATGCCTTAACCTCGCCACCTGTTCTTAAAGGAATTGACGCTTTGTATGTTTGCACAGCACCATTATTAACTGTATAGCTAATAGCATTTTGATTAGCAGAACTAATTTCAACCAACCCATTAGCATGGCGAATAATTGATAAGGGAGCCTTACCCGACGGTAATACATTTGCCATTGCTGACGCATTATTATTTACCGGACGAATGATAAACCCAAAATTTGTTTGTAAGGCTTTCACCCTGTCCTGCTCTAATGGACCGCCCTGACCACAGCTGTTTCCTCCCAAACCCGTAACTCCGGCATTCAGTTCTAAATAAGTATCGCCTGCTTTTGGTAACTGGTAAGGGTGCGAAGCCAGAATCATATCAAGGGAAGAATAAGGCAATGCCGAAACAGCCATTTCGCTTTGGGTAGTAATAAACACAGCTCCCGCTCCGGAGGTATTAGTTAATGCTGCCCAACGAACTCCTTCTCTATTGGCCATATCCTGCGGCTTAGGAAAATTAACAAACTGCTTAGTTACCGTGCTTTCGTATTGCCCTATAAAAGAACCTGTTTCTCTATCATTATAATTATCGTAAGGGCCACGGCCATAATAAGTATAGTTTTCTAATTGCTGTGGAACGTTCATTACATAACCCAACTTTGCTAAAACCAACTCCGGCTTGTTAGACGTGATAGCGGATTGCAACTCGATGGAACCATCGGGGTAAACCGTATAGATTTGATTGGTTACAAATTTAAAATCTGATGAACCAAATTTTTGATCGGTCAGTTCCTCAATTTTATTTTTACCGGAGCTGGTACCGCCTAAAATTTTTGCCGCATTGGGAGCCTGAGAAGTTACCGTAAAATTAACCGTTACCGTACCATCAGCATTTTGGGTAATATTGCTGCTTGTGGCATGATGGCGCAGGTTATGCAAGCCATTGGTAAACCAAGGTTGATATACCCAATTATCATTATTTACAAAAGCGCGAAGTGCATTAATACGAGGGCCTTTACCATCGGCAATTATTTTATTGCCACTATATTGTAAACTGTAAATACTACCTGTACTTATATCAAATTTTGCCTCAAAATGCTCACCGGTTACCGTTTGTATATTTCCTGAAGATTTTTTATAAACAGCACTACCTACATTAGCTACTGTGGCAATTGCCGGCTTGTTTTCAGCATCCTTAATCAAAAACTGTTCTTCTTCCTGCACATATCCTTTATCGGCCCAAGGTTGCTTATTTTTTTGTACAAATTGAATGTTTACAAAATACTCCGATGCAGCCTGCAAAGAATTATATTGATAAGGAATAATAATTTCTTTTTTAGTTCTTGGTGCAATGGTTCCGGCATCAATTTTTCCAGATGTTGAAGATTTGCCATCCCGTATTAAAGTCCATAAAATTTCATAATCGTTCAAATCCTTAAAATAAAATTTATTAAAAATATTGAACCTTCCCTGCTTTAAATCTATTGCCGATACCGTAAGATTCTGATACACTTTTTTCACTTCATAATACTGTGGTTTCGGTTCTCTATCGCCAAAAATAATTCCGTTCATTACAAATTGTCCATCGTTGGGTTTATCACCAAAATCGCCCCCATAAGCCAAATATTTAGTTCCCGTAAGGGTATCATAATTATACATCGACTGATCTACCCAATCCCAAATAGCACCGCCCATAAAATGATTGGTTGATTCCATTGCATCCCAATAATCAACCAAGTTGCCACAGGCATTTCCCATAGAGTGTGCATACTCCGAAACATGAAAAGGATATTTAATTTTATAATTACCTTTTACGGCTCCGCGCATCCAAGCAATAGAAGGATATTGGTTAGAGCCTATATCAACAATATTATTATTCCTTTCATATTGTACAGGACGGGAAGCATCTACTTTCTTTAAAGCATCATAAGCGGCTACAAAATTTTTACCCGGGCCCGCCTCATTACCCAAAGACCAAATTACAATGGAGGGATGATTATAATTGGCATGTACCATTTCCATTACACGTGCAACGTGAGCCGCCTTCCACTCTGGTGGATGTGAAAGCGATGCTGCACCGTAATAATATTCATGCGATTCAATATTGGCTTCATCCTCCAAATAAATACCATACTTATCGCAGAGGTAGTACCAATAAGGGTCATCAGGGTAATGCGAGTTTCTTACATGGTTAATGTTAGCACGTTTCATTAACATCACTTCTTCTTCCATCATTTTACGGGTAATGGCATGGCCTACGGCCGGATGACTTTCATGGCGGTTTACGCCCCGAAGTTTTACGGTTTTGCCATTTATATAATAGTACCGTCCTGCCAAACCGAACTCGTCCTCATTGGCGGGCGTGTCTTTTATTTCAACTTTACGAAATCCAACAATTGTAGAAACGGTTTCAATAGTTTTCCCCTTCGTATCTTTTAATTCGGCTACGAGCGTATAACGATAAGGTTTTTCTGCAGACCACTTGTTAGGCTGATTTACACGTAAAATTGTTTCAGCAGTTTTTACTTCTTGCCCAAATGCTACTGAATTTATACTTGTAGCAGCTACAACATCTTTTACGGGAACATTTTCATCAGCATACAAAGTATTTGCAAATAAGGAGTACACCAGTTTTAGTTTTCCGGATGTTTTTTTATTGAAATTTTTTATGGCTGCAGTAATTTTTAAGGAGCCGTTATTATAATTGGCATCCAAATCCGGTACAACATTCAAATCTCTGATATGTACTTTGGGTACGGCGTGCAAAGCTACTGTTCTAAAAATTCCCGGCAGGCGAAACATATCCTGTGCTTCCAGAAAAGAGCCGTCGGAGCTGCGATACACTTCAACCGCTAAGGTGTTTTTCCCTTTTACCAAATAGGGCGAAATATTAAAGCTGGCAACATTTCTGGAGTTTTTAGAAAAGCCTACATACTGGCCGTTTATCCATAAATAAAAGAAGCAGTCCACACCGTCAAAATTCAAAAACACTTCTCGTTCTTTCCAATTAGCAGGTACTTCAAAATCCCGTCGGAAAGAGCCTACTTCATTGCGATATGTGTAGGTTGTCCAATCTTTTGCAGGCTCGCGCATTACGCCACCACGCCAATCGTCCACAGCTACTTTATGTTGAAAAATTACGGGTTGGTTTACATAAATAGGTACGCCATATTTTAAACTGCCATCTTTTTGTACGCCATAAATATTCCAGGAGAGCGGTACCGGTACATTGTCCCAGTTTGAGAGGTTATAGTCTGTTCGATAAAAATCTTTAGGACGCTCATCGGGGTTTTTAGCAAAATGAAATTTCCAGGTACCGTTTAAAGATTGCCAATATGCAGAGTTTTCCGGTAATAATTTACGCGCACTGGTTACATCCTGAAAAGAGAAAAAATAAGCATGGGGTTGCTCTTTGTTTAAGGATAGTGCCTGCGGTGATTGCCACTCCTCCCCGGTAGGATGCGCCTGCTTACCATAAGCGAAACCTTCCAATATTTCCTGCGCCAATAGCATTGGTGATGAAACAAGAAAAAAAAATATTAAAATATAGCAAGCAAAACTCTTATTATTCATATAACAAATATTTAGTATTCTGAAACTGGTTCAAAATAATACAAAAAGGTTAATAAATCAATGCTTTCCGGCTGCAACCGATTGCGCATTTGCACAAAAAAACCGGCTGAATAGCAGGTTATTGCAAGGTATTTAATTCCAATCTTATATTACTCGTAAGCCACATGCGTATATAACATTAAAGATTTGCTCAGTAGTTCACCTTAAAAATCTTCAATTATACTACACATAATCCCTCTTTTTACTGTTGTTGAAATACAAAACTTTTCTAAACAACCCAGATTAGTATAATTCTTTCATGATTTTTGGTATGCTTTGCTTCAGCTGTTTTCTTTTTTATTGTTGGAGAAATATCTAAAGAGCCTTTGCTTGTATTAGTTAGAAAGAAGTAGGCTGATTTTTAGGGTACATTTTGTTGCTGTCCTTCCTGTTTTTAGCGTATCTTGTCAGCAAAAGCAGTTAAATGGAAGGAGAAATTATTTTAATTTTTATTGTAATCGGCTTAATTGGCGTTCCGCTTTTTATGTACATGTTTATGAGTGGCGGCAAAAAGCAGGATGAAGAATGATTGACCACCAACATGCTGTTAAACATCTATTCCTATAATTGCTATGTAGCACTGGTAAATTGCTTTAAAAAGCGCACATCATTTTCGCTAAACAGCCTAATATCATTAATGCCGTATTTCAGCAAAGCGGGTCTTTCCACACCCATACCAAAGGCAAAGCCAGTATATTTATTAGGGTCTATATCGCAGTTTTCTAATACATTGGGATGTACCATTCCACAGCCTAAAATTTCTACCCAACCAGTTTTTTTACAAATATTACAACCCTTACCACCACAAATAAAACAGCTTACATCCATCTCTGCACTGGGCTCTGTAAAGGGGAAATAAGACGGGCGAAAGCGCACTTTTACATCTTTACCGTACATTTCTTTTACAAAAAAATACAGCGTTTGTTTCAAGTCGGCAAAAGACACATTTTCATCAATATAAAGACCTTCTACCTGATGAAAAAAGCAATGACTTCTGGCACTGATGGTTTCATTACGATATACGCGCCCCGGACAAATAACCCTGATAGGTAATTTACCTTTTTGCATTTCGTGTACCTGTGTATTACTGGTATGTGTGCGTAACAACCAGTCCACAGCGGCGTTAGTTCCGGCTTCTACATAAAAAGTATCCTGCATATCTCGGGCAGGGTGGTGTGCCGGCATATTTAAAGCTGTAAAATTATGCCAATCATCTTCAATTTCGGGCCCTTCAGCTACAGCAAAACCAAGCCTTTGAAATATGCTGATAATTTTATTACGCATTAAAGAAATAGGATGTCTGCTACCCAAAGTGGTTTCGTCTCCGGGTAGTGTTAAATCTATACCTGTTTCGGTTTTGCCAACAGTTGCAGAAATTGCGTCTTTTAATGCATCAAACCGAGCTTCGGCAAAGAGTTTAAATTCGTTCAATAACTGTCCGGCTTCGCGTTTCTGTTCTGCAGGCACCTGTTTCATTTCTCCCATAATGGATTTTACAATGCCTTTAGTTCCTAACCATTTAATACGAAATTCCTCTACCTGCTTTCCATCTACAGGAGTAAAACCTGTTATTTCTTCTTTATAGGATGCTATTTTTTGTATCAGTTCCTGCATAGGGCGCAAAGATAAGGTGATTTTAGGTTAGGAAAATGTAGTATAAGATATAGGTTTATTATACGATTGGATATTCCTAATAGACAAATGTAATTGGTCTAAACGACCATCATCTCGAATGTTTTCGGGAGCATTATACGAAGAATAATTGGTCTGTTTTATAAATATGTTTCGTATTAATCGCTATCCGCAATCTGGAATACTAATAACCCTGATTGTCATACGCTGGGGCGGGATTGAAATAACGGAGAAATTCTAGTATCATTCCAAAACACGAATAAGCATTCATAAATTGTACTTTGGTGTTAATCAAGATGTGGTTAGAAAACTAATGATCGTTAAAATATTTAGTGTTTTTAAAAAGGGTCAATAATGCGCTCAACAACAGGCGTGCTTAATTCTTTAGAAGCTTTTCTCTCGGTAGTTAAACTACTTTGACTAATCCCGGAGGGTGCTTTTCCGTTTAAAATACTAATTACCTTCATGGTAGCTACCTTTAATTCGTCATTCCTTTTGTAAATAACTTTTATATTACCTGTTTTTGATTGTAATTCATGTTTTAGTTCAGTAATGGTAAGCCCAATTCTGTTATTGACTCCCAAAATTTCATCATCAGTTTTTAATCCGGCTTTAAAAGCCGGAGAGTCTTTCGGTATTTCTCCGGCTACAATCCTTCCGCCAATCAGGTATAGTTCTATTCCGGAATAGGCATAGTCAAAGGGATCTTTAAAAGTTTTATTAGGTAGCAAATAAATTTCTTTTTCCGCATAGTTTAAAATGCAATTAAAACGTCTGAAAATATCGTTCCCGATTAAACCGCCTAATTGCGGATAAGAGGTAATATTATATTCATCATTAAAAATATTAACGGGAACGTTGCGAAATACATAAGGACCTATTTTTAGTTTTTTCATTACAGTAATATACACATCTATTTTTCCGCCCATGCCTTCGCCTTGCTTTAAATACCTTTTACGTTTTTTTTTAAGAAATTTATTATCAGCAATATAATCTTCAGAAAAAAGTACGGTAAGCCCCGCACCCAAATCAAAAAGATAATTAAAATTAACCGCTCTATCATCTTTTATTTGGGCAGAGGATAAGGGTATGGTGTTGAGTTTGGGTTTTATTAAATGGCCTCCTTTCGGATACTTTATCATCCCATTAGACCAAAATTCAACTTCTTCGCTATCATAGTTAACTTGTACAATATACCTTGTAAAAACAGCATATCCTATAATACCATCAATTTTAATACCATATAAAGATGATAACATTTCATAGCTCAACACATGGAAATTAAGACTGTCAATTGCAAGCCCGTTTATTATTAACGTATTGTTTTTTACAAAACCAACTTTTTTCACACCGCCAACTCCTCTAACAATACGCTCCGGTTCAGATGGAGTAATACCTAATACACTAACGGTTGAAGAATCCAGTGAGATACCTCCGCTACCGGTGTCTAAAATAAAGGTCAATGAATCGGGATGATTTTTTAATTGCGCTTTTATAATAATAACACCACCTATCAGCTGTGTAAATTTTATTTTGGTTAATTGTCTGGCTGGCTGCTGAATAAAATCTTCCTGTGCCCAGGCGGAAAGGCTCATAAGGCAAAACCATATCCATATAAAAAGCCTGTGTAACATTTATGCAATTTACACTAAAATGTATTAAACAATAGCCTCATGTAACAAAAGAAGCTTAGCTCATAACAAACAACAGATATGTACATTAACCAGGCTGTAAACCTAATTTATTGATGAGGAATTGTAATTAAAAAAATAGAGAAAATGAATTTTTGGCCAAAACATTTATGAAAAAGAATCTAACTGTTTTGCTGCTACTGCTTTCTGCCAATACTTTATTTTCTCAAAATGCAAATACGCCAATAACAGTAGAACAATCATTTTGGGGGACCCGGTTTACGCAGGATGGCCAAAATCTTAAAATGAAACAACTGTTATCAATTACACAAAACAATACTGCCGCTTATGGCAAAATGAAAAAAGCAAGAAGTAATAACACGGTTGGTACCATTATTGGCAGTATAGGAGGTTTTATGGTTGGATATACATTGGGCACTGCCATTTCCGGTAAACCCAATTGGGCTGTGGCCGAGGTAGGAGCCGGATTAATTGGTGTATCTATCCCGTTTTCGGTTAGTGCAGTAAAACATGCAAAAAAAGGTGCTGCATTGTATAATGAAGGAGTAAGCAATGCCACAGCCAATAATTTGCAATTAAATGTTGGCTCCACTCAAAATGGTATAGGGTTATACTGTTATATTTTAATTTATGAAAAAAATAATTCTCATCCTAATCTTATCAGGTAGTATATCTGTGTGTTTCGGGCAGCGTTTCTATGAAGATGCGCCCCCTAAAAATAAATTTCGTATTTCTGCATCCGGAGGTATTGGCTATCGTATAGCAAAAGCCCCTCCCGGTTACGAGTCATCAGAATACATGAAGCAAATCCGCCTGGGCTCGGAGTTTCAGGCCGATGCCGCTTATTTTTTGCCGAACGGAACCGGTATAGGAATGAAATATTTCCTATTTAGCAATGCGGGAAGTGGTAATTTAAACGGGATTGATGTGATTAGTAATATTCATATTTCATATATCGGGCCTATTATGCAGCAATCAATCAGGTTACATTCATTGCGGAGCAAAATCATGTACGGAATATCTTTAGGGTATATGGGATATAAAGATGATGGATGGATTGATCATCAAAAAACAATGATTAAAGGAGGTGCTTTGGGGGCTTTACTTGAATTTAATTACGATTTTAAAATTACAAAAGGCCTCTATATAGGCTTAAATGCAGGCTTTTCCGGAGGTACTTTATCCAGTGCGAACATAAACGGCTATTCCAAAAAATTGAATGATGATGAGAAAGAAAATTTATCAAAAGTACATGCCGGCTTGGGCTTGCGCTATATTTGGTAAATAAGTGCGCTAATCATCTGTTATTTCAAATTGATGAAATTGTTCTCCTCCTCTCATGCTTTTCCTTCCCGGAGAGTAAGGTAAATAACTACAAAAGAGCAAAACGCTACTGTACAACTATTTTTTTGTTGACGGTAGCTTTGCATGTTACAATCCCTGTATTTTTATTTCTTGTATATTTTATTTTCTTTCCGGATGTTGAATAAATGTGCATTCCTCCGGGTAATAAAATTTTACAATCGCCGTTTTTTGCAGGGGTGATTACTGCTTTTTGAAGTGCCCCGTTTTTCCAGTTCATATCCACCGTAAAACCGCCACGGGCAGAGAGGCCTTTAATGTTTCCTTCTGCCCAGTCGGCATCCTGCGGTAAGGCCGGTAAGAACCTAATGGCTTCTTCCTTACCGTGGCTTTGCAACAGCATTTCGGCAATACCGGCAGTACCGCCAAAATTGCCATCAATCTGAAAAGGCGGATGGGCATCAAAAAGATTGGGATAACTGCCACCGGTCCATTGCTTTTCTGATTCCTGTTTTACCGGTTGCAATAAACCTTTAAACATGGTAAGCGCATGTTTCCCATCTCCCAGCCTGGCCCAAAAACAAATTTTCCAGGCCTTGCTCCAGCCGGTACCGCCATCACCACGCATTTGCAATGTTTTAATTGCAGCTTTACTGAGCTCAGGCGTATCCCAGGGTGTAATTTCATCATAAGGGTGCAAGCCAAATAAGTGAGAGATATGCCGGTGTTCCGGCTCGGTAGTAGCCCAATCGTCTAACCACTCCTGAATACCGCCATTGGCAGGACTGATTTGTACCGGAGCTAAATTTTTCTTCACTTCTATCAAATCGGTTGCAAATTCTTTATCTGTATTTAAAATATGGGAAGCTTCAATAGCTGCGTTAAAAATATTTCTACAAATTTGCATATCAATAGTTGGTCCCATGCAGGTATTACCTGTAAATCCGTTTGGCATAATATAAGTGTTCTCGGGCGAGTTAGAAGGTGCCGTAACATACCAGCCATGTTTTTTTTCTTTAATTAAAATTGACCGTAAAAAAGCAGCACTTCCTTTAATAACCGGATAATATTGATTTAAAAACTCCTTATCGCGAGTAAATAAATAATGTTCCCAAATATGGGTAACCAACCATGCACCTCCGGTAAGGGTAGAGCCCCAATTAGCTCCCTCGCCGGGCGATGTGTAAAACCATGGGTTTGAAATTACATGCGCAACCCAGCCTTTTGCATTGTAATATTTTTGGGCTGTCTTTTCTCCGTTAGGAACCAAATTTCTTGTAAAAGAAAACAGTGGTTGCGCCAAATCAGATAAATTAGTAGTTTCTGCCAGCCAGTAATTCATTTGAATATTAATGTTTAAATGATAATCACCATTCCAAGGAGTTTGATACTCCACAGCCCATAATCCCTGTAAGTTGGCAGGCAATAAACCCAACCTTGATGAACTGATTAGCAAATAACGGCCGTAGTTAAAATATAAAACGGGTAATTGGTTATCCGGGTTGCCGGCTTCATACTGTACTAACCTTTCGGCTGTAGATAAATGATTGTTGGCCGATGTTTTTTGAGGAGCTACCCACCGGCACCGATTAAATATAGACTGATATTTGCTTTTTGAACCGATAAAAGCGGTATTGTAATTAGGCAATTTTTGAATATCGGTAACTGCTTTATTTTTCACATTATAATTATTGAGCATGCCGCCGGCAGAAAAATTATAATTAGTTCTCATGCCAATGGCTATAATACATTCAGTAGCATTCCTTATTTCCAACAAACTATCCTTAGCCGTAATGTTGCCATTACAAAATACGGGTTTGGCGGCTACCGCATATTGCATGCCTTTGTCATTTCCGGATGGTAGCTGCCCGTATAATATAATTTGTTCATTTTGAGTTGTATAACTTAACACATTGTCCCTTCTGTATAAAGAAAGATTAAAATTTAAAGCATCCTTTTTGGTTCCTGATATTTTTACCCAAATAACATCATTTACAAAATCGGCAAAAGCCTGTTGTGTAATGGTGTTGCCATTGCGTATAAATGTAGTAGTTGCCAGTGCCTCTTCTATATTAAGGGTTCTTTTATAATTAGAGGTTGGCTTGTTGCCATCCACCCAGTCAATTAATAAATCTCCTGCTGTTTCGTAGCTGCCGTATTTTACTTTAGCCCCACGTCCCCGGCCAGATCCCGGCCCTTTACAAATAAAATTTTTTAGTAACAGTTCCTGTGCTTTTTGATTTTCATAATTCAGTAAATAATCCTGTATAGGTTTAAGATATTGGTAAGCACTGTCGAGGTCTGCATCCTGCGGGCCGCCGCTCCATAGCGATATTTCATTTAAGGCAATGCGATCGTTTTTCGTATTGCCGAATATCATGGCCCCCAATCGGCCATTTCCAATAGGCAATGATTGTGTAAAATCGTTTGCCGGGCTATTAAAACTAATTACTATATCATTTTTTTGTGCCGATACGTTTAGGGCGCATGTTAAAAGCAACAGGCTGCATATGTTTCGCATAGCAATAACAATTGTGTATGTTTAAAATTAGAATGTTCATGAAAAATACAAACTCTGATTGAAATAAGGGAAGAATAACCATATTTTTCGGTTACTTTGTAAAATTTTACTAAGTATGAATTGGACAGCATATCTTGATTATTTTAACAGTATTGTTGATGCAACGGACAGAACAGCTCCTTATGATAATGATGATTATTATCAATATACCAAATTAAATAAAAGCCGTAATAACCGTTGGTTAAAGCATAGCCCGCTTACGAAAGACACTATTAGTTATATAGTAAATGAAATTTCCCAACCCCAGCAATGGGTAGTAATTACAGAACCATGGTGTGGCGATGCAGCACATATAGTTCCTGTGCTTTATTTAATGAGCGAACTGAACCCCCTTATTAGTTTTACGCTTCAATTGCGTGATATAGATTCGGAAATTGAGCAATATCTTACCAATGGTAGTAAATCTATTCCTATACTGATTGTTAGAGATGAAGCGGGTAAAGACTTGTTTCATTGGGGCCCCCGATCTAAAGAAGGCACTATTTTGTTTGAACAATTAAAAGCAGATCAGGCTTCTTTTGACGATATGAAAATTGCTTTACAGGAATTTTATAATGCCGATAAAGGTATTGGCGTACAAGAAGAAGTAGTTGCTTTATTACAAGCTACGCAATAGTATATGCTATTGTAAAAAGTATCAGCCGGCTTATTTGGGTGCATAAAAGTTATTCTTGTTTAATATTATTTTTTACCACTATGTACGCAGAGGTTTATGCAAAGGACACAAAGAAATGTGAAAAACTTTTATGCATCCGCTTATTTTATCCTCAATTTTTTCAATAATAGTTCAGGTTCATTGGTGGTTATCATGTCAATACCCTGTGCCAGTAAATCGTCCATTACTGTGGCATCATTTACAGTCCAGGCATTTACAATAATACCCGTTTTTTTGGCATCCGCAATCCAACTTGTGTTTTTTGTAAATACACCGTATTGATAGTCGGCGTCAATTCCATCAGCCTTTAACTCTTTTGCGCTTTTATTTCCATTTAAATATTGTACAGGGGCATGAGGGTCTAAGGTTTTTATTTTTTTACAAACATCATAATCAAAAGCTATATAGGTAACCCAATCCTGCGCACCAAATTTTTTTACCATTTCAACCACTTTTGTTGCTAACTGTAAAGAGCGTTCTTTACTAATGGTAGATGTTTTTATTTCTGCAATCAGTTTGGTATAATGTTGACAAATACCTTCTTTAATAAAAGCCTCTAACGTAGGAATTTTTTCTCCGTTGAATAAAGTTTTTTGTTGCAAATCGGCGTATGTGCTGGTTTCAATAGGGATGCTTAAAAAATCGGCATCGTGGTTAATAACCAATACTTCATCACGGGTCATGTGAATATCAAATTCCGATCCGCCAGATTTCATATTAATGGCTGCTTGCAATGCAGCCAAAGAGTTTTCTGGTAAGCCCGTGTTTTTGAAAGCACCGCGGTGTGCAACTACTTTATTGGGGAGCATTGTAGTTTTTCTAACAGTTTGTACTGATGATGAACAGGCGGTAAATATAAGACAGCTTAGAAATAAAAAAAATTTCATGTAAAATGTTAGACTATTAAACGATTTAAATATATGCGCCAAAAGTTTATGAAATAGCCTGTGCCACAAGCCTTTTTATATTTTTAGTAATAGCATCAAAATTTATTTTACAACTAATACCCTCTTTCGTTTTTGCCTTCCATATAGTTCATAAAAGCCTGGTTAACCACTCTGTTACCGCCGGGTGTGGGATAATCGCCCGTAAAATACCAATCGCCCAAATTATTAGGACAGGCTTTATGCAGGTCTTCAATACTTTGGAAGATTACTTGCACGGGAATGCCGAGGTCTTTAGGTGTAATCATATTGGCAATTTTGTCGCTTATTTCGTCAGCAGTACTTTCATCATACAATTGTTTAACTACATTTTCAGTATGTAGTTCGTTGTTTTCTTTCAACAGTTTACTTTTATCCCAAAGTTTTTCAAGTAACCATTCCTTGCCTTTGTCCTTTAAAATTTCAACGGCAGCATTAAAAGCTATAAAATCGCCCATCTTGCTCATGTCAATACCATAACAATCCGGATAGCGAATTTGTGGTGCCGAAGAAAGGATAATAATTTTTTTAGGTTTCAATCTGCCCAGCATGCGTATGATGCTTTGTTTTAGCGTTGTACCTCTTACAATAGAGTCATCAATTACTACAAGCGTATCAATGCCGGGTCTTACAGTACCGTAGGTAACATCATACACGTGTTGCACCATTTCGTTGCGGCTGGCATCTTCGGTAATAAAAGTGCGCATTTTTACATCTTTTATGGCTATTTTGCCAAAGCGGATGCGCCGGTTAATCATTTCGTTCAGCTTTTCTTCATCATAATCCTTCCCCCAGCTTAAAATACGTTCTACCTTAATTTTGTTCAGGTACATCTGCATACCTTTTTGTAATCCAAAAAAGGCTATTTCTGCTGTGTTGGGTATATATGAAAAGATGGTATTTTTTAGGTCAAAATCAATCGCTTCCAATACGCGTTGGCTAAGGTTAAAACCTAAGGCTTTACGTTCTTTATATATTTTTTCATCGCTGCCGCGCGAAAAATAAATTCTTTCAAAACTACAGGCGCGCCTTTCTTTGGCCGGTACTACCTGTGTAATTTCGTACTGGCCGTTTTCTTTAACAATCAAAGCCTGTCCGGGCATTAGCTCCATTACCTCGTTTTCACCCACGTTAAATGTGGTGCGGATGGCAGCCCTTTCCGAGGCGGCTACAATCACATCATCATTAATATAATAGTAGCAGGGCCTGATGCCGTGCGGATCTCTGAAAACAAAGCCATTGCCATCGCCTGTAAGGCCGCCAACGGTATAACCACCGTCAAATAGGGGAATAACTTCGCTTAATACGTGTTTAATATTCACCCCGCCGGGGTTAGCTATATCGGCATCTACAAGATATTTATGAATCACTTCCATCATAGCGGCCAAATCACTTTGTTTTTGAAAAGGACCCGGTATGATGTCTAATTTTTCAAATAGCTCCTCGGTATTTACCAAATTAAAATTGCCTGCCAGTGCGAGGTTACGGGCAGGAATGGTATTTCTTTTAATAAAAGGGTGGCAAAAGCTGGCATCGTTTTTTCCCTGAGTGCCATATCTCAAATGCCCGAGAAGCAGTTCCCCAATAAAGTCCACATGCCCCTTCATCAACCCGGGATGCCTTGTAATTTCGGGATTGTATTTGGTGAGGTGGTTTACTTCGTCGGCTATTCCTTTAAAAATGGCTGCAATAGCCTGTGGCTCGGCACTTCTGGTGCGATGCATATAGGGATAACCCGGTTCTACATGAAGTTTTACGGTTGCAATACCGGCTCCATCCTGACCCCGGTTATGCTGTTTTTCCATTAACAGGTACAACTTATTAAGCCCCCACATTACCGTACCATACTCTTTTTGGTAATGAGAAAAGCGTTTGCGCAGCCTGATAAAAGCAAGGCCACATTCATGTTTTATCGGATCACTCATAACAGTAAAAAGGAAAGCGCAAAGTTAGGGATTTGAACGGTAAAATAAGTGGTAAAAAATATGGATATCTAACAAATAAGATTGCATTAAGTTCATTGGAGCTAACCCGAATTAGATAGCTACATTATATTGAATTTAATATCAACCTAATGATAATAGGTAGGTTTTAAGACTGGAAAAAGAAGAAAAACTGCGAATTTGAGTTTCTTTTAATTGAATCTCTTTGTTTTGTGTTTTAGAAACAGATTGGAGCATATTTATTACCTGATCGTTAGCGTTAATTACAAAAATTTTCTTAGCAGTACATTTAACCAATTGCATTTTGTCAAAATGGAACTGATCTGCAAAAGAGCGACTAATGTATGTAACATCTTGAAAGTCTAAATCTATAATTTCACAAAAAGAGTTATCAATTGCATGCATTAAAATTGCAGAAGATTCTCTAGTATGTATATTAGTCGATAAAATTTCAGATACAGGTATGATGGTTTGACATAACATAAATTAAATAGGGTTTGCAAAGGTAACCTAAATTTAAGAAATATATCTATAAATATCAAAATTTTTAGGAATTAACGTAGGTATTCTTAAAGCACAATAAGTGCCATTGTAAAATGCTGATAATTCTGAGATATTTGTAATTGTTTCTTTATCAACGTATTTATAATAAAAAGCATCTCCAGACCATAAGAAAAATCTACCATTTAAACCATTTACCAGCATTTCCAATGATGTAGATATGCCAAAACCTCTTGCTTCCGGTCTATCTTTAGTTGAAACACCGCTTATAGCAAGCTTAATTGCTTCTGCATGAGAATTAAGGTATTCTCCATTATTTAAGTAAGATTTTAATATTCCTATTCCTAAGTCGCATATACATACATCTAAATATTTTTTACTGGGGTAAAACTGGGCAAAAATGCTACCATATTCTGCAAAAGAGTGGTCGTTAATATTATTTGTTAACTCATCAATAAGATAAGTCAAAGGAGTTCTCTCTTTTTCTGTAAATCCCAATTGTATTTTAAGCAATTCGGAAATGGTGGATAAAACAGTTTCTCTTTCTTGAGTAGTTGCATTGTCATTTCCGGTTTTAAATTTTATAAGTGGAATATATGTTTTTGTTTTACAGTATTACATTCTTTGTTGAAATAATTCAAAATTAATTTCTGGCACTAATCCGGAAGGAAAGGCAATAGTTGATAGATATGATGCTAAAGAAGATTTATCAGCACTATGAGTTAATGAAGGAATGGTTTTGTTTTGAAATAACCAACTTAAATGACTTGAAAGTCCTCCGAGAAATAATGGGTTTAGCATCTTTGATTTTGAAAAATCAAAAAACAATTGGTATGCTTGTTCAAGATCAGAGGTTGTACTAATTATTTTTATTAATTTATAAATACTTCCAATGAAATCATCACAAGCTTGTATCGGAATATCAATTGTTTTCATTTTAATATCAATCCATCTTTTCCGGCCTCATTTGCCAACTTTTTTGTTATTATATTTGGTGTTGGCGAATGCTCCGCTATCCCTCATGCCCACGCTCCGGTCGCATTTGCGGAAAGAACAGTACATCCTGAATAGAAGGCTGGTTGGTTAATAACATTGTTAACCTGTCAATACCAAAACCAATACCGGATGTAGGCGGCATGCCATATTCCAAAGCCCTTAAAAAGTCGTAATCAATGTACATGGCTTCCTCATCGCCACGCTGCATTAATTTAGCTTGTTCCTCAAAACGCTCTCTTTGCTCTATGGGGTCGTTCAGCTCACTGTAAGCGTTGGCTATTTCTTTACCGTTGATCATCAGTTCAAAACGCTCTACCAATCCGGGTTTGCTACGGTGCTTTTTGGTAAGCGGGCTCATTTCTACCGGGTAATCAATAATAAACGTAGGCTGTATATAATGATGCTCACATTTTTCGCCAAAAATCTCGTCAATCAATTTGCCCTTGCCCATTGTTTTGTCCACATGTATATTTAACTGTTTACAAACATCACGCAGCCCTTCTTCGTCCATTTCGCTTACATCAAAACCGGTATGCTCTTTAATGGCATCAAAAATACTAATGCGTTTAAAAGGAGCTTTAAAGGAGATGGATTTATCGCCAACGGTAAGTTCTGTACTACCAGTAACATCCAAAGCAGCCTTTTCCAGCATTTGCTCGGTAGTTTCCATCATCCAGAAATAATCTTTATACGCTACATAAAACTCCAGAATGGTAAATTCGGGGTTATGAGTTCTGTCCATACCCTCATTACGAAAATTGCGGCTAAATTCATACACCCAATCTAAACCACCTACAATCAATCTTTTAAGATATAACTCGTTAGCAATACGCAGGTAAAAAGGTACATCCAACGCATTGTGGTGCGTAATAAACGGTCTTGCGGCAGCACCACCGGGAATAGCTTGTAAAACGGGCGTATCTACTTCCAAAGCACCTTCTTTATTTAAAAATTCCCGAATAGAATTAATGAGTTTAGTGCGTTTTATAA
This sequence comes from Niabella sp., assembly GCA_047975735.1. GTDB lineage: Bacteria > Bacteroidota > Bacteroidia > Chitinophagales > Chitinophagaceae > Niabella. The sequence continues at coordinate 37,595 of JBKEEB010000063.1, forward strand.
AAGTTTCTTTAATGGAAGGATTAATCACCATATCGGCATAACGCTGGCGGTATTTGAATTCGGGGTCAGTTACCTCGTCATGCAAATTACCTTCCTCATCTCTTTTTACCACCGGTAGCGGTTTTAAGGATTTGGATAATAAAGTAAGCGTTTGTGTATGAATAGAGGTTTCGCCGGTTTTGGTAATAAATACATAACCGGTAACGCCTATAAAATCGCCTAAATCTAATCCATGTTTTACCACTACATCCCAAAAAGATTTATCCTCCTCCGGGCAAAGCTCATCGCGTTTTACATATAATTGAATGATCCCCTGCTGGTCCTGAATCTTAATAAAAAAGACTTTGCCTTTATCGTTAATGCTCATAATACGCCCCGCTACGCATACACTAGCATACTGCTCTTTATTTTCTTCGTTGAAATGAGCTTTAATGTCGGCAGAATAATGGCTTACGGGATATAATGCTGCCGGGTAGGGGTCGATACCCACTTCCTGAATTTTTTGTAGTTTCTCTCTTCTAATCTGTTCTTGCTCTGATAAATGTTGCGTACTCATTCAATAATTTTTTTGGATAGCTGCAAAGATAAGAAAGCAGCGAAAAGTAGCAGGGATTTGATTTTTACTCGAAACATATTTATAAAACCCATGTTAACAGCAAGGCTTCTATATTTAAAAAATTAATTATCTTAGAACTATGCCGGAGAAAACCACACCTATAAAAATACTCATTGTTGACGACCAACAAATAGTAATTGATGGTATTGCCGCATTGGTTAGCAGCGTTCCCTATTTAAAAATTGTAGGTGGTATTCATAATACAACAATGCTTAACGAAACTGTTCAAAAACATAGCCCCGATGTAATTTTAATGGACTTAAATATGCCCGACAAGGACGGTATTGAATGTATTAAGGAACTGAAAGAATTGGTTCCTGATATAAAAATCTTAATGCTTACCGGGTATGATGACATTGAACTGATAAGGGAAGCTTTAAAAAGAGGTGCACGAGGGTATTTACTTAAAAATACCGGTAAAACCGAATTACTAACAGCTATTAAAACCGTTGCCAAAGGCAATCGATATTTAGATTCCAATGTTCAGGATAAAATTATTCAATCCTTTACTGATGAACCCGTAGGCCGCGAAACAGACCCAGAAAACAATATTTCTAATTTACTTTCTAAGCGGGAAAATGAAATTTTAAAGCTAATTATTGAAGGTAAAAAAAGTTCAGAAATTGCTACGGAATTATACATTAGTATTAACACTGTTGATACACACCGAAAAAATATTTTAGCCAAATGCGAGGTTAAAAATACGGCACAACTTATTGCCTTGGCCAGCAAAAGCGGATTAATTTATTAAGAAACATGCTTCGCATTACGCTATATTTTCTACAGGTAAAAAAACGGATATAAATGTGCCATTTCCAAGATGACTGTCTGCTAAAAAGGTTCCGTTCAAAACCCGCACTCTGGACTCTATGCTGTTTAACCCCATCCCCCGACGGCTATTCCGTATATCAAAACCTACTCCGTCATCTTCTATAGAAATCAGCAATTTATCATTATGCCTGATGAGTTGCAATGTAACCTCTGTGGCTTGTGCATGCTTTACCACATTAGTTAATAACTCCTGAATAATACGATAAATATTTATTTTGGCATCCTCGTTAAAATGTGGAGCCCTGTACTTTACAAAATAATTGATTTTTGTTGTTGGTGCTGCCATTTTAAACTGGTTTACCAGTTCATCAATTGCCGGATACAACCCTAATTTACTCAAGGTTTTGGGCATTAGATTGTGTGATATATTTCTAATTTCTTCATGAAGTTTGTCCACATCATGCATTAAATTACTAATGCCAATAGCGGGGTTACTACTATCTTCTAATTCCTCCTTTAAAATATTCAGTTTCATTTTAAGCGTTGCCAATCTGGCACCGCTACCATCGTGCAACTCCTGAGCAATTCTTTTTCTTTCTTTTTCAACATCGGTTAATAAATTGCGCATACTTTTTTCTCTTTGATGGGATAGTTCTACCATCAGGTTACTGTTTGTTTCGTAAATGTTCTTTATACGTCTTATAATAAGAGAAAAAACAATCAACAACTCCCATAAAACAGACCATAGCAGAAAGTTTGGCGTGTAAGTGGTTTTTATAAAAATAGGCGTAATTTGTTCAAACCAGATTTCTTTTCCGTTATTAAACCAGCCAAAAACTTTAAAACATAAAAAGGATATTGCAATAGCATGAGGAAAAAATCCGATAATGAAATAAAGTGTATCGTTTTTAAAATACTTAAACCTATAACAATACAGTGCCGTTACGAATACCATGATACCGGCTGTTAAAAAAATAATTGTATTAAAAACCAGAAGCCAGTAAGGTAAAATATCAATTAAAAAAACCAACAGAATATCTATAATGCCACAAATAATGCCAGTTATAATTAAAGCCTTTAATACTCCGTCGATAAATACAACCCGCTTTGGTGTTTCAAAATATTTTCTAACAAAGGACAAGCCAAAAACAAGATAGCCATTAGCGTAAATAAAAACAGCGGCATTATTAAAGGAGGGGTAAGCCGGCCAAATATTTTTAAAGCCCAATCCCAAATCAGTATAAATATACGCCATACCAAAAAGCACATATAAAAAGTAATACCACTGATAAGGTTGCTTTGTTTGCCATACCGCCAAACCGATCAACAATAAAAAAACGGCATTAATAAGTAAAAAATAACTCAGGTATTTAGTCTCTACCGGCTGATAATCCTTACGTTTATCTTTATCCCAAACAAGCAGTATCAGGTCAGAAAAAGCCGAACCCGACGCTATTTTTATATAACAGGTTAATTGCTGAAACGGCAGTAATTTTAAAGGATATTGAAAATTAGGATGATTGATGCGCCTTGAAGAATATGGTAAACCGGAACCGGCAATCAAACTGTCAGTTACAGTTAAAGAATCAGTTGTATAAAATGTTACGCCATATAAAAAGGGATTTACTAATTCAATAATCATATCCTTCTCAACAGAATCCGTATTGACTATAGATTTTTGTATCCATGTTTCTGTAGTACGGTGTTTTAAGTTAAGCCCGGGTTGTATTAACGGTTTAAAATTTTTTCCTTCTGTTTTGAGGATGTTTTCAATAGTATATTTTCTTTCTGTTGCTGCCGTCATTATTTTAGTCGGCATTACAGTAATGTTTTTTATTATCAGCAATGAATCATTCTTACCAACGGCTTTACTCCCCTTAGTTACCAGTATAAAAATCAGCAGAAAATAAAAATGGTATTTAGCAGATAACATAGCTACAAAATACTACGATTTACAGCAAGTGCCGTACTGAACTTAAAAAATACCCAAAAATGGTGATGGCCAGAATGGAAAATAAGACCGGCAGTGCGTTAGCTTTATAAACCGATTACTGCACTTGCTGAAAAACAATAGCTGCCAGTAATGCACCAATAATGGGGCCTACAACCGGCACCCAGCTATACGCCCAATCGCTGCTGCCTTTTTTACCCAGCGGTAAAATAGCGTGCATAATGCGTGGCCCCAAATCTCTTGCAGGATTAATGGCATAGCCTGTAGGGCCGCCCAAACTTAAACCAATTGCTAATACAATAAAGGCCACAGGTAACGCATCTAACGCTCCTAAGCTGTTGGAAGGAGCAATTATTAACAACACGGCGAAAACCAACACAAAAGTGCCAATGGCTTCGGTAACCGTATTTTGAACATAATTGCGTATGGCAGGGCCGGTACTAAAGGCTGCCAGTTTAACGCCTGTATCCTGCGTAGCAAAAAAATGTTGGCGATAGGCAAGCCAAACCACAAACTGCCCCAGCATGGCACCCAGCATTTGCCCTCCTAAATATTGAGGAACAAGGCCTAACGATGTTTTACCCAAATAGGCTAAAGCCACCGTTACAGCAGGGTTTAAATGCGCACCACTTACTTTTGAAGAGGCAAACACACCAATAAAAACCGCCATAGCCCACCCAAAGGTAATTACAATCCAACCACTGTTATGGCCTTTGGTATCTTTTAATATAACGTTACATACCACACCGTTACCCAATAATATGAGTAGGGCTGTGCCAATTAATTCTGAAGTAAATATGTTCATATTTTAGTCTTTGATTCCCCCCATAAGGAAGTTTTATAATTAATGATATTGGTATCTTTATTTATACTTTTAAAAAAGATGCTTTTTATACTGTTGTACAAATGTGCGATGCCCACCTGAATGACCCATGTCGGGCAGGCAAGATTGATTGGCAGTATTCTGTAAATTGGTACAAAAAACTACTCCTCCGTCCATGCCTGTGCTGCTCTTATTGCCTTATGCCAATGTTTTTGAAGTTCCTCTCTTTCTTTTTCGGACATTTCAGGTGTAAAAACTTTTTCTTGTTGCCAATAGTTTTGTACTTCGGCTATATCGGTCCAAAATCCTACGGCCAAACCGGCCAAATAAGCGGCTCCCAATGCGGTGGTTTCGGTAATTACAGGCCTAATTACTGTTGTATTTAAAATATCTGCCTGAAACTGCATCAGGTAGTTGTTTACAGTGGCACCGCCGTCCACCCGCACTTCTTTTATTTTTATTGCGGCATCGGCTTCCATAGCGTTCAACACATCCATAGTTTGATAGGCTATACTTTCTACGGCGGCTCTTGCCAAATTGCTATCGCTACTGCTGCGGGTAAGACCTACAATAATACCCCTGGCATGCTGGTTCCAATAAGGAGCACCTAAGCCCGTAAATGCCGGCACCATAAATACACCGCCATTATCTTTATCGCGCATACTCAATGCTTCTACATCGGCACTGTTTTGTATTAATTGCAAACCATCGCGCAGCCATTGTACTACCGCGCCGGCAATAAAAACGCTGCCTTCTAATGCATAACTTACGGTATCGCCAATTTTCCAGGCAACAGTGGTGAGTAAATTGTTTTGAGAAACAATTGGTGTTTCGCCCGTATTCATCAGCATAAAACAACCGGTGCCATAAGTATTTTTAACCATGCCGGGCTGTGTACACATTTGCCCAAATAAGGCCGATTGCTGATCGCCGGCAATACCGCTGACGGGAATTTCTACGTCGGCAATAACTGTATGCCCATATACCTCGCTGCTACTGCACACCTGAGGTAAGACGGATGGCGGTATATTCATGATTTGCAGTAATTCCTCATCCCACTGCAAAGTATGAATATTAAAGATCATGGTACGGCTGGCATTACTAACATCAGTGGCATGTACTTTACCATTGGTCAGCTTCCAAAGCAGCCAGCTATCAATGGTACCAAAACACAGGTCGCCTTTCTCGGCTTTTTCTCTGGCACCGGTCACATTATCTAATATCCATTTTATTTTAGTGCCGCTAAAATAAGCATCCGTAACCAATCCTGTTTTTTCTTTTATTTTTTTATCAATGCCTTCTTTTTTTAACTGATCGCAGTAATTACTGGTACGCCGGTCCTGCCATACAATAGCGTTACAAACGGGTTGGGATGTATGCCTGTCCCAAACCACCGTGGTTTCTCGCTGGTTAGTAATACCAATGGCCGCAATATCCTGAGCATTGATGCCGGCCTTTTGAATAGCTTGGGTAGCTACATCTAACTGGGTATTCCATATTTCAATGGCATCGTGTTCTACCCATCCGGATTGTGGAAATATTTGCCTGAATTCTTTTTGAGCAATCGATACAATATTTCCTTTCTTGTTAAAAACTATAGCGCGGGAACTGGTTGTTCCCTGATCGAACGATAAAATATATTTTGGCATGCAATCGAAGGTTTTATGAATTTGAAGATATTAAAATTATCTGATTCCTGTTTAATCCCTATTAATGGTGCCGGTATAAGTGTTACCGTACCCATCCGTTGCCAGTACATTAATAAAACGGCATGTATCAGATGGATGATAGTTAAACATATGGTCGTTATTATTTTCCGGTTCGGCAAACGGCCTGTACACGGGCTTCTCGTCTCCAAATAAATAATCATAAGCAGCCCGGTCATACTCTTTAATATTTGTACTCATTATTTTATAAGGGCCGTTATTTTCTGCTACTTTTACGGTCCAGTTACTGTGCCAGGAAAATATATTAATAATA
>JBKEEB010000039.1:0-2083 GCA_047975735.1 Niabella sp.
TAACGAGCTCCTTTCAAATTTGTACAAACATTAGGCTTACACCATCAAAGTCTAATGATATTTCACCATGGATGCTAATGTTTATCAACTACTATAAATTAATCTAACTATTTGCTTGACTTTTTATAGCAGGTCTTTTAATTCCCTCATTATTTCTCCTTAACTTTAATCCTCTACATCTTCTAAAAACGGAATAATTACAAGTCCAATCATCAGTATAAAAATATTTATGATATAAAATACTCTTATTGAGTACATGTCGATATATGTAGTTGCAATTGCTGATATCAAAACAGCTACAAGCGAAGTCATGAAACCAATTAACAACAAGCCAGTATTTGAATACTTTGCTCCAACTAACTTTCGAACGTAATCCATAAGTAGTGGAATGTATATAGCTGTTGAAAAGCCATACAAAGCACATCCAACCAACACTAAGATTGAACTACTAAATGCACTCAAAACTATTGCTCTAGTTATTAATAAAATAACAGAAGTGTATAGTGCAGTGTGCAGTCCATATCGTTTATAATACTTAGATCCTTTGCTCATAAGTAGTCCTTCAAGTAGCATTGTAAATACAGTGGCAATTCCAATATAGAGCATTCCTACTCCCATATCATCAAAGAGCAAAGTTTGATATGGAATTGTAAGTGGTAGTAAGGCACCATAAAAACTTGTAAATAGTACAAACTTTATATACTTGCTATGTAATAACTTCGACTTAATTACATATAAGCTAAACTGCTGATTTTCGTCCTTTTCACTATCTGTATCATTTGGAATATTGTGTATCGTCCTTATAATGAGTAAGTATATTAATGCAGCCATAATGAAATAACTCTTAGTTGAAACATTACTTAAAATTGGTACGAATATTAAGTATGCAAAGCCGTAACTATAAGAAGCAAAACATCGCGTCTTCTCATAATCTAATTTTCCATTTGCTCCTAGCCCAAATATCATATTATCTATTGTTGTCCACATTGGATTAATGAAAACACTATAAATTGTATAAGCAATTAAAATTGTAATGAAGGTAGTCGATTGATTCAAGACTATTAATGCAAAAGCTGAAATTAAAGTCGTGATTTGAATCAATATTTTCGGCCTTCTAACGTAACTAATAATTACTGCCCATATTGGTTGAAAGAGTAATGTAAAATTAGGAACAGCAATAAATACCGAAACCTGATACACATTGAAATTAAGTTCTGTTGTGTATAATGGAATCACAACAAATATACTTCCTGTAACTAATCCCCATAATATATAAAAAAGCATTGAGCTTCTTGATTTTCTCATCTTAGTCATTACTAATTCTTGTAACATCTACTGTATTTTTATTTTTCATAAGATTATAACTTTGTCCTTGGTATTTGATATTCATTGATATTTTTTCAATTCCCTCTGCCATCTTAATATTTACAAAAAATAAATCTTCACTGTAATTGTTAGCACCCATTAGTCCAAAGAACACTGCTTGCCAAACCCCTCCGGCATTTGCAATATGTATTCCTTCGGATGCTCCATTTTCAAATAAATCGATGTTACCTGCTTCGATAATTTTCTCGATTGATGGCTCTTTAATTTTACAATAAGCTATTGCATGAACTACTTTAGATAGTGATGAATCATGTGATGTTATTGGCTCATAATAATCCAAACTATTTCTTATAACGTCTTCACTGAATCTTGTATCATATAAATGAAATAAGTTGACTACATCTGCCTGTTTTAAAAAGCGTGATCTATAGTTTCGTTCTTGAGAAATATTAGATGCAAAAAAACTATTACGATTTTTCCACAAACTGTGATCATCGATTTGTTCATAGTTTTCAAAGTTTTCACATTGCATTAAGACATTATCTTTTTGATAAAGTGGAAGCTTATCAATTAGACAAGTAATATTCTCATTTACTTCTAGGTTTAATAACTTCGTAAATTTCTGATAGGTCTTAAAACTTTCATTTACCATATAGTTAGTAAAGTAATTGTCATTTGTAAAGAACATGTACTCATCCGGACCCATAACACCATTTAAATGATATCCATGCCCATCAAAGTAAACTCGATCTGCAAA
>JBKEEB010000111.1:0-33787 GCA_047975735.1 Niabella sp.
AATTAAAATAGGCGTATCCCAATTTTGCACATAATTGCTGGTGCTATATTTTTCGTAAGTATTTTGTGCTACAGTATTCTTTTTATCCCAATAGGCACCGCCCATATCCCAGTTCACAAACCACATTTCCTCGGTGGTGCCATACATACTTCGTAAGTCAAAAACACCATCATGTGCAATAAAGGTTTTAAACCTTTTGTTATGTATGCCGGCTAAGTAAAATACTGAATAGCCGCCATAGCTGGCACCAACAGCACCTAACCTGCTTTTATCTACATAGTTTTCCTTTGCCACATCATCAATTGCCGACAAATAATCTTTCATTACCTGACCACCCCAATCTTTACTAATTTGCTCATTCCATTGTGTGCCGTGGCCGGGCATTCCTCTTCTGTTAGGAGCCACTACAATATAACCATTGGCAGCCATCAACTGAAAATTCCAACGGAAAGAATAAAATTGCGTTAAAGCAGACTGTGGCCCACCCTGACAATATAATAAAGTTGGATATTTTTTATTAGGATCAAAATTTGGCGGATAAATTACCCAAGCCAACATACTTTTACCGTCGGTGGTTTTTACAATTCTTCTTTCGGTTTTGCTGAGAGATAATGTGCTATAAATCTTATCATTTACATGCGTTAGCTGATGCATTTTACCATCGGCAATATCAACTTTATATAATTCAGCTGCATGGTTCATATCGGTACGGCTTACAATTAATTGATTACCGGCCTGCCCTACAATACCTGTTATATCAAAATCGCCGGCAGTAATTTGCGTTATGGCGGGAGCTTTCTTATTCAGCTGATTGAATTGTAAACAAAATAACTGCTCCGTTCCGTTGACAGGAGCAATAAAATATATAACCTTGCCATCATTACTCCACTTAAAAGAAGATACATGTATATCATCCCGCCATGCGGTTAAATTATTTATTGTACCATTTGCTAGAACCACAATATCCTGCTTGTCGGCTTCATAACCATCCCGCTTCATGCTTAACCAGGCAAGCAAACCGTTTTTACTGTATGCAGGTGCTAAATCGTAACCCGGCATATCATCACTCAAATTTTTTGTTACACCAGATGCCATATCATACGCATAAATATCAGTATTGGTACTAACGGCATAATCCTTTCCGGTTTTTTGTTTGGTTACATAAATAATTTGTTTACTATCAGGGCTCCAAATATAATCCTCATCACCGCCAAATGGCTTGGTAGGACAATGATACGGCTGGTTATACATAATATCTCTTGCAGAATCGCCACTATTAACTCCTGAATAAAATACATGATCAAAACTGCCATCTGTCCATTCATCCCAATGGCGATACATGAGGTTATCATATATCATAACATCCGACTTATCTAATTCGGGATAAAAATCTTTACCCGACACCTTCTCTACTTTTACCATCTTGTTGGTTAAAATATACTTACCGTCAGGCGATATATTTTTATTAGGGAGTTTAATGGGAACATGAAACGCATCAATAGGAACTGCAATACCTCCGTTAATTGGAATACGATAAATTTTTGAACTGCTTTTATTAGTCGCTACATCAGGTGTAGATACGCTATAAAACACATACTGTTGATTGTTAGAAATGTTAATACCTGACACCCTGCCTAATGTCCAAAGCAACTCGGGTGTCATTACATTTTGTGCTGGTAACTGATAAACACAAAAGAGTAATGAACAAATAAGAAAATTTCGCATCATATATTAATTAAGGTATAAAGGTAACTAAATTGAGATTTGGCTGCCGGCAATACCTTAAGATACCGCTAAGTAAAAATACTTTGATACACAAATTTTTAACTGAATACCACTTGAGAATACTGATGAACGTAAACTTGTAACATATTTATCAACCTTCCATTCCGTCAGCTTTTTGTGTTACTTCTGAAGGTTTGTCTTTTTTACCAGTAAGCAATTTAATGATAACCGGCAAGGTGGTTACCAATACAATTCCTATTACAATAATTTCTAAGTGCTGCTTTAAGTCGAAGCCAAATGCCTCCATGATCCATTTTTGTAAAAAATGGCCGGCAAAAATCATACTAAATACCCAGGCAATACAACCGATGATATTATAAAAAGTAAATTTAGCTCTGTTCATTTCTACAATACCTGCTATAATGGGAGCAAAGGTTCTTATAAAAGGTAAAAAACGGGCAATAATAATAGCACCGCCACCATGTTTTTCATAAAAGTCATGCGCCTGTTGAAGATACTTACGCTTAAAAAAGAAATTTTCTTTCCAGTGATACATAGCAGGCCCAACTTTCCTTCCTGTCCAATACCCAACCATATTACCCAGAATACCGGCAACAGAAATCAGAGCCCAAAGTACCAATAAATCAACCCACTCATTTTGAAGATTGCCAAGCCCTACTAATTTTAAAAACTGGTGTGTAAGGCCGGGTAATGCGTTAGCCCCTTCGCCAATAGTATGTGCGTAAATACCTGCTACAAACAATAAAGAATCGCCCGGTAAAAAGAAGCCTGCAAACAAGCCTGTTTCGGCAAATACAACAAACAATAATAACCACAAACCGCCGTTTTCTATATACCATTGTGGCTGTAAAAGGTCTGTCCAGTGAAAAGCACTCAAAAGTTCAATCATATATTTCTTTTTGGAAGAACAAAAAGCTAAACGCTTTTTAGCCGGCTTTGTTCATTCGCTTTCTATTTATTTTTACCGTCTGAAACAAAATTAACAGATTAGCAGACATGTTTTCTTTTGTTTTATCATATTTATTCTCAAGTAGCACCCACATCCATTATTACATGGTCGTCATCATCATTTGTAATTTCGGGTACTCCTGCCGAAACACATTGTGCTATCACCAAATCTCCCGAAACATTCAAAGTGGTTCGGCACATGTCTAACAACCTATCTACTCCTAACACTAACCCTATTCCTTCCGGTGGCACACCTACCTGCATTAATAATACAACGATTAAAGGCAAAGAACCTCCGGGAACACCGGCGGTACCAATACCCGCTAAAATTGACATTAACACTACAATTAATTGCTGACCAACAGTCAAATCAATCCCATATACCTGTGCAATAAACAATACCGTCATCCCTTCAAACAGGGCTGTGCCGTTTTGGTTTGCTGAAGCACCAATGGTTAGTACAAATCTTGAAATATTATCAGGGATATTCAATTTTTTATCGGCAGCTTCCAATGCTACGGGAAGTGTGGCATTAGATGATGCTGTGGAAAAAGCATAGAGATAAACCTCCCTGCATTTTTTCATAAAGTTTAAGGGCTTAACCTTTCCAAACATTTTTAATGCAATTCCATACACTACAAATTGCTGTACAAGTAAGCCGCCAATAACAACACCGGCATATGCTGCAAGATTTCCTAAAAAACCGCCTCCCATTGAATAAGTAGTATTAAATACCAATCCAAAAATTCCAAATGGAGCCAATTTTAATGCCCATTCTATTACTTTTAAAGATGCATTAAATACAGCATCCAGCACTTTTATTATAGGATGCTCTTCGTCGTTTTTAATAGTTAAAGAAAGGGCGTATCCAAATAAAAGAGAAAAGATCATCACAGCCACAATCTCTCCGTTAAACGCCTTGGCCGCAGAATCAATAGGGTTTTGAGGGATTAGGTCAACAATATAATCCTGCCAGGTTTTATTTTTAGCTACTTGGGCATTTTGTTCAATTTTAATAACCCCTGCGTTTTTAGCCAGTGCTTCTTTGTCAAAGGTTACTCCTTTTCCGGGTTGAATAAAATTAATCATTAACAGGGCTATTACAACCGCCAGCGAACTAAATAAAATAGTAAAAAACATAGACCGCCCAGCTACTTTGCCCAGCCCTTTCCCCTTAGCCAGTTCAAAAACGCCCAAAATAAGCGCACTTACTATAAGGGGCACCACTACAGCCATAATAATCCGCAAAAACAACATGCCCGCAAACTTGCATACTTCCACAAATGGGGTCATCCAGGGGTTAGTACTTTCCGGAAAAGCGTAATACGCTATCAATCCCAGTATAAGCCCTAATATAAAACCCAATAACAGTTTGGCCCATTGCGGTAGTTTTTTTCGTTTCGTCATTATGTTTTAGTTCTTTTGTTTTTTTATGATTTACGTTCGCCTCTTTTAGAACTATTTTTTATGTAGTAAAAATAGGAAAGTGTTTACACATAATTATAAACATGCAATTGTTGCAGTATTCTGTCAAAACTAAAGGTTTACAATTAAAAAAAAGCTTCACCTGTATAAATTTTATGAATCATAAAATTACAGTACAAGATTATCCACCTCCATTTTTCTGCATCAATTATTAGCAATAAATACCCTTTTGGCAACAAAGCGAACTGATTGTTATAAAACTTTTTGTTGAGTTTTATAATTATTTACTATTTTTCATCCTTATTCAACAAAATAATTATTCAACAAAGCCAAAAACTCATGGGATTATTTGTAAGAAAACCTTTGAATTTATTATTTGCAGAAGCTGAAGAATCAGAAAAAGGGTTAAAGAAAACGCTCACTTCCTGGTCCTTAGTAGCACTTGGAATTGGTGCCATTATTGGTGCCGGTTTATTTTCTATTACCGGAATGGCTGCTGCTAATTATGCCGGCCCCGGAATTATGATTTCTTTCATTATAGCCGCTGTCGGTTGTGCTTTTGCGGGATTATGCTATGCCGAATTTGCGAGCATGATACCTGTTGCCGGTAGTGCTTATACGTACAGTTATGCTACTATGGGAGAATTTATTGCCTGGATTATTGGTTGGGATTTGGTATTAGAATATGCTGTTGGCGCAGCTACCGTAGCATCCAGTTGGTCGGGATATTTAAATAAGTTGTTTACATCCTTTGGCGTTTCACTACCCGAATCGCTAATGATGACTCCTTTTGATACCGGTGCGGATGGCGTATCGCACGGAATTATGAACCTGCCGGCTGTATTCATTGTAGTGATGATGTCTTTGGTTTTAATAAAAGGAACAAGCGAATCGGCCTTAGTCAATACTATTATTGTTATTTTAAAAGTATCCATTGTAATTGTTTTTATTATTGTTGGTTTTAAATATATCAGACCCGAAAATCTTCAGCCCCTCATTCCTGAAAACAAAGGCAGTTTTGGTGAGTTTGGATGGACTGGCGTTATAAGGGCAGCTGCCGTGGTGTTTTTTGCCTATATCGGTTTTGACGCAGTATCTACTGCGGCGCAGGAAACCAAAAACCCGAAAAAGGCAATGCCACTGGGTATTATGGGCTCACTGTTAATCTGTACTGTGCTTTACATCATATTTGCTTATGTAATGGTGGGTGTGGCACATTATACCGAATTTGGCAAAGGAGGCTCCAGCGATCATCTGGCTCCGGTAGCCATAGCCATTGAGCATATGGGGCTGGCTGATGCCTCCGGAAATATACAACCGGCATACCCCTGGCTTAATACATCAATCATTGTTGCTATTTTATTAGGCTATGCATCAGTAATTTTAGTGATGCTGCTGGGGCAAAGCCGTGTTTTCTATTCTATGAGCCGCGATGGACTTTTACCAAAATTCTTTTCAACCATACATTCAAAATTTCGTACTCCATCGAGGTCTAATTTATTCTTCATGGGTTTTGTTAGTTTGTTTGCCGCTTTTGTACCTGGTAGGGTTGTAGGAGAAATGACCAGTATAGGAACACTGTTTGCTTTTATTTTAGTATGTATTGGTGTAATAATACTACGTAGAACCAATCCGGATGCACCAAGGGCATTTAAAACACCTTTAGTACCATTAATACCGGCCTTAGGCGTATTGGTGTGTTTTGGCATGATGGCCTTTTTGCCGTTTGATACCTGGATTCGACTAATTTGCTGGATGATGGTTGGTATGGATTTGTACCTGTATTACAGCATTCGTCATAGTCATTTAAACAAAGACAAACATGATGACAGAAGTTACAGAATTGTATCAAATACCGGAATTGGGTTGACCGTATTACTCATTGCAGTAGCATTAGCCCATCATTTTACACCTGGGGTTGATGATACCGGACTATTTTATTTTTCAATAGGTTTTGCGGCTATTCACTTAGTAATTTTTGCAATGAAACGTTCTCATAAAAAAAACGCTATTGATGAAGTGGTAGATGAAACAATGGATTAATCTACCCCATAATTTTATAGGAAACAGGCTATTTCAAATTTGAGATAGCCTGTTTTATTTTAAAAACCTAACTTTAATTTTTGAAAAATATTATACCATGAAAAAGTTACTTTTAATACTAACTGGGTTATTAATTATAACAGTAGCGCAAGCGCAATTTGTCTCCATTCCAACAAATACCCCGTATCAACACCCCTGGTGGTGGATCAGCAAATATACCTGGCTCAACCAAAATTCCCACATACTATAACTACGGAAGTGCTAATCCAAATGCAAATATGAAAGTAACAGTGGTACTGAAAAATGACAGTATTGTTTCTGGCAAAGGCACTATTTCTTATAAGTATGATGGCTTTCAACTAAAGTTCAAATCTAACAAATCAAAATCATGGATCAGCCCTGCGGAAACAAAGGAAATTTATAGATTAATGCCTGAGGGCGATACCGTTAAAGGAATTGTTTATAAAGACTCTTGTTGGTTATTTCATGCTATTAAAGGGAAAATTAATGGCTACACTTTTACATCCCTATCTGAAAATCTGGATTTATATGTTATTGAATACGATGGAAAATTTATTAAAGCAGATAGAGATGTTGTAAGAGATTTGGTAAAAAGTAATTTAAAAGCTGAACAAAAAGCTAAAAAGGGACAACTTGCAAAAGCTCTTCTTATTTATAACAAAGATAATGCTGACAATTCCGCAGCACCTATTACTAATCAAAAAGAGTAATCATTTCAAAATATGTTACTAAATAGCATACATTTGTTTTGCTTATTGCAATATTTTCTCCAAAAACTTTTATTAAAACCTTTTTTGGTGGATATTTTATTTCCCATTACCTTTGCAATCCCATAAAAATTGAGTTATGAGCAGCGCAATAGATTATATACACGAACAGTTAACTCCCAAAAAAAGTTTTCCGGCTTTTAAAGCAGGAGACAATGTTACTGTAAACTACAAAATTATTGAAGGTAACAAAGAACGTATTCAATCCTTCAAAGGAGATGTGATTAAAAAACAAGGAACCGGAAGTACAGCCAGTTTTACCGTAAGAAAAATTTCTGATGGCGTGGGTGTTGAAAGAACATTCCCTTTTACTTCGCCAAATATCGACTCTATTGTATTGAATAAAGTAGGCCACGTACGCAGAGCCAAATTATTCTACCAACGTAAAAGAAGTGGTAAAAGTGCCCGTATTCGTGAAAAACGTGTTTCTTTTACTGATAAGAAAGCTACCAAAGCCTAATTATTACTTACATAACATAATTTATAACATCCCGCCTTTTGGCGGGACTTTTTTGTATTAATCCATCCTACCCCAGTTAAATAACCTATACGTATCTCAATAATCATGTTTTGTTAAATTAGTTTATTTCACTATGTAAATATTGCGTTGCGTTTTGTATCTTCGCCAACAACCTTGCCATAACACAAAATGCAAGTGTTTGATTTTTAAATAATTGTAGAATTTTTTTTCACATAGAAAAAGTAAATGAATTTTAATGATATCCATTATAGTAGCAGTAATAGCATCGGTGGCAGCCCTTTTACTTGGCATCGTAGCGGGCAAATTAATATTTGCCAAAAACACGAAACAAAAAATTGAAGATGCTGAGCATCAAGCAAAAAACCTTATAGAAGATGCCCGGTTAAAGGCCGAAACGATAAGAAAAGAGAAAGAATTAGAAGCTAAAGAACGTTTTGTATCGCTTAAATCGGCACACGAAAAAGAAGTTAACGAAAGAAATCGAAAACTGGCTGATGCCGAAAACCGTATCAAACAAAAAGAGCAATCTCTTAGCCAAAAAGAGGCTAATGCTGAAAAGTCCACCAAGGAAAATGACGCTATAAAAGCCAACCTGAATACGCAAATCGAAGTGGTGAACAAAAAAAGACAGGAGTTGGAAAAAAGCCATGAAGAACATGTTCAACGCTTAGAAAAAGTAGCAGGATTATCTGCCGAGGATGCTAAAGCACAGTTAGTGGAAAGCCTTAAAAACGAGGCTAAAACTCAGGCCATTGGTTTACAACAGGAAATAATTGACGAGGCGAAGCAAAAAGCTAATAAAGAAGCACGCAAAATCATCATTCAAACCATACAGCGCACGGCTGCAGAACAGGCTATTGAAAACTCTATCACGGTATTCAACCTCGATAGTGATGAAGTTAAAGGCCAAATTATTGGTCGTGAGGGTCGTAATATTAGAGCTTTGGAAGCAGCAACCGGTGTTGATTTGATTGTAGATGATACTCCGGAAGCTATTCTTCTTTCCTGCTTTGACCCGCTTCGTAGAGAAATTGCCCGCCTGAGTTTACAAAGATTAGTGGCTGATGGCCGTATTCACCCTGCCAGAATTGAAGAGGTTGTTGACAAAACACGCAAACAAATTGAAGAGCAGGTGATGGAAATTGGAGAAAGAACAGTAATAGATTTGGGTATTCACGGTTTACATAAAGAATTAGTAAGAATGGTAGGGCGCATGAGATACCGCTCCTCTTACGGCCAAAACTTATTAATGCACAGCCGCGAAACCGCCAATTTATGTGCTACCATGGCTGCAGAACTGGGGTTAAATCCTAAATTAGCCAAAAGAGCAGGATTATTACATGATATAGGCAAAGTTCCCGATGAAGAAAGCGAACTGAGCCATGCTCTTTTAGGAGCAAAACTGGCAGAAAGATATGGCGAAAATCCGGCTGTGGTAAATGCCATTGCAGCCCACCACGATGAAGCGGAAATGCAATATGTAATTTCTCCCATTGTACAGGCTTGCGATGCTATTAGTGGTGCCCGCCCCGGTGCCCGCAGAGAAATTATGCAACAATACCTGCAACGCATTAGAGATTTGGAAACACTGGCAATGGGCTATACCGGTGTAGAAAAAGCTTACGCCATTCAGGCAGGACGTGAACTAAGAGTGATTGTAGAATCGGAAAAAGTAACCGATCAGGATAGTGATAAATTATCGTTTGAAATTGCCCAAAAAATACAAACAGAAATGACCTTTCCCGGACAGATTAAAGTAACTGTAATTAGGGAAAAAAGAGCCGTAAATGTGGCAAGATAAATCAGAAAATATCAGTTTTTATAAAAAGGATGTAAGCGCATCCTTTTTTAATACCGCAAAGTTTAGTTATTTTGATAAGCAGGCTTTTTTTACTGAGCTGCTATTTTTTGACAAAAAAATAACCGGTATTTAATAAAAATACATATATGGCAGAAACCTTAGGCTCCTTATGCGATAAATTAACGATTGTAAAGCTAAAGCAGTATCACACTACCAATGCAGAGAGGTTAGCATCTTTGCATACTCAGGAACAACAACTCCAAATCGAAATCAACAATTATGTACGGGATGCTGTATCAGGAAACATTGGTACAGACCAATTAACCTTCAAAGCTAATAAAGTATATAAAAAAACCGGTAACGAAACAGATGTTATAACTGGAAATATAGGTATTGTATTTGGCAAATTAGCTGAAGTAAATTGTGATTTGTGGCACGAACAGGAAAAGGTATATGAATTTGAAAAGGTTCCTGCAGATGAAAAGGACAAAGTAATTAAACGCCTGGCCATTCTAAATTTGGAAAGAAATAATTGCATAGATTCGATTAATGAAAGTTTTAAAGAATTGGTTACGAAGTAGTGAACGCATGAAATAATAATTGAGAAATAAAGTTTAAGCATGGCACACAAAACAGTATTTTTTGTTACACATAACAAAAAACAATGCGGTGTATATGAATTTGGGATCAATATTTTTGAGGTTTTAAAAAAATCTAAAAAAATAAATTTCATGCACATCGAGAGTTCCTCTGTTATAGAGTTAAGAGGAAAAATTGAGCAACATCAGCCGTCTTTAATAATTTATAATTATCATCCATCAGTATTACCATGGGTTGCTACTAAAATTTCGCCGAAACTATACAGAAGCAATATTTCAGAAATAGATATCCCACAAGTAGGAATTATTCACGAAGTAACTCAAAACATTGCAGATGCTGCAACAAATTATAAAAACCGGTATATTACTGGTAGTAGTACTAAGTTGTTAAATTCATTGTTCGATTTCTATATTGCACCGGATCCCACCTTGTTATTAAAAAATGCATTAGTATTTAAAACAGGAAGATTAATTCCTACATATAATTATATTGAAAAACAACCATCCGAATTAACTATCGGAAGTTTTGGGTTTGGAACAAATAATAAAGGTTTCGAAAAAATAGTTTCTTTGGTTCAAAAAGAATTTGATAAAGCACTCATTAGACTCAATATCCCCATTGCTGATTTTGGAGATGAAACCGGAGAAAACGCAAAAAAAATTTCGAAAGATTGTTACTCATTAATTAAGAACCCGGATATCCGTTTGGAAATAACACATACTTTTTTTACAAATGAAGAATTATTGAATTTCCTTTCAGGCAATTCGATTAACATCTTTTTATATACCGATACCGATACAGGAAACAGAGGCATTTCCAGTACTACAGATTATGCATTAGCCGTAAAAAGACCAATTGCAATTTCTAATAGTAAAATGTTTCGGCACTTGTTTGATATAGAACCTTCAATTTGTGTACAGGAGAATAGCCTTAAAGAAATCTTAAGCAATGGAATCAATCCTCTTCAAAAAAAATATGAAGAATATAGCAGCAACAACATACTATGGGAATACGAAAGAATTATTAACACAATTTTTAAAACCCATAATACTAAACAATATACAAAAACAGGGATAAGAAATAAAATAACTTCTTTTATCAACAAAACATTTACAAAACCAGACAATACTTTTACATGGTTACGAAACTCTGAAAAAGCCCATGAAGATGTGTTAGCTGCTGATTTTTCAATAGAATATGCTCCAATTAAATTGCCGACAAATAGCCGCTTTAACAGAATTCTAGACGACACTGCCCGAGAAATTTATGCTCCAGCCATTGCAAAGTTGCATTCTTTGGCTCCGCAAACGATGGCTAAGAAAATTCCAGAAGCTAATGTTCAACAGGCCTTTGTATTTGACACTGTTATACGTACAATACCACAATATAAAAACCCAAAATTGCTTTGTATAGGAAGTTATGAGGATACAGCATCAATGGGACTTACTAAAATGGGATATATCATTGAAGAAATTGATCCGATGTTAAACTATTTTTTGCAAGATTATATAACAAAGCCTAATGTTCAAAAAGCTTCGTATGATATTATTTTTTCTACATCGGTTATAGAACATGATCCTGATGACGAATCTTTTATCAAATGCGTACATGAACTATTATCTCCAGGAGGAACAGCCATTATAACATGTGATTATAAAGATGGATGGAAACCTGGAGATGACAAACCTGACGTAGATGCCCGTTTTTATACAAAACAGGATTTAACTGAAAGGCTGTTGAGCTACATGCCTAATACAGAATTAGTAGATACCCCCGATTGGGATTGTCCTGATCCTGACTTTAATTACCTTGGAAAATACCAATACACATTTGCAACCTTTGTTGTAAAGAAATTAAAATAACAAACAAGCAATAGATATGACATCAATTATTTTTGGAGCGGCAGGGCAAGACGGGTATTATCTTTCAACATTACTAAAGAGCCTAAATCACCATGTAATTGAAGTATCTCGCACTACTGGGTATAATAGTACCGATATCACTTCTTACGAATCTGTTTCTTTACTGATAAAAACACATCAACCCAATTTACTGTTTCACTTTGCTGCCAATTCTACCACAAGGCACGATGCCCTATTTGAAAATCATGCTACCATTGGCACAGGCACCTTAAATATATTAGAAGCCGTTAAAAAATTTTCGCCGGAAACAAAAGTTTTCATTTCTGGTAGTGGTTTGCAATTTGTAAACAACAATGTTCCTATAAAAGAATCAGATGCCTTTGAAGCACGTGATGCCTACGCTGTAAGCCGCATTCAATCAGTTTATGCATCGAGGTATTTTAGAGATCAATTAGGGGTACAAACATATGTAGGGTACCTTTTTAATCACGACAGCCCCCGAAGGTCAGAAAGGCATATGACAAAAAAAATATCGGAAGCCGCCAAACGTATTTCAAATGGCTCCGATGAAAAACTTATAATTGGCGACATTACAGCTGTAAAAGAATGGTCTTATGCTAAAGACATAGTAGAAGGTATTTGGACACTTGTCAACCAAACCAACGTATTTGAAGCTAATATTAGCTCAGGAAAAGGCCATTCTATTGAAGATTGGTTAACTATATGCTTTGAGCATTTTAATTTAAACTGGAAAGAGCATGTTGTTATAAACCCGGATTTTGTACCTGATTATAAAATGTTAGTAAGCAACCCGTCATTGATTAACTCCTTAGGCTGGCAAACCACCACAAACATAGAAGCATTAGCGCAATTAATGTTAGCTTAAAACAGCATACATGCAAAAAAGGAAAATACTTTTAGTTCATTTATATTCTAATGGCGATTGCCTTTACGCCACTGCTATTGCGCGCCAAATCAAAAAAGATTTTCCCAACTGTGAGCTAACCTGGGCCATTGCAGAATTTTGTAAATCTATTATATATAACAACCCTTATATTGACACCATTAGGGAAGTAAATGATGTAAAAAAAAATGATGTAACAGCTTTCAGAAAGTTTAAAAAGAAAATACTACTGGAAAAAAAGAAAGGTTTATGGGATGAAGTTTTTATAACGCATAATATGGATAGCAATATTAAATATTATGACGGAACCATCCGCGGAATGATACTACGTGCCTACCCCTTATTAATAGAAAACATACAACCTGAATTACAATTAACAGATGAGGAAATAAAAAATGTACAGGTTTTTGCAGAAAAATATTCTCTACATAATTTTAAAAATGTTATTCTTTGGGAGTATGCCCCTCAAAGTGGCCAATCGGACCTGACATTTGATTTTGTAACACAGGTTTCAAAAAAAATAGTTTCACATCCGAACACTTGTGTTATATTAACTTCGGCCAACAGGTTTGAAAGTTCTCATAACATCATTGATGCAAGTGTATTAAGTATTAGAGAGAATGCCGCATTAACACATTACTGTAATTTGCTTATTGGATGTAGCAGTGGCATTACTTGGCTAAGTACCAGTAATGCAGCAAAACAGCTTCCAACAATCCAACTGCTTAACCCCTATGCGCCATTCAGAAATATCCCTTCAGAAGATTTTAAAAGACATGGATTACCTACCAGTACACTTGTAGAGATTTTTAATTTTGATAAAGACACAGTACACGATTGCGTTGATACGTTTATTAAAGACGGGATTGAAGCCAGTCGCAAAAAATTTCACCAAAACCTACCCGAAAGTTTCCTTACAACTGAGCATATTGTTTACAACCTGCTTTGTTATTTGAATATAAAAGGTATTCGAGAACACATAAAGATCATGAAATCCGTTTATGGCAATCATAATGCAATTAACAAAGCCGTTAAAAAAGCTATCGCGGGGTTTCCGTTAAAACTACTCAGGAATTTTTATACAAATAGAATAGTTCCAGTTTTTTCAAAATAGGTTTCTGTAGTATAAAATTTTTTCTTCGGTTTGCTTATATTAACGTGAGTTTTGGATGTTCTATATTGAAAATCAAAGCTGTGTATCGTCATGTCGATTCCGAAAGCGTTCGGAAGAGACTTCTCCTGTTAATTTAAGAGATTTACCTCCGGTGAAATTGTTCTCTTCATCTATCCGCCGCGGCGGATGATTCATTCGAAATGACGTGTCCGTGCGAATAATTATGGCTAAATAACATCCAAAACTCACGTTAAAGTAATATTTTCTGGTAATGGGATGCTCAGCTATACAAAACCACGATTCTGAACTCATTCAACTCAGAAGACTTTGCCAAAGACACAAAATAGGCACTGCCACAATAGCACATCACTAACGGGATGACAGCCCTCTACTAGAGAGGAAGCTCCAAAAACATCACTATATTCAGACTACA
Organism: Niabella sp.; assembly: GCA_047975735.1. GTDB lineage: Bacteria > Bacteroidota > Bacteroidia > Chitinophagales > Chitinophagaceae > Niabella. The sequence continues at coordinate 14,146 of JBKEEB010000111.1, forward strand.
TGCATCTTGCAGTAGGCCCTTAGGAATAATAACTTTCAGTATAACCTAATTTGCTGTAGTGATAGCAAAAAAATAATGTTGTGTAATTTCTTTACTCTGATAAAACGCTTTAGAAATAGTACAACTAAGAAAACTATCTTCGATAGAACAAGTTCTTTTACATCTTTTCAAAAAAATTGTTTGCAAATTGTTTGCAAATTGGCTAAAAACAAAAAAGGCTCGCTTGTGCGAACCTTTTTTGTTTGATTAATAATCAGTGCCCCGGATCGGACTTGAACCGATACGGGCATTGCTGCCCACAGGATTTTAAGTCCTGCGTGTCTACCAATTCCACCACCAGGGCATCCAAAAAAAATCCTCTCAGGGGAGAGGACTCTCAGAGCGGAAGACCGGGCTCGAACCGGCCACCCCGACCTTGGCAAGGTCGTGCTCTACCAAATGAGCTACTTCCGCAAAATCTTAAAGAACTAAGGGGTTGCAAAAATAAGGGGTTTATTAGTTGCAACAAAATATTTAAAAGATTTTTATTTATATACCGGTGTATATTTTGTACTTTCTTGTACTTGCACTTTAGGCTTTTCATACCTTTTGGTATATAACCTATAGCAACCGCCCCAAGTCATTAAAATAAAACAGGCAATTGATAAATAAAAAATAAATGGAGATGACTTTACCCAGCTTTTTTTAAAATCTTTGTTTTCAATAGCTTTTAAATCTTTCTGGTAATTTTCTTCCTTAATTTGTTCTAATTCTTCGTTTTGCATATCATGTCTGATTGTAGATGCAAAAATAAGGATTCATATATAAAATTACTCTTCCTTGGCAACAATTTGCGAGAACTTTTTTTTACCTCTAACAAAATGTTGCCACACCATATTGCCGCGCCAGTACCCATTTAATTCCCCCTTCCTACTTTTAGGGAAAACGCTCTCTTTTTGTTTCATAAAAACCCATTTTACAAAAGAAAGATGCGCACTCACTACTGCAACAAAATAACCGCCATCGCCTGCCAACAGGCTTTTAAAGGCTGATGCCGCATCTAACATAATACGAAAAAGGATGATTGCGTATTTCCGTATCCCCTTCATATTCTTATACATCATAATGTGGTTGTTACGAAAGTTCAGGTAAGTTTTTAAGGAATTCCCCTTAGGTAGTGTACCGCCGCCAATGTGGTAAACAACCGATGCCGGACAGGAATAAATAGAATAACCGGCCAACTGAATACGCCAGCACAAGTCAATTTCTTCCTGGTGTGCAAAAAAATAGTTGTCAAACCCTCCTACCTCGTGAAACACACTCGCTCTTATAAACATAGCGGCACCACTAGCCCAAAATATTGGCACTGCATTGTTATACTGACCTTCATCACTTTCACAAAGGTCAAATACACGCCCGCGGGCAAAAGGATAACCGTAATAGTCTAACCAACCGCCGGCTGCTCCCGCATATTCAAAATACTGCGGATGCTTGTACGATAGCAACTTAGGCTGACAAGCAGCTATATTTTTATCCTGCTCTGCTAATGCTACCATAGGTTCTAACCATCCGGGCTCTACCTTAACATCGGAGTTTAGGAGTACATAATAATCCGCTTCTACACCCGCCAAAGCCAAATTATACCCCTTCGCAAAGCCATAATTCTCTGGTAACAAAATAATTTCAACTTCGGGATAATGTTCTTTTAAAAACAGTACAGAATCATCGGTAGAGCCATTATCGGCTACAATTACCCTGTAATTAGCATACATGGAGCGTAAAACATCCGGCAGAAAATTTTCCAAATATTTTCTGCCATTCCAGTTTAGGATTACTATGGCTACTAACGGAAATGACATTGACCATCAAAAATAAGGTATGATGCTTATAATTATAAAAAAACACCGGGAACATTTTCTACTAATAAGGACTAAATCAGTTATTATATTTGTATCTTTTCGCATTAAATAAACTATATATAGTGTTGGCTAAAGCAGATTCAAACGATGTAATTGAAGTTAGTGGCGCAAGAGTACACAACTTAAAAAACATCGATATTCACATCCCCAAAAACAAGCTGGTGGTCATTACCGGCATTAGCGGCAGTGGCAAATCTTCCTTAGCTTTTGATACTATTTATTCTGAAGGGCAGCGGCGTTATATGGAAACTTTTGGAGCCTACGCCCGCCAATTTATAGGCGATATGGAAAGACCCGATGTGGACAAAATTACCGGCCTCTCCCCTGTTATTTCTATTGAGCAAAAAACCACCAATAAAAATCCCCGTTCTACCGTAGGCACTATTACCGAAGTGTATGATTTTTTTCGCTTGCTGTACGCAAGAATTGGAGAAGCTTACTCTTACAACACAGGAAAGAAAATGGTTAAATGGAGTGAGGAAGAAATTGTACAAAATATTTTCAAACGCTTTTTCGGACAAAAAATAAGCATCCTCTCGCCACTGGTAAGAGGGCGAAAAGGGCATTACAGGGAGCTTTTTGAAGATATTAGAAAAAAAGGGTTTTTAAAAGTAAGGGTGGATGGTGAAGTAAAAGATATTACCACTAAGATGCAGGTGGACCGCTATAAAATTCATGATATTGAACTGGTAGTTGACCGCTTACAGGTAAATGATGATTTGAAGGTTCGGTTAAGCCAAAGTGTACAGCAGGCGTTAAAATTAGGCAAAGACCTCATGTTTGTTTTATTAAACGAAGACGAAACCCTTGTGCAATTTAGTAAAATGCTGATGTGCGAAGATACAGGCATTAGTTACGAAGAGCCATCGCCCAATGCATTTTCATTTAACTCACCCTACGGTGCCTGCCCCACCTGCAAAGGCCTGGGGGATGTATATACAATTGATTTAGATTTGGTATTGCCTAAAAAATCCATCAGTATAAAGGACGGCGGCATTGCCCCATTAGGCGAAGAAAGAGAGGCCAGTGTATTTAAACAGGTAGTAGCCTTTGCCAAAAAATATAAAATAAAATTAGATACCCCCATAGAAAAACTACCGGAAGAACAATTAAACCTATTGCTTTATGGCGATAAAAAAATTAATGGCTCCTTAGAAATTGATACGGATGATGACACCGTACCCGATGTATATACCGGTAGCTACGAAGGAATTGTACCCATGTTAAAAAGATGGTTTTCCTCTGCCAGTAGCAGCAACTGGTTAAAAGAATGGGTGCAGCAATTTATGACCATGAAAACCTGCACGGCTTGTAACGGACAGCGTTTAAAAAAGGAAAGCCTTTGGTTTAAAGTAAATGACAGGAATATTACGGAGCTCAGCAATATGAATTTGGACAATTTGGCTGCTTGGTTAGATGGTATTGAACTAAGACTCAGCAAAAAACAAAACGCCATTGCAAAGGATATTTTAAAAGAGATAAGGGAACGCCTGCAATTTTTATTAGATGTAGGCCTCACCTACCTAACGCTAAACCGGCCTACCAAAACCTTAAGTGGCGGCGAAAGCCAGCGCATTAGGCTGGCAACACAAATAGGCTCGCAGCTACAAGGCATTACCTATATTTTGGATGAACCTTCCATTGGTTTGCATCAAAGAGATAACCAACGCCTGATACAATCTCTGCAAAACCTGCGAAATATTGGCAACAGCATTTTGGTGGTAGAGCATGACAAAGATATTATGCTTGCTGCCGACCATTTAATAGACATTGGCCCCAGAGCAGGATTTCATGGCGGCAAAATTGTAGCACAGGGAAGTCCTAAAGAAATATTAGCCTTAAATACCATTACTGCCGGATACCTGAACGGGCATTTAAAAATACCTGTGCCCGAAAAAAGACGTAAAGGAAATGGCAAGTTTATAGAATTGAAAGGTGCTAAAGGCAACAACCTTCAAAACGTATCAATAAAGTTACCCCTTGGCAAAATGATTGTGGTTACTGGCGTAAGTGGAAGCGGAAAATCAACACTTATTAATGAAACGCTATACCCTATTTTATCGCAACATGCTTTCAAATCAAAAAAATCGCCATTAGAATACAAGTCGGTTAAAGGCTTAGAAAATATTGATAAAGTGGTAGAGATTGACCAATCGCCCATTGGCAGAACCCCCCGTAGTAACCCGGCTACTTATTGTAATATTTTTACTGATATACGTACTTTATTCGCATCAGTACCCGAGGCTAAAATAAGAGGGTATAACGCCGGGCGTTTTTCATTTAATGTAAAAACCGGTCGTTGTGATGTATGCGAGGGTGGTGGCATGCGCGTGATTGAAATGAATTTTTTACCGGATGTTTATGTTCCCTGCGAAAAATGCAACGGCAAAAGGTACAACAGAGAAACATTAGAAATTCGTTATAAAGGAAAATCTATTTCCGATGTTTTGGAAATGACGGTGGATGATGCTGTTGAGTTTTTTCAGGCCGTACCCACTATTCACCGAAAAATAAAAACCCTGCAGGATGTAGGCCTGGGGTATATTACGCTGGGACAAAGTGCCGTAACATTAAGTGGTGGCGAGGCGCAGCGTGTAAAACTAAGTACCGAACTATCAAAAAAAGATACCGGAAAAACATTTTATATTTTAGATGAGCCAACAACAGGCCTTCATTTTGAAGACATAAAACATTTATTGCACGTTTTAAATAAACTAACCGACAAAGGCAATACTGTATTAGTAATAGAACATAATATGGATGTGATAAAAGTGGCCGACCATGTTATTGATTTGGGCCCCGAAGGTGGTGATGGTGGCGGCCAAATTTTATTTGAAGGCACTCCGGAAGAATTAGCAAAAGACAAAAAAAGTTACACCGGCTTTTATTTAAAAAATGAACTGTCTTAAACGCTCCTCCTCATACAATTATTAAATATTTTTATTTAAGCCCACCTATACGCCTATTATCGTTTTTGATATTTTTAATCTCAGTATTAAACAGGATAGTTATTTTTGCACACTTATATGAAACAACAAAAATATTTTATAATAGATTTTGACAGCACTTTTACACAAGTAGAAGCATTGGATGAACTGGCTGCTATTTCTTTAAGTAAACATCCTGATAGAAAAAAAATATACAAAAAGATTGAAGAATATACTAATCTGGCAATGGAAGGCAAATTGTCTTTTACGGAGAGCTTAGAGAAAAGAATACAACTGCTGGAAGCCGATAAGGAAGATTTAAAAAAATTAGTAACGCATTTAAAAAAGAAAGTTTCCAAATCTTTTTCGCGCAATAAAGAATTTTTTAAGAAGCATCCTAAAGAAGTATTGATTGTTTCCGGAGGTTTTAAAGAATTTATTATTCCGGTGGTAAAACAATATCATATTAAAAAAGAGAATGTATATGCCAATACATTTATTTTTAATAAAGAGGGTAAAATTATAGGGTACGATACTGCCAATCCTTTAAGCAGAGAGGGTGGCAAAGTGGAATTATTAAAAAAATTACAACTACAGGGCGACCTGTATGGTATTGGTGACGGCTACTCGGATTTTCAATTACGCGAAAGCGGATTAATTAAAAAGTTTTTTGCTTTTACCGAAAATATTTCCAGAAAAAGTGTTACCGAAAAAGCAGATCATATTACACCAAGCCTTGACGAATTTCTTTTTGTAAATAAATTGCCGGGTGCTATTTCTTATCCTAAAAACCGAATCAATTGCAATATTATAGGCAAGGCACCTAAAGAGGCTGTAACGCTATTAAAAGAAGAAGGATATACTACCATCTTAACTGAAAAACAGGATACCGCAATAGAAACAGCAGGCCTTGTATTATTGGCAGAAAACATTAATTTGGATGCTAAATTTATTAAGAAAGCCAAAAGGTTGAAAACAATTGGTTGCCTGGGAAGTGTTCCAAAAGATTTTCCATTAGAGCTTTGCAGCAATAAAGGTATCGTTGTATTTGCAGAAGGTAAGCCTACTGCATCGTCTGTAAGAATATTAATCCGCAGAATGATTGATTATATTAATACCGGAGCAACCAACAGAAGTGTTAATTTCCCACATATTCAGTTACCGGCCATCAACCAATCACACCGCTTTATACATATACATAAAAATATACCGGGAATCATTGCAGAAATAAATTCAATCCTTGCAAAGCATAACATCAATATTATAGCACAGTTTTTATTAACTAATGAAACTATTGGATATGTTATTATTGATGTTCATGCTAATTACGATGAAAGCCTCATTAAAGCGTTAAAAAAAGTAGAACATACCATACAGTTCCGAACACTGTATTAATCAAATCGCAAACTTCTTATATCGATGGAATTTGAGAGGCCCATTATTGGCATTATAAGCATACTCATTATAAGCCCGATTACAAGGAAAACCCCTACCATTACCACCAAGGAAACAACAAAATATGCTACACGATTTTCCTCGGGAGTTTTTTTTAATTTTGGCAACCCTACATAAAGCAGATACAATCCATACAATGCAAATAACGATCCAATAAATGATATAACTGGTAATATAGCGAGAAACCCTCCAAGCCAGGCGGGTGTAAAAGAATAAGCCACGAGCTGAACAGATCTTGCCATGTTTTTTTCCGATTTAAAAGATGGCGCCAAAGCATCAATAATAAAAGAGCTAACAAAAACACTAACAAAAGCCGCAATAAAAACGTTAACAGCATGATAAATCCCCCAATCAAATCCCCTTACCCTAAAAAATCCTGTATTCATACCAATAAAAGAATAACCAATAAAAGCGGCCACAGCTGCTAATCCGGCTAAAGGCAAAACATACCCTGTAACAATTTTACCGGAATCAGGTGTTTCCTGAGCAATAACATCCCATTCTTTTGCAGGTGTTATAATGATGTTTTTTACGCGGTCAATAATATTCATATTTTAATATTTTGTTGCGCCAAATTAAAAAGCTATTCTGAATTTTCCTCAAAAAAAGATAGCAATTTATTGCCCATCACTTAAATTAGTTAGAGGTTTGAGCATTTTTATATGTTCAATGCCATCTTCATCATATACCTCACTACATTGCTCAAAGCCGAAAGATTCGTAAAATTTTTTCAAATAAACCTGTGCACCAATTTTTATAGGTTTGTTACCAAACAACCTGTAACTATTTGCAATACTCTGTAGCAGCAAATCTTTACCTAATCCATTAGCGCGCTCCTCTTGTTTTACTACAATGCGGCCTATGGATTGCTCGGGATAAGAAACTCCCGGAGGCAATAATCTTGCATGTGCGGCCAGTTTATCATTTTTCATTGCCAACAAGTGATGGCTGTATTCATCAAGCCCGTCCAAGTCTTGATATACACAATTTTGTTCCACCACAAATATTGCTGAACGTAGTTGTAAAATGGCATACAATTCCTGTACCGTCAAATGTTGAAAAGGCTTACACACCCAAACTACTGATGATTTCATACCATCAAAGGTGGCTAAAAAAAAATTACGGGAAAAATAAAGAATAGATTACCTCAATTATTATAGCGGCTCACCGCTACTAACGAATCGGGAATAGGGCGAGTATTCCAATGTGGGTGAATAGCCAGGGCTGCACCAAGTGCCGTAGCCTGCGAAACCGATGCGGCATATACTTCGTACCCGGGATAAGCCCTTGCCAGCAGGTTCATATAAATATCGTTTTTTGCAAAGCCCCCATCAACAAATATTTTTTTTACAGGACTGTTTTGCAGTACCAAATCGGTTGATTTTTTTTGTTGTTTTACTAATTTGCCAATAAACCGATGATAAGCCTCTTCGTAAGTAGTATAATTTTCACAATTAAAAATACCTGCCGGCTCTGTATTAAACCCGGTGCTGTTAATCAACTCCGGATTGTATTTTACCTGTACAAAATATTTAAGGTCTTTATTAAAATGAGCTGCCATTTTTTTTGTTTCCTGTTCATGTTCATATCCGGCAAAAAGCCGGGAAGCTTTTACCGGAGTACTTTTGTACGTCATATAACACAAACAATCCTGCTCCAGTTCTTCTTTTGTAAGTGGGTTGTTATTAAAGGGATTCATGGTAATGCACCAGGTTCCTGTAGATATAAGTACAAAGGGCTCCTGAACACCTTGTATATAGGGAATAAAAGCCGCAGAACTATCGTGCAACCCCACTCCACATAATAACTCTTTATCTGCCACGGTGGTGGGTATCACATCGTCAGACCCAAACAAAGGAGCCAGTTTTCTGTCAATTGTTTCGGCACTCACCCAAAAATGATATTGGTTATCCCTAAAATTCCACAAAGCTGTATGGCAACCAATGCTGGTAATATCCGACAAATATTTTTTATGAAATAGCGAAGCCAGATATTGCGGCAAATGTAATGACACACGGGTTTTATCAAATATTTCCGGACGATGATTTTTTAACCAATACAATTGCAGGCCGGAGTTTAACAGCCCCAATGCCGGAGAAGCCGTTTCCAGCGCAATTTTTTCTTTACTGCCATAGGTGTTATAAAATTTCTCCTCGTACAGTTCGGGAAATGGTTTTAGGTAATTATATAGAGGTGTTAACGGCTGGCCATTATCGCCCACATGTATAAAACTGGCTCCGTAAGTAGAAAAATTTAATGCTTTGATATCAAAATTCTCATCCTTCAATTTTTCTTGCAGGTTATCCTTTATCCACTGCGTCATGGTTACAATATTATCGCAGGGGAAACCGTCCTCATCTTTTATTTCAATACAATTCTTTGCGGTTTCAAATACAATATTATAATCCTCATCAAATAAAAAGAATTTTTTATTGGTTTTTCCTATATCAAATATGGCGCAAACTTTTTTCATTGTTCTTGCTATAGCAGTAGGCAATAAGCCGTATGCTGTTTATTTATGATTTATGCCGTTGCTGTTGGCAATAAGCTATAGACAACTCATCTCTCATCACAGTCCTGTAGCCACTGTACTTTCGCCTCGCTCTTCAATTAAATGGCTTCTAACTTTTTCACTACGGAATAATTCTAATGGGTGTAATGCACCGCCGGCTCTCAATCTTGCTTCTGCTAATAGTGGCCTAACATCGGTACGGAAAGCGGCTTGTAAAATTTCCTGAGCCCCGGCTACATCATTATTTAATTGCGTATCCGCTAATGCTTTTGCATCAACCAATAGTGCCTGCGCATAAGCAATTTTAATAGCTTCAACGCTTTGTAATAAATCTTCCAACGGGTCTTTAACATTATGGCTGGCATCAATCATCCATCCCAAATCTTTGGCATGATTTAACCCACGGGCATCCATTCCGTCCACCAATTCTTTAAAAATTAAAAATAACTGGTAAGGCTTAATGCTACCCACCGTTAAATCATCATCACCATATTTACTATCATTAAAATGAAAACCACCGAGTTTTTTTTCGTTTAAAAGCAATGCTACAATTTGCTCAATGTTGGCATTGGGTAAATGGTGCCCCAAATCTACCAGTGTGTAAGCTTTATCGCCCAATTTGGTTGCGTATAAAAACGACTGACCCCAATCCCCTACTGTAGTGGAATAAAAATTAGGTTCAAAGGCTTTATATTCTACAAAAATTTTCCAGTTATCCGGCAATTTTTCATATACAGCCTGTAAACTTTCTAACGTATTATTAAATGCATTTCTAAAATTCAATTGGCCGGGAAAGCAGCTGCCATCTGCCAGCCATACTGTTAGAGAATCGGAGCCCAGCTCCTGACCATATTTTATTACTTCTATATTATGATCAACCGCCTGCTGCCTCACCGCTTTATCTACATGCTGCATTGAACCAAATTTGTAGCTTAGCTTTTGATTTTTTTGATCCTGAAAAGTATTGGAGTTCATGGCATCAAATTTTAAATCCAAGTCTTGCGCTAATTTTTTAATAGCGTTTACATCCTTGGGAATATCCCAGGGGATATGTAAGGATACAGCACCGCTACTTTTATTCAACTGATGTAACAATCCAATATCTTCTAACTTTTGCTCTAAAGTTCCCGGTTCTCCGCCACCGCTAAACCTGCCAAAACGGGTACCACCACTTCCTAATGCCCAAGAAGGGATGGCCACCTGAAAACTGATGAGTTTTTCTAAAATACCATCTGCATTAGAAATACTATCCTTTATAAAACTAAAATTTTTCTGATGTGTAGAAAGGCTTCTTTCATTATGGGCCTCAATCTGTTGTTTTTTCAGTAACATTTTTATATAAGATTTTTAAGTTAACATGTGATAAAAATATTCTCCGTTTACATTTTTTTCAAAATAAAAAAACGGGTTGACAGATTGGAAAATCATCAACCCTTTGTTGCTTGCTATATAAATAAAAAATTAAAATCGAACATAGCTCTTGTTATTATCGGCACTATTATACTTACCTTATAAAAGCTGCCGCTACACCGCCATCAACATTTAATATATTGCCGGTAGATTTATTCAGCAATCCACCTACAAATGCAAAACAGGCATTGGCAATATCATCCGGTAAAATTATTTCGTTCATCAAAGTTCGTTTTGCGTAATATGCCGGTAGTTCATCCACCGTAATACCATAAGCCTTTGCACGCCCTTCTGCCCAACCGCCGGCCCAAATATTACTATCGGCAATTACGGCATCGGGGTTCACGCTGTTCACTCTTATTTTATCGGTTCCCAACTCCGCCGCCAGTAATCTTGACAAGTGTGCCTGAGCTGCTTTGGCAGAACCATAGCCCGCATTATTAGGACCGGCAACTACAGAGTTTTTGGAAACAATGTTAATAATATCGCCACCGGTACCTTGCTTGCGCATAATAGCTACTGCATACTTTGATACCACAAACTGCCCTTTTACCAAAATGTCATACAACTTATCCCACTCTCCAATTGAGTGATCTGCAATAGATTTTGAAATACTGATTCCGGCGTTGTTCACAATAATATCCACCCCCCCAAAAGCCAAAGCTGCATCATCTAAGGCCGCTTTTATAGAAGGCTCGTTTGTTACATCTAAAGTAGTGGAAGCCACAATATCTTTTCCGAAACTATCCTGAAATTCTTTTACTGTACTATCTATTCTTTCCTGATTAATATCGTTGATAATAACGCAGGCACCTTCCTGAGCAAATTTTTTGGCAATAGCTTTTCCTATACCACCGCCGCTCCCGGTAACCAAAGCAATACGGCCACTTAAAGGTTTGGGTTTAGGCATACGTTGTAGTTTTGCTTCTTCTAACAGCCAGTATTCTATATTAAAAGCTTCCTGTCTGGGCAAAGAAGTATATTCCGAAATAGCTTCGGCACCGCGCATAACATTAATAGCGTTGGTATAAAACTCGGCTGCTACTCTGGCCGTTTGTTTATCCTTACTAAAAGAGAACATACCTACTCCCGGATAAATAATAATTACCGGATTAGCATCGCGCATAGCGGGACTATTAGGATGTTTGCAGGTATTATAATAATCGGCGTACATTTTACGATAATCCTCAAACAAAGGAGCTATTTTATCTTTTACAGCTTGTACATCATCCAAATCTTCGTTCGGTGAAAGATTTAACACCAGCGGACTGATTTTAGTACGTAAAAAATGATCGGGGCAGGAAGTTCCCAATGGTGCCAACCTGTCTAAATCATTGCTATTAATAAATTGTAATACCCTGTCGTCATCAGTGAAATGGCCAATCATGTTTTGATTAGAAGAACAGAACCCTCGTAATATGGGAGCCAGCGATGATGCTTTAGCAATCCTTTCTTCCTTAGGCAGCGAACTTATTTTTTCGCCTCCAAAAACAGGACCTTTTTTGCCAAGATTTTGTTCAATATATGCAGCGCATTTTTCAATTACTTCTAAGGTATTAATATAACTTTCATAGGCAGTATCGCCCCAAGTGAACAGGCCATGAGAGCCCAACATAATGCCACGGATACCGGGGTTCTCATCAAGGCACTGTTTTAATTGTAACCCCAAATCAAAGCCGGGCTTTTGCCAGGGTACCCAACCTATGGTGCCCCCAAATAATTCTTCGGTAATTCTTTTTCCGTCTTTTGCTGCGGCAATTGCTATGGCCGCATCGGGATGCAAGTGGTCTATATGCTTAAAAGGTAAAAACCCGTGCAAAGGCGTATCAATAGATGGAGCTTTAGAATTAAGATCGTAAATACAATGGTTAAAAAGCTCAACCATTTCATCCTCGTGTTCAATACCGCGATAAATATTTTTTAAACTGCGGAGTCTGTCAACATACAAAGCTGCTAAGCCGCTTTTTTTGAGTGTGCCTAAATCGCCGCCACTTCCTTTTACCCACATTACTTCTGTTTCATTACCATTAAGCGGATCTACGGTCATTGCTTTACAAGAAGTATTGCCACCGCCGTAATTGGTAAGCCTTAGGTCGGCACCCAATAAATTAGAACGATAAATAAGTAAAGCCACTTCGTCTCCGGCTAATTGGGCGGCAGTGGCATCATCCCATAAATAACTCACATGTTTAAAATCTTTTGCTGAAGGCATAGTGTTTGTTTTTTGTCTCATTTCTTAGCAAAACGAGGAGTAGTTACATAAATTTATTTTAAAGAATTACCATAACCCACCAATAATACCGATAGTAGGATAACGATAATGCCTAATACAACTGTTGTTAACGTTTTACGGCTGGTTCCTTTCCACTCTTTTAAAATCAAGCCCCAAACATTGGCTATTAATATGATGAAAGCCATATGTAATATCCAGGAACTTGGACCATTACCAAGCCTGCTTTCTCCCATACCATAAAAGAAGAACTGTAGGAACCATGTTGTTCCTGCAAGTGCACAAAAGATAAGGTTCCTCAGTAATGGGGTTTTTTTATTTGTATAATCGCCAAATGTTTTATTTCGTGCATTTAGGATTAAACACCAAATAAGATTGGTAGTTAATCCACCCCAAAGAATAATAATATAAGAAACATTATTTTGATACAAAAATTCACCCTGACCGGGGTTTGCTGCTTTCCAAAGGTCATTGGCAACATTAGCCATTGGTTTGGCAGCTTCAATACCAAAATTAAAACACGCACTTAATATACCGGAAACAATAGCAACGAGTAAGCCCAATCCAAATTTGTATTCATCTTTTCCGGAAAGATGCGCATCATCTGCTTTCGCATCTGCTTCAAGGTTTAGAGCATGAGGGTCTGTGGTATGCAATTCGCCTTTGACAGATAATTCTTTTTCCTTCATTGTACCTGCTTTAGCACAAATAATTATACCTACTATACATACCAATAATCCTGCCATAACTGTAAGCCCCCAACCGGTACCTAATAGCTCTCCAATTGTATCTTTTCCCTCAGTAGCATTAAACTGATAATAAATAGCCGGCATCAATGCACCAAACACCATGCTTAAACCTAAAATAATACTGCTTCCTAAAGAAACACCGAGATACCGAACCCCCAAGCCGTAAGTAAGGCCTCCAATACCCCATAACAATCCAAATAAAAAAGCAAAATTTAATGTAGATGAACTGGCATTTTGAATAATATCCCAGAAATTAGGGATGGTTAACCAGGCCGCAATGGGCGGCACTATTAACCAAGAAAACAACCCTCCTACTAACCAGTATGACTCCCACGCCCACCCTTTTACTTTTTTATACGGAATGTAAAAACTTCCGGAAGCAAAGCCTCCGAGAAAATGAAAGATAACTCCAAAAATAGCGTTCATCTGATATTAATTTCAATAATAGTAAGCAATACAATTATAAAACTCAAGATAAAAATAACCAATCGATGTAATTAACTGTCATGCACTGTCATGTTATAAATAATGAAATTTTGGGGCTGCAATCAATTCATACACTTACAATATCGATTAGTAAAACTAAATTCTACAGGAAAGTTATTGATTTAATCGCTGATATTTCAAAGATTATATGAAAACACAGGAAATTAACAAAATTCTACATTTTTATAAATGCCCACAAACTAAAAAAGGCCGCTTTACAGCGGCCTTTTTGTAAGTACAGATTTATTTATTTAGCAAGCGCAAATTTAAATCCTTTAATTCTGTTCCAACCACCTCGGGTAAAATCGGGTACGGCAACAGGAGCACTATTATTATCTAATGAAATAGCTGTTAATTCTGTGAGGCAGCACCACTCGGCCAGGTCATACACATCCATGTCTAAAGGAAGGCCGTTTTGTAGGCAATATGCCAAACGGGAATCCATAATATAATCCATACCACCATGGGCAATAGCACCTAACTTCTTAGCAGTTGCTTCCATTTCCTTATAGAAAGGATGTTTGTATTTCTGCATTAGTGCTTTTCTTACATCATCCTTTACAAAACTGTGTCCGCTTAACGACTGATAGTTTTCACCAGCTACATCAGCACTTAACTGAGAGCCTTCAATGGCAAAACCGGGAGTAGGATATTTATTGGCAAAGCCTTTTGTTCCCACCAGCTGGTACATGCGGCTATAAGGGCGTGGCGTCATTACATTGTGCTGAATTTGGATGGTTTTGCCTTTTTCGGTTTTAATCATGGTAACGGTTTGGTCGCCGTTTTTAAACTCATCCGCTTCTACCCCCTTCATCTTTTTCCATTCTTCCGGGCCATTTATTGGTTTGGTATCTACTGCTACCAAATAATTCATTTTATCGCCTCTGTGAATATTCAATGCCTGACAAACCGGGCCGATACCATGTGTAGGATATACATCACCTCTGTGTTTTTTGTTATAATCTAAACGCCAGTTATTCCAGTATTTCGTCCAAAAGGGAGACAGATCATGGATATAAGCACCCTCTGCGTGAATTACTTCTCCAAATACACCCTGCTGTGCCATGTTCAAACTTGTCATTTCAAACTCATCATACACGCAGTTTTCGAGCATCATGCAATGCTTGCGGGTTCTTTCAGAAGTATTAATTAATGCCCAAATATCTTTCATATTCATAGCTGCAGGTACCTCTATGGCCACATGTTTTCCTTTTTCCATAGCATATAAAGCCATTGGTACATGATGTTGCCAATCTGTTGCAATATATACGAGGTCAATATCATCACGCTCACATAATTGTTTCCATGCATCTTCACTTCCGGAATAACCGGCTACTCTTTCATGTTTATTTTTTTCGAGAAGCTGTTGGGATTTTTCAACACTTTCCGGCCTCAAATCAGCCAATGCTACTATTTTAGTTCCGGGAATATACAACCAGCGTTCTACGGCACCGGGGCCTCTCATACCCAAACCAATAAAACCAACTCGCACCACAGGTATTTTTGGAGCTGCATAACCCAGCATATCTTGCTGCCCTATCGGGCGAACAGGCGATAACGTATTAATTACAGCACCTTTTGTAGCAACGGCAGGTTGGGACTGTTTAGAACTGGAGCAGCCTGTAAAAACCACCATGACAATAGAAACTAAAAACAAGAATCCGAAAATTTTCTTCATATGCATTTTTATTAATAATTCTTTAATATTGATATACATTTGCAAAGGTCAATCAGCAGTATTTTATAATACCGCAACAACGCTAAATCTATACTAAGTTCTATATTAATTGTCAGAATTGAACACGCAATCGTTTGCACAATCTTAATAAGACAGGAGGTTACAAACCTGCTAAAACGTAAAATACTTCCCTTGCAAAATTGACTGTATTACTTAACCAGCAATCCTTTACCGGAATGTTGTAAAAGTTCGATAAATTCTTCTACCGGCATATCTTCAAACATCAATACATGGTTGGGTAAAATAATAATCTCGCCATTATTAGTATCCGGAATAAAAGGAAAGAATATAAGCGACTCAGTTCCTTTTTGCTCAATTAAGATGCCCGGCTTTTTACCCGTTTCTGTAAGATAATATACTGCTTTTCGCACATCCGCAGTTTTCTTGCCTGATTGAATATTTTCGGTCAAAGTTTGTTCCATTTTGTTTTTATATGCCCAGTAACCCGGGATATACTCCAGAAAACGCTTTTCAATTGCTTTGCGAAGTCGTGCAGATAAATGGCTATCCTTTAAAGCTCCAATAAAATAAAAAAACAGTAAAAATAAGATGAGCAAAACAATGGTTTCGGCATAGGCACTAAAAGGCGATTCATTACCAAAATATAACCCTACTTTTTTACTAAGTTTACTAAAGCGTATCCAAATCTTTTCTACGATTAAAAAAACAGCCAAAAATGGTATGGCAAATATGAATCCTACTATGGTTTGACGAGCGGCGTTTTTAAGGTTCATAAAATGATGCAATTTATTATTAACGTATCGCATTAAACGGGCTGCTGCAAAACTATATAACTTTTACTAATAATCTAATGGGTTTATTTCAAATTTTCACTAAAAAAGTTAATAAAAATTATCACAATTTGCTTTAAGCGTTGCGGATTGCCAATAATTCGGCCTGTAAGGCTGTTACCTTCTCCAGCAAATGGCTAATCACTTCAATCCCCTCAAGGTTTACTTCTAAATCATAATGCATATGCATGTATTTTTCCAACAATGACAATTGTTCGTACTCAATTGTAAATGCTTCGTTTTGCTGAACAAGTTGTATTAAACCACGCTCGTTTAAGGATTGAACAAATGAAGTTTCAATACTGTAATAACTGCAACACTCATCAATTGAAATATATTTTTTGTCTTCCATAATTTACTTGTTTGCGGCCTCATTTGCCAGTTGCTGAAATAATGCTTTTTCTTTCTCATTAATATTCTTTGGCATTTTTATTTGCCAGGTAATGTACAGATCGCCAAATTGCCCCTCTTTTTTATATACCGGAAAACCTTTTCCTTTTAAACGAACCTTTGTCCCGTTTTGTGTTTCAGCAGGAACAGTAAGTTTTACTTTACCATTCATCGTTTCTACCATTTCATCGCCACCCAAAACAGCTTTGTAAAAATCAATAGGTACATCAAGGTACAAATCATCCCCTTTTCTAACAAAATGGGTATTGTTGATAATATTAAATGTGATAAACAAATCGCCATGAGGGCCGCCGTTTACACCCGGGCTGCCATATCCTTTAATCTTTATTGCCTGACCGTTGCCAATACCGGAAGGAACCGTTATCCTAATATTTTTACCGTTAACTGTAAATGTTTGCTGATGCGTTTTGTAAGCGTCGCTCAAATTCAAATTAACTTCGGCTCTGTAATCCTGCCCACGAAACTGTGTTTGCCTTCCTCGCGACCCACTGCCTGTTGCGCTGCTTCCAAACATCGAAGAAAAGAAATCACTGAAATCGGCACCTTCCTCATCAGTATAAGTATAATACTGCCCATGACCAAAAGGATTACCCTGAGACCGTCTGTTTTGTTGTTGCTGCTTTGCCTGCTCAAACTGCTCGGCATGCTTCCAATCGGCACCGTACTGATCATATTTTTTTCGTTTTTCTGTATCGCTGAGAACTTCATTAGCCTCGTTAATTTCCTTAAACTTTTTCTCCGCTTCTTTGTCGTTGGGATTTACGTCAGGGTGGTATTTTCTGGCTAATTTTCTGTAGGCCTTCTTAATGTCATCAGCCGTTGCCCCTTTTTCCAAGCCAAGTACTTTGTAATAGTCTATATATTCCATTGTAAAAAATAATCGCTTATTTATATTATTGATTGTAAATTGTCTTCAAATTTAAAAATTTTAAGGCATAGTTTGTCTGATTGCATTAATTACATCTGCATACAAATAAAAAATACGATATGGGCATTGTTGAAGTACTTAGTAATAACAGGCTACTTGTTTCTTCACTAATTATTACGTATGGCAATGCTGCCAACGAAATTGTTACTGCATTGATACGTGAAGAGATTGAAACTATGTGGAACGAACCTAATGGAAGTATATTAATGGCCAATACCCCAATGACGGTTGAATTTAAGATTACTGCTGCTTACAAACCTGAAATAATGCCTGAAGAAATATTAGGCAACGATAATCCGCTTAATAATTATTTTCGTATTGAGGAATTTGCCAGTGGCAATATCTCTTTTGTTGACGGGTTAGGCAGTAACACCGGTTACTTTTTATTGGAAAATTTATACAAAGGCTCTACCACAGCTGCACACGAGTATGGCCATACCTTAGGCTTAAAGCATCCTGCCGATATGGATCATCGTGGTAAAGGAGTACCAGGTATCATGTTTCCACGCGGCACATTAGTTGACCCGCCTTACCAATACAATCCTGCTGCGGCAATTGGAGAACCGGGAAGTACGATGCACCCCATGCACCGAAGAGTATTGCAAGAAGATATTGAGCAATTGCAAATATTTACTTCAGAATATAATGAGGCCACCTCTATTATTGGGAATTTTAGTAGTATTTGGCACCCTGATCATAAAACATATTTTGCCTGATAATTATTCAGACATCACCTTTAATCATTCAAAAATTCATGGCGCATATCAATTTCGAATTCAAAGCAAAAACAAATAACCTGATAGATGCCGAAATTAAACTTAAACAATTACAACCCGAATATAAAGGCGAAGACCACCAAACAGATACTTATTTTAATGTACCAAATGGAAGATTAAAATTACGGGAAGGCAATATTGAAAATTCGCTTATTTATTACGAAAGAGAAAACAAAAGCGGTGCCAAACAATCCAACGTTTTACTGTACCGCCATCAGACCAATGCCGGGTTAAAAGAAATACTCACTAAAGTTCATGATATAAAGATTGTTGTAAAAAAGAAACGGAAAATATATTTTGTTGAAAACGTAAAGATCCATTTTGATGAGGTGGAGGACTTGGGGCATTTTATTGAGGTAGAAGCTATTGATAAGGATGGCAGTTTGGGTATTGAGTTATTAAAAGAACAATGTGCCAAATTTGCCAAGCTATTTGATATTACCGATGATGATTACATTGCCCAATCTTACAGCGACCTGCTTATAACATCCACCCCCATACATAATTAAAACAAATTACAGGTTGGTTTAACCTATAAAATATTTTTAAAAAAAATGTACTGATTTTATTATTTTAAAAAAATCTGCCTTATCTTGTGCGCCTCTAAGTAATATGTACACTTTATTAGACAATATCAATCCTTCGTTAGTAATATCCATTATTACTACTACAACTATTACCACAACCCGTTAAGGGTTGTACTGTTCCTATATTACCAATTGGGTTTATACCGTATCATTAAAAGAGTGTTCCTTTTAATAGTCCTTTCCAACTTACAATAATTATAATATGCAAATTCTCAAATTCGGCGGTAGTTCTGTAGCAAATGCCGAAAATATAAATAAGGTTATTAATATAATAACCAACGCTCTCCAAAATGACACTACCATTATTGTAGTATCGGCATTAGGTGGCGTTACAGATTTACTGTTACAGGCTGCCACATTAGCCTCCGATGGAGACGAAGACGGCTATAAAAATACTATCATCGCAATTGAGAAAAAACATTTTGAAGTAGTAAAGCAGTTAATTCCCGTAGCCAGCCAGAGCCAGCTTTTAAGCTTAGTAAAAAAATCGGTGAACGAGATTGAAGATATTTGTAACGGTATCTTCTTGCGTCGCGAAACAACAGCACGTACAAAAGACCGGTTAGCAAGTTACGGAGAATGGCTTTCCTCACGCATCATTGCCGCCAAAATGCAGCAGGATGGAATTGATATTACATGGAAAGACTCCAGAGAGCTTATTATTACCAACAGCCATTTTACACAAGCTGCCGTTGACTTTAGCGCAACCAATAAAAATATTCAACCATACTTTAAAGGCAACCT
>JBKEEB010000075.1:0-5242 GCA_047975735.1 Niabella sp.
GATGGACATATTCTAATTCTCTTTGAACAGTCATCGCAAATTCATAAAAAACTTTACCTTCTGGGGTTAAGCTCATGCCTTTTCCGTGGCGCCTAAAAAGTTGCGTACCCATCTCATCTTCTTGTTTTTTTATCGATTTCGTAAGTGTAGAAGGCTGAACCCCTAAAAACTCAGCGGCTCTGTTTATATTTTGGTAATTTGCTACTGTTAAAAAATAATTTAGCTTTCTCATTTTATTTCCAAAAAGGCAATGATATTTCAATATTAGTTAATGGACAAGACATAAAATTCAATAGTATTCTAACACACTAGATAAATATATGCATTAATTTAAAAGCGATAAAAAAATGCATATAATTTTAAGGGACTGAGAACAATGAAAACTCTATTTATTTTATTAGATACACTCGTTAGAAATAGCTTAGAATGCTACAACCAATTTTCTCCATATATATCAACTGCAAATAAGACAAAAATTCCTACACCGAATATTAGTAGATTAGCGCAAAAATCGATTTGCTTTGATAACCATTATGTTGGGAGTTTACCATGTATGCCCGCAAGACGCGATATGATGACTGGTCGACTGAATTTTATGCATAGTTCATGGGGATGTTTAGAACCTTATGATAACAGCTTTGCGCGTATTTTACGAAATGAAACAAATGTACATTCTCATTTGATTACGGATCATCCGCATTATTTTGCTAATGGTGGTTTTGGTTATCATACATGTTTTGACGTTTGGGATTTTAAACGAGGACAAGAGGGTGATAGCCAATATTCCTATTTGCATGTAAGCCCATCTGAGTTTAAAAATAAATATCATCCGAAATATTACCCAACAGAAGACGGTAGCCGTAGATTAAACAGCCGCACTAGTCATATTTTAAATCGCGAATGTTTAATGAATGATGATGAAAGCCAGTATCCTTTGGTTCAATGTATTGAAGCTGCTAAGAAATTTTTGGATACCAATCATGATCAAAAAGATTGGTTATTACAGCTTGAATGCTTTGACCCCCATGAGCCTTATACGGCGATGAAAAAATATCGAGAAAAATTGGATATTGCTGAAGAAATTGTTATTGATTGGCCGCAGTATGATCGCCGAACGGAGGATGACGAAACACGCGATACCATTAGTAAAAACTATATGGCTTTGGTGATGATGATAGACGATTATTTAGGTGAAATTTTTGATAAACTCGATGAATATAACCTGTGGGATGATACTTGTGTAATCCTTACAACAGACCATGGTATCTTATTAGGCGAACATGAATGGTGGGGCAAAAACAGACAAGCCTACTATCAAGAAATTGCGCATATACCCCTTATTTTCTATCACCCCGATTATAAAGATCAAGCAGGTACACGCCGGCAGAGTATAACGACCACTATCGACCTCATGCCAACATTATTAGAATTAAATGGTGCAGAAATCCCAGAAGAGGTTACAGGCCAGTCGATATTACCCTTATTAAAGCAAGAAAGCGGTGAAAAACGCACGGTGATTTACGGTATGTTTGGTGGTGCAATTAGTATTTGTGATACGGAATATACATATTTTCTTTATCCGAACCATATGGATTCTGCCGATGATTTATTTGAGTATACTTTAATGCCAGAGAATATTCATCGTCCTATGTCTTTAGAATCATTAAGGCATATGGAGCTCGTTGAGCCTTTTGATTTCACAAAAGATATTCAGCTTTTAAAAATTAGTGCCGATAAACGTTATTCGCTGCGTATTCCGTATGATCGTTTTGATGATACTGCTGGCTTTGGCGAAAATAAAACTCGCTTATTTAATATTAAAAATGATCCACAACAATTAACTGAAATTCATGAAAAAGAAACCGAGTATCGCTTAAAGCAACAGATAACTCAACATCTCATTAAACATGATGCACCAAAAGAATGTTATACACGTTTTGGTTTATCTGCCTTTGTAAAACAAGGAGAATAATGATGAAGGCTATAAAAAAAACTTGGAATATTATTGCTATAATTATCACAAGAATAGCCGAGTTAGTGCTTTTTATTTCTATATTTTTATTTGCTGCAGCTATTAACTATGCTGTTTTCGCTCGCATGTTCGGCAACTCTGCATCATGGGTAGAAGCACTAACAGTTAATTTACAAGTATGGGTAGCCATGTTGGGTATATCGTTAGGCCTACGCGAAGGCGCTTTACCTGCTATTGAGCTACTATTGCTTAAAATTGCCCAACCACTTAAAAAACCGCTGATGATTATTATTAATCTTATTGTAATTTACACATCTGTCATGCTCATTATTTATGGTTGGAAGTTTACAACTTTAATGGGACGATCCGTTATCGCCTCCATAGATTTTATGACTTACAAATGGTTTTATGCTGCAATACCTGTTGGTGGTGTATTAATGGCACTTTTTTCCGTTGAAAAACTGGCCAGCATCATTTGGGGTAACGAAGTTCAGCTCGTTATGGAAAGGCTTAAAGCAGGCGATATTGGTGACGTAACAAAAACAGATGGAGGAGTAAGCTAATGGGGAAGTCAATTTTTATCGTCATCCTACTCGGGATGTTGCTTTTAGGAGTTCCTATTGGTTTATCTTTGTTAGGTTCAACATTCTTTTATCTTGAAATTTCTAATCAGCAAAATTTTTTATCTATTGTACCTATGAACTTTTACAAAGGGATGAGTTCATTTGCATTACTGGCTATTCCAATGTTTATATTGGCTGCTGAAATTATGAATGCATCTGGTATTACACGTTCTTTAGTACGTTTCTCAACAATTTTTTTAGGGCGACTTCCCGGTTCGCTTGCACAAATAAATATTGCATCTAATGTTTTATTTGCAGCTCTTTGTGGTTCGGGTGCAGCCTCAGTTTCTGCAATAGGCGGTATGTTAATCCCCGAGATGGAAAAAGCAGGATATCGTCGCGATTTTGCAACAGCTGTAACGGCATCATCCGCCGTAATAGGAACAATTATCCCACCTTCCATCATTATGATTATCTATGGTTTTGTGATGCAGGTTCCTGTAGAGGCTCTTTTTGCAGCAGGCATTATACCAGGAGTACTTTTTGGTGGTGCCTTGATGCTTTACACATTTATTTATGCTAGGCGCCATAATTTACCAACAAATAATGAGAAGTTAACCCCAAAAGAAGTATTATCAGCATTTAAAGATGCTTTTTGGGCAGTGCTTACACCTGTTATTATTTTAGGAGCAATTTTTTCGGGTAAGGCTACTCCAACCGAAGCTGCAGCCTTAGCTGTTAGTTACTCTTTGTTTGTAGGGCTTGTCATTACCCGTAAGCTCAAATTAAAGGCAATGTTCCCTATGGCCGTTAAAGCAGCAAAAACATCTGCATCTTTACTTCTTATTGTTGGTGGTGCTTTTGTATTCTCATGGGTTTTATCTTTATCTCAATTACCGGTAAAAATAAGCCAATTTCTTGTTGGGTCGGTGGATAATGTATATCTTATGCTCTTAATTTTTAATCTTTTAATGCTTATTTTAGGTATGTTTGTTGATGCCACGGCAACTGTTTTGGTTCTTGGGCCAATCATCGTACCCGCGTTAATTGCTATGGGCGTAGATCCTATCCATGTGGGTGTAATCTTTTGCGTAAACTTATCAATGGGCAATATTACCCCACCTTTTGGTACTTGTTTATTTGTGGGTTCTGCTGTCGGTCAAGTCCCGATTGAGCGCTTATTCCGCCGTATTATTCCTTTTTTAGCCGTTCAAATTGGTGTGCTCATGATCATAACCTATGTGCCAATCTTCTCATTGGCTCTACCTAAATTATTAGGTTTACTTTAATTACAAAATGGAGACTTTAAACAATGAAAAAAATTATACTAACATTATTTGCATCATCGATGTTAACAACACCCGCTTTAGCGGCAGATTACATTATGAAATTCGCCCATGGTAATGCTCCCGATGAAACTTTCCCTCATCATGCAGCAGCTTTAATGGTAAAACGATGTGTAGAGATTGGATCTTCAGGACAAATAGAGGTAGAAGTTTACCCGATGGGGCAACTTGGAGATGGCGAAAATATTATACCACAAGTTCAAGTAGGCGCTGTTTCTGCAACTTACCAAGCAACACGGGCATTTACAGGTTTTATTCCAGAGGTTCAGGTTCTTGAGATTCCTTATATGTACTCCAACCAAGAAGCCGCATTACAATTTCTAGAGGGGCCAATCTCTGGTTATATTGGCGAAAAAATAGAACAATCTTTTCCGGGTGTAAAGTTAGCTGGTTTGGCTCTTTATGGATATCGTCATTTACTTTCAAAAAATTCCATTAACTCTTATGCGGATATAGCTGGCAGTAAATTACGTTCTATTCCATCACCTTTACACGAAGAATTTTATAAAACATTAGGAGCAACACCAATTGCAATACCCTGGCCAGAAGTTTACTCCGCTCTTTCAACAGGTCTTGTAGAAAGTATCAATCAACCTTTTGGTGACTCTTTAGGAATGCAATTTGATGATTATTTAAAATATGCGTATATTGATTCAAATATTTTTCATACATCCGTTTGGTTAGTATCCGATGTCTATCTAAAGTCTTTGCCAGCAGATCTTGCAAATGTTTCTCTTTCTTGTATCGATCAAGCAAGACGCACTTTTAAATATGGTATTGTTCAGGGCGAATATCGTTTCATGCAACAATTTATTGATAATGGTGGTACTGTTGTTAACGTAACCGAAGAGGATAAAGCAAAAGCAGAAGAATATAAAAAAGTAATGGTGGATTGGTTTGTTAAAAAATATGAAAAGTCCGGCCAAGAAGCCTATGATTTTGCTGATAAAGCATATAATGATGCTATCCAAGAAGTTAATACCTTTCATGATAAAATGATGAAATAACAAAAATTTAAAAAGAGCCTTCTTACTATAGTGGGCTCTTCACATCTCTCAAATAATCGGAGCGCATATGGGATCCCCTTTTCTAGTCATCACCAAACCAATTGGGCCAAAATGTAATATTGATTGCCAATATTGTTTTTATTTACGTAAAGAACATATGTTCGAAAATCCATCTAAAGTGATGGATGATGAAACACTTGAAAATTGGATAAAATCATATATCGATTATCATAATAAATATAATGAAATTCACTTTGTTTGGCAAGGTGGGGAGCCAACCTTATGCGGCTTGGATTTCTTTAAAAAAGTTATTCACTTGCAAAAAAAATATCAGCCAAAAAAATCCGTTATCAC
>JBKEEB010000005.1:0-39297 GCA_047975735.1 Niabella sp.
AACGAAATCTCCTTCCCTTCTCTATCTGGAATTGAAAGTAGTCCCGAAGGCTTATTCAAGGCAACCAGTTCATCATTTTCAAATATAATATCAGGCTTTATGATAGCTGTAAAGTTTTAGTTGCTCTTATAAGGTTTATTCTTGCCAATATTTTTTTTACCGGTATTACCGTGTTCATTAAAATTCTCCTTTGGCTTTTTACCAAAGTATTTCAGATTACGGATTTCTTTTTCTGTTAAAAATCTAAACTTACCCCTGTCCACATTTTTTTTTGTAAGGCCGGCAAACATTACACGATCCAGATGCCTCACATCATAGCCCAAACTTTCAAAAATTCTACGCACAATACGATTTTTTCCGCTGTGTATTTCAATACCAATTTGTGTTTTATCTTTTACATCGCTATACGCCAATACATCTACAGGAGCAGGGCCATCTTCTAAAATAACACCTTTTAGAATTTTGTCAAAGTCATGCTTTTCCAACGGTTTATTTAATGTAACTGCATATATTTTTTTTATCTGATGGCTGGGGTGTGTTAATAACTGGGCTAAATCTCCATCGTTTGTAATTAATAATACGCCCGAAGTATTTCTATCTAACCGGCCAACGGGATAAACCCTTTCGTTGGTAGCCCTTTTAATAAGATCCAGCACTGTTTTACGCTTTTGAGGATCGTCGGTGGTTGTAATATAATCTTTAGGCTTATTGAGTAATATGTAAACAAGGCTTTTGGTTATCTGAATTTTCTTTCCGTTTAAAGTAACCGTATCCTGTTGAGCCATTTTGTAACCCGGTTCGGTTATTACCTGTCCATTCACCTTCACATTTCCTTCTTTGATCAATTCGGCCGCATCCCTTCGGGAACATACTCCCGAGTGAGCCAAATATTTGTTCAAAGGCATTTTTTCTTTGTTACCAGATTTGCGTTCTACAACAGATTCCTGATGAGACAATTTTGCAGCAGCCTCTTTTTTCTGTTGTTCAAAAAAAGCAGCTCTTTCTTTTTTATACTTTCTTTTTTCTTGCTTAAAACCTTCTTTAATAGCGGCATTGCTTTTTTTCTTAGCAAACTTCTCAAAGCGGGGGTCTATTTTTTTCATGTTATTCGATTTGCTGTTTTTCAACAGTAATACCGATTGGATATTCGTAATAGACCAATGTAATTGGTCTAAACGACTATCGCACCGGCATTATACGAAGTATCATTGGTCTGTTTTATAAATATGTTTCGTATAATTTACAAAGAAAGTAAAAACAGCCGGCATATAAGTACCGGCTGTTATAAAAAATCTATATTCTGTTAAATGATTAATAAAGCATCGCCATAACTAAAAAAGCGGTATTTATCCTTAATAGCTTTTTTATATGCTTCTACTGCCAGTTCATAGCCAGCAAAAGATGCCGTCATAATCATCAGGCTGGTTTTGGGTAAATGAAAATTTGTTACTAAAGAGTCTGCAATATTAAAATTATACGGAGGGTGAATAAAAGTATTGGTCCACCCTTCCGATGGTTTTAAATCTTTTTGCGCTGTAAAAGAAGACTCCATGGCTCTCATGGTAGTAGTTCCAATAGAGCAAATTCTATGGCCGGATTCTTTTGCCTTGTTTACAATTTTGCAGGCGGCTTCATCAATATTGAAATATTCAGCATCCATTTTATGTTTGCTGAGGTCTTCCACTTCTATGGGACGAAATGTACCCAACCCTGTATGTAAAGTAATTTCCGCAAAGCGAATACCTTTAATTTCGAGCCTTTTAATTAACTCACGGCTAAAATGCAGTCCGGCTGTAGGTGCAGCCACGGCACCTTCGTGTTTTGCATATACCGTTTGATAACGTTCTTTGTCATTTTCATCAGGCTTACGCTTAATATATTTTGGCAAAGGCGTTTCGCCCAGTATTTCTAACTGTGCGCGAAAATCTTCTTCTGTTCCTTCCCATAAAAATTTAATGGTGCGGCCGCGGCTGGTAGTATTATCAATAACCTCGGCTACTAATTCTTCATTTTCTCCAAAATATAGTTTATTCCCTACACGTATTTTTCTTGCGGGATCTACAATTACATCCCAAAGGCGGTTGGGTTTATTTAACTCGCGCAGTAAAAATACTTCTATTTTGGCACCGGTTTTTTCCTTACGGCCAAACATGCGGGCCGGAAAAACCTTTGTGTTATTTACTACAAATACGTCCTTATCATCAAAATAATCCAGAATATCCCGGAAATATTTGTTTTCCATTTGCCCTGTTTGGCGGTGTACCACCATCATACGGGCATCTTCTCTTTTTTTAGCAGGGGTTTGCGCAATTAGATTTAATGGTAGATCAAATTGAAATTGTGAAAGCTTCATTCTCAGTTTAAAAATTTTAATGAATCAAAGAGTATCTAAACAAGTGAAGCGGGGAGAGGTGTTAAGATAACCTGTAAAAAAACAAGTTATCTTATCCTTTCGATCCCCGGTCTTACGGCACCGGTTTTCGATTTTCGGCTGCAAAGGTAATAAAAAACAACTGTTTTACAAAAACAGCTTAATTTATAAAAATTTACCAAGTTTTTAGAATAAAAAAATTGTACTCGCCGAATAGATAACCCTATTCATCGAATAAACAAGCCAACTCATCGAATAATTAAAAAAGCACCTTAACATATTAGTAATTTTGATATATCAACTAAAAACTAATTCGAAATGAACACAAACAAGAGCTTCAAAACCTTAATTTTATTATCATATTTACTATTCCTTCTTTATCCACTTACTGGTGTGTCTCAAAATTTATTTAAGGCCACAGGGGGTAATGGACAGTATCGTAATGATATTTACTGGTTAGATTTTACCGGCGTAAGCCTTGCTGCCGGACAAACGGTTACAAAAACCTATACAAGCGGAGATATTACAATTACATTTATCATTGATAACGTGAGCTTCACAGGTCAAATTTATGCAACTAACATCAATGATTTAAGTGTTTGTAGATTAGTGGGTTATAGGCCAGGCAGTTGGAGTGGAGATGGTATTGATAATCTTTATAATATTGGAGGAGCTAATACTGCCAATACATTAAGAAATGCATTGGCAGCTAACTACCAGGGTTATGGGGGATATGGCGGGCAGGCTTTAAACTCCAAATTTAGAGTTAGGGCTTATGCCACACTCTTAGGGCAGCCTATGAATCTTGGGCTTGTTTTTTCAAGTGCAGAAGACGATGGCAATTTGGAATATACCCAAGGAACCACCAATGGATCTCCCTGGCAATTAGTTGAAAGTGCCTTGCAGACACCATTAGGCGGATATAATCAAATAACTTTTAGTAATAGTAACCTTACCGCCAAAATGCAAATGGGTTCTCTAAATGGAGGTGGCAGTACCCCTGCTAATGTAGCTTTATTATACACTCTTAAACAGCTTACTACTGCTGCTGCACCATTACAAGCCGATTTAGAGTTTAACGGGATGGGACGTTCAGCGCAGGCAATTGGTTTTTTTGTAAGGTCAGATTTTGGCGATGCCCCTATAAGTTATGGAGCCGCCCAAAATGTTTTCTTCCCGGTTATATCAGGAGGAAGTGAGAATCCTCCGGCCAGCGGCGGAACAGTATATTTAACACCGAGTGGCGCAAGAGGCGGCACGCCTTTAATTACAGCAGGTACTTTTACCGATCCCGAAGGGCTCAGTTTAGGATTATTAGCCGGAGACAATGATTTGGCATATTTTAACTCTGCTACAGCATTGGGAGACAACACTGATAACACGAACGACGAGGATGCGTTTGCTACTGCTCCCCCATCTATACTTATGGCACAAAGTTCTTACACTCTTACTGTGCCGGTTTTAAAAAAATATACAACAATACCTGCAAGTACGCCTGGATATGTAATGGCCTGGTATGATTTTAACAGAAACGGCATTTTTGAACCAAGTGAATACGCAACAGCCAGTTTTACAGCAAATAATACGCCCACAACTGTAACATTAAACTGGGATTTGACAAGCGTAACCAAATCAATTGGGTCAACATTTATAAGATTTAGGATTACCAGCACCAACCCTGCTACATTAACTGATAATACGGCCACCACAGCAGACGAAAGAAGTTTTATATCTTTAGCTTTGGGCGAAACTGAAGACTATCCGCTATTCGTTTCTGCATTATTAGTAAATTATGACAAGATAGAAGCTGTTACTAAAAACGGACAGTTACAAGTTAACTGGAATACGTTATCTGAGAAAAACAGCGATAAATTTGAGATACAAGGTTCGGTTGATGGAGCCAATTGGAAAACCATTGGTACCGTATATTCAAAAGCTGCCGGAGGGGAATCTGACAATATTATTAATTATGAATTTACAACGAGTAGCGCATCTCTTGCCATTGGAGGCAGTCTTTTATTTGCTTTACTTTTTGCACCGGCTTTTGGTTTTAGAAAATACAAAGGGCTTTTGGGAATAGTAACTTTTATCGTAATCGTTCTTTCTGCTTGTAGTAAAAAAGCAACTGACACTATTGTTGATACTAAAAGTACTTTCAAATATATTCGCATCGCACAACACGAAAAAGATGGTACAATCAACTATTCTAAATCAATTCGTATTATAAACGAGTAAGTAGAAAAATAAAATTGATTCTTAAATGAGGGGTTACTGTAAAACAGTAACCCCTCATTGCTTATTATAGAATTTACTATTATAAAGAGTTATACAATTACTCCACTGGGAATAGATGCTATCAAGCGTTTTGTATAGTCTGTTTGAGGATGATCGTATATTTCATCGGCCGGGCCACTTTCTTCAATTTTACCTTTGTTCATAACAATAATCCTATCGCTAAAATATTTTACTACTGATAAATCGTGGCTAATGAAGACTATTGTAAATTTAAATTCTACTTTCAAATCGTTCAGCAGATTAAGCACTTGTGCCTGCACACTAACATCCAAGGCCGAAACCGATTCATCGCAAATGATAAAAGAAGGTTGTAATGCCAGCGCACGGGCAATTACAATGCGCTGCCTTTGGCCGCCACTAAATTCATGCGGGTATCGGTCATAATGCTCCTGCATTAATCCTACTTTTTCTAAAAGTTGTAATACCTTTTGTTTACGAGTTTTTGCATCGGGTACAATGTGATGCACGAAAAGGGGTTCTTCAATTGCTGCACCAATTTTTTTACGGGGGTTTAGAGAAGAGTAGGGATCTTGAAAAACTATTTGCAGATACTTGCGTAATGCTCTTAGCTGACCCTGCCGGAACAATCCTACATCTTTATCCTTATAATAAACCTTCCCCGACGTTGCCGGAATTAATTGCAACAAAGCCCTACCCAGCGTAGTTTTACCACAACCACTTTCCCCTACCACTCCCAGCGTTTCGTTTTCAAAAACCTCAAAACTTACACCATCCACAGCATGTGTATATGTTAGCGGCTTCCCCAACCAATTTTTTGTTTTAGGAAACCATACAGCAAGTTTATCCACCTTTATCAACACTTTGGCGTTATCGGAAGGCGTTTCAATATTATGAACAATGGCAGTTTCTGGTTGCCGATGTTTTGTATCAGGATTTAAAAAATCGCTCACCACGGGAAGCCTATTGCCGCGTTTATGGTTTACCGGTCTGCAGGCCATCAGTGCCTTTGTATAAGCATGTTCAGGATTGGTAAAAATTTCATTTATTGTTCCTGTTTCTACAATTTCACCTTTTAACATTACCACTGCCCTATCAGCAATTTCTGCCACAACACCTAAATCGTGGGTAATAAAAATAATTCCCATACCGGTTTCCTGCTGCAGTTCTTTCAATAAAGAGAGGATTGTTTTTTGTACGGTAACATCCAATGCAGTTGTAGGTTCATCGCAAATCAACAGGTCGGGATAACAACACATGGCCATAGCTATCATTACCCGTTGTTTTTGCCCTCCGCTTAACTGATGGGGATAACGGTTAAAAACATTTTCAGGATCCGGAAGCTTCACTTTTTCAAACCAGGTGATGGCTTGTTTTTTTGCACTGGCTTTTGACATTTTATGATGTGCCATCAATGCTTCGGCCACCTGATTACCGCAGGTATATACAGGATTCAAAGAGGTCATAGGCTCCTGAAAAATCATTGCGATTTTGTTTCCTCTAATAGTTCTTAATGCTTGTTGCGGCAATTTCAAAATATCTACCACATCTACCCCATTGTTAGAAAACAATATTTGACCGCTGCCATAACTGGCCGGAGGCGATGGTAGTAATTGAAGTACTGATAAAGAGGTAACGGATTTACCCGAACCCGATTCACCCACCAAGGCCAAAATTTCGTTCTTATTAACAGTAAACGAAATATTCTTTATGGCATGGTTTACGCCGGTTTCCGATAAAAAATCAACAACAAGGTTTTTAATGGCTAATAATGGCTTTTGCATGAAGTTTATTTATTGCACGAATAAGCACGCATTACATCTAATTATAAAATAGAAGATTGCAATAATAATATTTTTAACTTAAAAGCGTAAATGCCTTACTGTTAAACCGTCATCAATCAACTGCTTTAAAGAGTCGATGCCTATTCTTAAATGCCGTTCCACAAAAAGCTGTGTAACTTTTTTATCGGAAGCTACCGTTTTTACACCTTCGGGAATCATGGGTTGATCGCTTACGAGCAATAGGGCTCCTGTTGGAATTTTATTGGCAAAGCCTACAATAAAGATAGTGGCCGTTTCCATATCTACGGCATAGGCACGTAGCTTTTGCAAATAGTCTTTAAATTCTTCATCATGCTCCCACACACGCCGGTTGGTAGTATATACGGTACCCGTCCAATAATCGGTTTTGGCATCCCTGATGGTTGTACTAACCGCTTTTTGTAAGGCAAAGGCCGGCATGGCCGGAACTTCTTCCGGTAAATAATCGTTGGAAGTACCCTCCCCTCTTATAGCTGCAATAGGTAAAATAAGGTCGCCTACTTTATTACGCTTTTTCAACCCGCCGCATTTTCCCAAAAACAATACGGCTTTGGGCGAAATAGCCATCAATAAATCCATAATAGTAGCCGCAGTAGGGCTACCCATACCAAAGTTTATAATAGTAATATTATCGGCGGTAGCACATTGCATGGGCTTATCCTCCCCAACTACCGGCACACCGTGCCATTGAGCAAACAGATTTACATAATTGCTGAAATTTGTGAGTAAAATATACTTACCAAAATTTTTCAGCCTTTCGCCCGTGTAACGGGGTAGCCAGTTATTTACAATTTCCTGCTTCGTTTTCATAATACTAAATTTACTATTGTATAGCCATTATTCAAAATGGTGTATAGCAAAAATATATTTCAATTTATTAAAAAGCTTGTTAACGTTTTACAATAAAAACACACTAATTTTCATAATACGCAAAATTATAGTTTATTTTTGAGTCGATGATTGATATTCATTATCCACAGCCGGAATTTAAGATAGAACAGCGCAATGGAGTTCCTTATATTTTTGATAGCATCAGAAAAAAATGGCTGGTATTGCAAGACGAAGAGTGGGTACGGCAAAATTTTGTACATTTCCTTATTGGAGTAAAAAAATATCCGCAATCCTTAATTGCGTTAGAAAAAGAAATTAAATTGGGAACACTTAAAAAGCGGTTTGATATTTTGGTTTATAACCAACAACATACGCCCTGGATGCTGATTGAATGCAAAGCCCCAGACATAAATTTAACCGACGAGGTACTACAACAGGCTTTACGTTACAATATTGTTATGCCTTCTCAATACTTAATAATAACAAATGGCAACTATACTTTTGGCTGGGAGAAAAAAAATCAGCAATTGGTTTCCATTGAAGCATTACCGGAGTTTTAAATGCATATCTTATATTCCTCTCCTTGTTATTTTTTAAATTTTTCACTTACAATCAACTCCTTTAACCCTTTAGCATAATTATAAAAACCTTCTCCACATTTTACACCTAACTTACCGGAAGCCACCATATTTACCAGTAACGGACAAGGTGCATATTTAGGATTTCCAAATCCTGCATAAAGGACCTGCAAGATAGACAAGCAAACATCTAACCCAATAAAATCGGCTAATTGCAAAGGTCCCATAGGATGTGCCATACCCAATTTCATAATTGTATCAATAGCTTCCACACCTGCAACACCCTCGTGTAAACTATAAATAGCTTCATTAATCATCGGCATTAAAATTCTATTGGCAATAAAACCGGGATAGTCGTTTGCCAAGGCAGGCACTTTGCCCAGCTTTTTGCTCAGCTCAATAATAGCTTCTGTAACTTCGGTTGCCGTTGCATATCCGTTAATTACTTCTACTAATTTCATTACCGGAACAGGGTTCATAAAATGCATGCCAATTACCTGCTGCGGTCTATTGGTAACTCCAGCTATTTTTGTTATGGAAATAGATGATGTATTGCTGGCAAGAATGCAATTGGGTGGAGCTGCAGCATCTATTTCCTTAAAAATTGAAAGTTTTAAAGCTTCGTTTTCTGTGGCAGCCTCTACAATAAAATCTGCTTTTGAAACACCCTCTGGTAAATGAGTGGCTGTACTAATATTTTTCAACAGAATCGCCTTTTCACTTTCTGTAATAAGCGATTTTTGTACCTGCCTCTCTGCATTTTTATTAATGGTTTCCAAGGCTCTCTCTAATTGCTTTTCACTAATATCAATTAATACAACTTTGTACCCGGCCTGCGCAAATACGTGGGCAATTCCGTTACCCATTGTGCCGGCACCTATTACCGAAATATTGTTTATCATGAACTATATTTTAACCGTTAAATATTATTGCAAAAATAATATAGTTATTATTTACCTAAAACGGATGTGAAAATGTTTTTTTGGCATTAGTTTATTGTTAGTAGATTTAATTAATAGTAAAAAAAAATTATACACACTGCATAAGCAATGGTTAACAGTTATAAAAACGGCCGCTTATCTTTGCCTTTATAAACAAATAAATGAAAAATCGTTCAGGAGTTATTATTTTTATATTACTGATAATTATCGGCATACTGGTATATAAGAATTATATACACCCTAAGTTTTCTCAGCCAACTCCTAACGGCGATTCTGTAAAGAATACTTCATCAATTTTTTTAATTGATTCACTTACCAGCGAAGCTGTTGTTGTTCCATACGTTAAGGAACACGGGCTGCTACCAGCATATTATATTACAAAAAAGGAAGCCCGTAAAAAAGGGTGGATTGCATCGGAAGGCAATCTTTGCAATGTGCTGCCGGGAAAAGCTATTGGCGGCGATATTTTTTCTAACAGAGAAGGGCAACTTCCTAAAAAAAATGGAAGGCAATGGAAGGAGGCCGATTTGAATTATCATTGTGGCCATCGTAATGCATACCGGTTATTATTTTCTAACGACGGGTTGGTATTTGTAACAATGGATCATTACAAAACTTTTCTACGACAATAAAATACGTACAACATCAACAATTATTGATTAATTGATTTTTAGCATGAATACGGCAACATTTAATTTTGAAAAAATAGGTTCCATCAACGATTTTTATTTGATGGCTCAAAAAGTACTGAACCTGCCCGATTATTTTGGCAAAAATTTGGATGCGCTTTGGGATAGTATAACCGGAGAAGTGGCACTTCCCCTTCATGTAAGGTTTACTAATATGAAACTAAATCAATTAGAACAATTTGACTCGGTTATATCTTTATTTGAAGAAGCTGCGGATGAATTAGGCGATGATTTTAGTTTTGAATATTTTTTGAAAACACCGGATTAAAATAGTAGCCACCCGATACTCAGGCAGCTTCTATAAAGTATCCTATTTAACAATCAGCTTAAAACCAGCTTTTAATAAAGGTTTCATTTACTGTATTCACCTCAGCCAGCTTTTTCCTTCTTGCGGCTACTTTACGTTTTTGAATAAACCCTTGCACTAACATCATAATAAAAAATATTAGCGTAAATGGCGGTATTCCCAAAAAGGACACCCATTTGCCACCAAAGGTATTACGCATGGGCCGTTTTAAACGCTCGGCTATTAAGTACATACTGGGTACTAAAACTAGGGTCATAAAAAAGGCAAAAGCTAATCCAAAAATAATAGTCCATGCTAATGGCTTCCAGAATAGCACATTGTCCCCACCAAAGAAAATATGTGGGTTTAGCTCAGAAAACAAAGTTATAAAGTTGATATTAAAACCAACGGCTAACGGTATTAATGCCAAAATAGCGGCCAATGCTGTTAATAATACCGGAATAATACGGGTTTTACCGGCCTGTATAACTGCTTCCCGTGTTTTAAGCCCACGGGCACGAAGCTCATCGGCAAACTCAATTACAAGAATTCCGTTTTTAATTACAATACCAGCCAGTCCTAAAATTCCCACACCCGTCATTACTACAGATACGGTCATTCCGGTTAAAGAAAATCCAAATAATACACCCGTTACACTAAATACGATTTCGGTAAGAATGATTACGGCTTTACTAACCGAGTTAAATTGTAATACAAGTATAGCCAATATGATTACCAACGCTACAATTAATGCAACAAATAAAAAATCTGCGGTTTCTTGTTGCTGCTCACCTTCACCTGTTTGCTTTATAGTTACCCCGGACGGTACATTTTTAAAATTAGCAATATGCCTTGCCAGTTCCTGATTAACGGCTGTAGGGGTATAACCCTGCGTTAACAATACATTAGACCATAATGTAATCACCCGTTTTTGGTTTTTACGTTTTACGCTGCCAAGGGTATTGGTATAATCAACGTGAACCAAAGAAGAGATGGGGATTTGCTTAAATTGGCCAGAAGACATATCCATAAAGCCGACTTTCATATTGAGTAAATCTACAAGGTTTTTGCGTTGCGTTTCATTATTACGCACCTGTATTTTATACTCATCCTCGCCATCCTTAATTTTACTGGCTTCTAACCCAAACAAACCGGTGCGGATTACCATCCCGATTTGTGCAGTAGAAACCCCTTCTGTTAAAGCTCTTTGCCTGTCTACTTTTAATGTAATTTCAGGGCTTTTAAGGTCAATATCCATCTTTAATTCTTCAACGCCGGGCGTTTGAATACTATCAAGGTAATTTTTTAAATCCACGGCAGTTTTAGTAAGGTCGTCAAACTCTTCGCTGGCAACCTCAATATTTACTGGGGGGTCTGTGGGAGGGCCGTTGGCTTCTTTGTCAACTGATATTTCAGCTCCCGGCATTCCTTTCATAGCAGCCCTGATGCTATCCAAATAGGGGGCAGTTTCTATGCCATGCCTTTTTTCAAATTCAACAAAAGATACCTGAATACGGCCTAACTCGCTGCGTGTGCTCCTATCCCCGCTTCTGGGGTCTGCAGCACCAACGGCCACATTGGCAATTACGCTTTCTACCGCTGGGTTCATTTTGTTATTGGCAGGATCCATGCCCAGCACTTTATAAACCCGTTGTTCTAAAATTCTGGTAATACTGTCGGTAACCTCAACCCGGGTACCGGTGGGTAATTTTAGATAAACATAAATTTGGTTTGGCTCCCCATTAGGGAAAAACACGGGTGATTTTCCTAATGCCCCAAATAAAAATATAGAAAGGAAGAATGTGCCTACAGCCCCTAATAATAGCCACACAGGATGCCAGCCTTTTACTGCCCATTTTAATAATGACTCGTAATGGCTCATAATCCACGGCAAAACATTGTTTTGAAAACGATGAATCCATCCTTTTAATAAATAAGAATTGAATATCATTAATAAAGCCAGGAATAAGGATAGGTTCCCAAAAAAGTGAAAAGTGCTGATATCGGTTCCGAATCCTACAATATTAAATAGTGCGCCGGCTATGAGCAAAGCAATGAACATACGCGACTTAAACACATCAGATTTTTTATGTTCCGAATGGTCTTCGGGATGGTTCATAAAATCTACGGCAAACACAGGGTTCATAATAAAGGCTACCACCAAAGAAGCAGTTAATGTAAAAATGAGCATTAACGGAAGGTACACCATTACTTTACCGATTATCCCTGGCCAAAATAAAAGGGGAATAAACGGAGCCAGTGTGGTTAATGTACCGGACAGTACAGGGTACCACACTTCTCCGGCGGCCATCCTGGCTGCTTGTGCGCTATCTATCTGCCCTTTAGCATCTGTAAATATCCGGTGCGTATTTTCTATTACTACAATGGCATCATCTACAATAATTCCTAAGCCAAATAACAATGCAAATAATACAATAAAATTCAGGGTAATATCGGTACCTACTATTGGTGTGCCTAAAGGCAGAAAAATAAATGCTAAAAACATACTTAAGGGCACACTTAATGCTACAAAAAAAGCATTGGTAATACCCATAAAGAACATCAGGATTAATAACACTAAAATAAAACCAATAACGATGGAGTTGACTAAATCATTAAAGGAAGTGCGCGCATTGGTACTGCTATCCCCTGTAATTTTTACATCTAAATCTTGAGGGAAATTATCTTTTTGCAATTGTTTTGTAACCGCTTTTACGGCATCGCTGGTTTCAATAAGGTTTTCACCACTGCGTTTAATAATATTGAGCGTAATTACATTATCCCCATCTAAACGGGCATAACTATCTCTGTCTTTTATTGTGTCTTTTATGTTAGCAATGTCTTTAAGATATATGGCTGCACCTTTGGTATTTCTAACCATTACCTGCTCTATATCCGCAGCAGTTTTAAACTGCCCTTTCAATTGTAAGGTGCGTTGCATATTGCCTACATCCAATTGCCCGCCGGAAATGTCCATATTTTCGTATTGGATGGCGTTAGAAATATCGTTAAAGGTTATTCCTACAGCCTGCATACGGGCTACATCTACATTTACCTGAAACTCCCTTTCCGGGGCTCCCACCAAATCAACACGGTTTAATTGTGGCAGCTCTTCTAATTTATCTTTTAAATCGTCTGCATATTTTTTCAACCGTACACCGTCATAATCACCGCTAATATTTACATACATGATGGGCATTTCAGAGAAACTTACTTCTAATGCAGTAGGTTCCTGGGTAAGGTCGGTGGGCAAATCCTGCTTGGCCCTATCAACCGCATCTTTTACTTTTTGCAAGGCAACATCTACTTTTACATTGGTGCCAAACTCTACCATGATGGCCGAGAAATCGTTTACACTGGTGCTGGTAACCTTTGTAATTTTAGCCCCGGTAATCCCTTTAATTTGTTTTTCAATAGGCTGTGTTACTAAGTTCTCCATGTCTTTTGGTGAGTTCCCTACATAAATGGTAGATATATAAACATACGGTATTACAATATCAGGGAACTGTTCTTTAGGCAAACTAACAAACAAATATATTCCCGCCCCGGAAATAGCCAGTATTAACAGGTAAATAAATGTTCTGCTTCGAATAGCCCACGATGTGGGGCTAAATTCTTTAAATTTTTCTGTAAAATTTTCTAATGCAGACATACTATGATTTATTTTTTAGAATTAACGGTAGTGGTGTTCTTCTTGTTAAAAATTGGTGCAGGGAAAATTTATTGCGTAGTAATTGTTTGGCCTTCGTATAAATCCTGAAACCCCTGCGTAATAAGGTTATCCCCTGTATTGAGGCCGCTTTTCACTTCTAATCGCTCACCGTACAATTCTCCTATAATTATTTTCTTTTTACGGGCTATAAGCTTCCCGTTTTCATTTACAGCCACTAAAACATACTTACCCTGCTCATCGGTTTGTAGCGTGTTTACCGGTATGGTAATAGCATCTGCTCTGGCATAATCCAGAATTTGCACTTTGGCTAATTGATTGGCTCGTATATCCGGATCTGATGGAACTCCTGCTTCTACATAAAATGTTCTGGATACCGGATCAATCAGTTTACTAACAACAGATGCTTTTGTTGTAATTACTCTGCTGTTATCATCGGGTAAAGTAACTCTTAAGGGGGCACCAACCCTCACTTTATCCACATATACTTCCGGTACATTTACGAGCAATTTAAGTACAGACGTATTTACAATGGTTACCTGAGCGCCTGTTGCCCCTACACCAGAAAATTGCTCTCCCACACGTACATTTACCTGATTAATGGTACCGCTAATATCGGCTCGTACATTTGAAAAATCCAATTGTTCCCTTGCAAGTGCGGCTTGTGCTTCGGCTGCTTTAAGTTGGCTGGACAGTGTGTTTACATTGGTTCTGGCCTGTATTACCTGCATTTCAGCACCAATATTATTATCCCAAAGATTTTGCTGACGTTCCAATGTGGTTTTAGCCAGTTTTAATTGTGCTCTTACCACATCAGCCTGTTGTTGAGCAGCTGTATATTGCTGGCGAGATACCGCATCATCTAACTTAATAATGGCCTGCCCTTTTCTTACATAATCGCCTTCTTTTACATAAATGGCGCGAACTACGCCGGGCATTTTGGGAGATACGTAGGCCGTATTTTTTGCGTCAATCTTACCTTGCAAGTCAATATAATGGTTGAAAGCATTGGTACCTATGGTTTCTACGCTCACCAGTTTTGTTTTTTTAGCGGCAGTAGGATCTAACTTAGCTATTTCATCTTCCAATTTTACAATTTGGTCATTAATCTTTTTTTGTTCTCCTTTTAGTTTTTCTAAGGCTGCTTTTTTATCGCCCAATTTGCCCTTTTCCTTCCCTCCGCCACAGGAGGCCATTGCTACGATTAGAGCCAGAAAAAATATTGATTTGATAATTTGTTGCATAAAATGTTTTTTCACTTTTTGATTGATTTATAATTTTCCGGTAGCCTTTAAAAAGTCGATTTTTGCTATTACTGCTGTATAAAGTGCATTGAAATAATTGGTTTGCGCCGTTTCCAATTCAATGCGGGCCTGATTGACTTCAATTTGAGAACCGGTGCCTATTTCATATTTCTTTTTTGTTTGATTATATACCTTTTGTGCTAATGCCATATTACTGTTTTGGTAATCCATATCCTGAACAGCAGCTTTATAATTATTGACTGCTGTTTTAACCTCCTGGTCAATATTCAGCTTTAGCATTTCAATATTATTCTGTGCTTGACGGAGTTTAATATTAGCTTGTGCTATTTTAGCATTGGTGGCAAAGCCTGTAAAAATGGGTATTCTAAGGTTGAGCGATATGGCACTAACCGGCGACCAATAGGCACTTCCAAAAAAAAGATTAAACTTATCACTTTGTGCCATCTCATTATAATATCCACTTAACGAAAGTTGTGGTATTTTACTATACTTGTAACGTTGTATATCATATTCGTTCAATTTTACTCCTAACGCAGCCAATTGATAATCGCGTCTTTGCTCATAAGCATAATTCATTGCTTCCAAAACACCTTCTCTTATTTTTTCATCCGTTAGTTCATCCATCAATATAAGTTCCTCTTGCACGGGCATACCCATCAGCACTTTTAACCCTAAGTACCCATTGCTTACCTGCGTAAGTGCTTTTGTTTTTGCCGATTGCAGGTTTGCCAGTGTTACATTTTGCCTGTCAATATCCAGCCCTTCCGCAAAACCATTGTCGTACATAATTTTTGTATCGTGTTGTAATTTGTTAATCATAGTAATATTAGAGTCAATTAAGGCAAGCTGCTTTTTACTCACCACTAATTGATAGTAGATTTTAGTAATGTTTGCCCTAATATTTTCTTTAGTTAGTTCGGTATTTTTTTCCTGAAAATCAATTAAGGTTTTACGAGCCTGCAAGCCGGTAAACACTTGGCCATCAAAAAGTATCTGACTTAAACTAACCCCTCCGGTGGAGTTCCATTTAACACCAAAAGCCAGGCGGGCATATTCGCCTTGCTGGCCACCAAAAAACTCAGCCGGTACCAAACTTATGGGTAATTTGGCGTTATAGGTCAATTGTCCTACAGCGTCAATTTGTGGGTAAGCCATGCCGGTAACTTCCCTATTTACCTGTTCCTGTAATTTAATATCCAGTAAGGCATTTTTTACCTGTGCATTGTTTTTTTCGGCATAGGCTAATGCATCCTGTAATGAAAAACGGTGAACCTTATTGGGAAGATTGGCTTCAGCCTGCTGGGCATGTATGCTTCCTGAGAATAAGAGGGCAACAGCAATTAGCTGTAATTTGTTACTTTTCATTCACACTATTGTTTAAGCGTTGTTGTTTGTATTTA
This sequence comes from Niabella sp., assembly GCA_047975735.1. Classification (GTDB taxonomy): domain Bacteria; phylum Bacteroidota; class Bacteroidia; order Chitinophagales; family Chitinophagaceae; genus Niabella. The sequence goes on from JBKEEB010000005.1 coordinate 16,108, forward strand.
TTGATGAGTTGATTTCCTTTTGGTGTTGCTATCCCATATAAAAAAAGGTAAAATAATTCTTCATGTATTTCACCTACACTTGTATGGGCATTTTTATAAATTTCGGGGGAGAAGGCCTCTAAAACAGTTTCTAACCTAAAACTAACCACTACTTCTACGTTCAGGTCAGCACGAAATAATCCTTCATTTATGCCTCGTATTAAATTTTCTTTTAACACCGTATAAAGAAATTTGTTCTTAAAATCTAAAAAACCTTTATACGCCACAGGATAGTATTTCTTTAATTCATACACCATTAGCGGGTTCATGCTACTAATAAGATCTGTGGTTTGATTAATAGCAATAAAAGACTCTTGAATGGCGTTTGCGGCTAATTGCCTGTCTGTATCACAAGCCTGATGGGTTTTATCTAAGATGGCTTTTACAATTTCCAGCACCAAACCATTTTTATCCTTAAAATGACTGTATATCGTTTTTTTGCTGATACCTAATGGCTTAGCAATGTCATCCATACTAACACTTTTGATGCCGTACATTATAAAGAGTTCCAATGCTTTATGAAAAATCCTCGTCCTATTATCGGTTATATTAGTCATCATCGGTGAACGAAACTAAGGAAACTTTACAAATGCTCAAAGTTTCCCTGTGTTATTTTTATAAAAAATTGGAGCCATGCGCCTAATATGCATTAGTTTCCTTCATTAATAAGCAGTGGATAACAATATTTCTACCAAAAAAAACATTTTCAGATATGGAAATAGTATCTTGCAATAATGAAATACCCTTTTTTCCCTAATAAAAAAAACGACTTATTTAAAACCGTTTTTCGCTATTTTATGCAGGGCATTTTAATACTGGCACCCATTGTTATAACAGGATATGTTCTTTATTGGATATTTGATTGGATTGACAGTATTCTTAGACCAATAGTTATTTATCCCGGGATTGGATTTTTAATCGTTATCGGCTTCATTATTTTCATTGGTTGGGTAAGTAGTTACTTCATTATGGAAACGGTTATTAATTTTTTCGATCACTGGTTAGAACGAACGCCGGGTATTAAAATACTATACAAATCCATCAAAGATTTTTTTCAGGCTTTTGCCGGTGATAAAAAAAAGTTTACCAAAGCTGTATTAGCCAATGTATTTAATAACGATGTTTGGATTGTAGGCTTTTTAACAGATGACGAAATGGAGAAATTTAATATGGGGGTTGATATGGTGGGCGTATATGTTCCACAGGCATATAATTTTGCCGGACAGCTATACATTTTGCCTAAAGAAAGAGTTAAACCTATTGAAAATATAACCGCTGGTGAAGCCATGAAATATACTGTAACCGGCGGCGTGGTTGAAACCGAGGGGAAAAACTAATTTTTGCTCAATACAGCAATATATACGCAATGGCACATATAAAACCATATAAAGCACTACGCCCGGTTCAAGATCTGGCGGTAAAAGTAGCTTCCAAACCTTATGATGTATTAACCAGTAGCGAAGCAAAAAAGGAAACTGCCAATAATCCATACGCTTTCTTACATATTACAAAAGCGGAAATTGACCTTCCTGATAATTTAGATACCCATACAAAGGAAGTGTATTTAAAAGCTAAAGAAAATTTGCAACATTTTATTGCCAATAAAATTTTGTTCGTAGAAAATAAACCATGTTATTATATTTATGAATTGATAATGAACGGGCGCAGTCAAACAGGACTGGTTTGCCTTTCCAGCGTAAAAGATTATCAACAAAATTGTATTAAAAAGCATGAACTGACGCGTCCCGAAAAAGAAAAAGACCGCATTGACCATATATTAGCTACAATGGCGCAAACCGGTAAGGTCTTTTTAACTTACAAGGAAGAACCTGAGATTGACCAAATTTTACAACAATGGAAAAACAATCATATTCCCGAATATGATTTTTTGGCAGATGACTACGTACAACATATTGTTTGGATAATTAATGATGATGCCGTAATTGAAACTATCACATTGGCATTTGAACAAAAAGTTCCGGCCACGTATATCGCGGACGGGCATCATAGAGCAGCATCGGCAGTTAAGCTAAGTGCCCAATTCCCTCATCTCACAAACGCCCAATATTTTCTCACTGTCTTATTCCCATCTGACCAACTTTCTATTATTGATTACAACAGATTGATTAAAGACCTTAATGGCCATAGTGAAGCCTATTTCTTAGCATTACTATCAGAAAAATTTGAGGTATCAAAAAGTACATCTCCTGTAAAACCGGTACAAATGCATGAATTTGGCTTGTATTTAAACCAACAATGGTATCGTTTATCATCTAAACCAAATACTTTTTCTAATGACCCTATTGGCGTATTAGATGTTACCATTCTTACTAATAATATTCTGGAACCAATACTGGGCATCAAGGACCAACGAACTGATGACAGAATTGATTTTGTTGGTGGCATAAGAGGATTGGAAGAACTAAAAGAGCGTGTTGACAACGGTTCGATGCAACTGGCATTTAGTCTTTTCCCTGTTAGTAAGGAGCAGTTATTTGCCGTTGCGGATAGCAATCAGATTATGCCGCCTAAAAGCACTTGGTTTGAACCAAAATTAAGGGATGGGTTACTTACTCATTTGTTGTAATGATCTAACAAAATTCGTATCCTATATCGTGCCTATAATACATATCGTCAAAGTCGATTTTATTTAAACCTTCTTTTGATTTGGCAACTGCATCTTTTACGGTATCAGCAAATGAAGTAACACAAAGCACCCTGCCACCAGCGGTTACAATTTCGTTACCGGCCAGTTTAGTACCTGCCTGAAAAATAATTGAATCGTTCCCAATTGTTTCAGGAAATTTAATTTTATATCCTTTCTCAAAACTACCGGGATAGCCGCCACTTACAGCCACAACCGTTACAGAGGTTCTGTTATCAATTTCAATCTTTGCTTCGCTAAGTTTATTTTCTGCAGCAGCCTTACAAAGCGTTGCCAAATTGGTTTTCAAACGGGGCATTACCACTTCTGTTTCGGGATCGCCCATGCGGCAATTATATTCAATTACATACGGTTCCTCATTTACTTTTATCAAACCAATAAAAACAAATCCTGTATAATTAATTCCTTCATTATGCAAACCCGAAACCGTAGGTTTTATTATTCTTTCGCGCACCTTAGCCATAAATTCTTCATTGGCAAATGGTACCGGACTTACGGCTCCCATACCACCGGTATTCAATCCGGTGTCCTTCTCACCTATTCTTTTATAATCTTTTGCAGATGGCAATTCTACATACTCTTTTCCATCTGTTAAAATAAATACACTCATTTCTATACCGCTCAGGAACTCTTCTACCACTACCTTTTTACCGGCTTCGCCAAACTTTGCCTGCTGAAGCATTTCGCCAAAATTAGCAATGGCTTCTTCACGGCTTTCACATATAATAACACCCTTGCCGGCTGCCAACCCATCAGCTTTTAATACTACAGGCAATGCATGATTTTGCAGATACTGTACGCCTTCTTCAAAATTTTCGTTTGTAAATTCATTATAGGCAGCTGTAGGTATATGATGCCGCTGCATAAAATCTTTTGCAAATGATTTACTGCCTTCTAATTGGGCACCATTTTGCGAAGGACCAATAAAGCGAATATGTTGTAATGCCTCATTACTTGTAAAATAATCCCAGGCACCTTTTACCAATGGTTCTTCCGGCCCGGCTATCACCATGTCAATACCCTGCTCTAAACAAAACTTTCCCTGAGCTGCAAAATCAGTTACCTTGATATCGACATTCGTGCCGCATTGTGCCGTACCGGGGTTACCGGGTGCAATAAAAACTTCATCAGTTCCTTTACTACGATTATGAATTTGCCAGGCCATTGCATGTTCTCTGCCACCACTACCTAAGATTAAAATTTTCATTTATAATTATTTCTTTTTTGAACTGTAGAGTGCCAAAGGTAATTATTGTTGACAAAGCGGTTGGCAAAAATTGCGGATATGCTGTTTTTGCCTGCTGTAGAAATAAAAAATTCACTATATTTTCTTGAATATTTATTATGACTTCTTTTCAAGAAGAACTTCCTTAATATTTTTCATTCAGTATTTTGTAATTTATGAATGAAAAATTTTGTGTACGTTTGTCGCCCATTGGCCCGGTAGTTCAATGGATAGAATAGGAGTTTCCTAAACTCTAGATACAAGTTCGATTCTTGTCCGGGCTACAATATTTCCCCCTATGTTTTATGCCTATGTTTTAAAAAGCACGAGATTCGACTATTTTTATAAAGGTCATTGTCATGATTTAGAAAAAAGGCTTGCCCAGCACAATAGCGGAATGACAACTTCCATTAAACCTTATATTCCTTTTGAACTCATTTATTTTGAAACTTTTGATACCGAAATGGAGGCCGTCAAAAGAGAAAAATACTTTAAATCCGCAGCAGGTAGAAGATATCTAAAAACTAAGCTGAATAGCTAACTTATATATCTTTTGCCAAAGATAGAATAGGAGTTCCCTAAACTCTAAATACACCCGCCCGAACGTACCGTTCGGTACGGGCGGGAGTTCGATTCTTGTCCGGGCTACAATATTTTCCCCTATGTTTTAAAAAGCACGAGATTCGACTATTTTTATAAAGGTCATTGTACGGATTTGCAAAATAACGGTTTGAACTGCCCAACAGCAGCACTACTGTTTTTATTTTAACCCTACGTCTCATTCAAAATCGCTTTTACTAAAGTATCTCCTAAGCCACTTTCCCTCTTTTTTTATTCCCAGTTATTATTTTATGGAACTTTTTCATTATCGCATCTATATTAAAAATTATAATTTTACCGAGTGAACGCGAAGGACTACAGTAATATAACCGACAACAACTTATTACAACGATATAAACAATCGCACGAAAACTTGTGGTTAGGTATTTTATTACAACGTTATACTTTACTATTGCTGGGTGTATGTATGAAATACCTCAAGGACGAAAATGAAGCACAAGATGCGGTACAACAAGTTTTTTTAAAAGTAATTCAGGAAGTTGATAAGTACCAGATTGACTATTTTAAATCCTGGTTGTATATGGTTGCCAAAAACTATTGCCTTACAACCTTACGCAACAATAAAACAAAATACACCTACACGCTTTCAGACAATCACATACAGGTTTTACCCGATATCCAAGAAAACCACACAGCTGAAAACGGGCAGGTAACCCCGGAAGCATTAGCTGCCGCCATAGAACAATTGAACAAAGAACAAAAGCAATGTGTAACTTTGTTCTATCTGCAAAAGCAGAGTTATGCCGAGATTAGCAACACAACTGGTTATAATATGAAGCAAGTAAAAAGTTTTATACAAAACGGTAAGCGAAATTTAAAAATCATTCTTGAAAAAAATATAAATCAATCCCCATCGCAAAATGGATGATGAATTGAAAGACATATTGAACAATTTAAACAAGGACACCGAGCAGGACGTATTATTAAAATACCTGAACGGTAAACTCGGCAGGGAAGAAATGCATGAGGTGGAAAAACATTTGTTGGATGATGAATTCGAAAGCGATGCAGTTGATGGATTACAACAAATTGAAGATTCAAAAATGCAGTTGATTGTAGATGCCCTAAACAGAGATTTAAAAAAGAGAACGCAAAAAAAACAAAGAACTTTTGAAAAACGGACTCTAAAGCCACAATGGTGGTTATACTTTTCCATTATTCTACTACTAATTATACTGGCATTAATATATATGTACCTGCACAATATGCTTTTAAATGTTAATTGATTTTCAATTAATTATACATTATACAGTTTATAGCTTTTACACATTCTATATTAATTAATTGTTAACCATACCGGCAAACAAGAATTATTCCCAACTTTGTTTTGGTTCAAACCCCGTTTTATTATGCAATGGAAAACAGTAAAAAACAACTTGGGTAGTACAGTGTATAGCTTATGGAGTAACGGACAAAAAATGCTTACTCTTGCTCGCAAAGAATCATCCAACACACTTTACCTTGAAGCCGAAGATGGCACCAAAAGGCTTTTTCATTATCGTAAAAAAGGTTTATTGCATAAAAAAATAGTCTTGGAAAATGAGTATGGTGTAAGCTTAGGCAATTTGCAAAGAGAAGGACTGAATGAGTATGTTGAATTAAACGACAAACGTTATTTCATCCACTATAAAAACGAAACCCATAAAGAAGTTGAAATTGTTGACGAGGACAATAATAAATCCTTAGCTACACTAAGTTTTGATGCTAATGATACCTATTCCTCTTACAGCTTATTGTTAGTATCATGCCTCTATCTGTATAAAAATAATTTTACTCAGGTACCTGCCTTGTAATATCTTTCGAATATTAAATTTCAAAAAAAACTATCGGATTATACTGATTGGATATTTTAAAATATGTTTCGTATTACATACTACGCCTGTATTGACCTCCTACATCATATAATGCATGCGTAATTTGCCCCAGAGAACAGTATTTAACAGTTTCCATCAACTCTGCAAAAATATTGCTGCCATTTAAAGCTGCGGCTTTTAATTTTTGTATGGCTTCGCCAGATTTTTGTTGATGCCTTTCATGAAAAGACTGTAAGTTTTTAATTTGTTCTTCTTTTTCTGTGGCTGTGCTTCTAATTACTTCGCCCGGCAAAACAGTAGGGCTACCCTGTTTATTTAAAAAAGTATTTACACCAATAATCGGTAATTCGCCGGTACTTTTTTGCATCTCGTACATCATACTTTCTTCCTGAATTTTATTCCGTTGGTACATTCTCTCCATAGCACCTAATACGCCACCTCGTTCATTAATCCGTTCAAACTCGGCAAGTACGGCATCTTCTACCAAATCTGTAAGTTCTTCCACAGCAAAACTCCCCTGTATAAAATTTTCGGCTTTGGCAGTTCCCAATTCTTTATTAATAATTAATTGAATAGCCATTGCCCTGCGCACGCTTTCTTCGGTGGGCGTTGTAATGGCCTCATCATACGCATTAGTGTGAAGCGAGTTACAATTATCATAAATAGCATACAATGCTTGTAAGGTAGTTCTAATATCGTTAAAATCTATTTCCTGTGCATGAAGGCTGCGCCCACTGGTTTGAATATGGTATTTTAACTTTTGTGAACGCTCATTACCCTTATATTTATACTTCATGGCTTTGGCCCAAATTCTGCGGGCTACACGGCCAATTACACTATATTCAGGATCCATGCCATTGCTAAAAAAGAAAGACAAATTAGGCGCAAAATCATCAATATGCATGCCTCTGCTTAAATAATACTCCACATAAGTAAATCCATTAGCCAACGTAAATGCAAGCTGTGTTATCGGGTTAGCGCCTGCTTCGGCAATATGGTACCCGCTAATACTAACGCTGTAAAAATTTCGCACTTTATTAGTTATAAAATATTCCTGCACATCGCCCATTAGTTTTAGTGCAAATTCTGTTGAAAATATGCAGGTATTCTGAGCCTGATCTTCCTTTAAAATATCGGCCTGAACTGTTCCGCGCACCTGAGATAAAGCAGTTGCTTTAATTTTTTCATACTCCTCTTTGGTAAACATTTTATCGCCACTTAAACCCAATAGTTTTAAGCCAAGCCCATTATTTCCAGCGGGCAAATTACCGGCGTAAAAAGGCTGGTTTTTTTCGGTAACAGAAAAATCAGCAGGTAATTGCTTTTCGCATAACTGATCAATAGCGGCATTCATAAAAAATGCCAGCATTATGGGTGCAGGACCGTTAATAGTCATCGAAACCGAGGTATGGGGCGCACATAAATCAAAACCGCTGTACAGTTTTTTTGCATCGTCAATAGTAGCAATACTTACACCACTATTACCAATTTTCCCGTAAATATCGGGGCGGTAATCGGGGTCTTCGCCATATAATGTAACGCTGTCAAATGCAGTACTCAAGCGTTTGGCCGGTTGGTCAATACTTACGTAATGAAACCTTTTATTGGTTCGCTCCGGCGAGCCTTCACCGGCAAACATGCGAGTGGGGTCTTCCCCCTGCCGCTTTAAATCGAACACTCCGGCCGTAAACGGAAATTTTCCGGGCAGGTTTTCCTGTAACTGCCATTGTAATATATCGCCCCAGTCTTTATACTTAGGCAATTGTATTTTTTTAATAACAGTACCGCTTAAAGATTTTGTTGTTAGCTCGCTACGAATAATTTTATCTCTTACTTTATATTCAAATAGCGGCTGATTAAACTGTTGTTGTAAATGAGGCCACTCATCTAACAGCTTTTTATTTTCACTGTGAAGCTGTGTTTGTAACTCCGTAATTTTTTGTTGAATTTCGTCTGCGCTAACGCCGTTGATAATATTAGCAGCTCCCTGCAATTGATATAATTGCGAAGCAAGCACTGCCTGCGCTTCCACCATTGCATCGTATTGCTGAATAGTTTCTACTACTTCCGACAAATACCTCACTCTTTTGGGCGGTATTATTTGCGATTTATTCACCGTATCGTTAGTATGTACATGATGCTCTACATGTCCATTAAAAGTAAGATTGGTTTTTGCCTCAATCTTTTCCATTATTCGCTCAAACAACTCATTCACGCCGGCATCATTAAACTGAGATGCGATGGTTCCTATTACAGGAATATCATCATCACTGGCATTCCATAATTGATGGTTGCGTTTATATTGTTTTTTTACATCATGCAAAGCATCCAATGCGCCTGCTTTGTCAAACTTGTTAATACAGATTACATCGGCATAATCAAGCATATTTATTTTTTCTAACTGAGAGGCTGCACCATATTCCGGTGTCATCACATAAAGGCTTACATCACAAAAATCTACAATTGATGTATCGCTTTGACCTACTCCGGCAGTTTCCAAAATAATCATATCAAAACCGGCGTTTTTGCATATTTCAATTGCGCTATTTGCCGATTTGTTCATGGCCGTATTATCTTCCCTTGTAGCCATAGAGCGCATATAAGCTCTGGGATGCGATATGGCATTCATTCTTATACGATCGCCCAGCAAGGCTCCGCCGGTTTTTTTTCTTGAGGGGTCAATAGAAATAACGGCTATCGTTTTATCTTCATATAGGTTCAAAAATCTTCTTACAATTTCATCCGTTACAGAAGATTTTCCGGCACCTCCCGTACCTGTAATACCTAACACAACAGTGGTAGTTGAGGGTCGTGCTTCTACAATATGGTTAGCCGCAATTTCTAATTCAGCCAGTGTAATGGCTTTTGCAATTTTTCTAATATCCTTTATTTCTTCCAATGGGGGCAAATCGTTCCAGTTAGAAATATCGGATAATCCTCCGTCTTCCGGCAGCGTTATTTTATTAATCAGATCGCTAATCATACCCTCCAAACCCAATTCACGTCCGTTGTCAGGACTATAAATTTTTGCGATGCCATAATTATGCAGTTCTTCTATTTCTTCCGGCAGAATGGTTCCGCCGCCACCACCAAAAATTTTAATATGTCCGCAACCAGCCTCATCCAATAAGTCCTTCATATATTTAAAAAACTCTACATGGCCACCCTGATAGCTGGTAATGGCTATTGCATGGGCATCTTCTTCAATAGCACATTCTACTATCTCTTTTACACTTCGGTTATGCCCCAGATGAATAATTTCAGCACCTTTACTTTGTAAAATGCGACGCATTATGTTAATAGCTGCATCATGCCCGTCAAACAAAGAAGCCGCCGTAACAATTCTTATTTTAAAATCATTTTTACTCATACACGAACAAATGTTAGCAAAAATAGGATTATTGAACCATCTTTATGCACCCAAGTGCTTTTGTGTTACTCATTTGTACGCCACAATAAGGAGCAAGTTTACATTCATTCAAAAAAAACACATACACCTAACCATTACAACCTAAAAAGCAATATACGCCGGGTGTATTTCAAATTTTCGCTTTGTATAAGACGCATTTGTTTAGATGTCATACGCCTCGTGTACAGGTTTCGATCCGCCACAGCGGAGAGAAATCCTTTCATATTAGTAGTGAGATGTATCTTCCGAACGCTTTCGGAATCGACATGAACTGTGGAAAATTTGAAATGCGCCCTATACACCATAAACCTTATTATAAATCGGTACTTTTGTTGCCATTGTTATAATATTACATAACATACTTAATATTACTAATATGAAGCTTTGGCAAAAAGATACCGCATCCTTACAAGAAGTAGAAACTTTTACTGTGGGCAAAGACAGGGAAATGGATATGTACCTTGCACCATTTGATGTATTGGGTTCGTTAGCACATATTCAAATGTTACAATCGGTAGGATTGCTTGAAAAAAAGGACTTAAGTGATTTACAAACTGCTTTAAAAAACATTTATAGGAATATTGAAAAAGGAAATTTTAAATTAGAAGATCATGTAGAAGACATCCACTCACAGGTAGAACTTTTGCTTACGCAACAATTAGGCGATGCCGGAAAAAAAATTCATAGTGCCCGCAGCCGCAACGATCAGGTATTGGTTGACATCAAATTATTTTTGCGTAGTGAAATTGAAAATTTAGTAAATACAGTTGTTCCGTTTTTTGAATTATTGCAAACACAAAGTGAGCAATACAAGAACGACCTGCTACCTGGTTACACGCATTTACAATTAGCCATGCCATCCTCATTTGGGCTATGGTTTGGTGCTTATGCAGAAAGTTTGGTAGATGATATGATTACTTTAAAAGCTGCTTTTGAGATTGTAAACAAAAATCCGCTCGGTTCTGCAGCAGGCTACGGTTCTTCTTTTCCTATTAACCGGCAAATGACAACAGATTTGTTGGGTTTTGCATCGTTACATTATAATGTAGTATATGCCCAAATGGGGCGTGGCAAAGCCGAAAGAATTGTTGCCCAGGCATTAGCCAATATTGCCGACACCTTAGCAAAACTGAGTATGGATATGTGCCTCTACTTGAATCAAAACTTCAGCTTTGTAAGTTTTCCGCCAGAGCTTACTACCGGAAGCAGCATAATGCCCCACAAAAAAAACCCTGATGTATTTGAGTTAATCAGGTCGCATTGTAACAGAATCAAAGCGTTGCCTAACGAAATTACATTGATGACGACCAATCTGCCATCGGGTTATCACAGAGATCTTCAATTATTAAAAGAGCACTTGTTCCCTGCATTTAAAACCCTGAAGGACTGTATTGAAATGGCCGGACTAATGCTAAACCACATTGAGGTAAAAAAGCAACTGCTTAAAGATGAAAAATACAAATATCTTTTTACGGTGGATGTTGTTAACCAATTAGTAATGGAAGGCGTTCCGTTTCGGGATGCCTATATAAAAGTAGGCCGCTCGGTAGAAGACGGTTCTTACAAAGCACCTGAACTGACTGAAGTTAAAAACCCACACGAAGGCTCAATACAAAATTTGTGCAATAAAGAAATAAAAAAAATGATGGACGATGTGATTAATGGTTTTGACTTTGACAAAATCCATCAGGCTATTAACAAGTTAGTTCAATAAAATATTTGTATTCTAAATTATGAAGTTCTCTAAATACGTTGTGTTGCTAATAATATTGTTGTATCATTCTTCTTGGCTTTCGGCACAGGTTCAGGATACGGTTCATGTAATTCCTTTTAACGGGGAAACTATTGTTACCAATCCTGCCAAAGGCAGTAATTATTATTATCGGTGGGGAAAATTTCCTGCTATTAAAGAAAATATTAGAAGTATTAAACTGCATGTAAAATTTGAGTGTCCGGATAGTATGCGCTGTGCTGATTGGGATTATGTTGATTATATTAAAATTAAACGAGTAGGCGGCGTAAAAGGTTTCGATAAGGATTTTGAAATAGCCAGAATGCTTACACCTTACGGCGGTGCCTTTAAAAAGGACTGGAACTTTGCCTGGGAGGTTGACATAACCGATTTTAGTTTACTGCTAAGAGATAGTGTAGAATTTGAATACAACCACACAGGATATGAACCTAATAAAGATAGGGGCTGGAAGGTTACACTCGATTTTGAAATTATTAAAGGTAAGCCCGTTGCTGTACCGGTAAGCATTCAAAAAATTTATAGCCAATCGTTCAAATACGGTGATAGTACTACATCAATTGAAGAAGATTTACAGCCTGTTTCGTTTCAAAAAAAGTCGGAAGCCGATTTTGCAAAATTCAGGATTTTACAAACCGGACATGGAGCCAATCAAGGCGACCACTGCGGAGAATTTTGTAGTAAAAAAAGAATGATTGTTTATAACGGGCAACTGATTGACACCCGCCCGATTTGGAAAACCTGTGGCGACAATCCTTTATACCCACAAGCAGGAACCTGGATATATGACAGAGCTAACTGGTGCCCGGGTTATCTGCAAATACCGGACGAGTACCTGCTTCCGCTTCAATTAGAAAACACTATTGATGTTAACATGGAGCCTTACCGGGTAAACAAAACTCAGGCAGTAGAAAACATTACAGCTTATATTATTCAATACAAAAAAGTGGCAGCTACAACTGATGTAGCTATTACCGACATTAAAAAACCAACAGACAAATTAGTGTATGCCCGATTAAACCCAGCTGTTTTTAAACCCACAATTATCATTAAAAACAATGGTACTAAAACGCTAAAATCTTTAAAAATAGTTTACAGCACAAAGGGGTTTAGCACTAACACATATAACTGGCGCGGCCAGCTGGTATATGGTACTTCCGAAGAAATTGAATTGCCGGGTCATATTAATGCTATGCCGGGTGAAAATTATTTTACGGTAAGTTTGGTTAATCCTAATAATAAAAAGGATGCTTTTTTAAATGACAATACTATGTCGGCAAGGTTTACAGCTGCTCCGGTACATGCAGAAAAACTAATCTTTGTTTTAAGAACTAACAACCAACCAGAACAAAACAGTTATACTATAACAGACACGCATAATAAAAAAATATTTTTTAGAACCTTTGACAGTACTCAAAAAAATCAGTTATTTGAGGATACACTCTTGCTACCACAGGGAAGGTATAATTTTTTTGTTACCGATAGCGGTGGTGATGGCTTAGAATTTTGGGCTAATAAAAAAGGAGGTAGGGGTTTTGTACGCATACAGGATATGGCAGGAAATCTTGTGAAGGATTTTATTTCCGATTTTGGTAATACTGTTAATTATGACTTTTCTACAACAACAGATAGTTCAGCTATATCACGTTTAAATAATGATGTTTCTATCAATCTATATCCCACAAGTACAAGCGGTGCAACTACTTTGGATTATTTTTCCGGGAAGGCCGAAGACGTGGTTGTACAAATAATTACAGACGAAGGTGCACAATTAGTAGAGCAACATTTATACAAAAACCTGAAAGAGGGTTCTTTTACTTACGATATGAGCTATCGGGAACCGCAACGTTATTACATAAAAGTTTTAATAAACAACCAACTGATTTTCATCAAACGGTTGAGAATACAATAACCTGTAATTGTTATTAACAGTCTTTACAAAACCGCCTGTAAATAGCTTCGTATTGTGGAATAATCGTATCAATATTAAATTGCTGTGCGTGTTGATAGGCTCTTTCTTTAAATTCGTTTAGGGTTTTGTTATCCTTCAAAATTGCAAGTGCTTTTTCGCTCATTGCTGTAATATCGCCTACATCAGCCATATAGCCGGTTTCTCCATCTATATTTACTTCTCCCAGCCCTCCGGCGTTCGTAGATATTACGGGAACCTTAGATGCCATAGCTTCTAATGCGGCCAGGCCAAAACTTTCGTACTCTGAGGTAAGTAAAAACAAATCGGACACTGCAAATATATCTTCCATCTGTTCTTGCTTTCCTACAAAAGTCATCTTATCAATAATATTTAGCGAGCGCCCCAACTCTTCCACATGCTGGCGTTCCGGCCCATCGCCCACCAATAAAAGCCTTGCAGGCATTTTTTGCTGAACCTCATCAAATACTTTAACAACATCTAACACCCGCTTTACTTTTCTAAAATTAGATGCATGTAATAATACCCTTTCCCCATTGGGTGCTAATACCTTTTTAAAAGCATCTAACGGTTTTCTGTTAAAACGGTGTACATCTACAAAATTGTAAATAACTTCAATATCCTTTTTAATATCAAAAGTTTTATAGGTTTCTTCCCGCAGGTTTTGCGATACAGCTGTAATTACATCGCTTTCATTAATGGAGAATGCAACAACAGGAGCATAGGTCTTGTCTTTTCCTACCAGTGTAATATCTGTACCATGCAGGGTTGTAATTACAGGAATTTGGATATTTTCCTGCGCTAAAATTTTTTTTGCCATATAGGCAGCCGACGCATGAGGAATGGCATAGTGCACGTGCAATAAATCCAGATTATTATTTTTAATAACATCAACCATTGTACTTGCTAATGCCGTTTCGTAAGGAGGAAAATCAAATAACGGATAAGTGGGTACCTGAACTTCGTGGTAATAAATATTGGGAACAAAAGCGTTAAGCCTTACAGGCTGCTGATAAGTAATAAAATGAACCTGATGTTCTTTTTGAGCTAAAGCTTTTCCCAGTTCCGTAGCCAATACGCCACTACCGCCAAATGTTGGATAACATACAATTCCGATACGCATAAATATAAAAATACAGTTTTACTAATTTGTAATGATGTGCTCTACTATGAAAAAACATCAACCATATGGTTTTGTTGATTTTTTTTTAACGTACCAGCCTATCCTTTATAAAATTCACATCAGTTAATAACAATTCACTAATGCTATTGTTCACAAAAAATAGATTCTCCCATTAATTCTTATTTAAAAGAAAATAAAAAGGTTGAAGGGTGTGATGCCTTATAGCTTCCATAATTTTAAAACTTTTTCGTGTAATACGGTTACGTGTTACTAATTCATGCACATTACAAAATATTTCCTTTTTTTCAACAGTATCAATCACTACATGCAAGTGTTCCATAGCCAACTTTATATCTTCTTCGTCGATACTTTCACTTTTAACCAACAATATAATATCCCTGCCTTTGTAGCTCATTTAAATATTAGTTTGTATAAAATTACTTTTGATTCTCTAATTTAAGTTATTTTACAAATACTAAGCTATAAAATTATTAAACGAAAAAACAATCCCATAGTTGTAATGTTACAGAACAAACAACACCGCATAAAAGTACTCGTAGCACCATTAGACTGGGGGCTTGGGCACACAACAAGATGCATACCAATTATTTATGAGCTTCTTTCTTTAGGTATTGAAATTACTGTTGCAGGCAATACAATACAACAAACGCTTCTAAAAAAAGAATTTGCAAACCTTAAATATATTGAACTTGATGGCTACAATATATTGTACAGTACCAATAAAAAAAACTTTGCTTGGAAAATATTACAACAATCTCCGGGAATAATTAAAGCTATAAAAAATGAACATGAGTGGTTGAATGAATTGATTGAGAACCGACATTTTGATGCTGTAATTAGTGATAATCGTTTTGGATTATATCATGAAAAAATACCCTGTATTTTTATCACCCATCAATTATTAATTAAAAACAAGTTTGGCAATATTGCCGAAAAAATATTACAGAACTTCAACTATAAATACATTAATCAGTTTTCCGAATGTTGGATACCGGATTATGAGCAGCAACCCAATCTGGGCAATGCTTTATCCCACCCTGCGAAAATGCCGAAAATAATCAGTAAATATCTTGGAGCACTCACCCGCATACAACCGATGAGCATACCAACAAAAAAAGACCATTTGCTTATTATCCTTTCCGGACCCGAGCCTCAACGAGGCTTATTTGAAAAGATGCTCCTACAACAAATACCTTCTTATAAAGGCAGTGTAACAATTGTAAGAGGCCTTCCTGCAAGTACCGAAAAGCTTCATACATTACCACATATTACCATACACAACCATCTTTCCGGTGAAGTTCTTAATAGAGAAATATGCAAGGCGGCTTATATTGTTTGTCGTAGTGGGTATAGCTCCGTTATGGATTTGATTAACACCAACGCTATACCTGTTCTCGTTCCCACTCCGGGACAACCCGAGCAAGAATACCTTGCTGAAAGCTTATCCAAGGCCAAATTTTGTATAACCGCTAAGCAGAATCAATTTAGCTTAACAGAACTCTTATCAACTGCCCAAACTTTTAACCGCAATAATGAATACCGGTTACAGGAAAATAATTTGAAAAAAATTATTCAGGGTTTCGTTCTGAAGTATCTAATAAAAAAATAATCAGGAATTTTTAGGCGTATATACCGCAACCAGTTTATTAGCCACCGATGTAAAATTAGTTTCCCAGTTATCCATATCTAATTCAATAACGGCTATACCACAGGTTGGCAGGTCTTCAATATTTGCATCGGTAATATCATTTACAAAATCACTCACGCCGGGGTTATGCCCCACAATAGCAAGCGTGTCAACATTTTCTTTTAACCACAATATACATTCCGTAATTTTTAGCACACTTGCCAAATATAATTTATCAAAATACACAATATCATCTGCCGGTATTTTGTTGGCATAGGCAAAATACTCTGCAGTTTGCTTAGTGCGAACTGCTGTGCTTGAAAATATTTTATCAATCTTATATCCCTTTTCAATTAATAAATTCGACATTTTTTCTGCATTACTATGGCCTATTTCCAACAATGCCCTGTCTTTATCAAAGCCAGTTCCCCGCTCTGCTTTTGCATGCCGAATGATGATAAGTTTTTTCATCTCAGTTACGCTGCTTTTTAAATATTAAAGCACAAACGTACATAAAAATTTTTAAGTGCTATAAGCCAGATTTTTTACCCAAAAAACAGCTTTTATAGCATTTTTTTAACAGTTTACTTACTCTTCCTTATTTTTGAGCAAATTTTTGAACACAACATCAGGGGTAATTCATACCCAACTGATAAAATATTTTGTATAAACGGAGTTTACAAAAGCAATTTTAAAGAATTATTAAATAATAAACAGGTGAAATATAGCATGATAATTCTTTCTCACTAACGGGAATCTATAATGCGAAGTTTCATCCCACCAAATTAAAAATCAAAAACTATACGGATGAAAAGAATAATTGGAGGTTTATTGGTTATAGTCTGCTTACAAGTTCAGGCTCAAGATCAAACTGTATCAGAATTAAAAAAAGCATCGGAAAAAGAAATAAAAAAAGATGCTTCGGATACCACTAATAAAATATGGAAAACCGGAGGATTTTATAATCTTAATGCGGCACAGGCTTCTTTAAGCAACTGGGCTGCTGGTGGCGATAAGTTCTCCCTATCTATCAATTCTAACCTGAGTGTTTATGCATTTTATAAAAAAGGAAAACACAGTTGGGATAATACATTGGATGTAAATTTGGGTTATATGAAAACCACTTCTCTTGGTGGACGTAAAAACGATGACAGAGTAGATCTTTTATCAAAATACGGTTATGCCATTGGTCCTAAATGGAATGCAAGCCTATTATTTAATTTCAGGTCTCAACTTTTTAACGGCTATAATTACGACGCTGATAATAATAAAACTTTTAGTTCCGCATTTTTAGCACCGGCCTATGTTTTATTAAGCCCGGGTTTTGATTACAAACCCAATAAAAACTTCTCAGCATTCATATCGCCGGCAACTGTAAGATGGACAATCGTTAAGGACGATTCGCTTTCTTCAGTAGGTGCATACGGCGTTGACATTGGCAAGAAAATAAAAACAGAGTTCGGTGCCTTCGCCTCTTTAAATTATATGAAGGAGTTCAATAAAGTTATATCTTTCAAAAGCCGTTTAGACTTGTTTTCCAACTATTTGAAAGACCCACAAAACGTAGATGTTTATTGGGTGAATATGTTAAACATGAAACTTTCAAAATACTTATCCCTCACATATGGTCTTGATTTAATATATGATGATGATGTGAGGCTCTTCGGTCCTAATAACAACAGCCCTTCCGCTCAAATAAGATCGATGCTGGGCTTAGGTTTTATGGTTAAATTCTAATAAAATAAAATTTTAGAATACGTATAGCTTACTGTAAATAAGCTATACGTATTTTTTATAAAACATACCGCATTTGGGTCAAAAAAAACTCATACGTTTTGCAGAGTTAGAAACTTTTAGCAATGTATTGCAATACCCCGAAGGCATTGCAGGCAACTGGAAGCATCATTTTAAAAATGACAACCCAATTGTTTTAGAACTGGCTTGTGGTAAAGGAGAATATACAGTAGGACTGGCAGGATTGCATCCTCAGAAAAATTTTATTGGTATCGATATTAAAGGCAATCGTATTTGGGTAGGTGCTAAAAAAGCGCTACAAGAAAAACTTTCAAATGTTGCTTTTCTGCGCACACAAATAGAAAGAATTACTGAGTTTTTTGCTACGAGTGAGGTATCGGAAGTATGGATTACTTTTCCTGACCCCCAGTTAAGATTTTCAAAAGCCAAAAAAAGATTGACACACCCCCGTTTTTTACGCCTGTATCAAAAAATACTTGTGCCCGGTGGTACCGTTCATTTAAAAACCGACAGTCCGCATTTATACAAATTTACCAAAGAAGTATTAGCCCGTTATCAATGCACTATTATTACCGATATGGATGATGTGTATGCGCAAGAAACTGTAAGCGATGAACTTTCCATTAAAACGCATTACGAGGCTCTGGACATAGCACAAAGTAACCGTATTCATTATTTATCCTTTACTTTGCCTAATCACTTAGGAGGTGCTGCAGAAGATGCCGCATTAAAAGAAGCCATACAGTATGAACTGGAACAAGGATGATATGTTTTATACAAATGAAGAAGGTAAAACCGTTTTAACAGAAGAATACCTTTTATTACGGGGATATTGCTGCGGCAACGGATGCATAAACTGCCCTTATAATTATAAACACGTACCGGAACCAAAAAGAAGTCTTCTTTTACATGAAAGAAAAGAAAGAAAACAAAAAGAACAAGGAAACCATTAAAACAATAGTTCCCTCCGGTACTACAGATTATAGTTTCTTTGAGCAGGTGTTTGATATAGTACGCCAAATACCCAGGGGCAGGGTTACATCCTACGGCACCATTGCCAAGTGTATTGGCTCCGGAAAATCTGCCAGATTGGTAGGTTGGGCAATGAATGGCAGCCACAAAATAAAACCCAAAGTACCTGCGCACAGGGTTGTAAACAGTCAGGGGGTGCTTACAGGGAAATTCCATTTTGAAACAATTACAAAAATGGAAGAGTTATTGGCCAAAGAAGGCATTAAAGTAAAGAACGATAAAATAGTAAATTTTAAATCGGTTTTTTGGAACCCGTTACAAGAGGGGTAACTAGTAAACCTGTTTTATATTGAACCATGCGTTACAGTACAAATAAAAAAATATCCCTACGCTTCAAACAATGGAGCCGCAAATCCTATGCGGCCTTTACAAGCATGGGCAGGCATGTAACCATCGGCAACCTTAAAAGTATTGTGGCAGATGTATTATTAGGCAAACAAAAAAATGCCTTAAGCATACCCTTCCAGAGTTTATTTGAGCAATACCTATATGAGGAGGAAGAACGACAGCACCCTCCGGATGAATTATTGCGATTAGAACTATTCCTACACCCCTGCTTACAACAAAAACAAACCAGTGGCTCTTGTGTAAAAAAACAAAGGGCTTATACATTATTTATATAAGGCTGAGATCTGTATTCCTTACAGGTTTCGGCCTTTTGCTTTATGTAAAAAAAATAGAAATTTTTAAATATTATAAAACCAAAAGATCAAAAAGTAAAACAAAGTTTATGACAAAAAGAAAAATGGCCTTAGGGGCATTATTACAATTGATGGTCGCAACCACAGCTACTGCACAAACCGAAAATCCGGCATCCGTTTTAGATCCGGTAACCATTACTTCCTCACTGATTGAAAAACGTAGTTCGGAAACAGGACGGAGTATTTCCATTATTGATGGAGCCACATTTGCCAAACTACCTGTTCATTCCCTTGACGAATTATTACGTTATGTACCAGGTATTGAAGTACAAATGAGGGGGCCACAGGGTTCACAAAGTGATATTAGTATGCGTGGCGGAACCTTTCAACAAGTATTAGTAATATTAGACGGTATTCGCCTGAACGATCCTAACACCGGACACTTTAACACGTATATACCCATTACTCCGGCAGAAATTGACAGGATAGAAGTCTTAAAAGGAGCTTCATCGGCTATTTACGGCTCCGATGCGGTGGGTGGCGTTATTAACATCATCACCAAAGCCTTTAACACCAAACAAAGTTCTTTGAAAAACATTAGTGGTGAAGTGGGTATTGGCGAATACGGATTGGTAAATACCAATATTGGCGGAAACTATCAAACCGAAAAAATAAATATCGGTGCTGGAGTTTTATCAAACCATGCTACCGGTGTACAACTAAGGGGTACAAGAGGTTTTTTTCATAATACAGCAGCCTCTGCCGGTATAAAACTTAAACTGAGCGATTATTGGAACTTGTCTTACCGTGCGGCTTATGATTATCGGCATTTTAACGCACAAAATTTTTATACAGCCAGCAGGTTAGACACGGCTACAGAAAAAATTACCAGTTGGTGGCATCAAATAAGAGTCGGCTATGAAAAAAGGAACAGTGCCATAACCTTAGATGCCGGATATAAAAATTTAGATGACCATTTTGTTTTTTTCCCGGGCTTTACCCCCAACGATAATAATACTAAACTTTTTCAATCGCTTTTAACATATAGGCAGTTTTTAGGCGAAAACACATCCATTGTTAGTGGGCTTAATTTCCAAAATAAAAAAATAAAGTCTAACGACAGGGGTAACCATAATATACATGTAGCAGCTCCTTTTGTTAGTGCCGTTCAAAAAATCGGGAATCATTTTTCTTTAATGCCGTCTGTTAGAGTTGAATTTATTGGCAGCCTTCCTGCCGAGGTGGTACCAAACCTTACTGCATCTTATAAAAAAAATAATTTACAGATAAGAGCCAGTGGAGGTAAAACTATTCGCGATGCGGATTTTACAGAAAGGTATAACAACTACGGAAAGACCAGTGTTCCGGCTTTAAACAGAGTAGGCAATCCCTGGTTGGCTATGGAAAAATCCTGGGGCTATGAAACCGGTTTTGATATTTTTTTAAACAAAGGCATTAAATTTTCCAGCACTTTCTTTCAAAGGTTTAATACCGATTTGATTGACTGGGTTCAAACAGATTATGCAGATATGCACCGGCAGGACAATTTAACGAATGGTGCCAAATATTATCTGGCAAAGAATATTGCTACCTTAAGAACTACCGGCTGGGAAACAGACATTCAAGCCTCTCCAAAAATAGGAAATCGGCAAACTTTATTTTTGAATGGTGGCTTTGTTTGGCAATACAGCAATAGTAGTGAAGCGCAACCTTCTTTTTACATTTCATCACACGCAAGGTTCATCACTAATTTTTCAGTAAGGTATAGCGTAGGGCCTGCAGCTATCAGCTTTGCGGGTTTATATAAAAGTCGTCAGCCACAAAATGCATCTGCCATTGCGGCTGTTATCACCAAAGATTATTTTCTGCTAAATGGAAAGGCCTCCTATAGTTTTTTGAAAAATAAATTAGGAGCTTTTGTACAAGTAGATAATATTTTTAACAGGCAATACAGCGACTTGCTGGGTGCTCAAATGCCGGGCAGATGGCTACAGGGCGGTATAAGTTTCAACATTCAATAAAGCAAAAAAAATCCGGAGTATAGCTCCGGATTTTTTAGTGTTTCTTTTTATAAACAAAAAACAAATGCAAGTTGATAAAAATAACTCTTCCAATTTAAAACTCCGTGCAAATTCAATCATCGCTGACAATTCTTTTACTGCTACATCTTCTTTGCCATAAAAACCAACAATATTGAATCTTATGTTTCCTTTCGGGTCAATAATAATTTTAGTAGGAATCCCTCTAATACCGTATGCATCCGCTACTGGCGATTTGTGTGATTGCTTGTCTCTTAAATCCATTAATACATTAAAAGTATAATGCTTACCATCAATATAATCCTTAGCCTCTTTTGTTGCACTCTCATCAGTTTTATCTAAAGTATGTATAAAATAAAAAATAACTTTATCATCATCCTTATATTTAGTAACTGCTTTTTGCATAGTGGGAAAAGACGCTTTACATGGGCCGCACCAAGTTGCCCAAAAATCCAGCACAACTACCTTTCCACGCAACTCACTTAGCTTAACAGGCGTACCATTTACATCATTCAGAATAAAATCAATAGATGGCTGGTCAATTGCTTTTGACAGAGATTCGTCTATAATTTTTTGATCAGCTTTCTCCAATAACTTCTGTTCATAATCCGCAAACCCAATGGGTTTACTACCTGCCCCAACATAAGCACGCCTAAGTTTTGAAGTAATTTCCGGTGTAGAATTATTATTTAGAATTAATTCCTCAACTAAAGGCAAGGCATCTTTCCATTGCCTATTAGCCAGTAGGCTACTTGCAAAAAAGTGTTTTCCGGCTAAGCCAAAATCCCAATCTTGACTCCTCAACTCTTTAGCTAACTTATGTGCACGCTTTCTTTTTTTTGTTGCCAATAACAATTGCCCATACTTGATTGTTGTAGAATAGTACTTTCTTCTAATTTGCTGCATTTGATTTTCAGATAACAAAGTATCTGGCAACTCCATTATCTTTCTCAAAGAATCTACTTTAGGTTTTAACAGGCGTGCCGCATCTCTTTTATTTGTTTTAGCCAGTATATTTATTAAGTCCAACGATACACTTTTCCAACCGAACTGCGTTTCTAATATCTGGTTATATTCATGCATTTTATTAGTATTCCCTTCCTCGGCATAGGTGGTTGCCAATTCAAAAGCTACGCCGCCAAGATTACGGTTAGCAAATCTTTTTTGTATATTAACATACATCTTTTCCTTTTCTTTTGCATCGGGGCACTGATATAAATCTAACGAGGCTTTAGAAAATGCAATATATCCATCAGGGTATTTGTCAAAAGCTATGGCTGCAATTTTATCTGCCTCATCATCATTGTTATTCATTTTAAAATAGGACTGCAGAATTAATAAATCTTCCTCTGTTTTCCCCTCTTCCAGTTCTAATATTCGCTTATTCAGTTGATTTTCGTCATTTATAGATTTAAGCAAAATCACCTGCTCATTCAATTTCTTTTTATTTACAGTTATTAGTTGCCCATAACCGTTAATAGAAAACCAAGCTACTGATA
>JBKEEB010000142.1:0-14791 GCA_047975735.1 Niabella sp.
ACCGAGGAAAAATAAAATACTGGGCGTATCAATACTGGAAAGTGCTTTTGTAAGTCTTTGGTCGGGACGGCTTTCATATTTTTTATGTATGAGAGTGGTTACTATCCACATAAATCCTAAGGAAAGCATCATTCCCGTAAATGGTGGTAAATGGGTAACAATTTTAAATACCGGAACAAATATCAAACTTAAAATACCGAAAATAAGTACTATTTGCCCATCTCGTCTTTCCTTAGGTGTACTGGTGAACCGTGGCATTTCATCAACATATTTATTTCTAAAACGCCATGATATAATGTAGAAAGGAATAATACAACCCACCAAACTGGGTATTAATAGTATTTTTACTATGTTAACGGCAGTTATTTGTCCGCCAATCCAAAGCATTGTAGTAGTAACATCACCCAGTGGGGACCACACACCACCGGTATTTGCTGCAATAATTACCATTGATGCAAACCATAGCCTGTCTTCTTTTTCTTTAAAAATTTTGGCACATAAAGACACCATTACAATAGATGTAGTTAGATTATCCAATAGTGCCGAAAGAAAAAAGGTAAGAATGGTTACAATTAATAATAACTTGGTTTTGCTTTTAGTTCTGATTCGTTCTGTAATAATATCAAAACCATCGTGATGATCAATTAATTCCACAATTGTCATAGCTCCCATCAAAAAGAAAAGAATAGAAGCTATTTCCCCCAAATGATGTAATAACTGTTCGTTCACTTCTTCTACACCATGCCCACCCTGAAGAATATACACCGTCCAACATAAAATACCGGTAATAAGGGCAGGCGCAGCCTTATTTACTTTCAAATTATGTTCAAAAGCAATAGCGAGATACCCTAACACAAAAATTACTATCATTAATACAGGAGCCATAAAACACTTTTAAATTGCTGCAAATGTAAGGGTTCGTTTTGTTTTGAAGGCATTTTTACAAGGCTTTACCCGAAGGTATGGTATCACTAATATTATCTTCAATCCATTTCATACAATCTTCTATGTTAGTAAAAATGTGTTGTTTAGAAATCAGGTCGGGAATTATATCAATTTTCTCCAGCATGTATTTGGGCTGGCCCTGTAAATTTACCAATACCACAATAACGCCTTTCTTCTCCATGCTTAAAATAATATCTTCAATGGTATATAAACCACTTTGATCCATGTAGGGAACATCCGTCATGTTAATTACCAAACATTTAGCATGATCCGGAATACCATCGGCCAGCTGTTTCACCTCATCAGTTACACCAAAAAATACAGGGCCGTGAAGTTTTTTAATAAAAACTTCTTCTTTTAGTTGCTGCGGAAAATTCATATGCTCAACGGCTAACTCTACAACCGGTAAATCGGAAATAGGTTTTATTGTAGATTGCTTAGCTGTAAGGTCGCCCATTTTTTTCATAAACATCAAAGCAGCGAACACCAGTCCAATACCAACTGCATAAACAAGATTCCAGAAGGTTGACAATAGCATTACAACTATCATAATAATAACTTCTGAACTGATTTTAAACGGCCCCAGCTTAATATCTTTTGGCATATAAGGTATGGCTCTTAACCCTTTATAATCCATAACACTTACACCTACCGTAAATAAAATGCCGGCCAACACCGCAGCAGGAATTTTAGAAGCCACAGGAGCCAAGGCTATTGTAATAACCAATAACAAAACTCCTGATATCATACCCGATAATCTGGTTTTGCCTCCCGCATTAATATTAACAACTGTACGTATGGTAGCACCTGCACCGGGCAGGCCTCCAAAAAATGCGGCAATACTGTTACCCACACCCTGACCAAACAACTCTTTATTAGGATTGTGTTTTGTTTTAGTCATATTATCTGCTACCACACTGGTTAATAACGAATCGATACTACCGAGCAGGGCTAATGTTAAAGCCGTAAAAACATAGGAAGAGGCAAGGTTAAAATTTATCCAAGAAAAAATATCAAAGTGGGGCAATGGAAAAGTAGAAGGTATTGCTTCAATAGTGCGATAATTCATATTAGTGAAATATGCTACGCATGATACCAAAATAAGTGCCACCAGAGTACTGGGAACAACTTTAGTAATTCGTTTAAATGCATACACAATAATGATGGTAGTTACAGCCAGTAATAACTCAAGCCATTTAATACTTTTTAAAGCATTCGGTAATACTGCCAGTGCTCCAATAACTCCTGATGCTTCATTGGCCGCCAGCGATTGTGCTTCCTGACTTATAGCCTCGTCAGTAATTTGAGTACCCTTTTTAACCATTGCCTGATAATGCTCCAATGAGATGGTTTTACCATTGGCTTGTTCTAACAACAAATCGTTCATCAACACCTCTTTGGCATGAGGTATAAATTTGTTAACATAATCTGTGTCCTCTTTGGGGTAATAGCCCAATATAGGTAACAACTGTGTGATGATTATTATCAATCCAATGGCTGTCATAAAACCCGAAATTACGGGATAGGGAATGTAACGTATATACCTGCCAACACCGGTAACACCCATTAACAATTGAATAATACCGGCCATTAAAAACACCGTTAATATTGTAGGTATTGCCTGCTCTACATGCCCGTCGTATGCAGCCACAACGCCCGCTACCACCACCATACTAACCGCTGTAAGTGGTGCTGTAGGTCCAGAAATTTGCGTAGGTGTTCCCCCCAGCATGGCTGCAAAAAAAGCAAGGAACATGGCACCGTACAACCCTGCTGTAGGACCCAAGCCTGAGCTAACACCAAAAGCCAGTGCCAGTGGTAGGGCTACAATACCTGCAGTAATGCCTCCAAGAAGATCGCCTTTCAGGTACTTTAAATCAAAAAAGTTTTTAAGCATATATCTGCTAATTCGGGGTGTTTACAATCCTGTCTTCCTAATTTAATGTGAGTGTTGGATATTATTTACATTATAAAATATTTAAAATTCACGTTATACGCCTCAACTTACAGGGTTCGATGAGTCAGCATCAGTGGCGGATAGATGAAGATAACAATTTCATCATAGGTAAATCTTTATAACTATCAATGAAAAATCTCCTTTCACGCTACATAATGACGTAATGTGTTGATTTTTAATAATGAACATCCAAAACCCACATTAATTTATGTATAAGATACAAAATTATCTCCTAAATACAATCGGCATTCTGTATTCAGTTATACTAAAATAAAATAAAGCGAATAAAAAAAATCAAAGCGGCTCATCAACTTATAAATTACATTATTTACTTAGCTCCAATACCTGAACGCCATTGGCACCGTCTGTTGATTTCCACTTTTGCTGTTTACGTTTGTTTGTGATAATAATCCATGTTTTAGAAAAATCGGATCCGGGGCTTTCGATACCGATATAAGGTCCTGTGGAATACCATCCAAAGGAGGAAAAATCCTGCTTATTCCTTCCAAAAAGCGTGTAAGTAATATTTTTTTCACCGTCGCCATTTTTCTTAAATTTCATTGTGCCAATATTAGTAAGCCTGATGCCCTCCTGGCCGGGAATGGTTGTTTCGTATTTATCTATATTCCAGGTGCCGGTTATTTTTGGTGCACAAGAAGATAATAACAATACGACGCTAAAAAAGGCTATTAGTATCCAAAATAAGTTCTTCATAAATAATTATTTCACAAATTTAATTGCATTCGCACTGTTTCAGTACTTATTTTAGTTCTTTTTTTTATTTTTTAAATAATAATTAATACCCTCCATAACCCCCTTAGCAGTAGCTTGGCCGGCAAAATATACCGATTTGTTATCTTTTAAAACTTCCAGTTCCGGGCTATAGTTTGATACTACAATCCCTTTAGTTTTCCCCCGTAACATATCAATATCATTACCTCCGTTACCGGCGGTTATAATATTATCTATTGGCAATTGCCATTTGTATCCAAGATACCTTACTGCATTGCCTTTACCGGCTCTTACAGGTAAAATATCTAAAAACTTATTATCTGTTAACAAAATACGGGTACGTAATTTTTTTTCATCGAGGAATCTGTATAATTCGGCCAAATCATCTGCAGAAAAATCTTCATTCACATAGTAACTAAGTTTATATTTCCATTGCGCTTCTTTTTCCTGTGGTCGGGTTTTAGGATATTGTTCCATAGCTTTTAATATTTTAGCCCTTTTCCACTGGTAGTTAATATGTCTTTCCCAACCCGAATCGGGAATAAAGTTTTTAGTATAATAAATTTCTGTTCCGGCAGAGCAAATTAAAATTTCGGGGTTCGGCAAATCGTAATCTTTTAAGGCCTGTGCTGTTAGCAAATGATTTCTACCGCTTGCAATACCAAATACAACTTTTTCCTGATTGGCATCTACCCAGTTTTTTAGTTGTTTTAGTCCGTCCACATTATCGCCGTCAACCAAAGTACCATCTAAATCAGAAATAAAAAAATGGGTGGCTTTCGTCAGTTTTTTCCCAAAAGAAATATTCTTATTAAATTTTTCTACCTGTTCGCCCTGATACAGCTCATCAACCAATTTCATATATTTTTGGGCATGTGTATTCCATGTATAATCTTCCTGCCCTGCCCTGATACCGTTTTCGGAATATTTTTGCCAAAGGCTACCATCAGCAATTATTTTTTTTAGTGCTGTTGCAATTTCCTTCCTGTCGCCCACATTTACCAAAATACCATTATCGGCATTGCCAATAATTTCTTTAGGCCCACCGGTTGGGGATGCTACCACAGGCAAGCCGCAGGCAGCCGCTTCAATAATAGTGAGTCCAAAGTTTTCACCGGGGGTGGCATTTACAAAAACGCCTTTTTTTCTGGCAGCCAGCCTGTATATTTCCGGTATTTCAAAACGTGGTTCATTTTTTTTGGGTAATGCCAGTTTCCCGTACAGGTCATACTTATCCATTAGTAATAAAAGATTGGTCAGAATTTCCTTTTCATCTCCCGGCATTTGAGCAATATCTTTTCTTACACCGGCAAAAATGGCAAGGTTGGCCATTGCCTGTAATTCTTTATCTTCTCCATAGCACTGGATAATGGTTTCAAAATTTTTTCTTTTATCAGCTCTGCCTATGGATAGAATGAGTGGTTTTTCCGGTGAAAATAAAAACCGTTCTATTTCGGTACTAATTCTGTATAATGCCTGCTCCTGTTCTAAACTCATATTATAAGAAGGCATATCTAAACGATAAAAAGGGAAAAAAACATCCGTATTAATTCCCGGGGGCAGCACTTCAAAACGCGCCTGTACTTTGTTTTCGTAATGGCGGTATTGCGATTCTATTTCGTGCGAAGTACTAACAATAACAAGGTTGGCATTTTTTAAAGTTTTTTCTTCTTCAATAATGCGGCGGTCAATATTAAATTTTTCGTTGATTTTATCTTCGGGTAAACCTTCTCTTAAAAGAATATTTTTTTTATTGCGACCTAACGAATGGCCTGTAGCAATTTGAGGAATAGCAAATATTTTGCTTATTTCGCCGGCAATATAGTTGCCATCGGCATAATGGCCGTGTACAATATCGGGGTAATCATCCTGCGTTTCTATAAACCGAATGGTTTTATCAACAAACTCATCTAAATAGTCCCATAATTGCTCCTTTGAACGGTACAGCCTGCCACCACAACCAATTCGCACTATTCGAGCTTTTTCATTTACTACTTCAATTTCCTTTCCATACGCAGGAGATACCCTTTTGTCCTGAATCCGCCTGGTAAATAAATCTACCTTGCGCACCATCGGGTGTAAGGATAAAGCTTCTAATAGTTCTAACACATATTTTACCTGCCCTCCGGTATCTTTATCGCGTCCAATTTCTGAATTATGATATCGTATTAAGCCATGAGGACTGAACAGTTGTATATAATATTGTTTCATTTTTTTTGAAATGAATTTTGGAATTTGCGAAATATAAACAAAATTTGCGCCATGGCTCAAAATATGGCAACTTTTTATAGCGGCTCCGGATTTAGCGACTGGGAAATTGGAGATATTACCGTAATCAAATATAAGAACAAATATCACCTGTTCCATTTGATTATTCCCAACCACGACTATATTGCACATGCTGTTTCTACTGACGGCTTTTCGTGGACAAGAGTAAAGAATGCACTATTTGTAGGCGACCCCGGTGAGTGGGATGATGATATGTTGTGGACGATGCATGTGTGTGAAGTAAACGGAAGGTTTGAAATGTATTACACAGGTCTTCATCGCCAACACAGAGGAGTAATTTCCCGTATCGGACTGGCGGTATCCGACGATTTGTACCAATGGGAAAAAATAGAAAACCATATTTTTCCGTTTGAATCACAAGCTCCTTTTTATGAAAATATTGATAACAACCCCAGAAAATGGCTGAGCTTTAGAGACCCTTACAGGTTTGAATACAACAACGAAGTGTATTATTTATTATGTGCCAGAGCTGCTTTTGGACCAATTTCAAGACGGGGTTGTGTAGGGCTTGTAAAACAAACTGAAAACCAACTTGAGTATGCACCGCCATTACATTACCCAATGGTGTATGATGATGTGGAATGCCCTTGCGTATTTAAGCTGAACGGACATTATTATCTTTTGGGTTCTATTAGAGAAGATATAAAAGTAAGGTATTGGTTTGCTAACGATTTTATTGAAGAATACCAATGCTTTCATAATAACGTATTATTACCTCAGGGCAATTATGCTGCCCGAACCGTTATTGACGGGGAGCATACTTTAGTATATACCTTTTTTTACACACATGGCAGTATCAACTCGCTCAGGATATTACCCCCTCCCAAAGAATTAGATACAGACGGACATGGCAAATTGATATTAAAAAGCTATTACAGATGGGAAAAAATGGTTACAGAAACCATACATAGCGATGCTATTAAATTCTCTTCGAGATTGTTTAATAACCCAACATCCAGCATTATAAAAACGGAGCAAGGCTGGACGCTTTCCAGCCGTAGCGGTTATGAGATTTTTTGTTTTAAAAAACCATTAAACAATTATATATGGGAGGCTGAACTTACGGTTGAAGGTATGGGTAAGTTAGGAATAGTTAGTGATATTGATGAAGAAGGAAACGGCTATTATTACTCCTTAGATGTAGCTAATGGTTACTTGCAATTAAGAGGCTGGGGCTTTAACCCCGATGATAATAAATCAAATTTTAAATACCAAAGTTTACAGGATAATACTTTTAAATTAAAAGATAACAAAACCTATAACTTTTCTTTGTTACGCTATGGTAATTATATAGAACTGTCAATTGACGGGGAAGTGAAATTAACGCTTATTGATTTATTATACAACGGCGACAGTATCGGCCTTTATACATCATCTTCCAGTATTTCGGTAAACAACTCCGTAATTAAAATATTGCCCGACCCCGAAGATGAATACTTAATAAAGGACATTGTATCCGATATGAACGTATGAGATTAGCAGGATAAAAATGTTAAGGGGTCATTCTAAACGCTCGCACCGTATCTAATTTCAACCGTAATTTTATCCAGTGAAGCAGTTGGTTTTCCTTAATCTCTCCTAATGGTTCTACGCTGGAATATACCATTACAGGGATGGATTTAAGTATAGAATCGTTAATAATAAAATTATGATTGGCCAATGAAATATCTACTAATTCGGGATTAAAAGCTTTGGCTTCTGCTGTGAGGGAAGTATTATCATATTTATTCTTGTCAATCTCTTTTTGCAATTTAGCAATGGTAAGATCCTTTTCATCCAGTAAGGCTTCATTTCCTTCATTTCTTAAGGATGTGTAAAAGCTGGTATCCTGCCTTAAATTTAGCTTTGTGTTAGACAATCCATATTCCGGTAACTTATTTTCAAGGCTGTCGATTTGCTCCTGTAAAAATACTTTCGACAATAAAGCCAAATCTATTCTTTTAGGAGTTGAGTTATAGCTGGATTGTTTGAAAACAACCACATCGCCTTTCGATTCAAATTCCTTTAAAATAAAAGTATCTACATTTTGTTTAAACCTTTGCTCCTGAAAGAGCCTGAAAGCAAAATAAGAACTGGGTACCACCATCAGTAAAATAATAAATGTAATGATGTATTTTACTTTTTTAGCCTGTTTTTTATCAATTTGGCTGGCTATTGGGTACTTCATGTACCTTACAATAAGATAAGTAGCTATACATATAAAAACACAATTGATAGCGTATAGGTATAAGGCTCCCAGAAAAAACATCCAATTCCCTGTTCCTATACCATACCCTGCTGTACACAAAGGCGGCATTAAGGCCGTAGCAATAGCCACACCGGCAACAGGCAACCCTTTTTCTACCCGTGTAACAGCTATAATACCCGCCAACCCACCAAAAAAAGCAATTAACACATCATAAATATTAGGCGATGTTCTTGCCAGCAACTCTGACTGTGCCTGCTTAAAAGGGCTGATATAAAAATATAAAGCCGAAACCGCCAACCCTACAACAGTAGCAATAAGAAGATTTTTTACAGACCGTTTTAAAAGTATAAAATCGTAAATGGCCAAACCAAAACCTGCTCCAATAATAGGACCCATTAATGGCGAGATTAACATGGCACCAATGATAACAGCTGTTGAGTTTACGTTTAACCCTACCGATGCCACCAAAATGGCACAAGCCAATATCCACAGCACAGGACCTTTAAAAATGATATTGCTACGCACATTGGCCAATACTTTAGGCTTAGCCTCCTCCCCCATTTTTAAATTAAAAAGTCGTGTAAGGTAATTACGCATATCTAATAAATTAATTTAAACACACAAAATTGAGTAAAACTTTTGAATGATACATCAAAACAAGGCACTTTTTCATATTAAACATTAATCCAAAATATTCATTTACTGTTTTCAATACAATCCTGTTGCTGTTTACGAATACAATATAGCAAATAGCATTATTTATCAAGCATAGTTTTCAAATCGCTTCCTCCTTTTATGCCAAAATCTAATGTACGTATAGGGAACGGTATGGTGATACCATTTTTATCAAATGCAGTTTTAATAGCTTTTACAGCTTCACTTCTCGCCTTTAAATACACCGCTTGTTCACCAGACTGTAACCACAGAAATACTTCCAAGTTAATGGAGCTGTCAGAAAACTCTTTAAAAAAAACTTTCGGCTCATCCTGCAAAGAAATACCGGGAACAGTTTTTACTGCTTCTAAAACAATAGTTTCAGCTTTTTGTAAATCATCGCCGTAGGATACTCCAACTTCAATATCAAGCCTTCTTTTACCCAACTGCGTGTAATTGCTAAGCGGGCTTTGAAAAATATCCTTATTAGGAATGCGTACAATTTGTCCTTGAAAAGTTTTAATAACCGTATCGCGTAAATGTACAATTTCTACCACACCCGTATATTCTTTGCTTTTAATAGTTTCTCCTGCTTTAAACGGCCTGTTGATGGCAATAAAAACACCAGAAACAAAATTGGCCGCAATATCCTGAAATGCAAATGCTAACCCCAGGCCTAATACACCGGCACCTGCCAATAAAGTAGTAACGGTTTTGTCTAATTGTAAAATGCTTAGCGCAGCAAAAATTACAATACACAGCAAAATTAGGTGGAACATGGAGGCTAACAGATTAACCAGATTTTTATGGTGTATAAACCTGTCAACAATTTTTACAAATAGTTTTTTTAGATACTTTGCAAGAAATATTCCTAAAACTACTACAATACTTGCCACAGCTATATTAGGCAGTAATCCTATTAGTGCCGTTACCCAATCCTCTATCTTTTCAACAACAATATTATATGCTTTTCCTATATCCATAATTAAATTTGTGTTTTACACCTTATACATTCTGTTAGCAGAGTTGATATATTCTAACGGGTCAAATGTTTTATCAAAAGATTCCTGAAGTTCTTTCATCTTTAATTCTAAATCTTTTATTCTGCTGCCCAACTGCGGATCGGTTCTGTATTTATCAAATAAATCTTTATATTTTAATAAGTTTTGGCTAATACGAAAAGTTACCTGCCCGAACCTTTGCTTTAGAGCTTGCACCTCGTTCATTTGTACATAGGCTGCTTGTCGCCATTCTTTAGGGTTTTTTTCTTTTTCCGAGCTTACAAATCTTGCAGCCTCATCGCGTAATTTGGTTAAATACTGGTACCGTTTTTCTGCATCATTTTCTTTTGAAAAAGAATTTTGAAAATCCGTTAAAGATGTTTTAATAATACCAAGGTTTTCCTTGATGGCTTTATCATATTTGGTTTGTAAATCTTTAAGTTCTACAGTAATTGATTCCCATTCGTTTTCTATCTGATCGTTATCATAATTAAACTGACTAATCTTCATGGTTAAGGTAAGCATTTGCTCGCTCTGCTCTTTTAGGGCCTTCTCTTTTTTCCCAAGATTATCAATATAAGTGGTCATACTGGAAAACAGGCTGGAAACAATAGGTCCCGTAACCGGTACGCCTTTAGTAAAATTGCCCGCAAAACTGAGCAGGTTATTGGTTACACTCAACACCGGGCTTTGCGATTTTTTTTCCCGAACAAAAGCAGCATAATTATTGTACCAGTTTTTATAACCATCGTAATTCATGGGGTTACCTGCTTCGCCTAATGAATTAAAAAAAGCTTTTGTAGAATTAAAAAGCATTAAGGGTTTTATCTCTCTGTCCATGGATGTTAGGTTTACCATTGCAGACTGGTAGTTGGCCTGAAACAAATTCAGCTCATTTTGTTCTATGGCTTTTTGTTTTTCTTCAACAGCCTGTACGCGCTGTATCAGTTTATCGGCTTTATCACTTGCATTTCTCGATTCAGCAATAGATTTATCCAAGCTCGACATCCGTTGATCCAATTGAGTTACCGTAGAATCTATAGATTTTGTTTTACTGTCAAAATTTTGCTGAATATCTTTTAACACCTTATCTCTTAATGTAATTTCTGCCTGCACTTCCTGGGCAAAGGTTGGTAATGTCAAACAAAACATCAGGGCTATTAACAAATAATACTTCTTCATATTACATATATTTTCTATGTTTTACTTAGATTTTCCGGCAATATATATAAAAAAAAGTCAAAGAACCACCATCTGAGAGAGTATTTTAATCGATTGTTTTATTGAACATATTTTTTACTATAATTTAGTACATTATTAGTTACTTGTTATATTAAAAAGCATAAAACATTTTAAACTAATTTATTAACAATAACAAATATCCATATAAGTTAAATAGTACACAATAAAGGTGTTATCCATTAAAAGAAGCATTTAATTAAAACCCTGTTAAAAAGTTATACACTATGTACAACAAAGAAAATGAAGCCGATGAAGCCTTACTAAAGGCCGGTTATATTCGGGAGTTAAAAACCATTGATATAGCAAAAGCCAATGTGCAGAGTTTGTATATAATGATCCCTGTTTTATTGCTTTACGGAATTCCGTTTTATTTAATATGGAACAATAAAATATCTTTTAAAGAAGCCTTTGATATGGGCGGATATTTGAACCTGTTAGTTTGGGTTATTATTTTTATTGCAGGAATCATTGCGCATGAGTTGGTGCATGGCATTACCTGGTCATTCTTTACAAAAAAAGGATTTAAGGCTATAAGTTTTGGGGTGTTAAAAAAAACGCTCACGCCATACTGCCACTGTAATGAGCCCCTTTTAATAAAACAATACATCACAGGTGCTATTACTCCATTTATTTTTGTTGGTCTTATACCGGGAATTGCAGGAATTATTACCGGTAGTGTTGGCTGGCTTGTCTTTGGTATTTTTTATACAATTGGTGCCATTGGCGATTTTATGATTATCAATTTATTAAAAAAAGAAAAAATGACCGATTACGCCTTAGACCATCCATCCGAAGCCGGCTGCTATGTATATCGAAAACAAACTCATCAGGCATAAAAAATAAATTATAACTTTACTTCCATTAAAAAATGGTGATTATGTCAGTAAAAGTTGACCTTTTTCAAAGCCCTGATTATTTTAATGTAGATGAATTATTAAGCGATGAGCACCTGATGGTACGAGATGCAGTGCGTACTTATGTAAAAAAAGAAATTTTTCCTATTATTGAAGATTATGCACAAAAATCGGAGTTCCCTCATCAAATAATAAAACAACTGGGGGTGCTGGGCTGCTTTGGCCCCACCATTCCCGAAAAATATGGCGGCGGAGGTTTAGACTATATTAGTTATGGACTAATGATGCAAGAGTTGGAACGTGGCGACAGCGGCGTGCGTTCTACCGCGTCGGTACAGGGCTCCTTAGTAATGTATCCTATTTTTGCGTATGGTAGCGAAGCTCAAAAAGAAAAATACTTACCCAAGCTGGCCAATGGCGATTGGTTGGGTTGCTTTGGCCTTACTGAACCAGACCATGGCAGCGACCCGGCAAGCATGATCACAAACATTAAAGATGCCGGCGACCATGTAATTTTAAACGGTAACAAAATGTGGATTAGCAACGCACCTTATGCGCAGCTGGCAGTTGTATGGGCCAAAGATGAAAATAATGAGATTAGCGGTGTTGTAGTAGAGAGGGGCATGGAAGGATTTAGCACGCCAACAACTCACGGAAAATGGAGCTTACGCGCTTCGGCTACCGGAGAGTTGGTGTTTGACAATGTAAAAATACCCAAAGAAAATATTTTACCTGGTGTAAAAGGTTTAAAAGGGCCTTTAGGATGCCTAACAAAAGCCCGCTATGGAATTGCCTGGGGAGTAATAGGTGCAGCCATGGATTGTTATGATACTGCACTGCGTTATTCTAAACAAAGAACACAGTTTGGCAAACCCATTGGTGCTTTTCAATTACAACAAAAAAAGCTGGCAGAAATGCTAACAGAAATCACAAAAGCACAATTGCTCAATTGGCGACTGGGTGTATTAATGAACGAAGAAAAAGCGACCCCGCAGCAGGTAAGTATGGCCAAAAGAAACGCTTGTGATGTGGCTACGCAAATTTGTAGAGATGCCCGTCAAATGCTGGGTGGTATGGGAATTACCGGAGAATATCCTATAATGCGGCACATGATGAACTTAGAAAGTGTAATTACATACGAAGGCACACATGATATACATTTATTAATAACAGGAATGGATGTTACCGGCTTCAATGCATTTAAATAATAAAGATGAGAATCTATTTAATCGGGTTTATGGGTGTGGGCAAAACGCATTGGGGAAAAATACTCAGTAATAAACTGGGGCTTCCGTTTTATGATTTAGATGAGCTAATTGAACAAGAAGAAGGCCGCTCGGTTTCAAAGATATTTGAAGAAGAAGGTGAAGAATATTTTAGAACCAAAGAACGGGACGTTTTAAGAAATTTTTCGGAACAGAACGATTCCATACTACTCTCCTGCGGAGGCGGCGCACCTTGTTTTTTCAACAATATTAATTATATGAATGAAATGGGCGTTACCGTGTGGATTAATGCTCCTTTTGAAATATTATTGGGGCGGTTGCGATTGGGAAAAGATAAAAGGCCTTTGCTTAAAAACCTGTCTGACGAGCAATTAAAAGCCTATATTGTTAAAAAAAATGCCGACAGGCGTATTTATTATGAGCAAGCCAAAGTGATTGTAGATGACCATGTAATAGAAATAGAAAAATTAATTAAACAAATACTTCATGCATAAATTTTTTCTTTCTGCCGGAACAGCGTTAGCCGGTTTGGGTGTTATTTTAGGAGCTTTTGGAGCACACAAACTCAAACAAATTGCGCCGGATTCGGTTAGCACTTTTCAAACAGGCGTACAATATCAAATGTATCATGCATTTGCTATAATATTAGCTGCTATTATTTTTGAAAAAATCAGTTCCAAATATCTGGTATGGTCCGGCTATTCTTTCTTAATTGGAATTTTCTTATTTTCGGGTTCTTTATATGCACTATCCTTATTAAAAGCTACTGGTAAAGTGGGCTTAGGCGGTATTGGCATTATTACTCCCATTGGAGGCCTTGCATTTATTGCTGGTTGGCTTTTTTTCTTGCTGGCTGTACTAAAAAAATAGGCTTCGCATATATTCATTTAGTTTAAAACACATTTCTATTCGCTTATTAAAAACACAATTATGAAAAAGTTATTAACACCATTTGCTATCTTATTATCCGTAATCTTGTTGTACAATATAGCTGAAGCGCAAAACGATAAACGTTACAATATTGAAATGAGCTTTAATTACAATGGTAAAACCATAAAATCAGAACTATCTTCAGCTTCCTATTCCCTATCTAAAGATCAATATCAAAACAGTTCCGAGAAGAAAAGTATTTACGTTTCTGTTATTCCCATAAAGTTAGAAAAGGATTTATTATTAGCTTATAAAGACACAAATGCAAAATTTGATATTACGATTACGGTTACTGATGCATTTGGGAAAACACCCAAAAGAGAAACCCTATTAAAAAAAGCAATTATTTCTAATCTTTCAGAAAGTTCCAGTCCTTATAATTATGAATATTCATCATCTGTTAGTGTGTCATTATTAGCCGAGTCTATTGTAATTGAGGGTGTAGAAATATTACCATAATTAATTATTTTTAACAGTAAACACAACTGCGCATTTTGTATAAATTTAAAATTAGTGAAAAAATGTTTATTAAAAATGCGCATTGCGCATTATTTTCATAAAGTATTGGTTTATAGGAAAAATAGTATAAATTTATTTTTTTAATAATTTGTAAAACGTGCGTATATTTACGAGTTAGCGGTCAGGCTAGAAAACGACACGTCAATGATAAGGCGAATTATAATTATGGGATTAATTGCGACAATCTTAAACTTGTTTGGTTGTTCGGGGCAGACAAAGAAAAACGATGGTGGACTTTCCAAAGAAATGGAAGA
>JBKEEB010000084.1:0-31861 GCA_047975735.1 Niabella sp.
CATTGTTTGCTATGGATGTTATTTGCCGCATTTACTACTTTGCCAATCTGGGCCCAGCAATCGGAAAGACCGGCTCCGCAGCCGCCTATTGACAGTAAAGAAAAATTTAAGGTAGGGATGGCCGGATACACTTTTGTAAATTTTGATATTGACAAAGCACTTGAAACTTTGGAAAAGAGTGATGTGCATTATCTGTGTATTAAAGATTTTCATTTACCCATTAACAGCACTGATGCGCAAATTGCTGCTTTTCATAAAAAATTAAAAGATAAAAATGTTACAGGATATGGCGTGGGCCCTATATATATGAAAACGAAAGGATCGGTAGATACTGCTTTTGAATATGCCAAAAGAGTAGGTGTGAAGCTTATTGTAGGTGTTCCTAATCATGAACTATTACCTTATATAAACGAAAAGGTAAAAACTTATGATATGAAGTACGCTATACATATGCACGGCCCGGATATTGTGCTATATCCTGATGCAGAAGATGTGTGGAACCATGTAAAAGACCTTGACCCCCGCATAGGGATGTGCCTTGATATTGGCCATGATACCCGCAACGGGAAAGACCCCGTTAAAGACTTAAAAAAATATCATAAACGAGTGTTTGATGTTCATCTGAAGGATGTAACGGGTAATACTAAGCTTGGCTACTCCGTAGAAGTTGGCAGGGGTATTATTGATTTTCCGGCGTTTGTTAAAATGCTGCGCAAAGTGGGATATACCGGTGTTTTAAGCCTTGAACACGAACGGAACATGAAAGATCCATTTACGGGTATTGCGGAGTCAATTGGTTATATAAGGGGTGTTATACGCAGTACAAAATAAGCCCTTTATTGTAAAAACTTACTGGCAGCTATGGTTTAGGATTTTTATAGCCATTTCATGTTTTATTTATTAATACGGATTTACAGAGATTCATTAGAACCTGGCCTACTGGCATCATCTACTATTTATAAAATTATTAAACTCGGTTTTTGCTGTATTGCTCGCAAATAAACTGGCATGTCCGCCATCCGGAATTTCTAAAAACTGTATGTGCTGGCAGTTTGAACAATTTAAAACTCCCTGTTTAAAGGCCGGATAAGAAAACATTTGAACGGGAGAATCCTGCAAGCCCTGAATAAAAAGTATATCGGATTTAAAACCGCCAGTGAAGTTTAATAATGACCTGTTATTATATTGGTCGGGGTTAGCAGAAGTACTGCCATACGCAGCTTTAATTAAATTGCAAACATTGGATGGAGCCGCCTGTCCATTTTCTTCTAACTGGCATCGGTATAAAAGATTTAAAGGTCCCGGAGCATTGGCTATTACGCCATTTGTATGGTACATGGTATTTAACCTTGTTACAAGGTACCCACCCAGCGAGTGCCCGGCTAAAAATATTTTCTTAACATTGACTCCCAATTCAGTTCCGGCTTTGTGCTTACTCCACAATAACGCAGCTTCAGCTTGCTTGATATGCTCCCCCATAAGGAGCCCCTCTTCCCGATAAGCAACACTTATTATCATCATATCCTTTCTGTCAAGAATATTTTTAAAATTATCAGTGATTTTGTTCGCTGCATCTAAAATCTTATTATCATAATAAACGGTTCCGTGAAATACAACTAACAAATCCACATCGTTATTGGAAGGCTTATCAATAACTACATCTACGCCTATATTATTATAGTTAATAGCTTTAGTAATACGGTAAGCTGTGTTATTTTGGTTAGGAATTGTTTTTTCTGTGCTGCAAGAAAAAAGCGTTAAAAAAAGAATGCTTAAAAAACGGTATTTCATTTTTTATTAAAACTTGGTTGATTATTAGACGAGGAAAGTTAGCAAAGGTTTAAACGAATAAAAAAATGCGGATTACAAGCGACCTCCCTTGTATTTTCTTAGTTACATTTCAAGTGTAGCTTTAAGCCTATGTTAAAATAACAGCTCATTTACTTATAATAGTATAAACTACTTCGTCATTAACTTGCCGCTGCTGCCAAGCTCCTAAAGTCAACATTTACTAATTTACTCACACCTGCTTCCTGCATGGTTACGCCATAAATAACATCTACGGTACTCATAGTGGTTTTATTATGGGTAACAATAATAAACTGGGAATTGTCGCTAAACTGGCGAATCATATTGGTAAATTTACCTACATTGGCATCATCTAACGGCGCATCCACCTCATCTAAAATACAGAAGGGAGCCGGTTTAATTAAATAGATAGCAAATAACAATGCAGTAGCTGTTAGGGTTCTTTCCCCACCGCTTAATTGCGTCAGCGATGTGGGGCGTTTGCCTTTAGGCCTTGCAATTACATCAATTCCGGTATCGGCTAAATTCTCCGGGTTTTCTAAAACCAAATCACAGGAGTCATCTTCGGAGAAAAGCGACTTGAATACTTTTTGGAAGTTCTCCCGAACCTGATTAAAGGTATCTAAGAATTTTTGATTGGCCGTAGTTTCTCCTTCTTCAATGGTTTTTAAAAGGCTTTCTTTGGCGTTTACCAAATCGTTCTTTTGCTCTACAATAAACTCATACCGCTTTTTCATTTCAGTAAATGCCTCGATGGCCGTTGGGTTTACTTCGCCCAAATTTTCTAACCGTTTTTTTAACCGGTCGGCTTTTTCCTGTAATTCTTCCAAAGCCGTTTCTGTAGCCCGGGCTTCGTCCAAAATATCTTCTAACTGAATTTTAAATTCTACATTCAGCCTTTCTTTGGTTCCGGCTAATTGCAGTTTTAAATCATTCAGTTTATCTTTTATAGCCGCCAATAAATGATCTACATTTTCTTTTTCGCGAATTTTAGTTCTTAGGCCGCTTTCTTTTTCATTCAACTGGTTCCTGAAATTATAATAAGACTGGTCGGCTTCATCCAAAGTTCTTTTATCTTCTTCGCGGGAGCGCATTAACTGCACCAAAGAATCTTCCATTTCCTTCAGCTCTGTATCCGAACTGGCAATATTGGTATGGGTTTCCGCCAGTTGCTCTCCACTTTGCGCTATCTGAACCTTTAAATCCTCTAATTGATTGTTTTTAAATTGAAGCTCCTGTTTTAAAGCGGCAATCTTGCTTTGCTGGCGGGTAATGTTAAGGTTAAACTCGTTAAACTGCTGTAAAGCCTGGCTATGCGAGCCTTCGGCAGTTTTAAAACTTTCATCCGCGTCTGCCAATACATTGGCGTTTTGCTGCAACACCTCGTTAAACTCCTGTAATTGTTTTCTTACACTTTCTACGGAGTTTTGGGTTTGTTGCATCTGCTCGTTTAACTCTTCTAACCTGTTTTTGGCAGTGCTTTGTTGCCCCTGAATATTTTCTAATTTGTTTTGCAAAGAAAATACCTGATTGGAAATTTCCTGAATGGCTTTTTCTGTTTCTTTAATGGCGGCCTCACGCAAATCCTCATTAAAGGTTATCACTTCGTTGTGTTTGGCTTGAATTTGTCCCTTCAGTTCTTGTACAATTAAATCCTGAGCAGTAATATCCTCCTGCAATTTTTCAAGATTCTTTACACGTCCTATTTTCTTGCCTTCAATTAAACCTACACTGCCACCGGTTAAGGTATATTTACCTTTTACATATTTGCCGTTTTTTTCTATAACTACAAAGCCATTGGAATTATTTAGGGCTACATCCCCTTCGGCAATAAAAACATTGCTGAGTAAATGGGCTGCAAGATTGCGGTATTTTTCTTCTACCTCAATCACATTTAGTGCAGGTATGGCTCCGCTTAACTGATGGCTATTTGTCTGTTGTCCTTCAATTTTATCTAACAAAAAGAAATTGGCTTTCCCTTTTTTATGAGCATCTAATAAATTAACGGCTTCTAAACCATGTTGCAGATTGGTTACCACATAATAGTTTAAATAAGGCTCTAAAACATTTTCTAATGCCGTGCGGTACTCTTCTTTTACGTACAGTATATCGGACAGAATGGGGAAACTATAATTCCAAGCATCATTATTGTGCAAAAACTTTACGCTGTCCGGATAACCTTCCATGGAGTCAATCATACTCTTCAGCAAATCATGTTCGTTCCTTTTAGCATCCAGTGTCCGGTTTTCATCTGCCAACCGGCTACGGAGTTCTTCTACTACAGACTGTGCCTGTAAAATTTGCTCTTTGGTATGTTCGTTATGTAATTGTAATTGCTGTAAAGAGTCTTTCTGCGTAACCAGCTCCTGTTCTTTCTGTACACGCTCTGCGTCTAAGTTTTGAAAAAGTTCCTCTCT
Source organism: Niabella sp. (assembly GCA_047975735.1). Lineage (GTDB taxonomy): Bacteria > Bacteroidota > Bacteroidia > Chitinophagales > Chitinophagaceae > Niabella. The sequence continues at coordinate 4,227 of JBKEEB010000084.1, forward strand.
TTGCACCTGTTCTTCTTCCAGTTGATGAATAGCTCTTTGCAGGTTTTGTATAGATGTATCGGCTACGGCTACTTTTTTTTCTGCATCAAACTGGTTGCGCTGCACTTGTTGGTATTCCATCCGCATAGCATCCAAAGCGTTCCTCTTTTCGTCTAAAATTGTACGTTTTGAATCGGCCTCGGTCTTTAAAGTTTCCAATTGCTCATTCAGCCCTTCGTATGCTTTTTCTTCGTCTATCACTTGCGATTGGGTGAATACAATCCCTTCCTCCAAGCCTTTTAATTGAGTATCACCTTTATCTAAAAATTGTTGTAGGTTAGTGCCTCTTTCCTTTAAATATTGTAGTCTTTGAACGGCCAGTTTTTTATCCCCCTCCCGGGTACGCACTTTTTGTTCCAACTCGTTAAAGGCGTGTTGCATACTTTGCAAGGCCCTTTCTTTTTCAATAAAAACAACTTTTTCTTCTTCTATATTCGCTTCTGTAGATGCAATCTCGGCTTCTAATCTTACTATTTTATCCGTTTCGGCATCCTGTTGTTCGTTTAATTCTTTGTAAGTAAGATTAAAGCCTTCTAAAGCTGCTTTTGCCAGCTCAATGCTTACATCGCGATAATCTTTTTTTATTTCATGATATTTTTCTGCTTTTCTTGCCTGGCTTTCTAAAGCCTTTAACTGGTTATTAATTTCAAACAGTAAATCCTCAATACGGTTTAAATCCTGCTCGGTAGCATCTAATTTTTGTTTGGCTTCTTTTTTACGGGTTTTGTAAATAGATATTCCGGCTGCCTGCTCCAGCATGCGGCGGCGACTGTTGTCTTTATCGCGAATTAAATCGTCCACCATATCCAACGCAATAATAGCGTAAGAGTCGGTGCTGATGCCGGTATCCATAAAAAGGTTTTGAATATCCTTTAGACGGCATTGAACATCGTTAAGGCGATATTCGCTCTCGCCACTACGGTAAAATTTACGGGTGATGCGTACTGTGTTAAACTCGGTAGGCAACAGGTTTTTGGTGTTTTCAAAAGTAAGGCTTACCTCTGCTAAACCACTGGCAGAACGGGATTTTGAGCCGTTGAAAACCAACGCATCTAAATTTTCACTACGTAACTGGCTAATTTTTTGCTCCCCAATTACCCAGCGGATACTGTCCACAATATTCGACTTGCCACAACCATTAGGCCCCACAATCCCGGTAATATTATCATCAAAGTTGACTACGGTTTTATCCGCAAAACTTTTAAATCCTTTAATTTCTAATGTCTTTAATCTCAAAATAAACTCCTTTAGATGTGTCTGCGAAAATAAAGGATGCCATGCGTGCTGACTAATTCATTTATTCACAAAAAACATGACGAAATACACATTTATGTGGAAAAGAAGTTTTTGCATTTTGATTTATAAGAAGGTAGCAAAATTATTAGGCTATCGGCTTGTTAAAAAATTTGGCAAATTGGTTATACAACTGTTACTTTTACCTTTTGGACAAAAAAGCATACGACTTATCTTGCTATGCTTTGTAATTAATAATAACGAATAAACTTCAGACGCTTATTTTGCTGTATAAAATTCTAAAAATATATGTTCGTTTTGCAATGCGTTTTTTTTGCTATTCTATAAATGTAAATAAAACAGTGCTGCTCAAAAGCAAAGGACCTTTGTTAATTGCCAGCAACCATCCCAACTCATTTCTGGATGCTATTATTTACGATATTTTGTTTGATGTTCCCATTTGGTCATTAGCCCGTGGCGATGTTTTTAAGCGTTTCCCTACTGTTGTTCCTTTTTTAAACAAGGTTAAAATATTCCCCATTTACCGTACCAGAGAGGGAGCCGCCAACCTTTCAGAAAACTATAAAACCTTTGATGCCTGTATGGAAGTTTTCTCAAAAAAAGAAGCTGTAACTATTTTTAGTGAAGCTCTATGTGTAAACGAGTGGCATTTGCGCCCTTTACGAAAAGGTACTGCCCGTATTGCCTTTATGGCCTGGCAAAACCAAATGCCCTTACAGGTATTGCCCGCAGGCATTAATTACAGCTCCTTTAGGCGTTTTGGAAAACAGGTTGATGTAAACCTTGGAACGCCTATTACACAAAGCAAGTTTGATATGAACGATTCCGACGGTAACCGGAACCTGGCTTTTAATAAAGAATTACAACATCAATTAAGTTCCTTAGTATATGAAATTAAACCGGGTGATAATAAAACCTTTGATGAAAAATTTAAAATACACCCTCAACCTGTAAAAGAAATTGTGCTTTTCATTCCGGCGGCTATTGCTGCCATTACCCATGCACCTATTTATTTTGCGGCCAAATTATTTGTAAAAAAATTAGTAAACAATAACGATCATTACGATTCTCTTTTACTCAGTTTCCTGCTTTTTACATACCCTTTTTACCTGCTGCTTTTTACCGGAATATCTTGGGCTTGGAGCCGGCATATTTATAGCTTACTGCTCTTGGTTGTATTGCCGTTAACAGTGCTGGCTTATGTAAAGCGAAGAGTTAGGAAAGACCGTTCTTTTAGAAAAAGAAAATAGTATAAAACATTAGTTTACAACTTTATGTAGCATTTTATTTCTTAGAAGGTATAATTTAACAAAACCGAGGCTGCCATACTGTCATACTACAAACTGATTTACCTATCTTTGCCGTTCACTTTTTAATTTATTGCGAATGTTAGATTTGGCAACACATAAAATACAGGATGAAAAGAGGCAGGGAGAGCGTTATGCACCATTTGCCAATGACCCAAACGATTACAGCAAAAAGTTTTATATAGAAAGCTATGGATGCCAGATGAACTTTGCCGATAGCGAAGTAGTGGCATCTATTTTACATAAAGAAGGATTTGGAGCTACCCGTAATGTTGAGGAAGCGGATTTGATTTTTATTAACACCTGCTCCATTCGCGAAAAAGCCGAGCAAACGGTTCGTAAAAGACTAACAGAGTTCAAAAAACTAAAATCACAAAAACCGGGAACTCTGGTAGGCGTTTTAGGATGTATGGCAGAACGGCTCAAATCAAAATTTTTGGAAGAAGAAAAATTGGTTGACATTGTAGTGGGGCCCGATGCTTACCGCAGTTTGCCCAATTTGGTGGATGAAGCCTCTGGTGGTCAAAAAAGTGTGAATGTTTTACTCAGCCGCGAAGAAACCTATGCCGATATTTCACCGGTAAGGCTCAATAGTAATGGCGTGGGTGCTTTTGTAAGTATTACACGCGGTTGTAATAATATGTGTTCTTTTTGTGTGGTTCCCTTTACGCGCGGACGTGAAAGAAGCCGTGATGCCGAAAGTATAATTAAAGAATGTACCGAACTTTTTGATAGTGGATACAGAGAAGTAACACTGTTAGGGCAGAACGTGGATAGCTACCATTATACACCGGCAAATGGCAAAGAAGAAGATGCCGTTAGTTTTGCACGTTTGTTAGAAATGACAGCACTCATATCTCCCAAACTCCGAGTGCGTTTTTCTACATCGCATCCAAAAGATATTACAGATGATGTGCTGCATACTATGGCAGCTTACGAAAATATTTGTAAGTGCATTCATTTGCCGGTACAAAGTGGTTCCACAAGAGTTTTACAATTAATGAACCGCACTTATACCCGCGAATGGTATATGAATAAAGTTGACCGCATTCGCACTATTATTCCCGACTGTAGCATTACATCAGACATTATTGCCGGCTTTTGTACCGAAGAAGAAACTGACCATGAGGAAACATTAAGCATTATGGATTATAGCAAGTATGATATGAGCTATATGTTTTTTTATAGTGAACGCCCCGGCACATTGGCGCAACGCAGATATAAAGATGATGTACCGGAAGCTATAAAAAAACGTAGATTACACGAAATTATTGAAAAACAAAATACGCTTTCGTTAGAAAGTTATAGAAAAGATGTGGGTAAAACATTTAAAGTTTTAATAGACGGCAACAGTAAACGAAGTGATGAAGACTGGGTGGGAAGAAACTCACAAAACAAAGTTGTAATATTCCCTAAAAAGGCACTTCACTTTAAAAAAGGCGATTATGTGCAGGTTAAAATTAATGATTGTACACAGGCTACATTGTTTGGAGAAATCCTGACAGATAATTTATAAGCCGGTACTTTACAAACCTAAAAACCTCAACCTTAAAATAAAGAAATTGGATTTACAATCAATAAAAAACCGTTTTGGAATTATAGGTAATTCTCCCGAATTGAACTATGCTTTACAGGTAGCTATACAGGTATCTAATACAGATCTTACCGTGCTTATTATTGGCGAAAGTGGTGTGGGAAAAGAAGCTTTTTCTTCCATTATTCATTCCTTGTCATCGCGCAAGCACAATCCTTTTATCGCTGTTAACTGTGGTGCCATCCCCGAAGGAACGATTGACTCCGAACTTTTTGGTCATGAAAAAGGCTCTTTTACCGGTGCCCATGATGCCCGCAAAGGATATTTTGAAACCGTGAACGGCGGTACTATTTTTTTAGACGAAATTGGAGAAATGCCCCTGGGCACACAAGCTCGCCTACTGCGTGTATTGGAAGCCGGCGAATACCTGCGTGTGGGTTCCAGTAAAGTGCAAAAAACAGATGTAAGGGTGATTGCTGCCACTAATAAAGATTTATTGCAATTAGTGCAACAGGGTAAGTTTAGAGAAGATCTTTATTATAGATTGAGTACTGTTCCCATCAGGGTGCCATCGTTGGTTAACCGTAAGGAAGATATTGTACTCTTGTTTAGAAAATTTGCTTCCGATTTTGCTGATAGATACAAAACATCCTCTGTGCAATTGGATGAAGAAGCCAAGCAGCTATTAATTAATTACCCCTGGCCGGGGAATGTACGTGAGCTGAAAAATATTGCCGAACAGGTTTCTGTATTATCAAGCGATAAAGTAATAACAGCCTCAGAGCTTAACAGGTATTTGCAACCCTACTCCAACAACAGGCTTCCAATGGTGGTTAACCAACAGCACAGTGGAGAATTTCAAAATGAAAGAGATTTATTGTACAAACTCTTTTTTGATATGAAAAAAGATGTAACAGAGCTAAAACGCATGTTTTTGGAGGTATTGCAAAATCCCGAAATAGCAGAAAATAACAGCAACTTAATTAAAGACCTGAAAGAACTGCCTAATTTTTCCGACAATATACAGCAGATGCCGGCCACCATTAATCACAACACACCCATTTCGCAACCCGTACTTATTAAGCAGGATGATATTCATGAGCACGAAGAGGTAGAAGAGAGCCTTAACATTATGGATAAAGAAAAAGAACTGATTATTAAAGCACTGAAAAAACATAAAAGCACAAGAAAAGATGCCGCATTGGATTTGGGCATTAGCGAAAGAACCTTGTACCGTAAATTAAAAGAGTATGACATTGAAGATTTATAAAAAACCTTTTGCTCTAATAGCCGCAATATGCATTTTTCTGTTAGGATGTGGCATTTACCGTTTTAACGATACGGATATTCCTCCGGAAGTGAAAATAGTAAAAGTAAATTATGTTCAAAATAAGGCCCGGTATATTAATCCTACACTGGCAGCCGAATTAACAGACAAACTGCGTCAAAAAATCGTGTCGCAAACCCGGCTTAAACAAACCAATGGCGATGATGCTGACTGGGTTATCAATCCAACTATTACCAATTATTCAATGTCCACATCCGGTATATCTAACCAGCAGGTAAATAGTAACCGCTTAAATGTAGGCATAAGTATTGAAGTGATAGACAGTACGCAAAAGCCAAAAAAATATGATGTAACCCGTAGTTTTGACTATCCCGGTTCGATGACATTACAACAGGCCGAATCGCAATTAAAAGATGAGATGCTACGCTCTTTAACAGACGATATGTTCAACCGGATTTTTTCCAACTGGTAATTGTTCCATTTTAAAAACTTAGTACTACTACTGGCATGAATAATATAGTAAACAATATCGCAACTTCGGTTTTATCAAAAAATATACGGGACTGCTCTATTGCCGAATTAACGCTATTGGCAGAGGAATATCCCTACTCCGGAGCACTGCAATTGTTATATGCCAAAAAATTAAACGCCGAAACCACCGACAAATTTGCCGGTCAGTGGCAAAAAACATTATTATATTTTAATAATCCCTTAATGGTGCAGCAGTTAACGGACAATAATACGGAAACCATTCACACACCATTATCTCCCCATATCGCGGAAACACAAAAACCAAAAGGGTTGGATATACTGGTACCCGCAACGGAAAATACAAAAACACATGAAGATCATGAAGAGCTACCGCCAATAAATATTCCCGGTTTAAAAATTGAACCCATTGATCCCGAAAAAGCCGCATTTAATTACACTCCATACTACACGGTAGATTATTTTGCATCGCAGGGCATACAGCTAAGCGATGAAGCAGCACCAACCGACAAATTCGGTAACCAATTAAAAAGTTTCACCAGTTGGCTCAGGCAAATGCGCCGCCTACCGGAAACAGAGATTGGTTCACAATTCACATTAGCAGAAAATCAAAAAATTGAAAAAATGGCCGATAACTCTTTAACCGGGGAAAATGCCATAACAGAAGCGATGGCAAAAGTATGGATTAAGCAAAATATACCCGAAAAGGCTATTGATATATATAAAAAATTAAGTTTGCAAAATCCCGCCAAAAGTGCTTTCTTTGCAGCGAAAATTGAACATTTAAAGAAACAATTATGACCTTATTATTCGTTATACTCATAATAATCGCATCCGTTATTTTAGGATTAATCGTATTAATACAAAACCCTAAAGGTGGTGGGTTAGCCGGAAGTTTTGCCGGCGTAAGCAGTCAGTTCATGGGCGTAAAGCAAACCAACGACGTATTGGACAGAGGTACTTGGATATTTGCCGCTGCCGTAGGTATATTAAGCCTGTTAGCTACTTTTTTCATTAACGGCTCCGGTACAGATAGTGGCAATAACAAGCTTTTACAAGATGTAGGAACTGCTCCTGCCCAACAACAACCGGCAGCACCGGCAGTACCGTTTAATCAGGGAGTACAACAAACCTCCCCGGCAGCTCCGGCTACTTCAGATTCGGGAAAATAGTTTTTTACCAGGCAGCAGTGCTACCCTGCCTGTCGGCAGGCAGGTATTGAACCAATTTGCGACGCTCCGTTCATCTTTCTAATCACATTTCAACTTATTTCAGCCCTGAAGCGTACTTACCTTCAGGGTTTTATTATTATATTGCTTTCGTATATTATTCGGTATGAACAAAAAAAAATTAATACGATACGTATTTCTCGGCATAGTAGCTGCCGGCATATTCATGGTCTTTAAAATTATAGGACCCACTACCCGTAAACCCCAAAAAGACTTTCTTTACATTAAAACCGGCAGCACACTGCAAAGTGTAAAACAGCAATTACTGGACGAAAAAATACTTTCCTCCCTTACAGGATTTAACATCACCGAAAAATATTTAAAAATCAAAACAGTAAAGCCGGGAAAATACCGGGTTCCCCAAGGAATGAGTGTACTCAATTTAGTACGCATGATTAGAAACGGAAGCCAAATACCCGTAAATTTTGTGGTTACTAAAATAAGAACCAAAGAGCAATTAGCGGCCAAATTAGGTAAAGCCTTTGAGTTTGACTCCTTAACTGCTATACAATTTTTAAGCAATAACGATTCGCTACAATCTTATAACTTGGACAGTAATACCGTTATGGCTGCTGTATTACCACTTACTTATGAGCAAAACTGGGCTACCACTCCAAGAAATATTTTTGAAAAATTTAGCAAAGCATATAATAATTATTGGACCGAAGAAAGGAAGCAAAAAGCCACTGCAATAGGACTAACACCTATACAAGTTACAACTATTGCTTCCATCATTGACGAGGAAACCAATGCATCCAAAGAAAAGGCCACAATAGCAAGTGTGTACCTAAACAGATTACAAAAAGGAATGCCTTTACAGGCCGACCCCACTGTAAAATTTGCCTTAAAAGATTTTAGCATAAAACGTGTATTGAACGTTCATTTACAAACAAACTCCCCCTACAATACATACCGCAACAAAGGACTGCCTCCGGGGCCTATATGCACTCCAATGGAAGAAACTATTGAAGCTGTATTGAACGCTCCTAAAACTGATTATATTTATTTTGTGGCCAGTACTGCATTTGATGGTACGCATATGTTTACTACTAATTATGCAGATCATTTAATATTGGCAAAAGCCTATCAGGCTGCCTTAGATGAAAAGTATGGCAAAAACAAAACAGCACCAAAATAATCATGAATCCATTCAGTAATATAAAAACAAAATTACGTAACTCGCTTTGGTGGCGCACCTTGCTTAGCTGGACTAAAACTACTTCACTACCGGGCTTTAGTAAAATATCCTTGTATGATGTTTTTCAGCAGGCCAAAAAGGAAATTAAGGATGATGATATTTTGGAAAGAGCATCTGCTATTTCTTATAATTTTACTATGGCCATTCCTCCGGCTATCATATTCTTGTTCACGTTAATTCCTTATCTCCCTATTAGCCACCGTTTTATTACAGAATTATACCAGTTGATCAGAGACGTTGTACCCGGGCCAAAAAATTATACGGCAATTATTAATTTTTTAGATGATTTTATTAACAATCCCCGTAATGATTTGTTATCGGTAGGTTTTCTACTCTCGCTTTTCTTTTCGTCCAACGCTATTATTGGCGTTATGCGCTCTTTTGATAAAGCACTTCCCGGTTTTACTAAACGAGAAGGCATTAAAAAAAGGCTGGTAGCTATTAAAATTACATTGATATTATTTCTCTCCTTCTTTTTGTGCATTATATTACTGATTGCCAGGGGAGTGGTATTAAAATGGTTGGGAATAGAAAACGAAACAATTATTAATTTAATTGGAAGCCTCCGTTGGATAGTAATTGTAATGTTGTTCTTTTTTATTATTTCCTATATGTACAGAGTCATTCCCTCAATCGACAAAAAATGGAAGATTATTACTCCTGGATCAATAATTGCCACTACGCTGATGCTGATTTGTGCATTAAGTTTTTCATGGTGGGTAGGTAATTTTGGCAATTACAACAAACTGTACGGTTCTATTGGCACGCTTATTATATTGATGGTATTGGTTTTTTTAATCTCGTTAAGCCTTTTAATAGGCTTTGAAGTAAATGTAAGCATTCACACATTGTCCAAAGAAAGAAACGAGAACGAAAAGCTATTGCAGGAGTCAACTTTATAAATCGTTAGCTATTGCTATAATAACCCCCATTGTTTGGCAAGTGCTATTTTATATTCGCCTGTTATGTCCTCCCGGTTATAATGCCCTGCAATTTTCTTTTGCCTAAAGGCTTCGTACAACGTAACGGCACAGGCCACACTAATGTTTAAAGACTGAATAATACCTACCTGCGGTATTATAAAATTTCCATCAGCCATGCTTCTAATATCATCACTTACTCCGCTATGCTCGTTGCCAAAAACCAGTGCTATACTTTTGGTAAAATCCATTGCATACAATTCAACAGCCTCTTCCGATAAATGTGTGGTAAATAGCTTTTCGTACCGCTTTCTCAATTCAAAAAAACAATGTTCTGCATTATCGTATTGATGAATACTTAACCATTTATTAGCACTGGAACTACTTTTGAATCCCCATTTTTTGTGCTTCGGTATTTTTGTATTTAAAATAAAAACATCCTGTACGCCCACTGCATCACAGGTACGCATCACCGCCGAAATATTATGAGGGTCAAAAACATTTTCCAATACAACTCCCAAATCGGGTTGTCGTTTAGCAATAACTTTTTTAAGCTTGGTTTCTCTTTCAATGGTCATAACAAATTCTTCTTTTTCATAAAATTTAAAACGTTCTTTATTATAACAAAAATAATACTCTTTTATTGTTGGGTATATTTGAGATCACGGCACTAATATTTCTCGTTTACCGAATAGGAGCCGCTGTTTACCGATATGCCAAAAGCCTCATGCAATTATTATAGCCAATTCTGCATCATTAAAAAAATTAATTTCTTACATTCACAGTATGAATATTAACGTAGATACAATTACCGCTTCTGCCTTAGGTATTGCTTTAGCTGCCTGCTGTGGGTTCCGTGTTTTTGTGCCGATGTTGGTAGCAGGCCTTGCCAGCAGATTTCATATATTTAACTTCTCTGATAGTTTTGGCTGGTTGGCCGGCACCCCTGCTCTAATAGCTTTAGGCGCAGCCACCATTGCCGAAATAACAGCCTATTACATTCCTTTTATTGATAATATTCTGGATACTATTTCCACACCCCTTGCGGCAGTCGCTGGCACCTTGTTGGCCACATCTGTTATTCCCATTGACAATGAATGGATGAAATGGATCATTGGTATTATTGCCGGTGGCGGCGGTGCAGGTATCATTTCTTCCGGTACTGGATTGCTGCGATTGTTAAGTAGTAAAACTACTTTAGGCTCGGGCAATGCCGTAGTAGCAACAGGTGAAAATACGGCTGCTATTGGAGGCTCGTTACTATCGTTTGCCGTACCGGTGATTATGGCATTGTTATTTATTACGCTTACCTTTTGGCTCATCAAAAATGCCTATAAAAAGTTATTCGTAAAAAAAGGTAAGGATAATGTGATGGTCGAATGATATGCCAAATTGAAGATTGATTTGGGATTACATTTGTGTATCGTTTCTCACTTCAAAAGCGCCGGGTATATTAGCTTTGTTCTCGCCTAAGTTCTGTCGCAAATCAATTTCAATTCCTCTGGCAATGGCCGAAATAGGTATATCATTGGCCGATCCCTCAAAAGGATTTTCTCCTACATGCCCAATACGGTTTATTGTATAAAAAACCCACATTACGGCAACAGAAAAAGGAACTGAAAGCCATATAACCCAATCGGGGCAAGCCATTCCGGTTTTTTCTGTAAGTTTTGCACCAATATCGCCAAACTGAGAAACCAATGCTAAAGGCCAAAACTATTAAAACATCCATGCATTTGCGTGGCAAACTGTTTGGGGTAAGGAAATCTTTTATACTTTTCAGTTCATATTAGTCAAAACCTATTCATATACAATATAAAAGTGTCTAAAGAAAATAAAAATACAATCCCTATCTTAGCAATGCATCTAACACAATTGCACTATATAAGTAAATTATATTCTGGTTAAAATTTACACAATGAAACATTCCATACTGTTGGGTTGTCTGCTCATTTCGGGAATATTAATGAGTTGTAGTACCAATCAAAAACTTATTGCCCAAAATAGCAAACCTAATATCCTTTTCATTTTAGCAGATGACCAACGGGCTGATGCTATTGGTTGTGCCGGAAATCCTTACATACAAACACCTAATCTTGATAAGCTATCGGAAACCGGTATCCGCTTTACCAATAGTTTTATCATGGGCGGGCATATGGGGGCAGTTTGTGCCCCCAGCAGGGCGATGTTGATGAGTGGCAAAAGCCTTTTTCATGTGTATGATAAATTAGAAGGGGTGCATACTATGCCTATGCATTTTGCTGAAAACGGCTATATTACTTTTGGCACCGGTAAATGGCATAACGGTGTGTCAACCTTTGAAGCCTCATTTCAACAGGGTAAAAATGTTTTTATTGGGGGAATGGCCAACCATTATCAAACTCCTGTACGGCAATTAGGAGCCGATGGCAAACTAAGCAACCCCGTGAGAAAAGGGTTTTCAACAGACTTGTTTGCAGATGCGGCAATTGATTTTATAGATGATTATACGAGAGGCAGCAAACAACAGCCTTTTTTCTGTTATGTAGCTTTTACAGCTCCCCATGACCCCAGGTCTCCACGTGAAGATTACATTGGCATGTATGCCGATAACGCAATTCCTGTGCCTGGAAATTTTATGAAATTACATCCGTTTCAATTTGACGATTTGAATATTAGAGACGAAACACTGGTTCCCTGGCCAAGAACACCCGAAATGATACAGGCATCTTTGGCTGATTATTATGCCCTAATAAGTCATTTGGATAACAGAGTTGGCGACATAATACAAACTTTAAAAAAAGACGGATTGTATGACAATACGATTATTGTATATGCTGCCGATAATGGACTGGCGATTGGCAGCCATGGATTATTAGGAAAACAAAACCTGTACGAACATAGTATGAAAGTTCCGCTAATTATTAGTGGCAAGGGGATTCCCTATCATGAGGTAAGCGATGCGCTGGTTTATCTCTTTGATCTTTTTCCCACACTGGCGCATATGAGCGGACTACCGGCTCCAAAAGGGGTTGACGGAAAAGATATCAGTTCCATAATTATGGGGAAGGAAAAATATGTTCGCAACTCTGTTTATACAGCCTATCGTAATACCGTTAGGGCTGTGCGTACTAATGAATGGAAGATGATACGATACCCCCAACGAAATTTTACCCAATTATTCAATCTTAAAAAAGACCCGTTAGAAATTAATAATTTGGCAGCATTGCCTCAGTACAAATCTACCTTAACTAAAATGACAACTTTGATGGATGAGTGGTATAAAACTACCGACGATACCGCTACCATGCATCCCAAAACATTTTTACCTTTGGAATATGACTATCGAAAATTACAACAAACACCGGATGTGCATCAACCGGAATATATATTAAAAAAGTATTTTAAGGGTGTTGATTTGGAGAAAGCTCCTAAAGTAAATCATTAAATTTTTTATTTTTTCTATTCGTTAGCCGCAAAGAAATTAACATGAGAGTATTCTTAATAATCAAAAGTATCGTTGCTGTTCTTTTTATAGTTTGTTCACCCAATATAATGGCACAAAACAAGCCTAATATTATTTTAATTATGGCAGATGATTTGGGTTGGGGCGATGTAGGGTATAACGGAAACAAAATAATTCAAACACCCCACCTAAACCAAATGGCCCAAGAAGGGTTACAGTTTAACCGTTTTTATGCGGCCTCAGCCGTTTGCTCTCCCACAAGAGCCAGTGTGCTTACAGGTCGCAATCCCAATCGTATGGGGGTTTTTAATGCCAATGTAGGAATTTTACGCCCCGAGGAAATTACATTACCGGAGTTATTAAAAGAAGAAGGATACACTACTGCCCACTTTGGCAAATGGCACTTGGGCACACTTTCAGCAACAGAAAAAGATGCCAATAGGGGAGAACCCGGCAATACGTCGGAATATAACCCTCCGTCATTACATGGGTATAATTATGCATTTGTAACCGAATCGAAAGTGCCCACATGGGATCCTATGAAGAAACCTGTTAAGGGGGCTAAAAATATTGGCTGGAATTATATTAAAGAAGGAGAACATTTTTTGCCTTATGGAACCGGCTATTGGGATATACAGGGTAATAAAATTACCGACAATCTGAATGGGGATGACAGCCGGGTGATAATGGACAGAGTACTACCCTTTATACAAAATGCTACTACTAACCAAACACCTTTTTTCAGTGTTATATGGTTTCATGCTCCACATCTGCCAGTAGTAGCTGGTCCCCGGTATAGGGATATGTATCCTGAGCAAAATGATTTTATGAAAAACTATGCAGGTTGCATTACGGCACTTGATGAACAGGTTGGGCGTTTGCGTGCGTATTTAAATAAATTAGGAATTGAGGATAATACAATGATTTGGTTTTGTAGCGATAACGGACCGGAAGATGGTACGCCGGGAAGTAGCGGTGGATTTAAGGAAAGAAAACGCTCCCTGCATGAGGGCGGTATTCGTGTGCCGGGGATTTTAGTATGGCCGCAAAAAATAAAAGAACATATTGAAACAGATGTCCCATGCGTTACATCCGATTACCTGCCAACCATTATGGACGTACTTAGTATCAATAAAAACAAAGATGCTTACAAACTTGATGGCATTAGCCTTTTACCGCTTATTAACGGTAAAATGAAAACCCGTCCATTGCCTATTGGTTTTTGTTTGGGCAATCAGGTAAGTTGGTCAGGCAATGACTATAAACTATATGCTAAAAACGGAACCTTTGAATTGTATAATATTATTAACGATTCTCTTGAAAAGAATAATATTTATACCGAAGAAAGAAGTATTGTAAAAAAATACCAAAAAAAATTACGGCGTTTTATTAAATCCTGTAAAAAAAGTTTTGAAGGAAAAGAGTACGGTAAAGCCTCATATAACAAATTACAGCAGCATTGGGAGGATCCTTTAGGGCGGTTTTCAAAATAAATAAAAAAACGGGCAAGTATTACAACTTACCCGTTCTGTGATCCCGCTGGGGCTCGAACCCAGGGCCCCAACATTAAAAGTGTTGTGCTCTACCAACTGAGCTACGGAATCAAATGAGAATTAACCTCTCAACACCACCAAATTTGGGAGTGCAAAAATAGGGTTATCAGCTTACTACACAAAATTTTTTTATCTCTTTTTTTGAAAAGATTTTACCAATGTGAAATCACCTCCGTTAAATACATATAACAAAGTGCTTAACACATTTCATATCTTACAACTATGTTATTTTTTAGTACAAATATTGTCCAATGTTTAAAAAGTATATAGAATTGGAACAATGTTTAAAATTATTTAGGTTTGTTGCAAATTATGAATAATCATTTTAAAGATAAATCTGTAGTAATTACCGGTGGTACCGACGGTATCGGCAAAGCATTGGTTGAAAAGCTGCTATACCTTGGAGCAAAAGTAGCTACCTGTGGGCGTAATCACGACAGGTTATACGAGTTGCAATCCACACACCCATCGGCTCCGCTACATACTATGGTAGCAGATGTAAGCAATGAGCAGGATTGTAAAAGATTTATTGAATCGACCGTAAAAGCATTTGGCGGTATTGACATACTGATTAATAATGCCGGCATTAGTATGCGCGGCTTATTTAAAGAGTTGGATACAGATGTGATAAAGAAAGTAATGGATATTAACTTTTTTGGTGCAGTATATTCTACCAAATATGCACTTCCGCATATAATAAAAAGCAAGGGCACTGTTGTGGGCATTTCTTCTATTGCCGGCTATAGAGGCTTGCCAGGCAGAACAGGGTACTCTGCCAGCAAATTTGCCCTACAGGGCTTTTTAGAATCGTTACGTGTAGAGCTAATGGATGATGAGGTGCATGTGATGTGGGTTTGTCCGGGGTTTACCACTTCCGGCATTAGAGACAGGGCGTTGGACGATAAAGGCGAAACACAGGAAAAAAATCCGATGGACGAAGGTAAATTAATGCCGGCAGAAGAATGCGCCAATCATCTTTTAAAAGCTATTTACAAGAAAAAAAGAACATTGATATTAACTTTTACCGGTAAAGAAACAGTGTTATTAAATAAATTGGTACCCCGCCTGGCCGATAAGTTAGTACACAAATTTTATTTTAAGAACAAACAACTTATAAAATAATCAGGCTTTGTTAAATTTGCAGGAATTGTTAATCGATTAAAGAAAGTACACGCTGGCAGGAATGAATTTTGTAACACTTACATCCGATATTGGGCATACCGACTATTTAGTGGGAGCTGTAAAAGCCCAGTTATTGCAAGTAAACCCAGACCTTCAGTTAGTTGATGTATCACATAACATCTCCCCATTTAACCTGTTCCAGGCTTCGTACGTATGCCGGGGAGCTTTTAAAAATTTTCCCGAATTTACTTTTCATCTGGTATTGGTAAACCTTTTTGATCAAAAGCCGGATAACCTCCTGTTGGTATTCCATAAAAATCAATACATCATGTGTGCAGACAATGGTTTGTTGAACATGATATTAGAAGAAAAGCCGGATATGGTAATGGGCATTCCGTTAGATAAAAAAGCCACAAAAAATACGTTATATGTTACCGGGTTGATGGCTCGCACAGTGAAACGGATATTAGACGGCGAATCAATACAAAATATTGGCGTACCGGATGTAAACTTTAGAGAAAAAAACCCTTTACAACCCATAGAAGACAAAAACTATATTGAAGGGCAGATTATTTTTATTGATAATTATGAAAATGTAATTGTAAATATTACCCGCAAACAATTTGAAACCCAGCGGAAAAACAGAAAATTTAAAATTCTTTTTTTAAGGGATGAGATTATTGACCAAATAAGCGAATCCTATGCCGACGTTAAAGAAGGTGAAAAATTAGCTTACTTTAATAGTGCCGATTACTTAGAAATTGCCATTAATAAAGGAAATGCGGCAGGCCTGTTTGGGTTAGAAGGCTTTTCGGATAATACCAACCGATCTTCCGTGATTAAACAAAGCAAGCTGTTGTACCAAACTGTTAAAGTGCATTTTGAGGAACCCTAAGTTGATATGTTATCTGCAAAAAGTTCGTATCATTATCCTTTTTTAAAATCGTTTATCATAAAAAAAATACAATAATGGCAGGGATTTTAAAAAGTTTTGTTTTTGCGTTTGATGGTATAAAACAAGCCATACTTACCGAAAGAAATTATAAAATACATATAGTAATTGCTTTGTTGGCAATATTATTTTGCAATGTATTACCCGTAACCCGTATAGAGGTGATGGTTGTGCTGCTTTGCATAGCAATGGTTATGGCTTTTGAATTGATGAATACCGCTATTGAAAAACTTTGTGATTTATTGCATCCCAACAAGCATGAACAAATAAAGCTTGTAAAAGATATGTGCGCTGCAGCAGTTTTAGTAACATCCGTAACAGCATTACTCATTGGCGGAATAATTTTTATTCCTAAACTGATAGCATTATTTTAATATTTTTAAGGCATGAAAGAATCGCATCTTTTTATATTTATAATATTTATAGGTCTTTTATTTTTGTTTGCCTGTCATTTTAAAACAAAAGGAGAAAAGGAGCCTGATACAGATTCTTTAGCACCGGAAAACCCAAATATCTCTTATATCATTTCTGATGATATGAGTAGGTTAAACAGTTTACTTGATTTAGAACAGTTTAAACCCGATTCTGTAGCGTATTTGTTGCAAATGCCCCAATCGTCTCAGTATAAAAAAATACATGCTGATTCTTCTAAGTTTGTTCTTGAAGCAGTGTTGTTTTTTAACGAAGCCGTTTATGGAAAAATTCTGGAAAAATATATGGATGAAGATTTCCCTAAAGGCAACTACAAAAAAAATGATTTTGAGTTTAGCTGGCTTCCGGATATTTTGAAAAACGAATTAAATTTAAGCAAACCGGAGTATCCCGGAAACCCCGATATTTTTATGGGCACCAATGGTAAGGCAAAACTTTGGTTTCTCGATAAAAAAATACTCGTTAGTTACGAAAATTGAATTATAACACCCGGTTTTATAATAGTTTACCGCTTATAGCGTCCCGTTTACCGAAATTTTCAACGCAACTATGTAATTGAGCTAATTATTATTATAAATTTGTTTCTTAAAAATTAAAAACAAATACTATGAAAGGTGGTGTATTAATTTTAGTTATAGCCCTTATTGGGTTAGCCATTTGGGGTTTTACAAGTTATAACGGACTGGTTGCGCAGGACGAGTCTGTAAATAAAGCCTGGAACAACGTGCAGGCATCTTATCAAAAACGACTTGACCAGATTTCCCAGCAGGTAGAAACCGTAAAAGGTGCTGCCAATTTTGAGCAGACAACCTTAACAAAGGTTATTGAAGCACGTTCTAAAGCTACATCAGTAACCTTAGATACCAAAGATGCTACGCCCGAGAATATTGAAAAATTCAGGCAGATGCAAAATCAGGTAAATGGCGAAATGGGTAGTGCTTTAAGCCGTTTATTAGTAACGGTAGAACAATATCCTAACCTAAAGGCCAACGAAAACTTCCTAGCTTTACAAAGATCCATAGAAGGATTGGAAGGTGAAGTTGGAGCCGACAGAAGAATGTTTAATGAGGAAGTACGGGTGTTCAATACAAAAGTTCGTTCTTTTCCTGCAAATATTGTAGCAGGTATTGGCGGTTTTAGTGTAAAGGAAGGATTTAAAGCTGATGAAGGGGCTTCTAAAAGACCCGACATTAAATTTTAACAAGCTGTCGTGCTTCAGTATTCAAGAAAAAAAATATTGATTGCCCTGCTAATATTAGCAGTACTGTCTGTATTATACTTTGCGGTGTCTTACAATCGGTTTATAGATAAGGAGGAAAAGGTTACTACTACTTATAACAATTTACAGGCAAGGTATCAACGTCGGTTTGATCTAATTCCCATGCTGGTAAGCGTAGTAAAAGCATCGTCAGATTATGAACAAAAAACACTTATCCAGCTTACCGAAATCAGGGCTAGTGCAGGAAACTTAACGGTAAAAAACCCGTCTTCCGCCAATGTACAAGCATTAGAAGGCCGGCAGGCTGATTTTGCCAATACCTTTAACAGAATATTGGCAGTAGTAGAAAATTATCCCGAAATACAATCGCAGAAAAATTATTTACTGTTACAGGCGCAAATAAAAGGCACTGAAAACCGTATTAAAGTGGCCAGAGCTGATTTTAACGAAGCCGTTAAAAATTACAATATTTATGTGCGCTCATTTCCATCGTCTGTTGTCGCTAAAGTTTTCGGTTTTAAAGCTAAAGAAGGTTTTTTTGCTGAAGATGGTGCTGCCAAAAGCGTAGAAATTAAATTTTAATAATGTTTTCATTTTTCAATAAAAGGAAAGGAGTTCAATTGCTCACTACCGAGGAAAAGGAGCAGATTGTGCAGGCCATTCGTAATGCAGAAAGCCGTACAAGCGGCGAGATTAGAGTGTATATGGAACGAAAATGTAAATATGCCGATCCGGTAAACAGAGCCGGTGAAATTTTTTTTCGACTAAAGATGCATAAAACGGACGACCGCAACGCAGTATTATTATATGTAGCTGTAAAAGATCATCAACTGGCTGTTTTTGGCGATGAAGGTATTTACCAAAAAACAGGAAAATTATATTGGGAAGAGGCTGTTCAGCATATTCTCAGGCAGTTTAATAAAAATGATTTTGTTGCCGGCATTAGCGGGTATGTATATGAAATAGGCGAGGCTCTGGCACATTATTTCCCATACAATCACAATACCGATAAAAATGAATTACCCGACGAAATTGTTTTTGGCAACGGCTTAAAATGAGCCGTTATGTTTTTTTATTTGATGCTTTTTTGGGTATCCTACGTTGAAATTTAAATACCAATAATATTAAAACAATAGTTAATATACAGATAAAAAACAATCACTATCAGAAACTGTTGATGGTTTTTTTTACAACGGCTTATCTGCTGTTGAGTGGCATTGTTACATTCTCCCAATCCTTGTCTGAGCTTCCTGAAGCACCCAACCCACCACGCTTGGTAAACGATTTTACTATCGGTTCCGGAAGCGGTTTCATAACAAGTCAGGAAATACAGGCTTTGGAGAGAAAACTGGTGGCTTATGATGATACAACCTCCAATCAAATAGCTATTGTTATTGTAAATAATTTACGGGGTTACAATATAGAAGATTATGCCGTTGCACTGGGAAGAAAATGGGGAATAGGAGGACAGAAACAATTTAGTAACGGAGTATTAATATTGGTAAATACAGGTGAGCAGGGCGATAAGCGAGGCGTTTTTATTGCTACCGGCTACGGAATGGAAGGCGTAGTGCCGGATATTGTAGCCGGCGAAATTGTGCAGAACGATTTATTACCCAATTTTAGAGCAGGAAATAATTATGAAGGACTAAACCTGGCGGTGGATGATATTATTGCAGCGGCAGCCGGTAGGTATAAGGCTCCCGAAGGATATGCTGACAGAGGAGATGGCGGAAACATTAGCCTGTTTACTATAATTCTCATTATAGTTGTTGTATTTATTGTGCTGGCTATTATAAGTAAAGGCAATAACGGTGGAGGGGGGTATGTGTCCCGCCGTGGTTATACCGATGATTGGGGAAGGGGTGGTACCCCTTGGATTTTCTCCGGTGGTAGTGGCAGCGGCGGATGGTCATCTGGCGGCGGTGGTTTTGGCGGTAGTAGCGGCGGCGGCTTTGGAGGTTTTGGCGGTGGTAGCTTTGGCGGTGGCGGGGCAGGCGGTAGCTGGTGATATTGTTATACACAAAAAAAATCCGGTAATTTACATCATACCGGATATGCCATTTTAAAAAGTGCAAAGAAAATTTTACACCAGTTCAATCAAAAAATAACTCTTTTTTCCTTTTTGCATTAAGAAATATTTGCCATGTAATAGGTTTTGGTCGGTTACGGTAAAATTAATATCCCCTATTTTTTTTCTGTTAAGACTAATGCCGCCTCCCTGTACCAGTTTACGGGCTTCGCCTTTACTGGCTGCAATAGACGTAGCTGCCAATAGGCTAACAATATCAATACCATTTTGAATAGTGGCTGTTTCAATTGTCGATTTGATAATACCTTCCATTTCGTTAAGGTCATCAATGCTTATTTCCTCTGCCGGTTTGTTTTGGTTGGAAAATAACTTATCGGTGGTTTCAATCGCTTTCAGGTATTGCTCTTCTCCATGTACAAAAATGGTAACTTCCTTAGCTAAGCTTTTTTGAAGTATTCTTTTAGATGGGTCTGCTTGATGTTCGGTGATTAATTGTTGAATGGTAGGTTCGTCTAAAAAGGTAAATATTTTTATCCAGTTCCCGGCATCCGTGTCGCTGGCGTTCAACCAAAATTGATAAAATTGGTAGGGGGTTGTTTTTTCGGAATCTAACCACACGTTTCCCTGTTCGGTTTTACCAAATTTAGTGCCATCTGCTTTTTTAATAAGCGGACAGGTGGATGCAAAGGCTTCGCCACCGGCTTTACGGCGAATAAATTCAGTACCTGTAGTAATATTACCCCATTGGTCGCTACCACCCATCTGCAATTTGCAGTTTTTATGCATATATAAGTGATAAAAATCGTATCCCTGCATCAGTTGGTAGGCAAATTCGGTATAACTGATGCCTATCTCGCCTTCAAAACGCTTTTTTACACTATCCTTAGCCATCATATAGTTAACCGTAATATGCTTGCCGGCATCTCTCAAAAACTCAATAAAAGAAATGTTTTTGAACCAGTCGTAGTTGTTCACAATTTCGGCAGCATTGGGCAGTTTGGGGTCAAAATTTAGAAATTTTTCTAATTGTTTTTGTATTCCGGCAACGTTTTCGGCTAATTGAGCCTCTGTAAGTAAGTTCCTTTCTTCGCTTTTTCCGCTGGGGTCGCCAATCATGCCGGTAGCACCACCAACCAGTGCTAATGGCTTATGACCGGCTTTTTGCAGGTGTACCAAAAGCAGTATAGGTACCAAACTTCCTATGTGCAGGCTGGTAGCCGTGGGGTCAAAACCAATATAAGCGGTAGTGAGTTCTTTGTTTAATTGTTCCTTTGTGCCGGGCATTATATCCTGCACCATACCTCTCCATGTTAATTCTTGTATCAAATCCATTTTTGTAAATTGTGTGGGCAAAAATAAGCCATTCAGATAAAGTGTAATAAATTATAAGCAGAAAAGACAAGTAATCCTTAATTTTGCATTTGTACTATGAGAATCGCTATTTTAGAAGAAAGTTCTAATTTTGTTTTTTAGAACAAACGCTTAAGAGAAATTTCGATCAAAAAAACATCTTTAATCCGATGAGTGCAATAAGATTTTTTCAAATTTTAATATTGCTATTTTGTACAACGCAGGCAGAAGCGCAATTTAGAAAATATTCCAATGAATTTTTAAATATTGGAGCCGGTGCCAGGGGAATGGCAATGGGCGGTGCTAATATAGCTTCGGTGGCTGATGGCACTGCCGGATATTGGAATCCTGCCGGTTTGGTAAATGTAAATGAGGGTACACAGGTTAACTTGATGCACTCGGAGTATTTTGCCGGGATTGGGCAGTATGATTTTGCAAACGTGGCTATACCAACAACCAGCTCCAAAAGAGCCATTGGTGTTACAGCATTAAGGTTTGCCGTAGATGATATAATGAACACCCTGTTTTTGGTAGAGCCGGATGGTTCTCTCAATTACAATAATATTAGTCCGTTTTCTTCGGCAGATTATGCATTTTTACTTTCCTATGCACAGCAATTAAGTAAGTCGGAAAATAAATTAGTGAATTTTGGTTTGAATGCTAAGGTTATACACCGTAGCGTGGGGAGTTTTGCAAAAGCCTGGGGTTTTGGTTTGGATGCCGGTTTGCAAATATTTAAAAATAAATGGCGTATTGGTATTGTGGGCAAAGATATTTCAACCACTTTTAATACCTGGTCATTTAGCTTTACCGATAAAGAAAAAGAACAACTTTATTTAACACAAAATGATATTCCGGTAAAATCCACCGAGATGACATCGCCCCGACTGCAATTAGGGTTAGGAAGGGTATTTAACTTGGGGAAAGGATCTTCCATACTGGCAGAAACAAATTTTGATGTAACCTTTGACGGGCAAAGAAATACGGTAATAAGTGGTAACCCTGTAAGTGTTGATCCTAAAGTAGGATTGGAATACGGGTATAAAAATATATTTTTTGTAAGGGGCGGTATTGGTAATTTTCAACAAGGCTTGGCAGATGGCGATACCCTGAATCAGAAGAGAGTTTGGATATATCAACCAAGTGCCGGAGCCGGTTTTAGAGTAGGTCCGGTAGTCATAGATTATGCTTTTGCAAACCTGGCTAACCAGTCAAATCCTTTATATACACATGTTATATCGCTAAAAAGTAATTTAGGCTGGAAAAACAGCCGCAAAAAATAAGCTTACAGAAAAACTCCGTAACGCAATAAACTAACAGTAAAAGAATTTTAATGAAGAAGTTTTTTTTAATAATTCTTAGTCTATATTCAGTTGTCGCCTTTGCGCAACAATATAATAATGAGTGGATAGACTATAATAAAACTTATTATAAGTTTAGAGTGGGTTCTAACGGCGTGTACCGTATTCCACAATCGGCTCTGGCCGGCATTGGTTTAGCTGCTACCAATGTGGCCGATTTTCAGCTGTGGAGAAATGGAGCTGAAGTACCTTTGTTTACAAGTAACCAGTCGGGTACATTAAGCAGTTCCGGCTATATTGAATTTTGGGGCGAGGCCAATGACGGAAAACCCGATAACGCCTTGTATAGGAATACCAATGATCAACTAAATAATACAAAAAGTTTGTTTACCGATTCGGTAGCGTACTTTTTAACTGTTAACCCGGGAGTTACTAATAAAAGATTGACACCCACCACTAACACAATACCTACAGGAGCTACTCCGGAACCTTATTTCATATATACTCTTTCCATACCATTTAATGAAGCTATGCATATTGGAAGACCCGAAGGTTCTGGTATAGGGATATTATATACATCTTCGTATGAACAGGGAAAGGGGTGGGCTTCAAATGATATTGCAAACGGTACAACCCGAACCGTTCAACAAAATTTGTATCCATACACAGGTTCGGGTATTCCGCAAATGGCGGTAAAAATGAATGTTGTTGGCAATTACAATGTGTCAAGAAATGTAACAATGGGAATTAATGGTAACCAAATATTTAATCAAACGTTATCTTTTTATGATTACGCAAGATTGTCATCCACTACGACACAAACTGTTTTGAATGGAGCTGCGGAAAACATAACCGTTACAAACGGGGCAACCACAACTGATCGGATTCGTGTGGCATTGATTGAATTGACTTATGCCCGTAGTTTTAATTTTGGCGGGGCTTCCAATTTCAGGTTTCAAATACCGCAAAGTGCCACTGGAAAATATCTGGAGATATCAGGATTTAATTTTTCTGGCATACCTGTGCTATATGACCTTAGTAATGGCCGCAGGTACGAAGTAGATGCTTCCAATCCATCTTTGTTAAAAGTATATTTACAGCCTTCATCCTCTCCGCAGGATCTGGTTTTGGTAAGCCAGGCCGCTTCTAATATTAAAAATGCAACGGCTTTTGAAACACGCAATTTTGTGAATTATCTGTCGCCTGCTAATCAGGGCGATTATTTGATGATTACACATAAAAATATAACGACTGCTACTGACGGGTCAAATCCTGCAGAAGATTACCGTGCCTATCGTTCTACGGCTGCGGGTGGGGGCTATAATGCCAAACTTTACATGATTGATCAGTTATTGGATCAGTTTGCTTATGGAATAAAATTTGACCCGTTAAGCGTAAGAAATTTTGCCCGTTGGGCGAGGAATAATTTTTCTGTAGCTCCTAAAATGATTTTTATTGCAGGAAAAGGGGTGACATATAATATTTGTAGAACCTATGAATCAACTTATGCCGATTTGATTGCGGGGTTAAACTTAATACCAACAATTGGTGTTCCGGGTTCAGATATGCTGCTAACTTCTGAAGGAGCCAGTTCGGCACCTTTAACACCTGTAGGACGGGTATCTATTATAAACGGAAATGAACTAAAAATATATCTGGAAAAGATTAAGCAATATGAATCGGCGTTTACAAACAGATCGCCTCTTGTAGAAGAAAGTGCGTGGAAAAAGAATGTGATTCATATGGTTGGGGCTAATGACCAACCAACCATTGATCTTTTGTACAGCCTTTTAAACATGCATAAGTCCATTATTATGGATTCTTCGTATGGCGCAAAGGTTTCGGATTTTGTAAAAAATTCTTCTAATTCTGTTCAACAAACTATAACAGACCGCCTTACGGAGCTTATTAATAGTGGAGTGGGAATGCTCACTTTTTTCGGACACTCTTCTTCCACTACATTGGGTTTTAATTTGGATGATCCGATGAATTATACCAATCAGGGTAAATACCCGTTGTTTAATATGATGGGATGTAGCGTAGGAGATATTTTTGGTTTTAACGGAGCCAGATTAAGTGGGCCGGATGTGTTATCGGAAAAATATGTATTGGCAAATAACAGAGGTTGTATAGGTATGCTGGCGGGTACCAGTATAGGTTATGTAAACACTTTGAACCGGTATAATATTCAGTTCTACCAATATCTGTCAAAAGACTATTATGGAAAAACTGTGGGAGAACAATTGCAGAATACTGTCATCAATGTATTAAATACAGGTGGGGAAACATATCAGTTGCAACGCTCGCAATGTGAACAATACACCATGAACGGAGATCCCGCTGTTCGGTTGTATCAGTTTGAAAAACCTGATTACGCTATTGAAGATCAAATGGTTACTGTATCTCCCAATTTTATTTCAATTGCTGAAACGGAATTTACGATTGCTGCAAAAATCCAGAATCTTGGAAAAGCAACCAATAGAGATTTAGTGGTAGAAGTAAAGCGCACATTCCCTGACCTGAGTACTTTGGTGATTAAAACAGATACAATCAGGGGAGGCATTGACTACATGGACTCACTTACATATCATATCCCCATAGATCCTGTAAACGACAAAGGACTTAATAAGATTACAATAACTATTGATCCTTTAAATACAATTGACGAACTCTTTGAAACCAATAATAGTATTACAAAAGAGGTATATATCTTTGAAGATGAGTTAAGGCCGGTTTATCCCTATCACTATGCGATTATAAACGCACAGGGTATCAAATTTGCTGCATCTACAGCTAACCCGCTTGCTGAAACCCGTAATTATTTGTTTGAAATTGATACTACTGAATTGTTTAACTCTTCAGTAAAAATATCACAGCAAAAAACATCCACAGGCGGTTTAATTGAATTTAACCCTACAATTACTTTTAAGGATAGTACTGTATATTATTGGCGGGTAGCTTCTGCGCCGTTACCCAATGAGCAGCCCAAATGGAACAGCAGTTCTTTTGTGTATATTAATGGCTCGGAAGTTGGATTTAATCAATCACATTATTATCAGTTTAAGGAAAATAGCTACTCGCAAATTACTCTAGATTCTACAAGCAGGCAACTCTCATTTGGAAAAAGAGATAATATTTTAGTAGTTAAAAATGGTATTTGGCCTACAGCAGTAAATACAGCAAGTGCTCTTACTGTTGAGGTAAATGATATTGTTACAACAGCAAATACTTGTAATTGGGGACTTATATTCAATGTTTTTGAAAAAAATTCGTTAAAGTCTTGGGTTAATCAGCAGTTGCCTAGTGGTACAGGACTTTATAATAGCATTTACCCTTGTGGGGATATAGGTAGAAGAAATAATTTTGAGTTCCCTAATACTTTAGCAGGGAGAAATAATGCATATAATTTTTTGAGGCAAATTCCCGAAGGTTGTTTTGTTGTACTACGAACACAGCTAAATGCCGGCGCATATAATGAACTTGCACCTCAGTGGAAATTGGATGCCAATACTTATGGTGCTAATACGTTATATGAAGAACTTAAGAGAAACGGGTTTGTTGATATTGATTCGTTTAACAGAGTAAGGGCTTTAAATTTTATTTATAAGCAAAATGGAGCAGATTTTACTTCTGTATCTATGTTTAGCAACGGCTTATATGATCCAATTATTCTTACAACAAGAGCTTCAACAACCATAGGTTGGGGCGAAATAACTTCAAGGGTTTTTGGACCGGCCAAAGCATGGGATAAATTTATTTGGGATGGATTTTCCAATGAAACCAATAGTAAAGACTCTGTAAACTACTCTATTATTGGTATTAATAGTGCCGGTAATGAGACCCTGCTTATCCCTAATATCACTACAAAGACTTATGATATATCTTCTATTAGTGCCCAACAGTATCCATCTCTCAAAGTCAAAATGTATAATAGCGATAATACAAATTTCACGCCTTATCAGCTAAAGTATTGGAGGCTTTATTATACTCCAATACCCGAAGGCGTAATAGCTCCTAATTTGTTTTTTAATTTTAAAGATTCCTTAGAAGCCGGGCAACCATTAGATTTTGGTGTCGGGTTTAAAAATGTTAGTGGCTATAATTTTGATTCTCTTAAAGTGAAATTAACTATCAGGGATAGAAATAATAATGAAAATATTATTACTGTTCCTAAGCAAAAAGCCTTGATAGCAGGAGATACATTGCGTCTGCAGGTGCCTGTTCCAACCGGCCAGTTCATTGGGGCTAATTCATTATATGTCGATTTTAATCCGGATAATGACCAACCGGAACAATACCACTTTAATAATTTCTTATATAAAGATTTTTATGTAGGAACAGATAGTGTAAGCCCGTATTTAGATGTAACATTTGACGGTGTACATATCATCAATAAAGATATTGTGTCCAGCAAACCGGATATTTTAATTAAGCTTACTGATGATGCAAAATGGTTATTGTTGAATTCATCAGATTTAATTAAAGTGCAATTGAAATTCCCCAGTGGGGTAATTAGAGTTTTTAATTTTAATAATGATACCTTAATGTTCAATCCTGCAACAAATACCGGAGGAAATTCAGCCACTGTAAACTTTAGGCCTTATTTACCCGAAGATGGAAATTACGAATTGATTATTACAGCAAAAGACCAAAGTGGAAATAGTGCCGGCGATATGCAGTACAGAGTAGCTTTTCAGGTAATTAATAAACCGATGATTTCTAATATGTTGAACTATCCCAATCCGTTTACAACTTCAACGGCATTTGTATTTACACTCACCGGGTCGGAAATTCCTCAAAATATACGAATACAAATTCTTACTATTACAGGGAAAATTGTGAAGGAAATAACCAAGAATGAGCTGGGCCCATTAAGGATAGGTAGGAATATTACCGAGTATAAATGGGATGGTACAGATCAGTATGGACAGAAATTAGCTAATGGTGTATATCTTTACAGAGTAATTACAA
>JBKEEB010000092.1:0-62254 GCA_047975735.1 Niabella sp.
GATGATTTTGCAAAGTTAGATTTGCGAACCGCAACAATTATAAAAGCCGAAAAAGTAGAAAAGGCCGATAAATTATTAAAGTTAGAAGTGGATTTAGGATTTGAAGTCAGAACTATTGTTTCGGGTATTGCACAACATTTTTCTGTGGACGATATTATAGGAAAGAAAGTAATTGTTGTAGCCAATCTTACCCCAAGAAAAATGCGGGGCATAGAAAGTAACGGCATGATACTAATGGCGGAAAACGGGGATGGTAAATTAGTTTTTGTAAATGCTGATGAAGATATACAAAACGGTGCTGTTGTTAACTAATCGTCCATTACATAAGTTAAAACTATTAAAGGTTGAATATTTATTCAACCTTTTTTAATAATTTTAATTCAATTGGAAAAGGACATGTAATACGAAACATATTTGTAAAACAGGCCAATGGTACTTCGTATAATGCCGGTGCGATAGTCGTTTAGACCAATTACATTGGTCTATTACGAATATCCAATCGGTATAAACTACTGACAGATTTTTTGAAAACAAAAAAAACCCTTAAGAAACGTATATTAGATCGGCTCCGGTTTATACGGAAGGGGACACGTATTAGCTTAGTGATTGCAGGTGTATTAGCCGCTATAATACTGGGATTTAATTATTGGTTTATTCATCATTCAAAATCTGTAATTGAAGAATTTGTAGCCGTTCAATCAAACGGTAAAATGAAACTGAAGGTTAAAGGCTTTACATATAATTGGTTAAAAAATAAAATTGTACTTAAAAATGCGGATCTCTATACTACTGATACGGCTGCACCAACAACTACCCGTTTAAGTACCAGTAGGATTGATGTGAAAACACATGGTATTTTACCGCTTTTATTTAAAAAACAAATTGTAATAGACTCTATATACATGCAGGCTCCCGGTGTTATAATTACCAAAATGAAAAGTAAAGAGGAGTCAATTACAAAAGACACAACAGATGATAATCCTGATGAAAAATTTTCAGTAGCAAAAGAACTTGGAAAGGTTGCAAACTCAATAAACGATGCTATTGAAGCTTTGCAAATAAATAGTTTTGTAATTAAAGATGGTAGTTTTTCGCTGGTAGATAGTACAAAAAAACAGGAACCCCCATTTGTAGTAACTAAGATTAATATACAATTAGATAATTTACAAGTAGATGAAGCCACCGGGAAAAAGGCCGCAAAGAAAATTTCTTTTACAGATGATATTGCCATACAAACATCTGATCAGGCTATTGTTTTTCCCGGAGGCAGACATTTTATGAGTTTCAGGAATTTTAAATTTGCTTTAAGCGATAAACGTGTAGAGTTTGATAGCTGTACCATTAGAGGTATAAAAGGCGACAGCTCTAAAACGGAGTTTAAGATATTTTTTGATAAGCTACAACTCACTAACATCAATTTTGATACATTATATGCAGCCGAAGTTGTTAAAGCCGATTCCGTTTTTTGTACAAATGCTGATATTTTTTTTGATATTGATGCCGATGTGGTAACCGCCAAAAAAGATAAAAAACGCATCCAAAATATTGATGAACTGGTGCAGCAACTTTTGGGCGACGTTATGTTAAACTATGTGATTGTGAAAAATGCCGATATAAATATTAATACTATTCGTAATGGGCAGGTAAACACTTTCTCTTCTGCCAATAATTATTTTGAGTTACAGGGATTAATGGTTCGCCAGAATATGAAAAGGCCGGTGAATGTAAAAAAAATGTTGCTCACATTACATAATTACGAAACAGTTTTACAAGATGGGCGTTATGCTATTGCATTTGACAGTATAAAATTTGAAAATGATGCCATTACCCTGAACGATTTTTCTTTTAAGGAATATTCAGACAAGATCCTCATTAATAGTTTGCAAATGCCAGGTTTTGAGGTAAGGGAGCTTTCCTGGGAATCATTATTGTACAATAATGTTTTTAATGCACGTAGTGCTTTTTTTTATAATCCGGTAATTAGCGTAAACTTAACCAAGCGAAAAGGAAACAGATCCAAAGGCGTATTTCAAACTTTGGGCGATTTGGGTGCGCTCTTAAATCTTACCAATCTTGGCATAACCAATGGTAATATAAAAATTGACCTTGGAAGAGGGGCTACACTGTATTTGCAGCAAACGGATCTGTCAATTTATGCCGATGAATTAACAGCATCTAAAAAAATTAAAAATATTCAACATGCGATAAATCATTTATTTGTTAAAAAGGGGCTCTTTCAAAAAGGTTCTACGCAGGCTACATTAACCGACATTTCTTTAACTGAGGATAATAACGGTATTAAGGCATCTGCTTTATTATTAAAGGATGAAGGGTTGAATGCAAAGGCTTTGGGTATAAAGCTCAATTCAATTGTTCTTGACAGTATCAATCAAACAATTGCTATTAATGGGTTAAAATGGGATAGTGCAGAACTTAATATTAAAAATGTACTCCAAAGGGCAAATGGTAATCAAGCAGGCCTGAACAATTTAGCACTTAACAACATTGCAGGCGGCTATACAAAATTTAATATGGAACAGAAAGGTTTACATATTGCTGCCATGTTGAATAATATTATTGTGGACGAAATTTACAAACCAATTAAGGGACTACCCAATGTACGTGGCTTACATGTAACGGGCAGTAATGCTATAATTCAGAATCCCAACCTAAGAATTGATATAGGGGCATTGTTCTTATCTCATAATCAAACAAGTATTTTTAAAAATGTAAGTTATAGTGCTATCAACGATGTTGATTCTGTATTAATCAAAGTGCCGGTTATAAAAGTAAATCCGGAACAAACAGTAACATTGGACGACGGAATTCATATAAACGAAATGATTATAGAGAATCCCGACATACTGGCAATATTCGGTAAAAAAGATGATAAATTCATTCGTGCCAATCAGCCGGAGTCAAGGTTTACTTTTGGCACTGTTCTAATACAAAATCCAGCTATTCACCTTACTGTTAAAAAGGAGAATAAAACACCCGATTACTTTAGTTGGAACAGAAATGCGGCCAATAATAGCTACTTAAAAATTTTCGATTTGAAAGCCGGTGTTGGTATGCCGTTTAGTATGAAACTGGCGCATTTTAACCTTTCGGATTTTGAATACAAAACAAATGGCAAAGCAATAGCCGTAGAAAACAAACCATTATTGGTTACTTTACAAAATCTTTATGCTAACCGTAATGCATCTGGCGATATAGAATGGAAAACAAATGCCGGTATTATTTTCAAAGACAGTGTGCGTTTTGATAACATTGATAATAATGGAACAATATTGCGGTTGAGCAAAGGGGCAGTAAATAACATTAAGCTTTATTCCGGATTTACAAACAGCTTGCAGGCTATAATAGGAAATAGTAGTACTTTAAATTTTACGGGGAACAGCGGCTCACTTACCAGCAGATTTTATACTACTAAATGGCATAATCTCTCTTATCAAAATAATTTTTTTACTGTTGATTCTTTTAGCCATATACCGCATCAAACAGTTAAGGAGTATCAAATAAAAAAATTATTTAATGAAGATTATCTTTCTATTAATGGAAAAGCCATAAAAGCCGGGCCGTTTAATATGGCTCAATATGCAAAAGACAGCATTTTAAAATTTGGCAGTATTGTATTCAATGATATAAAACTGCTTAGTTTTAAAGATAAACTTCAGGCTGATACCAGTTGGACAGAAAAACCATTACCGGTAACCCAAATACGAGAATTGCCCGGGAAAATAAATATAGATAGCGTTATTGTAAAAAACATGTATGCTGAATACAGGGAAATTAACCCCAAAACAGACACGCTGGCAATTGTACCTGTTTATGATTTGAATGTGGTAATTAAAAAAATTAAAAATTACGGGATAACAAAAGCAGATACCTTATATGTTGATGCTACGGCAAATATTATTAACAGTTTACCAATAAAATTGCACCTTAAAGAATCCTATTATGACTCCTTGGGAACTTTTTTAATGAAGCTTAAAACCGGAAGCGTAAATTTGGATGAATTTAATAATACATTATTACCTCTTGAAGCAGTTAAGTTTATTAGCGGCACTCTCGACAGCCTAAATATTGAATCTGTAGCCAATAATAATTATGCGTTTGGCTCAGCAAATATGTATTATAAAAACCTTCGGGTACAATTGATGAACCATAAAAACTTCACCAACCAAAATGCCGCAACTAAAATATTATCCTGGTTGGCTAATACTTTTATTATTAAAAAAAGTAATGAAGGAAAGCCCTCTGTTGTTTACTTTGAACGAATCAAGGATAAATCGTCCATTAATTTTTTAATAAAAACATCGTTAAGCGGCATAAAATCCGGAATAGGGTTACCGGGAAAGAAGAAAAAGGAAAGAAAACGTTTGCACAGGCAGAAGGAATAAAATTAGTAATTCGGAAAATTTGTAACGAAATGCTTATTCCTAATAAATTTTTCAG
This sequence comes from Niabella sp., assembly GCA_047975735.1. Taxonomy (GTDB): domain Bacteria; phylum Bacteroidota; class Bacteroidia; order Chitinophagales; family Chitinophagaceae; genus Niabella. The sequence continues at coordinate 4,459 of JBKEEB010000092.1, forward strand.
TACATGATTATTATCAGCCGTATTTATTGCGTTTTTTTCAATTTTGAACCTTACTTTTGCATAATTCATAACCACCACACAATTGTTATATGAACTGGTCGCAATTTTTTACATCATCAGTTGGGAAAAAAATTATAATGGCACTCTCGGGCTTGTTCCTGGTAGCCTTTTTATTGGTACACGCCGGCTTAAATGCCTGTATTTGGGCAAATGATAATGGCCATATGTTTAACAAAGCGGCTCATTGGATGGGCTCTAATGTAGTTCCCCGTATTTTAGAAATTGGGCTGTTTGTTCTTTTTATAATTCATATAATACAGGGGCTATCATTAGAATTTCAAAACCGTAGTAAAAGAGGCAAAGGCTATGCCGTAAGTTTGGGCAACCGGGGTAGCAAGTGGTATAGCCGTTCAATGGGAGTTCTTGGTGCTATAATACTTATCTTTTTGGTATTTCACCTTATCGACTTTTGGATTCCCTCCCGTTTTGGCGGCTTAGAAGAAGTTACCTATGGTGCCGATCCGGTTGTATATCATAATTTATATGCAGAAATGGCTTATAAGTTTACCAACTATCCTTGGTTGGGTCTTATATACTTTGCCGGTGTAGTAGCGTTATTTTGGCATTTAATGCATGGTGTAGAAAGTGCTTTCAGAACGCTGGGTGTTACCAATCACAGATATCTTGTTTTGTTAAAATGGTTTGGTTGGATTTTTGCGCTGGTAATATGCCTTACCTTTTTAATGATGCCTGTAAGTTTTTACCTCGGATGGTTAGTATAAAAATTGAAATCATCAAGTTAAAATAATCCTTAAACTTCACGAGAAATTTTTTATATATGTTGAACTCAAAAATACCGGCCGGGAAATTAGAAGAAAAATGGTACAACTATAAAAGCCATTGCAAGCTGGTAAACCCTGCCAATAAAAGGAAGTTAGAAGTTATTGTTGTAGGTACTGGTCTTGCCGGTGCATCGGCTGCTGCTTCTTTGGCAGAGTTGGGATATAAAGTAAAAGCATTTTGTTTTCAGGATTCGCCACGCCGTGCCCACTCAATTGCGGCGCAAGGCGGTATTAATGCTGCCAAAAACTACCAAAACGATGGCGATTCAATCTATCGTTTGTTTTACGATACTATTAAAGGAGGTGATTATCGCGCACGCGAAGCTAACGTATATCGCTTAGCCGAAGTGAGTGTAAATATTATTGACCAATGCGTGGCGCAGGGTGTACCTTTTGCCAGAGAGTACGGCGGCTTGTTAAACAACCGCTCCTTTGGTGGTACACAGGTTAAAAGAACTTTTTATGCAGCCGGACAAACAGGCCAGCAATTACTAATTGGGGCTTATCAGGCTTTAGAAAGGCAGGTGGCCTTGGGTAATGTGGAAATGTATAACCGCCACGAAATGCTGGAGTTGGTTATTATTGACGGAAAAGCCCGCGGTATTATTGCACGCAACTTAGTGAGTGGAAAATTAGAAAGGTTTTTTGGACACGCAGTTTTATTATGCTCCGGTGGTTATGGTAATGTATTTTACCTATCAACCAATGCAATGGGAAGTAATGCTACGGCGGCTTGGAAGGCACATAAAAAGGGAGCTTTTTTTGGAAATCCTTGTATGACACAAATTCATCCAACCTGTATTCCCGTTTCCGGCGACCATCAAAGTAAGTTAACATTGATGTCAGAATCCTTACGCAATGACGGGCGTATTTGGGTGCCTAAAAAAGCTGATGAAACCAGAAAAGCCAACGATATTCCCGAAGAAGACAGGGATTATTATTTAGAAAGAAGGTATCCTGCATTTGGCAACTTAGTTCCTCGCGATGTGGCCAGCCGTGCCGCTAAAGAAAGATGTGATGCCGGTTTTGGAGTAGGTACAACTAAACAAGCAGTGTATTTAGATTTTAAATACAACCTCATAAATAAATATGGTAAAGCCGAAGCCAGTAAAAGAGGCATTCATAATCCCGATACGGAAACACTTATTAAACTGGGAAAAGACGTTGTAAAAGAAGAGTACGGCAACTTGTTTGATATGTACGAAAAAATTACAGGCGAGAACCCTTATGAAGTACCCATGCGTATTTATCCTGCGGTACACTACACAATGGGAGGCCTTTGGGTTGACTATGATTTAATGACTACGATTGACGGCTTGTATTGCCTCGGCGAAGCCAATTTTAGCGACCACGGAGCCAACAGGTTAGGAGCATCAGCATTAATGCAGGGGCTTGCTGATGGTTATTTTGTAATACCTTATACCATTGGAAATTATTTGGCTGATGAAATTGCAGTAAAACCAATTCCTACAACCGACCCCGCATTTGTACAGGCAGAAAATGAAGTAAAAGAAAGGATAGAACGGTTGATGGGCGTAAAAGGTACAGATACCGTTGAAAGTTTCCACAAACGCCTCGGAAAGATTATGTGGGAAAAATGCGGTATGGCACGTAATGAAAAAGGGCTACAAGAAGCCATAGTTGAAATTCGGGCTTTGCGCGAAGAGTTTTGGAAAAATGTTAGAATTCCGGGAGGCATTGAAGAAATGAATCCTGAATTAGATAAGGCAAACCGTGTGGCCGATTTCTTAGAACTGGGCGAACTGATGTGCATCGATGCTTTGGAAAGAGGCGAAAGCTGTGGCGGACACTTTAGAGAAGAAAGCCAAACGGCAGAAGGCGAAGCATTAAGGCATGATGATAAATATATGTATGTATCAGCATGGCAATACAAAGGTTCAGAGGATTGGGAATTACATAAAGAAAACTTAAATTACGAAGTAATTAAACCTACACAAAGGAATTATAAATAGTATTTTTTATTGAAATTTATTTATATAATATTATTGATGCTCTTGCAAATAGATGCATCTGCTCAAAAATCAGTTCTTTCTAATATTCCGTTAACGGGTAAAAATATTTATACATTTATTCCAAAAGGATATGATACGTTGGAAGTGGCTTTAGGCGATTTGAATAAAGATGAAAAACCCGACGCTGTTTTAGCGTTACGCCATCAATCTGAGTTGAATGACTCAATAGATGTCATGCCACATCGGGTGCTGTTGATTTTGTTTAAAGAAAATGATGGATATCGGTTAGCCGGTAAATCGGAAAAAGTATTGTTGGGTAAGGATGAGGGGGGTGTTTACGGCGATCCTTATAATGGAATAATTATCAAAAACAATGTACTTGATGTAAGCCATTATGGAGGTAGTTCCTGGCGGTGGTATCTTTCCAGAAAGTTTCGGTACCAAAATGGAGGTTTTTATTTAATTGGCAGTACCAATGATAGTTATCATATCTCATCAGATTGTGGCGATGATGATGATGTTACAGATGGAAACCGTAATTATAAGGATATTAATTATGTTACAGGCGAGCAGGAAATTATAGAAAATGATAACCACTGCAAAACGATAAAACATACAAAAAATAAAATCAGGAAAAAGCCTTTAGTAAAATTAGAGGCATTTAAATATAATATTTAAACATAGTTCTTAATATGGAACATTACAATATGAATCTCACACTAAAAGTGTGGAAACAAAAAGACGCTAAAAGTGCCGGTAGCTTTGAAACTTACGAAGTAAAGAATATTTCTTCCGAAATGTCTTTTTTGGAAATGTTTGATGTACTAAACGAACAGCTCATCCGCGAGGGTAGAGAGCCTATAGCATTTGACCATGATTGCCGCGAAGGTATTTGCGGTACTTGTTCCATGTATATTAACGGAAGGCCTCATGGTCCCTGGCATGGCACCACTACCTGTCAGTTACACATGCGGGCTTTTAAAGATGGGGATACCATTGTTGTAGAACCTTGGCGCGCCAAAGCTTTTCCCGTAATTAAAGATCTTATGGTAGATCGTAGTGCTTTTGACAGAATCATTCAGGCTGGTGGATATGTATCTGTAAACACCGGAGTAACTATTGATGGTAATGCTATTCCTGTAAACAAGGAAAATGCCGATAAATCCTTTGCCGCTGCCGCCTGTATTGGTTGCGGAGCTTGTGTGGCAGCATGTAAAAACTCTTCGGCTTTATTATTCCTGTCTGCTAAAGTATCACATTTGGTATTGTTGCCTCAAGGGCAGGTAGAAAGAAAACGCCGTGCCGAAAATATGATAGCACAAATGGACAAAGAAGGTTTTGGTAGTTGTACCAATACCGGAGCCTGTGAGGCAGTTTGTCCTAAAGAAATTGAAATTACGAATATCAGCCGCCTGAACAGGGAGTTTACTGTTGCAGGACTGGCTTCTGATAAAAAATAAGTTGTTATTTTAATAACTATTTGATAGCACGTATTTTGATGCTTTTCTGTTGAAGCAGCTTTAATGGAATGGTAATCATTATACTAAAAAAATATAACGGACTACTATCGGCATACATGAATAATGCCGATTGATTCTGCTATTTTAATAAAAAACACTAAACCCTTTTAATCATGAAAATTATTCCATTTTTATGTAAACTGGCGTTTACATTATTTTTTACATTGGTTTTGGCCGGTTTCGCAATTTCACAACCTATTAGTCAAACTTATAATACTGCCGGCACACATACTTATACGGTACCTGCTGGTTATAGTGCTGTAGTAACAATTCAGGCTTGGGGTGCCGGTGCGGGGGGGAATAATAGTGGTTTTTTTGCCGGAGGTGCCGGTGGCGGTGGCGGTGCCTATGCCGCTAAGACGATAACCTTATCGCCGGGTAATTATACTGTAGTGGTGGGATCCGGTGGTAGTGCAGGCAATCCTGGGGGAAGTTCAAGTTTTAACGGAGCCGCTGTAGTAGCTAATGGTGGTACTATTAGTGCTGGTGGTACAGCAAGTACGGGGGCGGGTTATACAAGCTATGCAGGTGGTAACGGAGCAGCCGGTAGTGCTTTTGCTAATGGCGGCGGCGGCGGCGGTTCGGCATATTCCACAGGTGTTGGCAGCAATGCCTCCGGTGCTACTGGGGGTGCCGGGCAAGGAAACGGTGGTAACGGTGGTACTACTTTTAGTTCGGGTGCAAACGGTACTGCACCCGGTGGCGGTGGTGGCGGTGCGGGCTACCTATCTACAGGCGGTACAGGGGCAGGAGGTTTGGTTATTATTATTGTCAATCAGGCTTTAAACGTTGAATTTGGAGCTATTAATGCTTCCTTATCAAATAACAGTCTTAGGCTTCGTTTTGCTACTTTAAAAGAAGTTAACAACAGTCATTTTGTAATTCAGATATCAAAAAACGGGAAGAATTTTAAGGATGTGGCTACAGTACAATCTAACCATGCAGATGGTAATTTTTCCGGTTCTACAGACTATGATATTACTGTAGATTTAAGTAATTACATCCTTACCGGTTTTTCCTTATTTATTTTGTTGATTTTGGGAGGATTGGTGCAAAAGCATAGATGGAAGACATTTGTACTGGGAGCTATTTGTTTTGGAACAATTGTACTATTAGCATCATGCGATAAGAATAATGATAGTGTTGATTTACCTGATAACGGCAAAATGTATTTGAGAATAAAACAGGTTGATAAGGATAACAATACCATGTATTCCAGAGTTATTACTGTGATTAATGAATAGAAGATTAATTTGTTAGCTAATTATTTTATAACGATCCAATAGGGGATCGTTTTTTTGTACATTTTGTATTATAAAAACTTATAATCCGTTGTAAAATACTATCTTTGTCTTTTATTCTTAATAGAAACATGAACCAAGAAATAGTAGCCTTATTACTTGGTACAAGTTTTAATGAAACTTTTAGAAAAATAGAATTTTAAGCCTAAAGACCGATAAAACATTCTGGAAAATATACTTAATGTAAATAATTTATAGTTGCATTTTATAAAGCAGTATAAATGCGGTTTTTATATTTTTTATTCATAAATGCAGCAATTGATATGCTGCTTATCAAAACTTTAAACCGCATGAATCGTAAACTAACTATTATGTTATGGTGCATTTTTTGCACAGTAAGTACCTATGCTCAAATTACTTATTCAATTCCCATTGGAAAGGTGTTAGATGCCGGAGCTTCCGGATTTAAATTGCCTAATGGTGTAAAAGCAACAGGAACGTTGGTCTCGCTCGGAGGTGGAGTACACGGTAACTCGGGAGTTTGGAATACCGATCCTGCAGCCATTGGTGGCCAATTTAATGGTATTAATGATGGAAACGCAACCAGCACACCTTCTTCCGGTTCCGGAATAACAATAGGAAGCTATGGTGGTAGCAAAAATCCAAAATTTTTTACTAGAATACAGGGCGACTTATTCTATATTGACGAAGGAACTGCTACCAATTATTCTAAAGCAATCGGCTTTTGGCTACATTTTGCTAGTCCTATTGAGGTGAGCCAGTTTTTGTTTTTAGATATTGACGGGAATAATAACAGCTCCAATCAGGAGTGGCTAACGTCATTCTGTTATAATGGAAATACTAAATTGAATCCGTCTATAGCACTAACGGGAACTACTAATTTAACCAAACTCACCCCTTCTACTCTAAATAGTAATTGGAATAATTTTATAGACGCTAATTTGAGCACAGCTGCCGATAATTTCAATATAGGCAGCAATCCGGAGTTGGTAATGGTTAACGGCTCTCCCCCCAATGCCGATCCTGATAATACACAGCATCAGGCACTTTTTAATTATACGGCTGGCACATTAGCAACAGACTTTTTTGTGTTTTGGGGTGGAATTAATGGTGTTGCAGCAACGGGTCTAACTCAAAATTCCGGTGTGTCGCCTCTTATTGTAAAAATAAAACCTGATTTTGGAGATGCCCCTAATACTTATGGAACTTTGGAGGCAAGCAATGGAGCAAGCCACGGTGTTGTTACAAATTTATATATGGGAACAGATGTAATAGCGGATGCTGATGGAAGCCCGTCAGTAGGTGCCAACACGGCTGCTGATGATAATGGAGTTGCAACTATTCCCGATATTAATAATCCCAGCTCACAGGGCGGAGTAGTTTCCGGTTACTCTATAAATGTTGAAACTGTAAATAATTCGGGTACTACAGCTAAACTTATCGGCTGGATAGACTGGAATAATAACGGAGTATTTGAAGCAGGAGAGGCCGTTTCTACAAATATTACAAACGGACAAACAACCGCTACACTTACCTGGACAAATCAAACTTTAAGTAACCACTCTGGGTCAGCTACCCGCAACTTCACTTATATGAGGTTAAGGTTGAGTACAGATGTTAGCATGACAACCGCTACACCAACCGGCGGCGTTATTGATGGCGAAGTGGAAGATTATCAGGTTCTGTTTGATATACCTTTACCGGCAACCTTTGGAGCCATTAACGCCAATATTACCGGGAATATATTGAGTATAAACTGGGAAACATTATCTGAAAATAATAGCGACCATTTTAATATATACGCTTCTACAGATGCGAAACAATTTGTAAAAATAGGAACAGTAAGTTCAAAATCTTTGCAGGGTACTTCTACAGCTGTATTAAACTACCAGTTTTCAAAAAATATTAGTGGTGAGTTGGCTGTAAGTATTGGCTTTTTAGTTATATGCGTATTAGGTTTTGCCAAAAAAAGATTTAATATGTGGATGATAAGTCTGTTATTATTAGGGTTCGTTATTGTTGCTATTTCTGCTTGTACAAAGAACAATGATGCGCCGGAATTGGGCAATAACAGGCATATCTATATTCAAATAGTTCAGGTTGATAAAGACGGAACAGAACATTCCTCTAAAACAATTAGGGCTATTGCTGATTAAAAAATTCTTTATAAATCAAAAAAGCAGTTTCGTTTTAACGAAACTGCTTTTTATGTAAAGGAAGTTTGTATTCTTTTTTAAAATTGAAGCATATTCAAATCCTTGTCAACCAAAATGCCATCTTCAATTTTTAATGTAAACTTGCCGTCCTGCTTTGCTTTTAACCGAATTACAAATAAATTATTGCTACCGTTTAAGGCTGGCTGGTTGCCAATATTTACAAACGTAGGATACAGCACTTTCGTACCATTAGTATGCAATCTGTCGTAAGTAAGGTTTTCCATTTCGCCTGTCTGCATTTGTTGAACCCCTAAAAACTCGTATTTATTTGCATCGTATGGCAATGCAAAGCTAAATGCATTTACACCGGATAGATTATCACCTTTTACTATTAGGTTAATGGTTTCTCCGGCTTTATAATTTATTTTATTTGTAACGATGGTTAATTTGCCTTGTAGCGGAGATGCTGTATCGGTACTTACGCCACCGTTTAATTGGGTAGCTACTTGCGAAATATCAAAAGCGTCAATCAGGTTGTTCTTGTTGATATCACCATTGCTGATGTAGCCTTCAAAATCACCGTCGCCCTTACGTAAGCCGGTATAGTTAGTGTAAGATGTAAGATCGTTTTGATCAATTTTTCCATCGTTATTAATATCGCCGGGAATATAGCTGCTGCTGCCGGGAACTTTAAATATATACAGCTCACGCCCCGATCCAAAATTACCCACACCTTCTGCAATGCTAATTTTAATATACTTAGCAGTAGGCTGATTGGCAAATGCAAACTCTTTTACGTCATTATTACCTTTCCAGTTGAATGTTCCAGCATCCGCCCAGTCTTTTTTATTAGTACTGTACCATACTTGCCCTTTAGTAATGATGCCATTGCGGCCATTACTACGCGGTAGGTATTGTAGTTTTTCCAAACTATTCACACTAACCAAATCCATTATAATTTCAAATGGAGTGGCGGCAGTACCGTATTTTGTATGCCAGTTATTATCCGGGTCAAAATCAAAGAGGCGTTTTATGCCTTCTCCTCCCTGGCTGGGAGCAGTACAGGTAGCCTCAATTCCTTTGATGGCAAATTGTAAAGGGTTTATTTTGGTAGTGCCGTTAATGGTAGCCCACCCAGATGCGCCCGAATTGTTTACTGCCCGTAATTGAAAAGAGTAATTTGTTTCGGGTTGAAGATCTTCAAAAACAAAGGCTGTATCTTTTATGTGCGAGTATAAAACATCATTAAATAATATTTCGTAATAATCGGCATTGATATTGGTTGCCCAGGTAGGCGTTAGAGAAAAAGCTGCTGTATTCTTTTCACTTATTATTGCATTAACTGGTATATTAATCTGGCCTGTTTTATTTTTCCAGTTATTGGAAATATTAAATTCATAACCGGAAATATTAACAGCAACGGCCTTTTTTGTAATATCGGTTTGTGCAATATGTATCAGCAATTGCGGATTTTTATAAATTTGTTTTTTAGCAAACTCGCTTCCTTTTGTTGCAAATTGATTAAGGCTGGGGTGTGCATCGTAATAATAAACATTGCTGCCTTTTTCAAATTCTGATAAAGAGATTGCTTTTTTTAGTTTTATTTTTTTACCACCAATTTTTGCAGTTATCTTTTTGGGTGTATTGCTAATATTTACCTTAAAAATAGTACGTTGCATGGGTTCAAACCCTTTGTAGCTGCCACTGGTTGCCCCAATTATGATGGAGGCAATATTTTTTGAATTTACACTACTATGTATGATGGTACTAACACCTGTACCATTTTTATAAGCCTCTGTAGTGCCATCATCATCATAAACTGTAAATGTGGATTGTCCATTGGGATAGCATTCAAATATGCGCAGGTCTTTTTTAATTTCATGCACATTATTATTAGCATTAACCATTGGGATGATTGCACCCGGCTTTACAAATACCGGCAGTTTCCATAAAGGCGCATCAAAATAATTTATTACGCGGTTGCCTTCATATTGCTCGCCGGTAAAATAATCAATCCATTTGCCTTTGGGTAAATAAATGTTATGGCGAATGTCGTTCCCAATTGTATCAGCAGCGGTAGCCTGATAAATGGGAGCCACCAAAAAATAAGAGCCAAACATATACTGGTAGCGGGTTGCCGTGCCTAATGTAAATGGATTACTATCTTCTAAAAACATGGCTCTTATTATAGGTAAGCCATCTACCGATTGCCGGGCAATTGTATAAGCATAAGGAAGCAACTCTGATTTTAGTTTTAAATAATTTCTATTAATTGAAGTGGCTGGTTCCTGCAATGCCTGTGGATATTTAGGATTAGCACCCCATCCATCCATATTCAATTGCATAGGTGTAAAAGTTTTCCATTGAAAATCTCTTACATTAACCGTTGTATTTTTACCGCCAAAAATACCATCCATATCAGATGTAATATTAGGCTGGCCTCCTAAGCCGGAGCCAATATAAGTAGGAATATGAAACCGGATATACTCCCAAAGCCCGCCGGTTTGGTCGCCTGTCCAAATACTGGCATAACGTTGGGTGCCCGCCCAGCCGTCTAAAGAAATTATAAAGGGACGGGCATCATTGCCATATTTTGAAGTGATTTGCGCTACATCTGCTACGCCGTTTAACCCAAAAGAATAACCGGCACCTACCCAGGCAACATCAGTTTTTAAAACCCTTACACCGGCATCCCGTACTTCTTTAATAATATCTCTTTGTAGTAATGCGCTTATGCCGGGTTTAGGATGCAAATCACTTTGTGTCCACAAGCCAATTTCTACACCATTTTTACGGGCATAATCGCCAAAGTTTTTTAGGTTAAGGATGTTGCTGTCTAAAGTACTTGTTTGCCCGTACCCTGCACCGTACCCATCATTAGGTAAAATCCAGCCAAGGGGCATATCTGCATTCTTATAGCGGTCAATAACGCCTCTGGCAGAAAAGGGGTAATTGTTTTTAAGTTCTCCGTTCAACGATTCTTTTATGCCGCCGTTGTCTTTTTGGCTTTCCCGGTATTTGTTGCCGTCTTCAAATAAAATACCCGAACTGTCTTCTTTCCAGTAATCCCGGTTGTATGCATTTAGGTGCCCTTCGTAAAAAGCAAATTTGGGCAGTAGGATAGGGTTGCCGGTGAGTTGATAAAAATCGTTTAACAAGGCAGTAGGGTTGTTGTCAATCATGAAAAACACATCAGCATAATCTGTTTCGTGGTAAAGTGTTACCGCCCCTTTTTCTTTATTACCAAAATCGTATTTGCCTTTTTTAAAACTGTACCACATCAAGCCATACCCATTGGTGCTCCAATAAAAAGGTGTTGGAGATGCTACACCGCCATCCGTCCAGCTATTCTGGTTTTCAATGGCAATTGTTTTTCCCTTGTGGGAGAAACGGCCATTTTGCACACCGCCTCCGTAGAAATATTCGTCTGTATTTTCCTGTAAATTGATTTGAGCTTTGTTGTCCTCAAACATAAAAGGAGTAAGGGTTTTGAGTATGTTTTTTTGAGTCCTCAAATCGGTAATGCTAAATGTGCTGTTGTTTTTATTAAAATTGATTTGTATAAATTTTGATGAAACCGTAAGTTGGGTTTCACTATTAATTACCTTAAGAGGCGATACTGTCCTACGGGGATTGTCAACTAAGATTTTTGCTTCCGGTTTGGCTATCGGTTCCCGAAGAATTTTACCGGTACTATCTTCAAAAAGGCGGAAAATATTTTCGCCATAAAAATCAACAATCATATAACGCCCATTGTTTAGCGATAGTGATATGGTAGTTGGATTAACTGTTTTTACATCAGTAATTATTACATTTTCTGTAATGTTTTGTGCAGAAGCGGAAATTGATAAACCTGTTATAATAAAGATTAAAAAGACAGCATGCAACAGTTTTTCTTTGAACATTTTCAGGGATTTTTTTTGATGAAACAAGTATGGCAAATGTACTTATTGTTGCACAGGAATAAAAGATACTGCACAACCGTATGCGCAGCAAACCGGTGATGGTGTTTCTTTAGTTGTTAAAGCATTACTATAAAAACGGAAAAATGTTTATAGTTGTATTCATTGCCCGGTTATGAAATAATAAATCAGGCAAAGGGTTCTAATTGTTTTTGCAACAAAACGGTTGCATAAGCCATTAGCCCTTCTTCGCGCCCTACAAAACCCATCAATTCCGTAGTAGTGGCTTTTACCGAAACATCGGTTATGTCAATGCCTGCAATGGTAGCAATGGTTTCCTGCATGGCCGGGACAAAGGGTTTTATTTTTGGCTCTTGCAGGCAAAGTGTGGCATCAATATTAACAACGCCGTACCCTTTTCCTTGCATCATTTTTATACATTCGCTCAAGAGTATTTTACTGTCAATATCCTTAAAACGCTCATCATTATTAGGGAAGTGAACGCCAATATCGCCCAAGGCCAAAGCCCCCAAAATAGCATCGCAAATAGCATGCAACAGCACGTCGGCATCACTATGCCCTAAAGCACCTTTGTGATGAGGTATTTTTATACCGCCAATCCAAAGTTCCCGGCCTTCTGTAAGTTGATGAAAATCTACACCAGAGCCAATTCTATAAGCCATACTATCGTAATTAAGTAAAAATGTAAAATAAATTCCTGTTTGCGAATATAACATCATTATTTTACTCGTCAGGTTTATTTAATTTTGCCGAATGAGTATTGAAGAGCTTTATAAAATTTATTTGCAACACCCATCTGTGCAAACAGATACCCGTAAACTAAAACAGGGTGATATCTTTTTTGCTTTGAAAGGCCCCAACTTTAACGGGAATGCTTTTGCAAAGCAGGCAATTGAAGCCGGTGCAGTTTGTGCCGTAATTGACGAAAAGGAATTTGAAATATCCAGAAAAACTTTTTTGGTGCAGGATGTATTAACAGCTTTACAGCAATTGGCGCATCACCATCGTAAGCAGTTTCATATACCGTTTATAGCAATTACGGGTAGTAATGGAAAAACCACAACCAAAGAATTGATTCATGCTGTACTAAGCTCGGTTTTTAATGTATATACTACCGAAGGTAATCTGAATAATCATATTGGCATACCGCTTACTATTTTAAAAATTAAGGCTGATGCTGATGTGGCCGTAATTGAAATGGGAGCAAATCATTTACATGAGATTGAAAGCTATTGCAAAATTGCAGAACCTACTCACGGCCTTATTACCAATTGCGGTAAAGCACATTTAGAGGGTTTTGGTAGTATTGAGGGTGTGATGAAGGGCAAAGGAGAGTTGTTTGATTATATCAGAAAAGTACAGGGTACGGCTTTTGTAATGTGGGATTATGATTATTTAAGAACGATGAGCAAGGGAATTGGCCAAATTACTACTTATGGAACCAAAGACGCTGATATTGTTGGCCACATATTACCGTCAACCACTTTTTTAAATGTAAAAATTGAACCCGATTTTGAAATAAATACAAATCTTGTAGGTGCTTATAACCTGCCCAATGTATTAGCGGCTATAGCCGTAGGCAGAACAATGAAAATAAGTATGGATAAGGTGAAACAAGCTATTGAGCACTATACGCCTTCTAACAGCCGATCCCAATTAATTGAAAAGGGGTCTAATAAATATATTTTGGATGCCTATAATGCCAACCCCAGTAGCATGAAACTGGCTATAGAAAATTTTGCTGCGCTGCAAGCCAGTAATAAAATATTAATGTTAGGTGCTATGGCCGAAATGGGTGAGGAAACAGTTACAGAGCACCAAGCATTGGTTGATTTTATAAAACAAAACACTTGGACAAATGTACTGTTGGTAGGAAAACCGTTTGAGCCTTATAAAAACCAGTTTACTTATTTTGATACTGCCACTGCCGCCGGCGAGTGGTTTGTAAAACAAAATTTTCGGGAATCATATTTTTTGATAAAGGGTAGCCGCAGCACAGCGATGGAGAAAATACTCATAGCCGGAGAAATCATATAATTTATAAATATAAAAAATTGAAAACTAACAAAAACAGCAGAGGGTATCTGTCATCAGTTGTAGGTTGCTATTGCCCCAGATGCAGGGAGGGAAAGTTATTTGAGAAGCCTTTGAATTTTAAATTTGAAGGTCTGTTGAAAATGAATAAAAGCTGCCCTATATGTGGCCAACCAACAGAAATTGAAGTGGGGTTTTATTATGGCACCAGTTATGTAAGCTATGCACTATCTGTTGCTATTAGTGTGGCCAGTGCCGTAGCTTGGTGGGTAATTATAGGCTTTTCAATTAATGATAACCGGTTTATTTACTGGCTGGTTTTTAATGCGCTACTATTGGCTTTTTTACAACCCGGCCTCATGCGCTTAGCCCGCAGTTTATGGATTTCCTGGTTTGTAAAATACGACCCTGAGTGGAAGGAGCATGACCCCGAAGATGTTTCTGAACGTACCAACGAACAGGTAGGAAAAGATTGGTAAGGATTATTTTAAAGTTATATCTCCAAAACTACTTTTGATGATAACAGGGGTATTGCCCGAACCAATTTTGCCGGAAAATTCTTTATCGAAATTAGGCCCGTATTCACTTTTAGAAGAATTATCTGTTATTGTAACTGTACTTTTATTTTTCAAATCACCAAAACTTAGTTCAATATCAAAATTGGCATTAAGATTTGGTGGTATATTAAAAATAACATCGGAGTAGGATGCTTTAATATCAAGATTTTTTAATGCTTCTGATAATCCTAAGGTAGAACCTTTACAAAAATCTACCTTGCCCGAAATGGCTCCGGAAACAGTATTTATTTTTAGTTTTGAATAGGATATTTTAATGCTGCCATTATGGATAGCGGTTGATGTTAGCGAGCCAAATTCAACTTTAATATCTTTGACATTAGTTAATGCACCGGTGGTTAAAGAACCAAATGATTCCTTCACGCTGAGAGCTCCTTTCCAATCCGGTAAAATTGTATTTCCAAATTCATTTTTAATGTCTAACGGATTGTCGTCGGGCATATACACAATGTAATTAATCTCCATTTTGGCATTATTGGTGTTGCCATTCGTATTGGCAATTTCTGTTGTAAAAGTTACAGAAATTCCTTCCTTGGTTTTGATGTTTATATTATCCAATAGACGCTGTGTGGCAGCCTCATTTCTTGCTGCAACAATAATTGTTACATCTACCCTCACTTCATTACGGTTCCAACTATTTACTTTTACCTCGCCAAATTTATTAGAAATAATAACTTTTTGGTTCTTACTCAAAGAGTATGTTTTAGTAAAAGTTTTTCTTTTTTCTCCGTTATCGGCGTAGGCCAAACCTACTGTTAAAATTAAGATGCCTAACAGTAGGCTATAATTCTTTATAATTCTTTTCATCGTTATTTTTCTTTTGAACTTCCTTTAAAATATTGAGCTGCTTCTGTAGTAACTCTGTCTGCATTCTCAAATTGCCCATCATGGCTTCCAATAATTTTTCGCCATTAACGCCTTTTTTTAATTGCTCTTTTAATGCACTGTAAGCCGTTTCCAGCATTTCCATGTCTTTAGAGAATGCTTTATAAAGATTGGGTTCGGCCTTTTTAAGTTTTTTCATCTGCTCCTGCTGTATTTCTATCAGCCTTGTGTAATGGTAGAGCTCTTCCTCTTTAACGGTATAAGGGGTTTTTACAGTTGTTGGTTGTTTTTCAGGATTGTCTATACTGTTATCGGGCAGGTCGTCAAAAGCAGCCAATTGCGGTTCCTTTATTGTAGAAGAATGGCTACTGTCAAATTGTGGTGTTATAATTTGCCGGGTAGTTGCTAAATCTCCCGAATCGGGCTTATTACCGTAAAAATTATAAACAATTGCTGTTGTAATGGCAAAGAGTATTATTGCAGCAGCAAATTTCATCCAAGGTTTTATAAATGCAATGCTGTTTTTATGCTTTAAATCTTTATTATCCAGTTTTTTTTCAATACGCTTCCAAAGGGCGTCAGAAGGCTGATGCTCGTCAAAAGATGCTTTATGGGATTGTATAAATTCTTCTAATTTTTTGCTCATGATACCAGGTTTATACTGTTTATCAATTTTTTTCTCGCTCTGTGATAAATGGTTCTTACATTGTTGTGAGAAATGTTTAGCAAAGAGGCAATTTCCTCCTGCTTTAATTCTTCAATAACAAAAAGATTAAAAACCACGCGATAATTTTCCGGTAGCTCTTTTATAGCAGTTTTTATACGTTCTATATTGAATGCAAATACTTCCTCGTCAAAGAATACTTCTTCCTGCGAAGCCAAATTTTCAACTTCCGGTTCGCACCAATGTATTTTTCTTTTTCGTAACAGGCTGATAGATTTATTGATGACAATTCTTCTGAGCCAGCCTTCAAAAGAACTTTTGTAAGAGAATTTTTCCAGACTATTAAACGCATCGGTAAAAGATTCCTGAACAATATCTTCCGCATCAGCCAAATTATTTAAAAGCCGCATACTGCTATTAAGCATGCCTTTTGCATATTGGTTATACACCACAAAAAAGGCTTTTCTATCTCCTTGGCGACATAATTCTACCTGTTCATCCAATACAATATCCGGCTCCAAACTTAAAAATTTGTATTACTGATACTTAATAATAGCAAAAATTAAGAGAATGTTACACTATTTGCAAAAATTAAGATAAATACCCTTCACAAAAACAGGCTAACCGGTTTCGGTATAAAACCAGTACTTGAGTGGTATTTTTGAATACCAGAATAAGGGTACATCAAAAAATTGGCAACAATGGGGTTACAAATAGTACCAGGGATTTCTTTTAGAAGATTGTATAAAATTCTTGATGTTTTTTGTAAAAGCCAGTATCATGTATATAATAATGGGGGAGCCCATAGTTACTACAGATGTGTAAATAAAATACTGCCTGATGCGGGATGGTGCTATGTTAAATTTCTTGCCAATGGAAGAACATACTCCAAAGGCATTCCATTCAACAAAATTTCTGATACTCTTCATAGAGATCTGTTTAGCGTTAATTAAAGAACAAAAATAAAAAATACTTGTTTTACTTGTATGCAGATGTTGTAAAAAACAGTAAAAAATTCTGTAAATTCGCCGAACCTGCTCTAAATTACTAAATTATAAAAAAAATTTATGGTATTTGATTTAAATCTTATTAAAAAAGTATATGCCGGCTTTGAAGAAAAAGTAAATGAGGCAAAGAAATTGCTGAACCGGCCTATGACTTTTACCGAAAAAATATTGTATGCCCACCTACATGAGCCAGCCAAAGTTGCATACGAAAAAGGGAAGGATTATGTAGATTTTGCACCCGACCGTGTAGCTATGCAGGATGCAACCGCCCAAATGGCTTTATTGCAGTTTATGCAAGCCGGAAGAGATAAAGTAGCTGTACCTTCTACGGTACACTGCGACCATCTGATTATGGCGCAGGTAGGTGCTACTAAAGATTTACAAGTGGCTAATACCGAAAGTAAGGAAGTGTATGATTTTCTTGCTTCGGTTTCCAACAAATACGGTATTGGCTTTTGGAAACCCGGTGCCGGCATTATCCACCAGGTAGTATTAGAAAATTATGCTTTTCCCGGTGGTATGATGATTGGTACCGACAGCCATACAGTAAATGCCGGTGGACTTGGAATGGTAGCCATTGGTGTAGGTGGTGCCGATGCCTGCGATGTAATGGCAGGGTTGCCTTGGGAACTTAAGATGCCCAAACTAATTGGTGTAAAACTTACCGGAAAATTAAACGGATGGGTGGCTCCAAAGGATGTTATTTTAAAAGTTGCCGGTATTTTAACCGTAAAGGGTGGTACCGGTTGTATTGTTGAATATTTTGGCGAAGGTGCCGAATCTATGAGTTGTACCGGTAAAGGTACTATTTGTAATATGGGTGCCGAAATTGGGGCTACCACTTCTACTTTTGCTTATGATGAAAGCATGAGCCGTTACCTGAAAGCAACAGGACGTGAAGAAGTAGCTACCTTGGCAGATGGTATTAAAACACATTTAACCGCCGACCCGGAAGTATATGCATCGCCCGAAAAATATTTTGATCAGGTAATAGAAATAGACCTGAGTACTTTAGAACCTCATTTAAACGGCCCTTTCACTCCGGATTTGGCTACGCCAATTTCGCAAATGAAAGAAGTGGCTGCCGCTAACGGATGGCCAACAAAGGTTGAAGTAGGTTTAATAGGAAGTTGTACCAACTCTTCCTACGAAGATATTAGCCGCGCCGTATCGCTGGCTAAGCAGGTAAGCGAAAAAGGTCTGAAAACAAAGGCCGAGTTTACCATTACTCCGGGTTCTGAGCAAGTACGTTACACTATTGACAGAGATGGGTTTTTAGAAACCTTCGATAAAATAGGTGCTACTGTTTTTGCCAATGCCTGTGGCCCTTGTATTGGAATGTGGAACAGAGTTGGTGCCGAAAAGAAAGAAAAAAACACTATTGTACATTCTTTCAACCGCAACTTTGCTAAGCGTGCCGATGGTAATCCTAATACCTATGCTTTTGTGGCTTCGCCAGAATTAGTAACCGCTTTGGCTATTGCCGGCGACCTTACTTTTAATCCACTTACAGACACACTTGTAAACGAAAAGGGCGAAACCGTTAAGTTAGATCCACCAACTGGCGATGAGTTACCGGTTAAAGGTTTTGCTGTTGATGATCCCGGTTATCAAGCTCCGGCTGCCGATGGTAGTGGTGTAGAAGTAATTGTAGCTCCCGACAGTAAAAGGTTACAATTGTTAGAACCTTTTGCTGCATGGGAAGGTACCGATCTTAAAGGGCTTAAATTATTAATTAAAGCCAAAGGCAAATGTACTACCGATCATATTTCTATGGCGGGTCCCTGGTTGAAATATAGAGGCCATTTGGATAATATTTCCAATAACCTGTTGATTGGTGCCGTAAACTTTTTTAATGAAAAAACGGATAATGTAAAAAACCAGTTAACGGGGGAATATGGTACCGTTCCTAACACACAGCGTGCTTATAAGGCTGCCGGTGTTGGTTCTATTGTTGTAGGAGATGAAAACTACGGTGAAGGCTCTTCCCGAGAACATGCGGCTATGGAACCCCGCCATTTAGGAGTACGTGCGGTATTGGTAAAATCTTTTGCCCGTATTCATGAAACCAATCTTAAAAAGCAGGGGATGTTGGCACTTACGTTTGCCAATAAGGATGATTATGACAAAATTTTGGAAAATGATACCATTGATATTATTGGCTTACAGGATTTTGCTCCTGGAATGCCTTTAACTCTTGTACTTAATCATGCCGATGGTTCTATTGATGAAATTGAAGTAAACCATACCTATAATATGCAACAAATTAGCTGGTTCCATGCCGGTGCTGCACTAAATATTATTAGGAAGGAATTTGCAAAATAAATTGTATTTGAACTTTTAGTAAAGCCCGGCTATTATGCTGGGCTTTTTATTATACGAAACATATTTATAAATACGCTTCGTGTAAAATATATTGAATTATTTTGACAGGGTTACTTTACTTTTTTAATTAGGGTTCTTAATTGTTTGAAAGTTTTTTCTTCTAATGCTGATATTTCAATTAACATTTCTCCCATTTTATCATACTCCTGCTGGGTAGAAAGGCGACCCTTATAAATACCTGAAGCCTGTATGGCGGCATCCCGCCATTTATCGCCCGATTGGGTGAATTTGTTAGAAATATGAAACAGTTCATCTACAGGCATGTATTGATGCGCTTGTTGCAAAAAGGCACCGTAAATAAAGCGAAATCCGCCACCGCCCGTTCCAATCTCTTCCTGCATCCTAACCAATTGTGCTAAATACATACGAGCTTTTTCATCGCCCAATTTCTTTTTCCAATTTTTTATTTGCTTACCGGTGTATGCAATACCATCTGTACCGCCAAAAGGTCCGGGAATATAGAGCATATCCCTGCAATTGCGTTTTATACCTTTTATAATACCTTTTTTCAATTGCTCATCTGTAGCTTCGGCAAGATTTTCTCCCGGGAAATACATTTGTCCGCGCGGAGCAAATGCTCCTTTAGCAAAACGTACTCTTTCTAATTCGTAACTGTTCAGGGTTACCAATCCTTCCATTACGGGATCGCTGATAATATAATCGTCGCCCTTTTTGCCAACAACAATAATATTATGGGCATTAAAATGAAAGCGGTATTCTTTTGGAAAATAAGTAAGGTAGTAAACTCCCACCTGACAAGCAGTAGGTTTTCCTGCAGCCAGCCTTTCATCCAACTCGGCCATAGCCTTTTTACGGTTGGTGTATTTTTTACGTGTTACAGGAACACTTAAGGCGGTACAGGTTCTTTCAAAAATCAAACCAGGCATGGTTCTAAACGAAATAGCCGGCCCTCCGTTTACCTTCATAAATGGTAGTTGTATATAAAATAGGCCGGAACCTATTCCAAAAGCTAAGGGTTCGGTAATTTTATGTATGCCGTAATGTGCCAGTAAGGATGTGGTTACACCGTTTTCGCAATGGGCCGCTTGTATATGGTTAAATGATGAGTTCAATGTGTAAATATTATTTTGTAAACGGATGTTGTAATTCCTGTATGCTTATTTCAAACACTTCGGCGTATTTTTTTAATTTTTTATCAGATAGGGTTTTAAAACCAGCTGGTTTTAAGTGGCGTTTTACCGTCCATTTCCACTGTCCGGTATATTGGGCTACAATACCAATGTCCATCATTCTTTTTTCCATCCAGTAAAATACAGGGCTTACTTCTCCTTTTAGCACTTTTTCTTTGGCATCCTGTATTTGCTTTTCAAAAGATTCCCATGCTACGTCGTTCGCTTCAGATTTTACGTTCCAGCCACTGCTTTGGCCGGTTACATATTTACCGTTTTCATCAATTACATAAGTAACTTCTTTTGCTATTCTTCCCAAATAGCCATCATCTTGGGGGATTTCGTTCTTTTTCATTTTTTATAGTCTAAAATGTATTGAACCAAATTTTTTTATAGTCTTTTGTTATACGAATATAATTTTTTAATATAATCTTATACGGTGTGCTCAAAAAAAACTCCTTCGAAAATAAAATTAAAAACCCTGATAAAGTTATTTCATCAGGATTTTTAAAATATAAGAGGTTCTGAATAATTATACGGCTGTAAGTAAAGCATACATATAACTGAATCTTGAACTTTCAGGAACCAGTAAAAACACTTTATCGCCTTTTTTTAATTTACCGCTATGCAATAACTCATCTACCATAAAATATACCGATGCGGCACCAACATTACCCACCGAGCTTAGATTTACAAACCATTTATCATAAGGTATATGATGACCTAATTTGATATGTTCGTCATAAATTTTATCCCTAAAAAAATTACTGCTCATATGCGGGCAATACCAGGTAATATCATCAGGGTTCAGCCCACGTCTTTCAAATAGTTCCGGTAAAGGTTTTCCGCCAAGGGGTACAATATTAGGGCTAAGTAATTTAACATCCTGCTTAATACTCATGATGGATTTTTCGTTTAACTCTTCGTGCGAAAACTCTAGAAAACTTTTTAAGGTGCCGTCTTCCATTTTTTCGGCTCCGCAATACATACAGGCTTCCATGTCATCTGCGTAAGAAATCCCTTCTATCCATTCTATTTTTAAACTCAGCCCTTCCTGTGCAGGCTTATTGGAAAGTAAAAAAGCAGCGGCTCCGTCACTAAGCATCCAACGTAAAAATTCTTTATCAAAACTGATGTAGGGGTTTTGCTCCAACTCTTCTAATTTATGCACTTCATCTTCAAACTGGTTGGCTACCAGCGATGCCGAAAATCTTTCGGAACCGGTAGCAACCGCCGTTTGGGCATCGCCGGTTTTTACTGCCATGTAAGCGTATTTAAAAGCATGCATTCCGGCACAGCATACTCCGCTGGGCGATACAACTTCCAGTTTTCCCATTTCGGGCAACCAACCATGTGTCATTACAGCATGTGATGGCATTATTTGGTCGGGTGATGAAGTGCCGCAGGAAAGTACATCAATATTTTGCATACCACCGGCATCGCTCTTAAACAAGTCTTTTACGGCTTCCGCAGTTAGCTGCGCATTAGTATGAGTGGTTTTACCACCTTTTTCTAAGGCGTAATACCGGTTAGTAATTCCGTTGTTACGTAATACAATTCTTCTGGATTTTGATGGTTTCCCGTTAATATATCCAAGGTATTCTTCCATCTCGTCATTGGATACTGGATTATTAGGGAAATAATGTGAGGTACGGGTTATATAAACTTCGTTTAATGTCATATAGCTATTTTATTTCGAATAGGCAGGATCGTATTCCACACCTGAATAATACTGAATAAGTCTTTTGTTTCTTTTTTGCATAAATGGTTTGAAAAAAATCAAATCTACAAATAAAATAATAGGAGAAGCCACTAATAGCGCAATATCCAGATAATATTTGTATATAACTAATATCTGCTTTCTTTTTTTTGGATTTTTATTAATAATATTTACCCATTTTTTAAAAATTTTTCCGGCTTTACGTTCTACAAACATTAGATTGTATTTTACCTGTACCGCTTTTTGTTTTAAAAGTTCTGTTTGTAATTGCGGCAGTATATTATTTTCTAAGGTGGTTTTTAGTGTATTTCCAAATACCGCAGCATTTTTAATATCAGTTTCTGATACGCCGGGTTTTGGGAAAATGCCCCATTTGCGGGTTTTTTTGCCGGTGCCTAACCAGTGAAAGATTGTAAAATAACTAAGATGGTTCAGGTGTTTGTCAACAAGAGCGATATTGCCAACTAAGTTTGCCTCAGCATCATATAATAGCTTTTTATTTTTTTCCATGGCATTAATCCACATATTTCTGCATCCGGCAATAGTAACTACGGGCGTGTTTTTGATAATTTCTTTAAATTTTTCATCCTGTAAAATGGAACTAAAAGGTATGCTGGGCGACAGGTTCCAGGGTTGCCACCCTAATACTACCAAATCGTATTGAGAATAGTTGGTTTTCCAAGGTTTTAAAGCTGTAGGAATTACATCAACACTTTCGGGAACCGTATCAAAAAATTCTGCTATGCTCCAGGGAAAAGGGAACTGGTGAACAGTTTGTATATTTAAAAATTCTACCTCATGTCCGACAGCTATTAGCGGTTGCAGAAAATTGTCGAGAATCTGTTTTAATTGACCGGACTGCGTATAATAAACTGCTAAAACTTTTTTCCCCATATATATAGAATATTAAAATGCTCCTGCTAAAGATTTTGATTGTTTGCTATATGCGGAAATACTGTTTTTTGTAACTTCCGGTAGATTTTTATATTGCTCTTTAATAAATTTACTGTCCTGGCTGATTGATTTATAATAACCCAAAGCCCGTGGTGCATTTTCCTGAACCATGAGTCTTAAAAATCGGTATTCGGCATTTCCCGGGTATTGGGCAATAACGGCTTCTAATTTTTTATGTCCGTCTTTAAACATAGCCAATTTTTTTGCCGGTATAGTTAACGTCCCTGCTTTACGCATAAGCAAAGCACCCTCAAAGGCATTTTTTTCTGTGCCGGAAAGCTTTTTTAAAACAGCAAGTTGCGCATCTATTTTTTTTTGACTGGAGGATGACATGGCCATAAAAAAATCTGCCTTGTTAATGGCTGTTTGCGCAAATATTGGTTTTGATATGAACGCAACGGTAAATATTAAAATAAAAACGAATATTTTTCTAAAAGAGTACATAAACGTACGAAATTAATAATTTTTAGATAGTATTTAACTTTCTTGTATTTTTTTGGATTAACTATAATACAAAAATGACCAAAAGAATCAATTTTATTTTGGTATGATTTTTGAAATTATTGCTTAAATATTTAGTATGATGAAAAAAATTACCATTTTAGTTGCGTTAATCGCTACTATTTACAACACAAATGCCCAAAGTGATTATAGTAAAGCAATTGGGGCAAGAGTAAGCCCTCCTTCTAATTACGATATGATAGCATTTTCCTTTAAAACCTTTATTTCAGATGCAGGTGCTATTGAATTAAATGCGGGCTTTGGATCTAACCGGGTTCCAGGATGGGGAACTTATAACAACTTCAATACCAGTTCTGGCAGTATTAGCGGAACCTACCAACATCATTTCCCCATTAAACCTGTTGAAGGATTGCAATGGTATATAGGAGGTGGTGTATCGCTTGTTAATACATTTTCAAAACATGATGAGTTTGAGGGAATTAGCGTAGGTTTTTATCCTACAGGCGGCGCAGATTATAAATTTAAAAAAATTCCGCTAAATGTATCTGCTGATTACCGTCCTACATTTTTTGTAGCCAGACCAGATCAGGGGTGGAATAGTTTTATTGGTGAGCAATTTGGAATTGCGGCGAGATATACTTTCTAAATATTTTTGTCAAATATTTTTTTGAAATGCTTCCTGATGGGAGCATTTTTTTATAACAAAGCAGGAATATACAAAAAAAGTAGACCCCCGTGAAAACAGGGGTCGCAACCAAAACTAACTGCTTATGAGAATCTTTAATATCCTTAAAAATAAGTTTTTACATAAATTAATATGTAAATTATACAATACTTGGAGATAACCTATGTTTTTATTGTTAAAATTATAAAACGTCCTTAATATTAAGGACAAATGAGGTATATATCTTATTCTTTATTATTTAAAAAATCCCTGAAGAACATCAATCAATCCACCCGCCTGACTTTGTGCCTGTTGGTTTTGTTGTGCCTTTTGGGTAATTTGATCAAAAATATTTGAATCTATGCTGGGTGTATTACCTTGCGTAAATTGGCTAAGAATATCCTGAAGGTTAACACCACTATTATTGCCCCCTGTAAAAGCACCTACAAGGTCATTCAAATCAAAAGCGTCATCCTGAGGTGCCGTACTTACGGTCCGCTGGGTAAGACTGTTAAGTACGTTGGGAATAATGTTAGTAGAAATGTTGCTGGCTACTGCCGGGCTAAGTCCCATATTGTTCACTAATTTATTGGCAAGATGCCCAATCATCATGGCTACTATAGGATTGCCTAATATACTGCTATTAGAAGTATTATTGCTACTTCCCAGCATGTTTATAAGGCCTTGCAACCCACCGCCGCTTATAATGTTCTGCAACCCGCCGGAAATAGTATTGGCGGCTTCGGCCATTACTTTATTATTAAGGTCGTTGGGAATTTGTGGGTTGTCAACAACAGTTTGTTGCCCGAATTGTTTTACGAGCATAGCAATTTGATCTAGCATAATATGTGTTTTATGAATAAAAAATAATCAAAAAGTGTTATTCATTGTTTTTTTGCAGTTTTTCATTTTTCCACCAGCGAAAACCAAGAAACCCTACAATGAGCAGCGGAACAAGACCTAAATAGATAATACCGGTATTTAACCCACTGGCAGGCCCGTCTCCTAACTGTTGTGCTGTTTTAGTACAAATAGAACATTGGGCACTTACAATAAGCGATGGGAATAAAAAAGAAAAAATAAAAATAATGCGATGAAAAAATTTCATGTTCAAAAATACTCAATAAACTATTATAATGAAAAAGAATTATTGCATAACCATTTTCATTGGAAATAGCCAGTAAAGGGTAAAATTACTAATAATACAGCTTGTTTTATTGATTTTAAGTAATTTTATGCCCCCGTAGCAAAAAGCTGCGGGCTTTTTAACAATTACAATCTTTTTACAATGGAATTATTTGATGTTTATCCCTTAAACGATGTTACAATTGTAAAAGCCAAAGGCTCTTACGTGTGGGATAATGAGGGCAACCAGTATCTTGACTTATATGGTGGACATGCCGTTATAAGCATTGGGCACACACATCCCCATTGGGTAAAACGTATTGAAGAGCAGTTGGAGAAAATTGCTTTTTATTCCAATTCAATACAAATACCGTTACAAAAGGAATTAGCAAAAAAACTGGGAGAGGTTTCCGGCAAGGAAGA
Organism: Niabella sp.; assembly: GCA_047975735.1. Lineage (GTDB taxonomy): Bacteria > Bacteroidota > Bacteroidia > Chitinophagales > Chitinophagaceae > Niabella. The sequence continues at coordinate 30,103 of JBKEEB010000092.1, forward strand.
TTACCAGCTTTTTCTTTGTAATTCGGGTGCAGAGGCTAATGAGAACGCTTTGAAACTGGCTTCTTTTCATAACGGAAGAAAAAAAATTGTAGCATTTAGTAAAGCCTTTCACGGGCGTACATCACTGGCAGTTACAGCTACAGATAATAAAAATTATATAGCTCCGGTAAATGAAAACGATAATGTAACTTTTTTGCCATTTAATGATGAGGCCGCTTTACAAAAACATTTTGACCAGTTTGGCAAGGAAATATCTTCTGTAATTATTGAAGGGATACAGGGTGTAGGCGGCATTAATGTGGCTACCGAATCTTTTTTAAAATTAATTAGAGCCTTGTGCGATAAATATGGTGCCGTGTATATAGCCGATAGTGTGCAATGCGGTTATGGAAGAAGCGGTAAATTTTTCAGTCATGATTTTGCAGGTGTAAATGCCGATATATATTCTATGGCAAAGGGTATGGGTAACGGATTTCCAGTGGCAGGTATTATCATATCGCCCAATATTAAACCCAAACATTTTCAATTAGGAACAACTTTTGGCGGTAACCATTTGGCATGTGCTGCGGCCTTAGCTGTATTGGAAGTAATGAAGGAAGAAAAATTAATGGGCAACACCGTTATGGTTGGTAAATATTTAAGGGAAGAACTGAGCCAGATACCGGAGTTGAAAAATATTCGTGGTCGCGGCCTAATGATTGGCTTTGATGTACCTCAGGAAATTGCTACATTAAAAAAGAATTTACTGTTGAACCAAAAAATATTTACCGGAGAGGCAAAACCTAATGTAATACGGCTATTGCCATCACTGGCGTTAAAGAAAAAAGATGCAGAGCAGTTTATAGATGCGATTAAGGAAGAAATTGAGGCCTATGCGGCTGTGAGTAAATAAGTGTGGTTATAAAAACGCAGTATGGCTTCTACTGTTAAAGCCATTCATTATATTTTAATACTAAAATCAGTTTGAACTTTTCAATTTAATATTTTAGATGTCGTTACTTAACAACAAAAATTTTATTAGTGCTAATGATGTTACCGATATTAACGCATTAGCTGAAATAGCTTTACAATACAAAGCTGCTCCGTTTATAGATAAGTCTTTGGGAGAGGGGAAAAGGATTGGTTGTTTATTCCTCAACCCAAGTATGCGAACCCGCTTAAGTACTCAGGTGGCAGCCAGAAATTTAGGAATGGAGCCCATTATTTTTAATGTAGGCAATGAGGGTTGGCAGTTAGAATTTGAAGAAGGTGCCATTATGGATGGTACAAAATCTGAGCATATTAAAGATGCGGCTCCCATCTTTGGAAAGTATTTTGATGTATTGGCCATTAGAACATTTCCGAAATTAAAAAACAGAGAGGAGGATTACAGCGAACTCTACATCAATCAGTTTATAAAATATGCCGGAATACCGGTAGTGAGTTTAGAAAGTGCCACCTTACACCCATTGCAGTCGTTAACGGATGTTGTAACTATTAAAGAAACGTTTAAAGAAAACAGAAAACCTAAAGTGGTACTTACCTGGGCACCTCATGTAAAACCCTTACCACAATGCGTGGCCAATAGTTTTGCACAATGGATGAACCACTGGGGCGGTGCTGATTTTGTAATAACACATCCCGAAAATTATGAATTGGATGAAAAATTTACAAAAGGTGCTTCAATTGAATTTGATCAGGATAAAGCACTAAAGGATGCAGATTATGTGTATGTAAAAAACTGGAGTAGTTATAATGATTATGGCAGTATTTTAAACAACGACCCAAATTGGATGCTGACTTTAGCCAAACTTAAACAAACCAACCATGCCAAAGTAATGCATTGCCTACCGGTAAGGCGGAATGTAGAACTGAGCGATGAAATTTTAGATAGCCCTTATAGTATTATTACACAAGAAGCCGGTAACAGGGTGTGGGCGGCACAAGCTGTGCTAAGTGAACTTTTAAAAAGTTAAACAATGAGTAGCTTTCGGCAACTTTTGTATATCTCAATTCTTGGGGCACTGTCCCAAGAATTGAACGCAAACGATTATTAGTTAGTCCTAAGAGAAAAAAATATTTGTTCCTTGCAGTAATTAATTAACGATAAAATATTAATGGCTAATCAACTTTATATAATAAAAATAGGTGGCAATGTAATTGACAATGATACTGCATTGCAAAATTTTTTAAAAAACTTTTCAGCCATCCCTGCTAAAAAAATTTTAATCCACGGCGGTGGTAAAATTGATACTAAAATTGGAGAGAAGCTTGGCATTGCATCTAAATATATTAATGGCAGAAGGATTACTGATGACGAAACCATTGATTTGGTAACAATGGTTTATGGCGGATTGGTTAATAAAAAAATTGTAGCACAATTGCAGGCATTAGGCTGCAATGCCATTGGCTTAACCGGTGCCGATGCAAACATTATGGCGGCAAATAAAAGGCCGCTAATAAGTATGGTACTTCCGGATGGAACAAAACAGGATGTGGATTTTGGCTGGGTGGGCGATGTGCAACAGCAACAAATACAAACAAAGTTATTACAAGAGCTTTTGCAGCAGAACTTAGCCCCTGTATTTGCACCACTTACGCATGACGGCAACGGGCATGTTTTAAATACCAATGCCGATACAATTGCCGCATCGTTGGCCATTGCACTTTCAAAATATCTTAATGTTCGCCTCATCTATTGTTTTGAAAAAAAAGGAGTGCTGGAAGATGTTGATAATAACGATTCCGTTATCAAAAAAATAAATAAAGAAAAATATAAACAGTTGGTAGCCGAAAAGAAATTATTTGAAGGCATTTTGCCCAAAATTGATAACGCATTTGCTGCCATTGATGCCGGTGTTAAAGAGGTATTAATTGGAGATGCCGACGATCTTGTAAAAAACACCAGTAACGAAACAGAAGGTACGCTTATTTGTTAATGAAGTAATTGTTATTACTGCTTCAAATAACGGAAGCAATATTGCTTTTAACCTTGGCCTAAAATAAATTTAATATCTAATTTTTTATGCAGGATTTATATAATGATGCCATAATACTGTTGAAGCACTTGATACAAATCCCTTCTTTTAGCAGGGAGGAAGAAAATACTGCTGTGCTGCTTACGGAGTTTTTTGAAAAGCGGGGAATACAGGTAAGGCGGCTTGGTAATAACGTAATTTGTCAGAATAAATATTTTGATGACGCTAAACCATGCATTTTGCTGAACTCCCATCACGATACGGTAAAACCCAATACAAAATATACGGTAAATCCTTTTGAACCTATTGAAAACGAGGGAAAATTGTATGGCTTGGGAAGTAATGATGCAGGTGGATGTTTGGTTTCATTAATAGCCGTATTCCTATATTTTTATCCGCAACAAAATCTTAGGTATAATATTTTATTTGTTGCCAGTGCCGAGGAAGAAATTAGCGGTTTTAATGGAATAGAAGCAGTAGTTCCCTCTTTACCACCCATTGATTTTGCTATTGTGGGAGAACCCACTTTAATGCAAATGGCTGTTGCCGAAAGAGGCCTAATGGTATTGGATGGTGTGGCACATGGTGTTGCCGGGCATGCAGCTCGAAACGAAGGTGAGAATGCTATTTTAAGAGCAATGAAAGATATTGAATGGATCAGCAATTATAGTTTTGACAGAACCTCTCCTTTACTGGGAAGCAATAAAATGAGCGTAACCGTAATTGAAACGGAGAATAAAGCACATAATGTAGTACCGGCATCTTGCAATTTTGTGGTGGATGTGCGGGTGAATGAGTTATATACTTTTGAGGAAGTGCTATCTATAATAAGTGCCAATGTGAGTAGCGATATAAAGCCTCGGAGCACGAGGTTAAGATCCACGTCCATTTCATTAGAGCACCCACTTGTAAAAGCCGGTGTGCAAATGGGTAAAACGTATTATGGTTCACCCACAACTTCAGATAAAGCACTGATGCATTTTCCCTCTTTAAAAATGGGTCCCGGTGATAGTGCCCGAAGCCATACGGCTGATGAATTTATTTATGTGAAAGAAATTGAAGCGGGAATAAAAGATTATATTGAAATGTTGAACAAGGTATTATTGTAATAATTGATATTACACTTGTATGAGTTTAGCAGCTCACACTTCTTTTTGTTCTACAAAGCCGTGAAGTTCCTTTAAAAAATCATGTACATCTTTCATAGAAGGCATAGGGTTGGCAACGAGTAAAAATAGTTTTCCGGTTTGTTTTAACCGGGCTTTATTGGTTTCTGTTTGAATAAACTGTATGATGCGTTGAAAGATATTCGACTCAAAATACGGCGAGTCCGGCCGGTTAATAAAATGACAACGTAGTGTTTCATTTTTAAGGGTCATTTTTTCAAAACCCAGTGCTACGGCCAGTTTACGGCTGCGTACCGTTTCAAATAAATCATCTACTTGTGGCGGTATGGAGCCAAAACGATCCTGTAGTTCCAAATACATTTCCTGTAAATCTTCTTCACTTTCACTATTATCTAATCTTTGATACAGCGAAAGACGTTCAGTAATATTCTCAACATAATTATCGGGGATTAGAATTTCAAGATCGGTATCAATAGTACAGTCTTGTACAAAATCATCCTGTTGGCTAATTTCTTCTTTAAAAAGCTCTTTAAATTCGGTTCGGTTTAACTCCCGAATCGATTCGTCCAGAATTTTCTGATACATTTCAAACCCAATCTCTGCCATAAATCCACTTTGCTCTCCACCCAATAAATTGCCGGCACCACGTATATCTAAATCTCGCATAGCAATTTGAAATCCGCTACCCAGCTCGCTGTGCTGCTCTAAGGTTTGTAATCTTTTTCTGGAGTCGGAAGGAAGCGTACTCATCGGCGGAGCCAGTAAATAACAAAATGCTTTTCTATTGCTTCGGCCCACACGGCCACGTAACTGGTGCAAATCGCTTAGTCCAAAATGATGAGCATTATTTACAATGATGGTGTTTACGTTAGGAATATCCACACCGCTTTCTACAATATTGGTGCAAATCAGTACGTCGTATTTATGGTCAATAAAATCAAGGATTTTTTCTTCTAATTTGTGTCCTTCCATCTGCCCATGCGCATAACCAATAGAAAGATCCGGGCAAAGCCCTTGAATTAATGTAGCCATTTCGGCAAGGCCAGCCACTCTGTTGTGAATAAAAAATACCTGACCGCCTCTTTCGGTTTCAAAATAAATTGCATCGCGTATAAAATCTTCATTATATACTTGTACTTCTGTTTGAATGGGCTGCCGGTTTGGCGGTGGCGTATTCATAATACTTAAATCTCTGGCACCCATTAAAGAAAATTGCAGAGTACGCGGAATGGGCGTAGCCGTAAGTGTTAAACAATCTACTGTAGTGCGTATAGTTTTAATTTTTTCTTTATGGGCTACGCCGAATTTTTGTTCTTCATCAACAATAAGCACACCGAGGTCTTTAAACTTTACATCTTTTCCAATAATGCCGTGTGTGCCAATTAAAATATCAATTTTACCCTCCTTTAATTTTTGCAGGGTTTCTTTTTTTTCTTTGGCGGTTTTAAAACGATTGATATAATCTACCGTTACCGGAAATTCTTTTAATCGCTCTTTAAATGTTTGGTAATGTTGAAAAGCGAGAATTGTAGTAGGTACTAATACGGCGGCCTGTTTACCATCTACACAGGTTTTAAATGCCGCTCTAATGGCTATTTCGGTTTTGCCAAAACCCACATCGCCGCAAACCAATCTGTCCATAGGTGATGCGGACTCCATATCTTTTTTTACATCCGCTGTTGCTTTTGTCTGGTCGGGTGTGTCTTCGTAAATAAATGAAGCTTCTAACTCTGTTTGTAAATAAGAGTCCGGCGTATGCGCAAAGCCTTGCTGCGCCTTACGTTTGGCGTATAGCTTAATTAAGTCGAAAGCAATTTCTTTAACACGTGTTTTTGTTTTTTCTTTTAACCGGTTCCACACATCGCTACCCAGCTTATTTACTTTAGGTACGCTGCCATCCTTACCGGTGTATTTGGCAATTTTGTGTAGCGAGTTAATATTTACGTATAAAACATCTTTATCTTTATAAATAATTCTTACCGCTTCCTGTAGTCTTCCGTTTGCATCAATTTTTTGCAACCCACTGTAAACTCCTACACCATGATCAATATGGGTAACATAATCACCCGGCTGTAACTCCCTTAACGTGCGGAGCGTAATGGCTTTGTTTTTATTATAAGCCTGTTTTACGTGATATTTATGATAGCGTTGAAAAATTTCATGGTCGGTATAACAAACTATTTTAAGATCATGGTCTATAAAGCCGGCATGTATGGACACAGATACCGGATTGAAAACTATAGCTGCTTTTAAATCGTCAAAAATATTTTGGAGCCTTTGTAATTGTTTGGGATTTTCGGAAAAAATATAATTAGTATAACCTTTTTTTTCTTTGTCTTTCAGGTCGGCAATCAACATGTCAAACTGCCTGTTAAATGCCGGTTGCGACTGTGTATTGAAAGCGTATTCTTTAGCTGTTATGTTTTGATGGTTATCTTCAAAATATATGACAGGCTTGCTTTTTAGAACATTTTCAAAATCATGTGCAGTAATAAACGCATCTGAAGAAATTTCTTTTTTGATTAGATTGTCTGCATCTTCAGTTGTTAGCTTTTGCTGATAATTTTGCATGTAATAAGCCAACTCCTCTTCATTGTCTTTTAGCCTTTCAATACATAATGCCTCATCTTGAACCCAAACGGCAGTATTGGGTGGCAAAAAATCAAATAGTGAAACCTGCTGTTCTGTAGTAAACTGGCTTTCTACGTTGGGGATGATGGAAACCTGTAATAGTTTGCGTTCACTCAATTGTGTTTCGGGGTCAATAATTCGGATAGAATCCACATCATTACCAAACAACTCAATCCTGTATGGTTTTTCATTACCAAAGGAGTAGATGTCGATAATGCCGCCGCGTAGTGCAAACTGCCCCGGTTCATATACAAAATCACTTCTTTCAAAACCATATTTATCTAATTTTAAAAGAAGTTCACTTACATCCAGCCTGTCAGCCGTTTTAATATGTATAATATTTTCTGATAGTGCTTTTGATATAACTACTTTTTCAAATAAAGCTTCGGGATAAGTTACAAGAATTTTTCGCTTTACTATATCTGGCTCAGTCTGTAAATTAGTTGTAGCAAATTTCATAAGAGCCTCCGTTCTCAGCATCACGTGTGATGGATTGAGTTGCGAAAAATTCTTTCTAATTTTAAAAGATGAAGGGAAGTAAAAAATATCCAGCGCATTAGTAATATTTTCTAATGTATTATGAAAATAAGCGGCATCTTCCTGTTCATTTAAAATTACAATATGGTTAAAATCTTTATTGTTTAATAGTGTAGCAGCAAACACAAAAGGTACGGCACTCCCATATAATCCGGAAAGCATAATAGGTGCCGGATTAGGCACAGCAAAGTCATTCGCTAATTGTAAACAGCGGGAGTCATTAACGTAAAAATCCTGCAACAAATCCGTGCTCATCGGGGTGCAAATATACAGCACTACTATTTGATTCGTATAAATGTTTCAATACAAAATCTTTTCTTTGTAGAAATATTTCAGAATAGATACCTGACTATGCAAAAAAATATTTCTATACGGGTAAAACCCTATGAGGTTGATAATAATGTTCTCATAAAAAAAAATATTGCAGATGCAGTTGCTAAGCAGCTGCAAGATATTAACGGATATACGATATTAAAACAATCAATAGACGCACGCAGTAAGCAGGTTTGGATAAATCTTTCGCTTTTGGTATATATTAATGAACCTGCTCAACCAAGGCAGTTGCAGGAAATTGCTTTTAAGAATGTTACTAATGCCACAAAACGGGTTATTATCATTGGAGCCGGCCCGGCAGGATTGTTTGCAGCCTTACAGTTAATAGAATTAGGCATCAAGCCCATCCTGGTTGAAAGAGGCAAAGATGTAAAAAACAGGCGGCGAGATTTAGCAGCCATCAATAAACAAGGCATCATAAATACCGAGAGCAATTATTGCTTTGGGGAAGGTGGTGCAGGTACTTACAGCGATGGAAAACTTTATACACGCAGCAACAAACGTGGCAGTATTGATAGAATACTGAATTTATTTGTACAGTTTGGTGCCGAAGAAAAAATATTGTATGAAGCACATCCACATATTGGTACTAACAAATTGCCCAAGATAATAGAAAACATACGCAAGCAAATTTTGGATTGTGGCGGAGATGTTTTTTTTGACACAAAGGTGATTGATTTTATCATTGACCAAGATGTTATTAAGGGTGTGCAATTAGCCGATGGTAGCAGCCTGTTGGCGGATGCAGTAATTTTGGCTACCGGCCATTCGGCAAGAGATGTTTTTGAACTGTTAGATAGAAAAAATATTTTGATTGAAGCAAAGCCTTTTGCGTTGGGTGTAAGAGCAGAGCACCCACAGGAACTGATAGATAAGGCTCAATATAAATGTGAAGCAAGGGGAGATTTTTTACCGCCTGCATCGTATAGTTTGGTACAACAGGTGGGCGAAACCGGTGTTTTTTCTTTTTGTATGTGTCCCGGGGGCATTATTGCTCCGGCAGCAACTAACCATCATGAAATAGTTGTAAACGGATGGTCACCCAGTAAGCGTAATAATAAATTTGCAAATAGCGGTATAGTCGTTCAGGTACAACAAAAGGAGGTTTTTGCTATCAAAGAACTTCAGCAATTGTATGGTGAGAAATTGCAAAGTCCTTTGGGTATGATGTATTTTCAGCAATGGGTGGAAGAAAAATCTTTTACCGCCGGTGGCGGAAAATTAGTAGCTCCTGCGCAACGGATGGTGGATTTTTGTACCGGTAAATATTCTGCAAATTTGCCGGATTGTTCTTATCTACCCGGCATCCGATCGGTTGATTTAACCAAAGTATTACCTGCTTTTATTAGTACCTCATTACAAAAAGCATTTGTGGCGTTTGGTAAAAAAATGAAAGGATATTATACCAATGATGCGGTATTGGTGGCCACAGAATCCCGAACATCTTCGCCAGTGCGTATTCCAAGAGATAAAGAAAGTTTACAACATCCGCAGGTTAAAAATTTTTATCCTTGTGGCGAAGGTGCCGGTTATGCCGGCGGAATTGTAAGTGCTGCTATGGACGGCGAAAGAGTAGCAAAGATGATTGCCGGTTATGGAACGAGTTCATAGCTTATAGTTTATGGTTCATGGCACATAGGCACATACTCATATCTCATAGTTCTGCCTACTGCCTATTTCTTAAATGCCCATTTTATCATTTCCTTCCAGGTAGGTTTTTTGCCATACATTAAAATACCGGTGCGGTAAATTTTTCCGGCAAACCACGCCATAAAAAGAAAACCTCCTATTAATGAAGCGATGCTTAAAAATAGTTGCCAATAAGGTACGGTTCCGGGAATGCCGTATGGAACTCTGGCCATCATAACAATAGGAGAAGTGAAGGGTATTATGCTGCCCCAAACGGCCACCGGACTGGTGGGGTCCTGCATGGCAATGGTTAAAATAAAAATGGCGAAAATAATAATCATGGTTACCGGAAAACTAAGGGACTGTGCTTCGCGCACATCCTCGTTAACGGCACTGCCAATGGCGGCATAAAGCGATGAATAAAAAAAGAATCCTCCCAAAAAATAAAATGCAAAAAGCACTAAGAGCATCGGAATGTTGAGGCTTGCAAAAATTTCCTGTACCTGCCCAACTACCACCGACATTGACGAATTACCGGCACTACCCGATTTTGTAACATTATAAATCACAAAAATAAGTAGTATCCAAAGTAAAAATTGAGTAAGTGCCACTAATGCGATGCCAATAATTTTTCCTACCATTAACTGAAAAGGCTTTACTGAAGAAACCATAATTTCCGCAATACGATTGGTTTTTTCTTCCATCACGCCCATCATTACCTGAGAACCATATATTAATAAAATAAAATAAATTAAAAACCCTGCTATATAACCGGTGTAGGATGCCACTTTGGCGTTTGAGCCTTTGTCCTGCATATTTTCAACCATCACATTTAGCCTGCTATCATTAAGTTGTTGTTGCTTTTGAGTATCTATGCCTAACTCTTCATATTTAATATCGTTCCAAATATTATTTAATTTGGATTGTACATTATTAGCAGTGCCAAGTGTTCTGTTGGCTTTTATTTTAATATTATCAGGAGCATGGGTGCTGCTTGTATTTGCAGGAATAATAACAAACCCGTCATAGCCTTTTGCCTCAAAATCTTTTTCTAAATCTGATGGATTTTCGGTAGTTAAAATAAGGGTACTCGATTTGTCAATTGCGTTAGCACTATCAATTCTTGCCGTAGAAAATTTTCCTGATGAATCCAGCACGGCTATCTTTAATTTGGTTTGTCCTTTTTCTCCAATAAGTGCCGTACCAAAAATGAGGCCTAAATACATTAAAGGCATTAAGATAGTTGTAAGAATAAAAGAGCGCTTTCTTACCCTGATTAAAAATTCGCGTTGCAGTATTAAAAATATCTTATTCATTTATTAATTTTTATGAGAATGTTACGAGTAAAACAGCGGACAATCAATAATTGGTTAATAATTATTTTCAAACCTTCGGGCCAATGGTGTACCTTCTACCTGCTTAATAAAAATATCGTTTAAAGAAGGCAGTATTTCGTTAAAGGAATCAATGCGAACGCCCTTATTTAGTAAATACTGTAATATTTCATTATTAGTATGCGGCTCTTTCTTTTGAATGATTAATGCCTTGTCGGTAGCCTTTTTAATGTCAAACAGGTTCGTTGCTTCAAATAAGTTGGTAGCAGCCTCATTAAAAGTGATGTTAAAAATATTTTCTTTAAAATCCTGTTTCACTTGTTGTACTGTTCCGTCTAAAATTTTTTGTCCTTTGTTTACTAAAACAATATGGTCGCAAATCTCTTCTACCTGTTCCATGCGGTGTGTACTGAAAATAATAGTAGCACCATTTTTTGCTAATTTATAAATTTCGTCTTTAATCAGGTTGGTGTTTACTGGATCCAATCCGCTAAAGGGCTCATCTAAAATAATTAGTTTAGGATTGTGTAAAACGGTGATTACAAATTGTAATTTTTGCTGCATCCCTTTGGAAAGGTCTTCTACCTTTTTATTCCACCAACTCTCCATTTCAAATTTAGCAAACCACTCCTTAATTTTATTAACTGCCTCACGTTTAGGCAGGCCTTTTAATTGTGAGAGGTAAACCGCTTGTTCGCCTATCTTCATTTTCTTATACAGCCCGCGTTCCTCAGGCATATAGCCTATCTTCTGTATATCATTTGCGGCATTAAAAGGCTGACCATTAAAAAAAATCTTTCCCGAATCGGGGTAAAAAATACCGGTAATCATTCTTATAAGTGTTGTTTTACCGGCTCCATTTGGGCCTAATAATCCAAAAATCTGTCCTTCCTTAATAGAAAGGCTGATATTGTCAACTGCTTTTTGGTCAGCAAAATATTTTTTTAATTGTTGAACTTCTAATACATCCATAGTATGCGTTTTGAACAACTCAAATATACTTATTGCCATCAATATTTTGTAAACCAATAGTTGTTTTGTAGGTAAATGCGCATTTTTACCCTGTAAACAGTTATTTTGGAGAAGCCAGTTTTTTTACTTTTAAATTTTTACCTTTTACTTTTTCTTATGATGCCTTACCTTCGTAAGAACTAAAATATAATTACCATGTCTGAAGTTTGGAAACAATATCAGGAAGAAAATAAGGAACGCTTTTTAAGAGAAATGATGGATTTGCTGCGCATACCTTCTGTTAGTGCCAGAGATGAGCACAAGGGCGATATGAAAGATTGTGCCAAAGCTGTAAAAGAATCTTTACTACTGTCGGGTTGTGATAAAGCCGAAGTGATGGAGACCGGAGGACATCCGGTGGTATATGGAGAAAAAATAATAGACCCTAACAAGCCTACTGTTTTAGTTTATGGTCATTATGATGTGCAACCGGTAGAGCCATTGGACGAGTGGAAAACGCCGCCGTTTGAACCTACCATTATTGATGAAAAAGTATTTGCCCGTGGCAGTGCCGATGACAAGGGTCAGTTTTATATGCATGTAAAGGCATTGGAAACTATGGTAAAAACCAATAGCCTGACGACCAATATCAAGTTTTTAATAGAAGGAGAGGAAGAGGTAGGCTCTCCCAATTTGGGCAGTTTTGTAGCCGCACATAAAAATTTATTAAAGGCCGATGTAATCTTAATTAGTGATAGCTCTTTGCTAAGCATGGAAACTCCTTCCTTAGATACGGGTGTGCGTGGTTTAAGTTATATTGAAGTAGAAGTAACCTCGGCCGCACGCGATTTACACAGCGGTACTTACGGTGGTGCGGTGGCTAATCCTATTGTGGTATTATCAAAAATGATAAACGATTGTTACGATGAAAATAACCATATTACCATACCTGGTTTTTATGATGACGTAGATATTGTATCTGATGAGGAAAGAGCTTTGATTAATAAAGCACCTTTTGATGAGCAAGCTTATAAAAATGAAATCGGTATTAAAGCCCTGCATGGAGAAAAAGGGTACAGCACTTATGAACGCACAGGTATTCGCCCTACTTTAGAAGTAAATGGCATTTGGGGTGGTTATACCGGGCAAGGTTCTAAAACTGTATTGCCGGCAAAAGCTACGGCTAAAATTTCGGCCAGATTAGTACCGGCTCAAAACAGTGAAAAAATGACAAAACTACTATTGAACTATTTTGAAAATGCCGGACCTGATTATGTAACTGTTCGTGCTTTTGAACATCATGGTGGCGAGCCTTATGTAACGCCTATTGACAGCAAAGGCTATCAGGCGGCCAGTAAAGCATTAGAAACTACATTTGGTAAAATACCTTTACCGGTGCGTGGCGGCGGCAGCATTCCTATTTGTAATACGTTAGAAAAAGAACTGGGTATTAAAATCATCTTCATGGGCTTTGGTTTAGATAATGATGGCCTGCACAGCCCCAACGAGAAATATAATTTGGAAAACTATTATAAGGGGATAGAGACCATTCCTTATTTCCACAAGTATTTTGCGGAGTAACGGTTTAGTAGGTTATTGGTACTTTAAAATACAGTCCTGTCAATATTATAATTAGTTGGCAGGATTTTTTTATGAAATAAGTTGATTACTGTGTCTTATTGTGAAAGCCAATGACAAAAATATTTTTATGTATAGCTGTTCTATTGTTTGCCTGTGTTAACCAAAGTTTTCAGGAGAATGATGTTGCATCTGTTGCCGAAATCAACGTAAACGTTCCTATAAGCAATACCTCTAAAGTAATACATGTGATGGTGGCGTTGTGCGATAATAAATATCAGGGCATTGTACCTGTTCCAAAAGCGATTGGTAATGGTCAGGATCCTGCTAATAATTTGTACTGGGGCTGCGCTTATGGCATTAAAACTTTTTTTAAAAGAAGTAAACAATGGGCATTGCTAAAATCCGTCAAATCTGATTCGCCTATAATGGAGCGATTGGTATTCAAGCATAAACAATATAATTATTTTTTAGTGGCTGATGCTTATAATGGTATGTATATAAAGCATTGTACTGATATGTTTCTAAAATCTCTTGCCGGTAAAACTAAGGACACACTTCATGTAAACGGAACTGTTTTAGGTATTAATGGTAATGCAAAACTGTTGTCCTATATCGGTCATAATGGGTTGATGGATTTTGAGCTTCCTGATGATTATAAAAACACAGATGATGCTTCAAGGGATGCCATTATGCTGGCTTGCTATAGTAAAAACTATTTTTCCCGATATGTAAAATCAGCCAAAGCCGCGCCATTATTATGGTCAACCGGACTAATGGCTCCTGAGGCTTATGTTTTACACGATGCCTTACAGGCATATATTGCCGCTGAAGGTAATACAGCAATTAAAGAAAAAGCCGCCAAAGCTTATGCACAATATCAGAAATGTAGTATCAAAGCTGCCAGAAATCTTTTGGTGGGTGGGTTTTAATACTTCCTTAAAATGAATTCTTTTCTCCGGTTAGGGTTAACGAAGGAATAGCTGTTGTAGAAAATCCTGATAAAAACATGAAAAGGGCTAACCATATCATTGTTTTTTTTTATTACACCGATAATATCAACGGGAGCTTTTTTTACTGTAAAAAAAATTTTAATAGGAAGATGCCGATTAATACAAAGCCACGTTAGCAAGTTATTACGAAATCGGGAATTTTTTTAATCTTTGTATAAATGGATAAAACAAAACTTCGCCTCGATAAATATCTTTGGTCAATCCGTCTGTTTAAAACCCGCAGGCTGGCAACCGATGCCTGCAATAATGGTAAGGTTAAATATATGGAGGAGCAGGCCAAGCCCGGAAAGAATGTGCATCTTGGTGATGAATATGATGTGCGTACCGAAGGAAAACGCTGGCGTATAAAAGTTACAGGGCTTTTACATAACAGAGTAAAATATTCTGAGGCCATAAACTTTTATATAGATATTACACCGCCCGAAGAACTGGAACGGTTACAATATCAGGCTGCCGCATTTCATACTGGAAAACGCCTGAGTAAAATTGGCAGACCTACCAAAAAAGAAAGAAGAGAGTTGGATGATTTTATGGAGGAGTAGCCATATAGTTCATGGTTGATAGTTCATGGTTCATAGTGAAGAGATTTACAAATTCATAACTAATAACTCATAACTTACAAAAGAATTACCTTCGCTAAATGCATATTGATATTATTAGTATTCAGCCGCATTTACTGCAAAGCCCTTTTGAGCACAGTATTATGAAACGTGCGCAGGATAAGGGTTTGTTGAAAGTGGAAGTACATGATCTGCGTCAGTGGGCTATTAATGAATATGGCCAGGTGGACGATTACCAATATGGTGGTGGTGCCGGTATGGTAATGATGTGCGAGCCTCTTAGCAAAGCCATTGAAGTATTATCTGCACAACGGAAATTTGATGAAATTATCTACCTTACGCCCGATGGGGAAACGCTTCAGCAGCAAATGGCCAATACAATTTCTCTCAAAGAAAATCTGCTGTTGATTTGTGGCCATTATAAAGGGATTGATGAACGCATCCGGCAAAAATATATTACCAAAGAAATTTCAATTGGCGATTATGTTTTAAGTGGCGGCGAGCTGGCCGCTGCTGTTTTAACGGATGCCATCGGCAGATTGATACCCGGCGTGTTGGGCGATGAAACATCTGCCCTTACCGATTCTTTTCAGGATGATTTATTGGCCCCACCGGTTTACACGCGTCCTGTTGATTGGAACGGAATGATGGTGCCACCGATACTCATGAGTGGCGATCATAAAAAAATTGAAGACTGGCGTTATGAACAATCGGTGCAGCGCACCAAAGACAGAAGGCCGGATTTATTAGACAAATAATAAAAATAAGTTGATGAATAGTTTCACAGTTCAGGGGAAGTATGTGGATATTATTAACAAAGAAATTTATACTGCATCGGTAGAGGTGGTCGATGGAAAAATTGCAGGTGTTTATAAGTTATCGAAGGAGCTTAGTGCTGAAGCAGGCTACATTATTCCCGGATTTGTAGATGCACATGTACACATTGAAAGTAGTATGTTGGTGCCTTCGGAGTTTGCCCGTATGGCCGTAGTGCACGGTACTGTAGCTACTGTGAGCGACCCGCACGAAATAGCCAACGTGTGCGGCTTAGAAGGTGTTCGATTTATGATTGAAAATGGTAAAACGGTTCCCTTTAAATTTAATTTTGGTGCGCCAAGTTGCGTGCCTGCTACTGTTTTTGAAACTGCCGGTGCGGCCTTAGGTGTGGCAGAAGTAAAAGAGTTGTTGGAAAACGATGCGGTAAAATATTTGGCCGAGATGATGAATTTTCCCGGTGTTTTAAATAGTGATGCAGATGTGATGCAAAAAATTGCTATTGCTAAAGCATTAGGCAAACCTATTGATGGGCATGCGCCGGGATTGCGAGGCGCGAAAGCAAAAAAATATATAAGTGCCGGCATTAGTACCGATCATGAATGTTTTACAAGTGAAGAAGCACTTGATAAATTGAACTATGGGATGAAGATTTTGGTACGCGAGGGAAGTGCGGCCAAAAACTTTGAGGCATTAATTGGGTTAATGCCCCTCCATTATGAAAATATGATGTTTTGTAGCGATGATAAACATCCCGACAGCTTGGCATTGGGTCACATCAACCAACTATGTGCCAGAGCTGTAGCTAAGGGTGTGGATGTTTTTAAAGTATTGCAGGCTGCCTGCGTCAATCCGGTAAAGCATTATAAATTGGAAGTTGGTCAACTACAAGTGGGCGATGTTGCAGATTTTATTGTTGTAAAAGATGTAGAAAGTTTTGAAGTATTACAAACTTATATTAATGGACAGTTAGTTGCGCAAAATGGTAAAAGCCTAATCGCTTCTCAAAATTCAGCCATTATTAATAATTTTGATTGTAATAAAAGAGTGGTTGCCAATTTTGCTGTTGCCGCAGAAAATGTAACAACAATTCCTGTAATAGAAGCACTTGACGGACAATTGATCACCAATAAATTATTGTTAGAACCTAAAATTCAAAATGGTTATGTTGTAAGCGATGTGGATAGGGATATTTTGAAAATTGTGGTGGTGAATCGCTATAGCGAAGCACCTGTTGCCAAAGCCTTTATTAAAAACTTTGGATTAAAACAAGGTGCGTTGGCTTCTACGGTGGCACATGATAGTCATAATATAATTGCAGTGGGTGTGGATGATGATAGTATTTGTGAAGCAATAAATATGGTAATCGAAGAAAAAGGGGGGATTGCAGCGGTATCAGCGCAAGCAAAAAAAATAATTGCCTTGCCCATTGCCGGCCTTATGACTAATAAAGACGGTTATAAAATTGCTGCCGATTATACGAAGATCGATCAAATGGTGAAACAAGAAATGGGCAGCACTTTGGCATCGCCGTTTATGACACTTTCCTTTATGGCCTTGCTTGTAATTCCACAATTAAAATTGAGCGATAAGGGGTTGTTTGATGGCGAAACTTTTTCCTTTGTTTGAGTAGTTATAACATGAGATTTACAGGGTTTCAAAAAAAATAGCAGTACGTTTACCGCCTCAACCCTGCTTTTTACCGATAAAATACCGCTAAACGGAACTTATAAGTTGTATAGTGCCAAAAGAGCCGTTACTTTTACAATAAATGAATTGAAATGACCGACAATCAATCAAATAAAGATACTTATAATAAACAGGAGAAACCGACTTTTGACAACCCCGGAAAAGTGCCCACATTTAAGCCCCGCGAATCGCAGAGCCATATCTGGATAGGCCTTGTATTACTGATTTTTGGCGCAGTTATCATGCTTAAAAAATTAGGCATACATATTCCGGATTTTATACTATCCTGGCAAATGTTTTTAATAGGATTGGGTATTTTTATTGGTATCCGTAAGGATTTTCAGGGTGCGGCCTGGTTAATTCTAATTCTTATTGGGTCGATATTTATGATTAATGAATTTTTCTTCTATGGCGAATTGCGTCGTTTTATATTGCCCATCATATTTATTGGCTCCGGACTATTTTTTATTTTTCGCCCTAAAAAAGCCTATAAATATACGCAGTATAACCCTAATGGAGAACCAAACGAGAGACCTTTGCCCAGTGGTGTAATACCCAGTAATGAAGATTTTTTTGACACTACATCTATTTTTGGCGGTTCTAAAAAAAAAATATTCAGTAAAGCCTTCCGGGGTGGCAACATGATGAATGTTTTTGGCGGTAGTGAGATAGATCTTACTCAGGCCGATATTAGCGGAACTGCCATTATAGACGTAACCGTATTGTTTGGTGGCTCTACCATTTTAGTTCCTTCAAATTGGAATGTAGTGAGCGATGCCGTAGCTATTTTGGGTGAAGTAAAAGACAAAAGAGTGATGACGAATATTCCTGAAAACAATCATAAAACACTCCTCATAAAAGGAACAGTAATTTTTGGCGGAATTGATGTGAAAAGTTTCTAAGCTATTTTATTTATATCTGTAAAGCAAGAGATACATGAGAGTTGTTGTTAAAAGAAATATCTTTTTGTTACAGTTTGTTACAATAAGGCAATATGATAACAATCCGTGGGTTTTGTTTCTGTCAGCTATGCGCTACCATAAATCTTTATACTAAACTATGTCAACATCACCTTTATCTGCACGTCGTTTTTTACTTTCTCTTGGTGTTGGCTGGTTATTGCTGGTAATGCTGCAATTTCTTTTATTGCGGAGGGTCGATTTTCCTTATCGGGTAGCGGCTATTGATAGCATCATCAGCAATACTATATTATTGTTAGCGGCTTTAATGGTGTTAAATGTTACCCGCTATTATTTACCTACCAGTACCTATCAATATATTGGTGTTATGGTGGCCTGTGCCGTCATTAGTATTTTATGGTTATTAATTGTAAACAGTTTTTTAAGAATATTTTTTAGTGATTCTGATGTGTACCTTTCATTTTTGCGAAATTCTCTCATCATTCGCTATTGTATCGCTTTTTTGATGCTTGTAATTGTTACTATTACATCCGTTCTTTGGTATAACTGGATAGAGCAAAAGAAGATTGAAACACGAAAAACCGATGCTGAAAGACTTTCAAAAGAAGCCGAATTGTTTAAGTTGCGCCATCAGTTGCAGCCGCATTTTTTGTTTAACAGTTTAAACTCAATCAATGCGTTAATCGGTATAGATCCCAAACAGGCACGGAAAATGGTATTGCAGCTTTCAGATTTTTTACGGGGAACCTTAAAAAAAGAAGAGTCCCAAATGATTAGTCTGGGGGATGAAATGAATTATTTAAACTTGTACTTGGAAATTGAAAAAGTGCGTTTTGGTAACCGCTTAAAAACCGATATTGTTATTCCTGATGATTGTAAGCAAATGTTGATACCTGCTTTGTTATTACAACCTGTTGTAGAAAACGCCATTAAATTTGGTTTGTACGATACGGTAGGGGAAACGGAAATAAAAATACACTGTCATAACGAAAATTCAATGCTGCATGTTTTGGTTAGCAATCCGCATGATCCCGAAACTTCCTTGCCTATTAAAGGAACCGGTTTTGGTTTATCGTCCATAAAAAGAAGGTTGTATCTGTTGTTTGCCCGGAACGATCTTTTAACAACAGCAGGCAATAGCAATACATTTGAAACTATAATTCGCATACCGCAATAAAAAATATATACATGAAGAAAGTTGTAATCATCGATGACGAATTTTTAGCCAGAAGTATGGTAAAGGAATACTTGATGCCTCACTCAGCATTTGAGGTGGTAGCCGAGTGTAATGATGGTTTTGAAGGCCTGAAAGCCATACAGGAACACCAGCCGGATCTGATTTTCCTGGATATTCAAATGCCAAAGATTAACGGATTTGAAATGTTGGAGCTGGTCGATGAGCCACCGGCTGTAATTTTTGCTACTGCCTTTGATGAGTATGCTATTAAAGCTTTTGATGCGCATGCAATTGATTATTTGTTAAAACCTTTTGATCAGGAACGATTTAATAAAGCCATTAGTAAATTTTTAGCGCAGCATAGTGTAGATAGTTCAGCCACAAAGGAGCTGCTGAACGATGCTCAGTTGCCTAATGTAAACAGCAGAATTGTTGTAAAAAACGGTAGTAAAATAAAGATTATTCCTGTGCAGGATGTGTTATACCTTGAGGCTGCTGACGATTTTGTAAAAATATTTACAAAAGACGGTTATTATTTAAAGAACAAAACAATGGCATTTTTTGAGTCGTTTTTACCACAGGATATGTTTGTGCGCAGCCACCGCTCTTATATTGTAAATATTGCCGAAATTACCCGGATAGACCCCTATGAAAAGGATGGCCATGTGGCAGTGTTAAAAAATGGAACAAAAGTAAATGTAAGCAGAAGCGGATATGGTAAGTTGCGCGATGTATTAGGGCTCTAATACTTTTTAGGTTAACCTAAAAGCAGTAATTTACACTCCAATGAAAGAACGCCTCCTCCATCAAATTGCGCTAACGCTGATACCCAATATTGGCTGTGTGCAGGCCAGATTGCTTTTACAGCAGATGGATGCAGAGGAGATTTTTACAGCTAAAAAAAACAGCCTGTTAAAAATTGAAGGATTAGGAGAAGTGCGGGCAAATTCTATTGTAAAATTTAACCAATTTGAAAAAGCCGAAAAAGAAATTGCTTTTATTGAAAAATATAACATTACACCCCTTTTTATTACTGATAACGATTACCCCCAACGTTTGTTAAACTGTTACGATCCGCCTACCATGCTGTATTACAAGGGCGGCACCAATTTAAATACTTCTAAAATTATAGCCGTTGTAGGCTCAAGGGTTCATACAGATTATGGTAAAACCCTGGTCGAGAAATTAATTGGTGATTTGGCTGGTTCCGATATAGTGGTGGTTAGCGGGTTGGCTTATGGTATTGATGCCTTGTCGCATAAAGCATCGTTAAAAAACAAATTACAAACAGTAGGTGTGTTGGCGCACGGTCTCGATAAAATTTATCCGGCAGAAAATACGGCAATGGCAAAAGAGATGGTGTCGCTGGGAGGTTTGGTAACAGAATTTATGTCGCAAAAAAAACCCGACCGGCATAATTTTCCCAGCCGTAACAGAATAGTAGCGGGCATGAGCGATGCGGTGATTGTAGTAGAAACCGACATTAAAGGCGGTAGTATGATTACTGCGGAGTTGGCCAATGGTTATAATAAAGATGTATTTGCTTTTCCGGGAAAAATAACCGATAAAAAAAGCAGCGGCTGCAACCACCTTATAAAAACCAATAAGGCTGTTTTACTTACAGATGCGCATCACTTATTGGAAACTATGGGCTGGCATACCAAAAAAGACAACCGAAAGAAAACAAAAGAACTTTTTGTAGAACTCTCCTCAGACGAAAAAATAATTGTTGATATTTTAAAAACGGCTGAATCTGTAAGTATTGATGATATCAATATAGCATCAGGCCTCAGAGGCAGTAGTGTGGCGGCGGCTATTTTAAATTTAGAGTTGAGAAATATTATACAGGCACTGCCGGGGAAACTGTATAAATTTTTATAAAGCTAAGTCCTTGTAAAAAATTATTTTAAATGTACACCCCCTCTATCGAAATGGAGTAAAATTGTTATTATTATTAATTATGAAATACATTTATTCTACCATATTCATTAGCCTCATTTTTTTAATTTTGTTTTCTTGTAACAAATCTAATATTTCTGATTGTCAAAAATCTTTGTTATATACTGTTGTTCTTAATAAAGATACCAGCAATAGTTTATAGAGCCCATACATAACGCTAATTGATAAGCAGAATGCTTTAAGTAACTGGTGTAAAAGATTACTTTCGATACATAATATTAATAATAACAATTTGAAAAATATATTTTATTTTGGTGATGCATTTTCTAGGTTTACCGCTGTTATTAATAGTGTTGACTTCGCACAACTTTAAAGAGATCAGGCTGTAGATTCAATTTATAGTAATGATAGTTTCAATGCTTTAGAATAAACTGTCCGTATGAATTTTTCTTTTTCACCTGTTTGGGGCAGAAATCCTATATTTGGCTATAAATATTATATATGAATTATAACCCTACTATTGTTGCACAGGCTACTCCTACTGAAAGAGTAGAATTTTACAAGAAAACATACATGCATGTGGCTATGGCCTTGCTGTCTTTTATGTTAGTAGAGTCGGTTTTGTTAAAAGCTGTTCCGGAAGAGCTAATTATAAAAATGGTTTCCGGGAAATACATTTGGTTGTTTATTTTAGGAGCCTTTTGGCTGGCATCTATGTTTTTAAATAAGCTGGCTTTTGCTGCCGACAGAACAACCCAATATCTCGGTTTGGGATTGTATGTGCTTATTGAAGCTATCATATTTTTACCGCTTATTTATATTGCACTGCTTTATGCCGGCCCGCAGGTTATTCAACAGGCCGCATTAATTACTTTATTTATGTTTGGCGGACTAACGGCTGTAGTATTTTTTACCAAAACCGATTTTTCTTTTTTAAGACCGGCTATTATCATCGGCGGTTTTATTGCACTGGGATTAATTGTAGCCGGTGCTATTTTTGGTTTCAATCTGGGTCTGTGGTTTTCCGTAGCAATGGTAGCTTTAGCGGCCGGTAGTATTTTGTACCAAACCCATCAAATTAAAGATCAATATTATACCAATCAATACGTGGGGGCTGCGTTGCAATTGTTTGCTTCCATTATGCTGTTGTTCTGGTATATTTTAAGAATATTAATGTCCAGAAGAAGCTAAAGAATATTTCAATTTTTTTAAGGGTGTTGCGCAAGTAACACCTTTTTTGTTTGAACTGCTTTATAGACGATTAAAATTTGTAAACAACAAACTGCCCCTGTCATATCCAACGAAACGTAGTGGAGTGGAATATTCCGATCAATCCATTTTCAGTGTTTGTTGAAAAAGATTTCTCTTTGCTACATTTCTATTTCGCTTATTACAATGACGGATAATTGTTACAGCCCAAACCGCCATCCTATGTTTGCATTGTGAAAACATTTCTAAGAATTATTAGCTTTGGCTTTTGAAAAACTAATAGAAACAAATCAAACAAAAGAGCAGGAAGGGAAAAAGATTAAGAGTTGTCATATCGAACGAAACATAGTGGAGTGAGATATCTCCTAATGGTATCATTAGAATGGTTGTTTTAATAGTTGGCTAATAAAAATTAGAAAATCATCCTTAACTCATCTCGGCATCATCTTCCAATAAAAATTTATTAAATCCGGTTTCGTTTTCCTGTTGATACATATCTTTAACCGAACCAAAGCCGATGGCATCCTTCATTTGGCCGGGTAAAATAGTTTCAGACGCTTTACGGATTATGTTTTTGCCATATTGGTCTTTAATATTGTACATCACTTTTCGTAAAATGTCTTTGGGTAATTGATTATCAAACAAAGTATATTGCAAATAGCGGCTTTCTATAAAATTGCCTACCATTACGTTCATTGATTTTATTTCGTGTCGCATAATTTTTTTCCCACCCAATACCTCGTGCGTCTTTATTCTACTTTCAATATAATGTAATAGGTCTGTGGCATCCTGTATTGGTTGGTTGAGTTTAATGTCCACCTGCCAGGGAGATGCATTATAATAACTTGCCGAAAAAATCAAAAGTCTGCAAAATACACCCTGCTTTACCATGCGTTGTTCCAATCGGGTACATAATGAAATGAGCATAGACAACAACGAAGCAGCACTGGAGCGTGTGGCTGCCGACAGGCTGCGGCCGGCACCCATGTGTTTGTAGGCAGCAGTGTACATATCTACTTCCTTAAAATGTAACCGGTAATACCAATAGTTTCCTGTAATACCACCTAATGCTTTACGCAACAAAATTTCCGAAGCCTGCCGCATTTGAAGTGGTTTGTAAATACCGGCTCTGTTTAATCTTTTTTCATTGCCTTTGGCGATGCCCGGCAGATCGGTTAGCTGCATTTTTGCCAAATAGCCGTCTAAATTTTCTTCGGTCAGCCATACCAGTCCATCGGGCTTCTGTATTTCGGTGGCTAATTTGGCCAAAAATACATTTCCGGAGATGCCGATGGAGCAAGTTACATAGCTCCCAATATCGGTTGCTATTTGTTTTTTAATCTGCATAGCCAGTTCAAAAATATTTGGATAAACATGTGTGTAGGGGCTTAGGTTAACAACGGCCTCGTCAATGCTTTTGGGAATAATATCGGTTGCTTCAAAATACCGTTTTAAAATATTCATAATCTTTACGTGAATACGGCGGTATTCTACCGGACGAGTGGGGATCATTTCAAACTGCGGACAAAGTTGCTTACACTCGCCTGCCAGCATACCGGTTTTAATACCAAACTGCTTGGCCTCTTTAGATGCCGCAATTACCACCGCATTTGGCCCGGGGTAAGGGCAAACACCAATGGGTTTGCCTCTTAGCCTCGGTACTAACTGTTGCTCACAACTGGCAAAATAGCTGTTCATGTCAATATACATTACCAGTGATGTTGCCATATTAACGGAGTTGCGATTACAGTTCATCTAACAAAAATACTAAAATAATTAGCATATAAATGCTAAAGATATTAACATTCCGGCTTGTGTTATTTCAACAAAAAAGCCCGTTAAAGAGATGTATTCCTTAACGGACTTTTAAAAAATGAAATATTTTATACCGATATGATATTGATATATTTTATAAATATATTTTGTATTATTTATAGCTCTTTCTTTTTTGTTGGCATAATCCAGTTTCTGCCATCTTTGGCAATCAAAGCTTCGGAGTCTTCCGGTCCCCAGGAACCGGGTGCGTAATTAGGAAAATCATCCGGCATTCTTTTTTCCCAGGTATCTAAAATAGGTTCTATTACTTCCCAGGCGGTTTCTAAATGGTCGCCGCGCATAAATTGGGTGGGGTTGCCCATCATCGCATCTAACAGCAGGGTTTCGTAGGCTTCGGGTTGTGGGTCATTGTATTGGTCGTTATAGCTAAAAACCATATTTACCGGGTTTAGCAAAACGGTTTGCCCGGGTTTTTTGGCCTGAAAACGCAGCCTGATGTCCATTTCGGGCTGAATGCTGATGGTAAGCCTGTTGGAGCGCCAGGTTTCTGATGCTTCGGGTGGAAAAGCATACTTAGGGGCTTCTTTAAACTGAATGGTGATGAGCGTTGTTTTTTCTTTTAAATATTTTCCGGTACGAATATAAAATGGTACGCCCTGCCAGCGCCAGTTATCAATGTA
This sequence comes from Niabella sp., assembly GCA_047975735.1. Lineage (GTDB taxonomy): Bacteria > Bacteroidota > Bacteroidia > Chitinophagales > Chitinophagaceae > Niabella. Next base: position 54,877 of record JBKEEB010000092.1, read on the forward strand.
AAACTTTACGGCGGCAAATGTTTCTACGGCCGAGTCGGGGTTTACGCCTTTTTCCTGCCGGTATGATTTTACTTCTTTGCCTTGTACCCATCCACCGGAGTATTGCCCACGCACGGCATATTTTGTTACTTCTTCTTTTTTAATTCGCCGGATGGCGTTCAGTACATCCGATTTTTTGTTTCTAATCTCATCGGCATCAAAGGAAACAGGGGCTTCCATGGCCACCATACAAATTAGTTGTAAAATATGGTTCTGCACCATATCGCGCAAAGCACCGGAGCGTTCATAATAGCCGCCTCTGTCTTCTACACCAACGGTTTCAGCGGCCGTTATTTGTACATGGTCAATATAATTACAGTTCCATATAGGTTCAAATAAAGCATTGGCAAAACGGAGTGCTAATATGTTTTGTACGGTTTCTTTACCTAAGTAATGATCAATACGGTATATCTGGCATTCGTTAAACATATCCGTTAATAACTTGTTCAGTTCCTGCGCACTTTTTAAATCGTGGCCAAAGGGCTTTTCTACGATAATACGCAGACTGTCCTTATCCTTTTTTATGTGTAATGTATGCAGGTTGGTGGTTATTTCGGGTACTAATTGTGGCGCAACTGCTAAATAAAATATTACATGAGTTTTTTTACCCCAGGCGGTTTCATGTTCTGTAATAATGGTTTTAATGGGGTCGTAATCTTCCTGTTTATCTACATCCATTCTCAAATAGGAAATATGGTCGGAAAAATTTTCCCAGCTCCCCGCAGGATTTGACTTCCTGCGCGAAAATTCTTTAATACCCTCGTAAAGATGATTACGGAATTTTTCGTTTGTGTATGCGGTACGCCCGGTGCCTACAATGGCAAATTTTTCGGGCATAAAGCCATCCAAACATAGATTAAACAGTGCCGGAATAAGTTTACGCTGGTTTAAGTCGCCACTTCCTCCAAAAATAAATAAAATAGTTGCTTCGGGCTTTTTATCAAGATTGTTTCTTAGCATGTTGATTGTTGTTTGCTTTGTATTCCTGCAAAAATTGGGAAAAATTATAGAAATATCCAATATTTTTAAGCCAACTTCTATAAATAATCAATTTAGGGGCTATTTTATTGGGATTTCTAAAAAATGAAGGTTGTATGGGCGGCTATTTAATACAAATAAGAACGAAGTGAAAAAACCTGATGGCGCAATGCATTAAAATACTACTTTTGATTCAGGTATGCATACCCAAAACACCATTAAATATATTGCAGTGGACGACAGTCTGTTAGACCGGCTTTTACTGGAAGAGTATGCCGATAAAAATCCGTTTTTTAAAAAATTAGGTACTTATGATTCCCCCGAAGAAAGCCTTGTTGCTGTAACAACTTTGCAACCCGATCTTATTTTTTTAGATATTGAAATGCCCGGTATGACGGGCGTAGATGTATTGCGCACCATCAGACAACAAGTGCCGTTGGCTGTTTTCATTACCTCTCACGCAGAATTTGCCTTAGATGGTTTTGAGCTTTCGGCCTTTGATTATATTTTAAAACCCTTGACCGAAGAAAGATTTGCGGCTACAGCAAAACGCTTGCAGGAGTATTGGGAAATGAAGCAAAATGCCGCAGCTTACGAAGTATTGTTCGAACAAGAATCAGTAGTGATAAAAGAGGGTTATACCCAAATAAAACTATTGCTGCACGAAATTATTTATTTGGAAGCCATGCAGGATTATACCAAAGTAATAACTGCGCAAAAGAGCTATCTTACACTTACAACGCTGACGGCTTTTTTGCAGAAAGTAGCATCGAAAAAATTCATGCGTATTCATCGAAGTTATGCGGTAGCTTTAAGTAAAATTGAAAGTATTGAAACAGGAACGGTTAACTGCGGTGGTTTTGCCTTGCCCATAGGTAAAACATATAAATCTGAAATAGCAAAAATAAATTTTTAATTTTTTGAAAAGTTTACTAACCGCCATTGCATTTTTTAGTATGTTCTCTGTGCTGGCACAGCAGGCACCCAATCTCAATAAACTAAGCACTATTGGTGCCAAAATTGATGCTTGGCAAGACTATTGTAATGAGCTATTGCCTTTGGCAAATAAGGGAATAATAAGTTTTCAAAAATTGGCTGAGGCGGCAGAAAAGGGGATTGCTATATTGCCGCCGGATAGCATTCGGGCAAAAGCCATGTTCTCATTATTTGCGGGTATTGCTTATGAAACGCTAAAACAATATGAGAAGGCAACAACATATTTTGTATATGCTTTAGATGTTGCCATAAAAATAAAGAGCATGAACTATCAGGTGCTCGCTATTACTCGGTTAGACAATATTTACTCTTACACCAATAATACTGCTATGCGTAAGCAGATTATTGCTAAGGCAAAAGCAATTGCTGATACAACAACTAATGATGAAAAAAAGTTAGATGTATATGACGTGCTGGCGGGGTATTATAGGGATATTAATAATTACGACAGTTCTATTGTATTTCGTTTAAAACGAATTGACCTGTATAAAATGCTGTTGGAAAAAGGGGCAATAGTCGATACGATTAATCTGGGCTATTCTTATACCAACCTGGCTGCGATGTATAACGATATGAGCCAATATAACAAAGCTTTGGAGTATTTATATGAAGGCAGCAGTATTATTGGCAACCAGGCTCTAACCGGGGGCGAAGAAACACTTTACCTGTATTTTATGGATGCTTATTCGGGACTAAAAAATACCGATAGTTTATTAAAATATTATCGTTTAATCAATACGAAAATGGCAATTAGAGACACATTGTACAATGTGTTAACGCAGGCAAATACTATTTTGGGTAGTTATTATAGTGAAATGGGTAACGAAAAGAACGCCTACTATTTTGCGATGCTTGCTTACAAATTTTCTAAAAAAAGCCCGAATGCCAATGATCGAATTCAGGCCAATACTTTGTATGCTGATTTGTTATACGGCCGCCAACAATACCGGGAGGCCATCTCTGTTTTAAATAACACTTTACAAGAGGATTTTGAGTTTAATAAACAATTATCGGGAAGTATTCACCAAATACTTTCAGAAAGTTTTGCAGGTTTGCAACAATGGGACAGTGCTTATGCACACCTGAAGCAATTCAGCGATATTAACGAAAGTATTTTAAAGGCTGCTGCCAATAAAAATATTGCTGATGCGGAAGCAGTTTATCAAAACAGGGAAAAGCGGTTATTGATAGAAACCAAGAATATACAATTAAAAAGTGCCGCTACACAGCGGTTTTGGCTATTGCTGGGTTTGGCTTTGGCTGCGTTAACAGCTGCGTTGTTGTTTGTTATTTATCGTAATAAAAAGAAGACGAATGCTGTTTTAGATGCTAATAATAAAGAGTTGCATCGCTTAAATATTAATTTGGATGAGGCCAATAAAACTAAAGCCAAACTATTTGGTATTATCAGTCATGATCTACGCTCACCCATTAATCAGGTGTATCAGTTTTTACAACTGCAACAGTTAAATCCCGCAGCTTTAAGCGAAACACAAAAAACTGAGTTGAACAATAAAATACAAATGGCAACCGGTTCATTACTCGAAACAATGGAAGACCTTTTGTTATGGAGTAAAACCCAGATGAATGAGTTTACGGTAAACCAACAATCAGTTTTAGTTACAGATGCTGTTAACCCCTGCCTACAGTTATTAGAATTATCAAGCCAGACCAAAAACATTCAATACCAGATCAATATTCCGCAGCAATTATTTGTTGAAACAGATGCATCTTATCTGCAAACTATACTGCGCAATCTTTTGCAAAATGCCATAAAAGCATCTCCGCAAAGCGGAAAAATTTCAATTGATGCTACGAAAACTAATGACCGGGTAATTATATCAATTGAAAATACCGGAGCAGCTTTTACGCAGGAGCAGTATTTACAGGCAGTTAATAATGATGTTGACCACAACGCCATATCAGGGTTGGGTTTAAAACTAACTTACGAACTTTCTGAAAAAATAAACGCTGTTATCTATTTCACCAACCCTCGGGAACATACTACAAAAGTACTGTTGCAACTGCCCGGCTAAACACCTTTTCTTCCGTTCGTCGATTTCTACTATTCCTTCGTCGATTGTTTTTTGAAGCAGGCGGTTGGCTAAACTATGTTTGTGTTGAAAATATTTTATCAATCAAAAAAAAATATACAACATGAAACAATTGCTCCTGCCATTCGTATTAATGATTGTAATTGCATCTTGTAAAAACAATAACAGCAATACGAAAACTGCTGACGAGGCCACAACAGCAGTAACTGAAAAAGCATCCGAAATGGACGAAGCCTCCGGTCATACTGCTACATTTAAAGCAGGCGATGCAGTGTTTACCGGCAAAGTATCTACCCAGTTTTTTGGCGATAAAGAAAAAGATCAGTTTTCTGTGCTATGCCAGCAGGATGAGCCTTTTACATTATTGCAAGCCACTTTTGCCAATAAGGCTGCGGCTAACGGTTCGTTGAAACCCGCCGATGGTTTTTACTCAATAGGTAATGGAGAAGCGTTTATTGCCCTATCCGGTGCCAATTTAGGCGATAAGGAATTTGTAACTTCTGATAAAACTACAGGCTCTATTTCGGTAGAAGGCAATCAACTTTTGCTGAAAGATCTCAAGCTGTTTAATAAAGATCGACAAGAAAAAACGGTGAATGCTGCAATTGAATTTTAGTCCCTCTTAGCAAATATTAAATAATCATCAAAAAAACACAATTATGAAACAGTACTTATTAGCATTTTCTTTAACCATAATATTTTTCTCTTGTAAGAAAGATAATGAGGAAACACCAGTAAAAACTTCCACCATTGATCCTTTGAGTTCTATAGTTAATATGCCCGATGCCATCCATGAAACCTCAAGTGGCTCAGCGGGTAAGTATCAGGTAGGCATTCGGTTTTTAACCTATAAAAAAGGAACCATTAAGCGCTTAGGGCTTCGCTCTCCATCAGCAGGCACATATAGGTTGCAGCTATACACATTTGTAACGACCGATTCAACTTCAATAGTTTACCCAATGATTGTTGCACCACAACGTTTGGGATATGTAGATGTAACAATTGATGCAGCAGCTGCTACAAACGGATCTGTTGTATGGGGCAACATATCTTCTGTAAATGTTGAACCATGGACCAATGATGGTGTCGGAAAAGTACGGATGTATGGCATTTGTTTTAACGATTTAGATAACAATCAATTCCAGCACCGGTTTCCCACAGGTGCGAGTATGCCAATTTGGTATGGAGGCTATGTGCTTTCGTTGCAACGCTATACGTTTTGTAGCTCTGATGATATGAATGCTCCGGCATGGCAATCGCATGGCGGCGGATTTTCTAATCTGGTATTTGGCGACATCAGAATGGAGTTTGAATATCAGCGATAGCGAATGGATAAAATACCAGATTTATTGAGTTGCTCATAAAAAATTAATGATAACAATTGTAAAACACATAATAGAATCAATCATGAAAAAGTTTTACTTCATCGTATTGATGCTGCTAACCATGCATGCGGTATCTGCACAAAAAAAGACAGCAAAGCCCGCTCCTATTAAGGCCAAACCTGCCATAACCAAAACTGTTTCAGTGTATAAAGATGTAATGATGGGCGACCAGCGTAATACAAAATATGGTCAGTTTTTTATTGCAAAAACCGGGAAAGTAGTGGATTTGGATGCAGCCAAAGAAATGCCCGAAGATGCATCATTAGTATTTTTTAGAGAATATGGCGATAATGTATTGCTTACATTTCCCGGCAATGCCCGGGAAGCTTCTGCCTTTAAAAGCGAGTATGCCGAAAATCCGTTGTTTTCTGAATCCACTGGCGGTGTAGATGCGTGGGAGCAGGGCTTGGTAATGACGGGCGATATTGTTGCCAGCGATTTAAAAACCGATCAGTTTAATGAAATTACTCAAAACCTGACTTGGAAAAGCTTCTCTCAAAACTTTATTGTAGCTAATGGTGGCACCAACAAGGTGGGTGGTATTAGCTATGTAACACCCGACAACGGTAAAGTATATCTTATTCGACTCAATAATACCCTGCGCGCACTATTGTTGGTAAAAAGCGTTATCCGCTCCGGAACAAAGAGCGGCAGTATAAAGTTTGATATTATAGTAGAAAAAACAATTGGCGAAAAATAAATGGCTATTTGAACCGTAACCTTAAAATCAAGAAAAATGAGAAAAGTATTTATACTATTATTTGCAGTAGTTGTATTTGCATCCTGCAAAAAAGACAAAGTAAACAATGATGAAGAGCAAGTACCAACTGTTGGCGTTGCACAGTTTTCCTCCGGCGGCGGCCACACCATGTTATTAAAAACCAACGGCGACCTTTGGGGCATCGGTTGGAACGATTTTGGTTTTTTAGGTACTGGTAATACCGAAAATCAAACAAAATGGGTAAAAGTTGCCAGTAATGTAAAATCGGTAGCAGCGGGCTTTCAGGAAACCTTTATTATTAAAACCGATAATACCCTTTGGGGAACAGGACGTAATATTGGTGGGAATTTGGGTGATGGAACCAATGTGATGAAAACCTCCTTTGTAAAATTGGCAGATAATGTAAAAGCAGTTTATGCAGGTTTGCAAAGTACCTTTATTATAAAAACAGATAATTCTGTATGGGCGGCAGGGTTTAATTATTGGGGAATGTTAGGAACGGGGCCGATGGAGCCGGAGAATAAATATTTGTTTACAAAAGTGATTTTGGATAATGTAAAAATGGTAGCGCCGGGTGTTAACCATACCCTGTTTTTAAAAACCGATGGAACGGTTTGGGCTGTTGGTGCTAATAATAATGGCGCCTTGGGGTTGGGAACAACTTCGCCATCATCCTTGGCTACACCTATGCAAATTGCTGAGGGCATCATTAAAATAGTTGCCGGCGATATGTTCAACTTTTTATTAGCAAATAATGGACAGGTAAAAGTTTGCGGATATGGCAATGGTGCATTTGGTAATGGTTCTACTGACATGAAAACGGCACTTACTTCTGTATTTGACGGAGCTGTTGATATAGGGGTTTCTCAATCAAAAAGCAGCAGTTTTATCATCTCAGCTGACGGTACACTTTATGTAGCCGGTAATAACCAATATGGTAACCTCGGCTTGGGGAATACCGATAACCAGCTTAGTTGGAAAATAGCTGCTACGGGTGTAAAGTCAGTTAGTGCGGGCTCTTATCATACCACCATCCAAAAAACAGATGGCTCCATTTGGGCTACGGGGGCTGATGATGCAGGACAGTTGGGCGATGGTACTGTTTCTGCAATGGTAAAAACCTCTTTTGTAAAAGTGGCCATTCCTTAATAGCTTATACGAATTTGAAATATATTAACGTGAGTTTTGGATGTTATTTAGCCATA